>JBBRPH010000092.1:0-15014 GCA_038228295.1 Chloroflexia bacterium | reverse complement strand
TCGCTCGACTTCCTGCTGGAGCCGCTACAGGCCGATCTGGGGGCCGACTTTTTGATCGCCACGCACCTGGAAGAGCGCGCCGGGCGCTTCACCGGGCGCATCGCCGGTCTTTGGCCTTACGGCCCCACCAAAGCCCTGCTCACGCGCCAATTCGCCGCCGCGCACGGGATCAACTTCGCCGCCAGCTATGCTTATGCCGACCACCACAGCGACGAGGAAGTGCTGGCCCTGGTCGGCTACCCCGTCGTCATCAGCCCCCAGGCCAAGATGCAGGCCATCGCCGCCCGCCGCGGCTGGCCCACGCGCACGTTCTGAGTGCTGTTTACAGGTTTCAACACGGAGACACGGAGACACAGAGATTTTTAGGGGTTATTCTGGGGGGCTTGTGGGTTTCCCCACGTTCGGGTTCAACACGGAGACACGGAGACACGGAGATTTTTAAGGATTATTCTCTGGTGGCTTCGGGGTTTCAAGAGTGTTTCAACTCTGGCTTCAACAGCGTTTCAACACGGAGCCACGGAGACACGGAGCTTTTTGCGGGGGTTATGGCAAGGAGGATTTGGCGTGCTGCAACATGAAGCCTTGAGTCATGCTGTCATTGGTGCGGCGATAGAAGTGCATAAGATATTGGGACCGGGGTTACTGGAAGCGGTGTATGAGGAGTGCTTGTGTTATGAGCTGACCCTGCGTGGCATACCGTATCAGCGACAGGTGCCGTTGCCGGTTGTCTACAAAGATGCTCAACTGGATTGCAACTACCGCATGGATCTGCTGATTGAAGAGACCGTGGTGCTGGAACTCAAAGCTATCGATCACGTTCTCCCCGTCCACGAAGCCCAACTCATGACCTACCTCCGCTTAAGCGGCAAACCGCTCGGCCTCCTCATCAACTTCAACGTCCCCGCCCTCAAAATGGGCATCACTCGCCGCGTAATCTAAACAAAGCCACAAAAACCCTCCGTGTCTCCGTGTCTCCGTGGTGAACCGTCTCATGTCCAAGCCGAAGGGAGCAACCGCTACGACTAACAAAGCCACAAAAACCCTCCGTGCCTCCGTGTCTCCGTGGTGAATCGTCTCATGTCCAAGCCGAAGGGAGCAACCGCTACGACTAACAAAGCCACAAAAACCCTCCGTGTCTCCGTGTCTCCGTGGTGGCAAATCGCCGCTGGGCTGGCAATCGCGGCCGGGCTGGTCGGGCGGGCGCGGCGACCTGTGCGGCGGGTGGCGCATCGGGGCGGGGCGGCGGATGCGCCGGAGAATACCCTGGCGGCGTTCCGGGGAGCTGCAACGGTGGGCCTCGGCACCTGGGAACTGGATGTGCAACTGACGCGCGACGGCGCGCTGGTCGTGTTCCATGACGAGACGCTAGACCGCACCACCGACGGCGCGGGGCCGCTAGCGGGTCATAGCTTGGCCGCATTGCAGGCACTCGACGCGGGTGCGTGGTTCGGCGCGCAGTGGGCCGGCGAGCGCATTCCCACGCTGGACGCGGTGATCGCCCTGGCCCGTAGCCGGCCGGGCGGCGCGGCGTGGTTGCTGGTCGAAATCAAAAGCCCGCATCTTTACCCCGGCATCGAACGCCGCCTGCTGGCGGTGCTGGCCGCCGAACGCTACGCCGACCGCGTGCTGATCATGTCGTTTGACGGCGACTCGTTGGCCCGCGTGCGCGCGCTGGACCCTGCGCTGCCGCTCTGCCACCTGACCGGTGAGGCCGTGCCTTTCCCGCGCCGGCCCGCCGCCGACGCGGAGGTGCTGGGGCCGCCCTGGCCGATCCTCGCGCTCAACCCGCTCATTATCTGGGCCGCGCACCGCGCCGGGCGGCAGGTCTACACCTGGACGGTCAACCACCGCCTGGCCGCCGTCTGGCTGCGCGTCTGCGGCATAGACGGGATCATCAGCGACCGGCTGGATCTGCTGCGGGCGTTGCGTGAGGCGTGAAACGTGAAACGTAAAGCGTAAAGCGTAAAGCGTAAAGTGTGAAGCGTGGCATAGCGCCGAGGGTCAGGAGTTTGGCTCCTGACCCTCGCTGTTTACTGCTGTGGCTACCGGGCAGCAGGGGTCAAGTGTCCTGACCCCGGCTCATTCGTCACGGCACGACGCAGAACTTGATGATCGAGACGTGGTTGCTGGCTGCGCCCTGGAAGGTCAGCGCCCAGGTGCCGGGAGACTGGAAGAACGCCGCCGGCAAGGTGCCAAAGTTGATCGGGCCGACGGAGCCGTCTCCATTCACCCCGCCGTTGAGCGGGTTCGCTGTACCAAATACGGATCCATTCGGCAGGGTAAAGTAGAACGAGATAGCCTCACCGGGGCGGAACCCGGTGGCGGTAACGATTAACGAATCGCCGGGGTGAATGTCGGTCTTGACCGCGCTGCCGTCTTTATTGCCCGACAGATCGCAACTGGACGACGATGGGGTCGGCGCGGCTTGCGGTCCGGTTACGCGAAAGAAGGCAATCGCTTTGCGGTGCGACTGCACCCCCTCGAAGGTGCCGGCCCAGATACCCTGCGGTGACGAACCGGTGGTCCCGATACTGATGCCGTCAACGCCGCCGCTGTTGTCGGCGATGCTTTGCGAGCTACCCTCGATAACTTGGCCGTTGGGTAAGGTGTAGTAGCGACCCACCGCTTCGCCGGGCTGGAAGCCGCTGCCGACGAAGGTGAAGCGGGTGCCTGCCGGTCCGCATTTCGGCGTGACCACCATATTAGTGCTGGCCGGCACATCGCTGCACGGATCCCCGCTGCCGCTCACTTGAGTCGCCGTGGGCGGGGCGGCAGGCTGGGTGGCTGCCGGTGGCGCAACGGTCGGCGCAGGGCCACCGTTCTTGTATTTCGCGTTGTACTGGAACGTACCCAACTGGCTTAGCAGCACGTCATACGGCGGCTTGTTCTCCGGATGCTTTTCGAAGACGGCGCGCTCAAAGTACTGCACCGTGTACGACTGGCCGTTGAGGTCGCTGACTTCGGTGAATTCTTCTGAGATGGGGAAGCCCTGCTGGGCCAGCGCTCCGTGGCTCTCCCAATAGGCGCGGAACTGGCCGCTCAGGTGCTTGCCGGTTTCGGCGAACAGGCGGGCGTTGTCGGTGCCGGCCTGTTGGCCGGGCGCGCCGCCGGGATACTTCTGCTTGTAGCGGAAGGTGCCCAACTGGCTGAGGAGCGTGTCGAACGGCGGCTGGTTCTCCGGGTGCTTCTCGAAGACGGCGCGCTCAAAATATTGCACCGTGTAGTTCTGGCCGTTGAGGTCGCTAACTTCCTGCATCTCTTCCGAGATCGGATAGCCCTGCTGGGCCAGTGCGCCATGACTGTCCCAGTAGGTCAGGAATTGGCCGCTGACAGTGTGGCCGGTTTGCGGGAAGGTACGACTACCGCTTTGCGCCTGGCTGATGCCGGGCACACCGATAAGCATCCCCGCTAGGGCGAACGCGCCGAGACCGCGCACGATACGTGAGGTGTGGTTCATGAAGTGAGGGTTCCTCCGTAGATTATAAAAGGTGACGAATCATGGATACCAACTCTACTCGCCTGTAGTAGCTCGCTGTGTGGTCTCCTATTTGGGTCCCGAAACCTCTCTCTCCTCATAATTATCGCGTGCGCCCCGCGATAGAGATTGCGCCTGGAAACCGTAGCGAGGGCCGGTATTACCGGCGGCACCCTTGCGGGCGCGGCCCATCACTACGATAGCATAGGTTGCTTACTTATGCCATCGGTAGTTATGCGTAGATAGAAAATTGCTTAATGCTGGATGTGTACGGCGGGGGTAAGCTTGCGCCGCCCATCTTATTCCGCAGTACGCAGTCCGTGTTCCGTATTGGACACGGCTTTGCCCCAGAGATCATATTCGGTGGCTTGGTTCACCCGCACCGGCACCACTTGGCCCACCTGAATGCCGGGTCGTCCTTTGACAAAGACCAAGCCGTCCACTTCGGGTGCTTGCCGGTAGTAGCGACCGGCCAGGATGGGAGTTTTGCGCCCGCGTCCGTCTTCCACTGTGCCGTCGCCTTCGATCAGCACGTCAATTTGCCGGCCCACCCAGGCAGCGTTTTTAGCCGCCGAAATACCCTGTTGCAGGCTCATGGCCTGCTTGTAACGCCGTTGCTTGACGCGCTCCGGCACTTGATCGGGCAGCGTGGCCCCGCGCGTGCCTTCTTCGGGCGAATAGATAAACATCCCGACGTGATCAAACTGGATCGCGGTCAGAAAGTCGAGCAATGCCTGGAACTCGGCATCGGTCTCGCCGGGGAAGCCGACGATAAAGGTGGAGCGCAGGGCAATGGTGGGCATGGCGGCGCGCAGTTCGCCGATCAGCCGCTGCACCCGGTCCAAGTCGTTGGGGCGGCGCATCCGGCGCAGCGTGTCGGGGTGCCCGTGCTGCAAAGGCATATCCAGATATTTGCAGACCTGCGGCAAGCGGGCCATTGTTTCGATCAACCCCGGCGTGATCTGCGTGGGGTAGGCGTACATCAGGCGCAGCCAGCGCAAATCGGGCGCCGCGCCGGCGACGGCTTCCAGCAACTGGGCCAAGCCGTTGCGCAGGCCCAGGTCGGTACCGTAATAAGTGCTGTCCTGCGCGATAAAGATCGCTTCCTGTACGCCGGCTACGGTTAGTTCACGCACCTCGTCGGCGATTTCAGCGATAGGCCGGCTGATGTGCTTGCCCCGAATCTCAGGGATGATGCAGAAGCTGCACTTGTGGTCGCAGCCTTCGGAGATTTTGACGTAGGCGCTGGCCCCCTTCGGCTTGCGGCGGAAGCGCTTGAGTTCGGCGGTCGGCTGGACCGGCGCGATCAACGCCTGCTCGATACTGGCGACGCGCGCCTGCATCAGCAGCAGGGGATCATCACCGTCGCGCCGCACGGCTAGGGTGCCGGCGGCTTGGCCGGCGCGCAGGTGGTCTACCAGCTTGGCGATCTGCGGCCACTGGCGCGTACTGAGCATCCCATCCACGCCCGGCACATCACTGGCGAACTCGGCCCCATAGCGTTGCGTCGCGCAGCCGGCCGCGATCAGCACCTGATCGGGTCGCTTATGCACGGCCAACTCGCGCAGGGCGTTCAACGACTCGCCGGTCGAAGCCTGCAAAAAGCCGCAGGTGTTGACGATCAGCACATCGGCCTCATCTGCCCGTGCCGCCTCGCCATAGCCCGCCTCGGCCAGCACCTGGCCCATGCCCTCGCTATCCACTGAGTTCTTTTCACACCCCAGCGTGACGATGTTATAGCGTGGGGCCTTGTCTGTTTGCATAACTCTGCTTTCTGTCGCGGTTTTTACGCTACCGGTAATTGGTGAACTGCAAAGGCATCGGGAAGTCGCCTTCATGCTCACGCAGATACTTGATGACGGCTTGCAATTCGTCTTTGCTCTTGGCCTGCACTCGCAGCGCATCGCCCTGGATCTGGGGCTGCGTCTTGGGGAAGTTCTCGCGGATTTGTTTATTGATTTTGCGCGCCAGGTCGTCGGCGATGCCCTTACGCAGCGTCACGATCTGGCGGTAGGTGCTGCCGCCGGCCTCTTCGGGTGTGCCCCAGTCGAAAATCTTGATTGACAGGTTGCGGCGCAGCGCTTTAGTCTCCAGCAGATCCTTGATCGCCGTCAAGTGGTGTTCGCTTTCGGCGGTGATCACCAAGCGCTCGTCTTCCAGTTTAATATCGCTCTTGGTGTCTTTTAGATCATAACGGGTCCGGATCTCGCGCAACGCCTGATCTACGGCGTTGACGAGTTCCTGGCGATCAAATTCGGACACCAGATCAAACGAAAATGTGCCGGCCATGGGGCAGCGTTCCTTTCCTGTACAGCTATCGTCTGGGCTAGGGAACGATCCGCTCGTTGCCGGCGGCATCCCATTCTTTGGTAATTACGGTCTGGTTGGAGTCGCTGGCGCGGCCTTTGTCTACTCCGTTGACATTGATGGTGGTGATGTCGCCGCGCGCGAAGCGGACGCGGATCACACTTTGTCCCTGCCAACTGCGGCTGCTGCCCGCCGGCAACGCGCCCTGGAAAGTGGTCGCCGTGCCGTTAGGGCTGTCTACACTGACCCGCACCCAGGCGTTCTGTGTCTGGCTGGTCACGTTCAATTGCACACTCACGCCGGTGCCGGGCGAGCCGATGACGGCACTTGTCGGTGTGCTAAACAGCGCCGGGAACAGCGGCGTGAGTGCGGGAGGCGCAGTGGGGAACAGCAGCGGTCCGCTGACGGCGGTCGGCGTGCTGAAGCCTGATGCGCTCGGTATAGGCAGGGTCGGCAACCCCCCCGGCGCGCCCGCTATCTGGGTCGGGACGGGACTACGACCGGGCGAAGGCGGCACGGTTCGCACTGCGCTGCCGGCAGCGACCGTCGTCGGTAGGCCGGAGATCGGCGTGAGGGGGAGGCGTGCAACCACTGTTGGAGTCGTGAGTAGCTCCTGTTGCACGTGCCGCACGCCGTTGATCAGGTTATTAGCCAGCACCGCCACCAATAGCACGATCACAGCGAGCACGGCCAACAGGCGGATGTTGGGGCCGTAGCGCACCTGTATATTAACCGGGGTGGGACTAAGCGGCTGGATACGGATTGATTCGGGGCGGCGGGGCGGCGGCGCAGTCGGCGTTGTACGCGCCGGCAAGACGCGCTTGCGCGCCCCGTCGTTGCGCCCCTCATAAGCGGCGATTACCCCGGCAGGCTCCAGACCCAGATAGACGGCATAGTTCCGCAGGAAGCCGCGCGTATACACGTCGCCCGGTAAGGCCGCGAAATTGTCGGCTTCTAGGGCGCTCAAGTATTCACTGCGGATGCGTGTGTCGGTGGCCGCTTCTTCCAACGCCACACCCCGGCTTTCGCGCGCCAGGCGCAACTGATCTCCCACCCCCGTCATGCCCGCTCCTCACGCTAACTGCTGTGCCCCGCGTCCGTTGGGGCCAACAGATATTATACCCGATAGACTGGGCGTATCACAAGGCGCGCGAATCACGCTGCCGCACCGCAACCCCTTCCTCTACAGAGCACTCCCCCGCTCTGCGAGGCTCTCGTCTCTATCGAAAGAGGCGCGGGCCGGCGCCGACGGCAAAAGCAGCGCGGCGGCGGCTGTGATGGCGAGCGCGTTAGTGGGGTCTTTTTCCAGCGCCGGTGCGAGAGTCGCCAAGCCGAGGCTACGGTAGAGCGCCGCGGCGTCGGGCGCGACCGCATCCAGCGCCGCCAGGTGGCCGGCCACCGTGCCTATGTCGCCACGACTGAGCGGTCCACTGAGTGCGTTGGGCAGGCCCAGGTGGGCGAGGTTCGCCAGCGTGCCGGTGAGCAACGGCAGGAGGGCTTGCACCGCAGCAAGGCGGTCGAGGCCGCACTGCGCCAACAGTGCGGCGCCCGTATTAACCAGCGTGACGGCGTAATTAGAAACGATGACGGCGGCGGCGTGGTAGAGCGGCTTGCTGCCGGGTTGCAGCACCAGCGGCCGGCCGCCGAGCAACACAGCCAAGCGGCGCAGGGTTGCTTCCAGCCCATCGTCGCCTTCAAGGCCGAAGACGATGCCGCGCAGCGCGGCGCAGGCAGCAGCGGCATCGGGTGGCCGCTGGGCGAACGCTTGTAGGGGATGGAACGATCCGGCCAAGCTGCCCTCGAGCCGCGCACAGTCGAGGATGCGGCTGGGTAATGCGCCACTGCAATGGACCACGGCGTGGCCGGGCCGCCAACCGCGCCGCGCACAGATTTCGTTGACTGCCCCGGCAATCGCGTCGTCGGGCACCGTTAGTAGCGTCAGATGCGCGCGCGCCGGTACCTCGCTCGCATAATCACGGATACCGTCTGCGGGTACACCCGCCAGCGCGGCCAGCCGTTCGGCACTAGCCCGCGTGCGGCTAGCCACCGCCGTGACCCGTACCCCCGCCGCCGCTAGCGCCGCCGCCAATGTCTGTCCACCCTTACCCGCGCCGACAAAGCCCACCGTCGGCATTCCGGCCGCCGAGGTCGTAGCCGTCACTGCCGCGAAGTCATAGGGTTCTTCCATTGGGCTATTATAGCATAGTCGTCGGTTGTGAGCGGTGACTAGTTGTTGGGGGCATAGGCTATGCTAAAGCTGTTCACAAAATAAAAATCTCAAGCTAACAACTGACGACTGACGACCGACGACTGGAGGACAGATGGCTCAACAACCCAACCGGCGGCTGCCGGCGACCCTGGTAGCGGCGGGCCTGGTGGCGGCGGTGGCCGGCCTCAACCGCCTGATTGACGCGCAAGCGGGCACGCTGCCCGACCAGTTGCCCGCCGACCCGCAGGATTATGAGTCGCGCTGGGGCCGCGTGGTCTATTACAGTGCGGGTTCGCCCGACGCACCGCCGCTCTTGCTGGTGCACGGCCACAACGCGGCGGCCTCGGCCTACGAGTGGCGCAAGCAGTTCCTGCGCTTGGCCGCCGATTATCACGTCTTTGCGCCCGATCTGCTGGGCTACGGCCTGTCCGACCGCCCGCCGCTCGACTACAGTGCCGCCCTCTCCATCGAACTGATCCGCGACCTGTTGCGCGAGGTGATCTGCGCGCCCAGCCGCGTCATAGCGAGCAGCTTGAGCGCGGCGCACGCGATCCAGGTGGCGGTCGACGACCCAGAGTGGGTGACACAGTTGATCGTGGTGGGGCCGACCGGCCTGACTCGCCTGACCGAAGCGACGGCGCTTGGTACGCTGCTGACTGCGGTGCTAAGTAGCCCGTTGCTGGGCGAGACACTGTACCATGCGCTCACCGCGCGCACCAGCCTACGCCGCTTTCTGCGCGATCAAACCTATGCCGATCCAGCGGCGGTAGACGAGGACTTGGTTGAGATGAATTATCTCACCTCCCACCAGTCAGGCGCACGCTACGCGCCGGCAGCATTCGTCGGCGGAGCATTGGCCCATGATGTGCATGATGCCTGGCCGCGCGTGGGGCAGCCGACACTGATCGTCTGGGGTGCCGACGCGCAGATCACACCGGTGGGTGACGCGGCGACGTTTCTGGCGCTCAATTCGGGCGCCGAGCTGGAAACGATCCGCGCGGCGGGGCTGGTGCCGCACGATGAGCAACCTGACGAGTTTGCCCGCCTCGTCGGTGCATGGTTGGCGCGCACGGAGGCCCTGTAGCGTGAAATGTGATTGTCCCCTCTGCCGACCACCGACTGCCGACCGCCAGCTATCAGGGTGGGCAATTGGCGGGCGCGGCGGGCAACGGCGTGTTGAGCGCGCTGAACTCGGCGGCGATGTCGCCGCGCAGGAAGCGATCCGAGCACAGTTGCCAAGCGCTGGTCAGGTCGGCCAAAGCCTGGTCGCGCTCGTTTTGCCGGCGGTGAGCCGATCCGCGAAAATAGTAGGCGTAGGGATGATAAGCGAAAAAGCGGTCTTCAGGCAGGCTGATCGCGGTGCTGAGATCAGTGACCGCCGGCGCGAATTTGGTTGCGTCACTTATGCCCCAGCGATAATAGCTGCTGCCCCGCCCATAGTAGAAGATCCCGTTTCGCGTATCCAGCGCAATGGCCTGTCCATAGTCCCGCACGGCGGCGTCGTATTGTCCTAGCCGATCATAGGCATAGCCGCGATTATTATAAGCATCGGCGTAATTTGGATCTAGTTCTAACGCTCGATTGTAGAAGGCAATCGCTTGGTGCCAAACCGGGATTGCGTCTGCCCCCACTAAGCTGTCGCCTTTTTGCTTTTGCGCGACCCCCAGGCTGAAACAACTTTGCGCTGTGCCACAGCTTACGGTCGGACCGCTAGGTGTGGCGCTGGGGATCGGAGTCCACGTGGGTGGCGGGATGGTGGCCGTCGGCGCCACCGGGGTCCACGTAGGTGATGGGATGGTGGCCGTCGGCGCCACCGTGGGCACCAGCACCGTAGGGATGCGTGCACCGCTCTCGCCGAAGGGCGAACGCGCAATCAGAACCAAGATCGCCAGGATGACCGGCACCGTCACGGCGGCCCATTGCCAGGGTGCAACCGCCCGCGTGCGGGTCTGTACCGTCGCTTGCTTACCACAATTCACGCCCAGTTCGCCGGCAATGGTATCGAGGGCGGGGTTGGCGTAGCGCTCGGCGCAGGCGGCCCGCAGTAGATCGGGCACACGGCCTTGCGCTTCGGCCCACTCGATCAGGCAGAATACCACGTCACTGAGGTCGCTGGTCTCATCAGCGATAGCGGCCAGGTTCTCGTTCAGGCCAAAACTGACCATGCGCTCTAGTTCAGGATAGTGCCGGAACGCGCTCAGGAACGCCGCTTGGATGCGCTTACGTTGATCCCCAGTCAGAGTTACCATTCGGCCACCTCACTGACAACGCTAAGGCTACTGCGCTTCCAGCAAGCGCAATTCGAGCGTCTGCTCGCGGCGGAAGCTATCGAGGCGTAGGTAGAAGCGGCTCACGTCCAGTAGCGCGTCCACCGGAATCAGGCCGATCACCTCGGAGCCGGCCACCAATACGCCGTGCCGCTCGGCTTCCAGGCGGACTAGCTCGAAGGCGCGGTGGATCGGCGTGCGGGTGTAGTCAAGCAGGTTCATCGAAACCTGCACCCGTTCTTGCTCGGCCAAGTCCACGCCCATCGCCTGTACATTGACCAGTCCCCCGCTGCTTTCGCGCACACCTTTGGCGATCTCGCGGGCAATACGGATGTCGCGCGTTGCCAGATTAATGTTGAAGGCGATCAGCGGCGGACGCGCACCGACGGCGGTGGCTCCGGCGGTGGGATGCATCCACGCCGGGCCGAAGTCGGGCCGCCGTTCGGGGGTGGCGATGGTCTTTTTCAGGCCGGCATACTGGCCCTGGCGCACATCGGGCAGGCGGCGGCGGGCCGGCGTGGTGGCGGCGTGAGCATAGAGGTAGACCGGCAGCGCCAGTTCACTGCCGATCCGTTCGCCCACATGGCGGGCCAGCGCCACGCAATCGTCCATCGTCACGCCGCTAATCGGCACAAACGGGATCACATCCATCGCCCCGATGCGCGGGTGTTCGCCCGTTTGCTGCTCCATATCGATCATCGCCACGGCCGCCTGGGTCAGCCGGAAAGCGGCTTCGGCCACCGGCGCAGGCTCGCCGACAAAGGTGACAACTGAGCGGTTATGGTCGGCGTTCGATTCCACATCAAGCAAGCGAATATCGGGCAGCCCCGCAATGGCCGCCACGATCCGCTGGATCACCTCTGGTCGCCGCCCCTCGCTAAAGTTGGGCACACATTCGACGAGCTTTTGCACAGGTCTTCTCCCGCTAACGAGTGTAGACGCGCAATGAATAGCGGGCCTATACCCGCCATACTCAAGTTGCGCCGGCGGCCAGCCGATTGATGCCCGCCAAGCCGAGGGCAATCCCCAGCCCACATTGCGCGATCACGCCGCCGATGCCCAGCCAGACATTGTTGCCGCCGGCAACATAGGCCAGCCACCAGAGCGCGAAGACGGCCCCGGCCAGCACCAGCAGCGCGCCCATCGTGGCGGCGGCGAAAGCGGCGCGGGCCGACAGGCGGCGGAACAGGAACAGGGCGAATAGCAGCAGCAGGCCGACCAGCCCCGGCAGATCACCGGGCGCGGTGAGCCAGAAAAACGAGATCATGCTGCCCAGCACGGCGCAAAAGCCGGCCAGCAGCAGCAGCCAGGGTGCGACGGACCGCCATTCGCCCCGGCGCACGGCTTGCCAGAGCGTCCAGGTGTCGATCTCGGCCAGGGGCGGGCGGCGAGCGTGCATATCGGTGCCTATGAGCCCAGCCGGGCAGCGAGATCGCCGGCCACGGTCGCCGGATCTATCGTGCGCTCCACTAACCGGTCGAGTGCGCCGGCAAAGGCCGGGTCGCGGTCGAGTAGCGCGGTCAGCCGGCTCATCAGCAAGTCACCGGCGCGGTCCAGGGTCTCGGCGCGCAGGCGCAAGCGTAGGCGTGCGGCGCGCTGTTGCGTGGTGTCGAGGTAGGCGCGGTGCTTGGCGATCCCCTCCAGCAGTTCTTGGATACCCTGGCCTTCGGCAGCCACCGTCTTGATGATGGGCGGCGACCACCCTGTGCTGTGTGCCAGCGACAGCATCCCGCGCAGGATGGTCACCAGCCGCGTCGCGCCCTCTTTGTCGGCTTTGTTGACCACCAGGATGTCGGCCACTTCCAACACGCCGGCCTTAATCGCCTGCACATCATCGCCCAAGCCGGGCACTTCGATCAGCAATGTGGTATCGGCCAGCCCGGCCACGGCTACTTCGCCCTGACCCACGCCCACCGTTTCGATAATGATCCAGTCGAAGCCGAAGGCATCCAGCACGCGGGCCACTTCGCCCGTTGTGGCGGCCAGCCCGCCCAGCACGCCCCTACTCGCCATGCTGCGGATAAACACGCCGGTATCCTGGTAAAACTCCAACATACGGATGCGGTCGCCCAGCAGCGCGCCGCCGCTGATCGCCGACGTCGGGTCCACCGCGATTACCGCGACCCGCTCCCCCCGCGCCCGCAGCGCTTTGATCAGTTGCGTGGTCAGCGTGGATTTGCCGCCACCCGGCGGGCCGGTGATGCCCAGCAGGTAGGCGTGGCCGGTGTGTGGCGTGATCGTCCGCAGCAAGGCGGCGGCTTCGGGGCGGCGGTTCTCAACGCGGGTGATGGCGCGGGTGAGGGCCAAGCGGTCGCCGGATCGCAGGCGCTCGGCCAGGTCGGCGGTTGTGGGCGGCGCGGCAGTCGCGGGTGCCGTCATGCCGCGCCCTCGGTCCGCACGTTGTCACGAATAAAGCGCACGACTTCGTCCAGCGTCGTGCCCGGCCCGAAGATACCGCGCACGCCCATCGCGCGCACCGGCTCCATGTCGTCGGGTGGGATGATGCCGCCCGCACAGACCAGCACATCGGTCAGCCCCCGCTTGTGCAGCTCCTCGATCACGCGCGGGAACAGCGCCATGTGCGCCCCGCTGAGGATCGACAGCCCCACGGCGTCCACATCCTCTTGCAGCGCCGCTTCGGCGATCATCTCCGGGGTCTGGTGCAGCCCCGTATAAATCACTTCCATGCCCGCGTCGCGCAAGGCGCGGGCGATCACTTTCGCGCCCCGGTCGTGCCCATCCAGGCCCGGCTTGGCGACGAGGACGCGGATCTTGCGTTCGGTGGCCGTGGTCATCCTATAGCTCCCTTGCTAGCTTATCCCCTGCTGCTGATCCACGCCGATCAACCGTCAATCGTATGATACCCCAAAGCACGGCAGGCGGCAAGATTGCGCCCAGCTCTTTGGGCAAAGGTGTATACTACAGGGAAGGAGGCTTGTGCCATGTCCACACCAACAGTTGCGCTGCAACACCCAGCCGTGTTAATGGTTTGGCCGGAGGAGCAGGTGGAGATCGATATGCACTCACTACAAGGACTGTGGAGTGATGAGCAATACATACGCCTGACCGATGGAACCAACCGCCTGATCGAACTCACCGACGGCGTGCTGGAGGTGTTGCCGATGCCGACTGATAAACACCAACGTATTTTACGATTTTTGCTGTTTACATTGACCGCGTTTCTCCAACCGCGCGGCGGCGATGTATTGTTTGCGGCCTTGCGGGTGCAAATTCGCCCCGGCAAATACCGCGAGCCGGATCTGCTGGCTGTACTGGATGCGGCGGACCCGCGTATTGGCGACGCTTTCTGGCGCGGGGCCGACTTGGTGATGGAAATCGTCAGCCCCGACAAACCGGAGCGCGATCTGGTAGTGAAACGCGCCGACTATGCCGAAGGTGGCATCCCCGAATACTGGATCGTCAATCCGCTCGACGAGACCATTACGGTGCTGCGCCTGACCGCCACCGGCTACACCGAACACGGCCGCTTCCCGCGCGGCGCAACCGCGACCTCCGCGCTGCTGCCCGCCTTCCATGTGGCGGTAGACACCGTGCTGGATGCCAAATAGGGGATGCACCGGCAGGCTTTACCGTGTGGGCATCAGGACCACCCCGTAGATTGTTATAAAGGCGGCATCGCGGGGTGGAACCCTCTCCTACAATCCGTGGTGAACCCAACGACACCCACAAAATTCGGCAAAATTGCGATAGACTGCACAGAGATTTTGCTGTATAATCGTCGCATAGGCAGTTCCCAGTAGAATGGCACCTAAGCAGGAGCATCTTAATGGCAACGAGCAGCAATTGCCCCCGATGCGGTATGCTGAACCCCGCGACCGCCAAGTTTTGCATGAAGTGCGGCCAACCATTGGGTGAGAATGCCACTCGTCAGCTTCCTGCCGACGAATTGGCCCGGCTCAAAGGCAACGCGGGTCGCCCGTTTGTCCAACCGACCGCTTCTATGCCGCCCCCACCTGCTGCCCGCCGGAACTTGATCCCACTGCTGGCCCTGTTGGGACTGGTCCTTTTGCTAGGCTTTGGGGCCGGCTCATTTATGACATCAAAATCCGGTAATACAGTGGCAGCCACGCCTGTGCCGGTAGTTGCTCAGTTACCAGCAACTGCTACGCCTCCGCAGTTCATTCAGCCTACCAGTTTGCCAACTACCACGCCTGTGCCGCGCCAGCCGACAGATACTTCTGTGCCACCCACGAACACTCCTGTGCCTATGACGGACACACCTGCGCCTCCGACTCCGATCCCTGGTACTGCTCCCGGCACGATCTTAGAGGTTGGGCAGGGTTGGTTGCAGGATGGGTGGAAGTTGCGTCTAACTGGTATTAATCCCATACCTGACCGCAATACTATGCAAGCAGGTTTTGAACTGTCTAACTTGGGTTCCGAACCGCGCGCTATTCGCTACGGTTTAGCTAATTTTAGTGCAAAAGATAGTCAGGGACGTAATCTCCATGTAGGTAGTGGGGAAAGTTACCAAGTAACGTGTAATGATACACATACAATTATTAACCCAGGAGAAGCACTGTTCCTTGAACCCAATTGTCCCTCGAGAGAATTCTCCAGTGTAGCTCTTCAAATTGATGTAACCGATCCTGCGATTAATGTGTGTTAGGCAAAAGAGGGTTGCAGTAGTATAATGGAACCAGCCTCCCCACTGGTGAGTGGGTCCGCCCCCCGTTCGCAAGGAGAGTTCCGATGCCTGCTGCGCGCGCCTACTTCCGCCCGACCACTGCCTCCC
>JBBRPH010000091.1:0-15035 GCA_038228295.1 Chloroflexia bacterium | reverse complement strand
CGCCGACAGTGGGCACACCGATGGCGTTGCCGTAGCGCCCGATACCCGCCACCACGCCGTCGAACAGGTAGCGTGTGCGCGGTGCGTCCAGCGGGCCGAAGCGTAGCGAGTCGAGCAGGGCAATCGGGCGGGCGCCCATGGTGAAGATGTCGCGCACAATGCCGCCGACCCCAGTGGCCGCGCCTTCGACCGGCTCTACTGCGCTGGGGTGGTTGTGGCTCTCGATCTTGAAGACGACCGCCAGCCCATCGCCGATGTCCACCGCGCCGGCGTTTTCGCCCGGCCCCTGGAGTACGCGCGGCCCGCTGGTGGGGAACAGCCGTAATAGCGGGCGGCTATTTTTGTAACCGCAGTGTTCGCTCCACATGGCCCCGATCATGCCGAGTTCCACCACCGTCGGGGTGCGCCCCAGCAGGCGCACGGCGCGCGCATATTCGTCAGGTGTGAGGCCGGTTTGCGCCAGGGGCAGGGGCGGCGCGGCCGACGACGGGCTTTCGGGCATCCTTTTCCTTTATAATACAGCGCGAGTGATCACACTAGCCAATAGTCGGGGGCCCTTCCAGGGGATGCCCCACCATTAGTATACCATAAAGATGCCCCTCATTCAGTGCTGCGTTGCGCCGGCGCTGCGCTGGGGATGGATGGGGGTAGAATGAAAAGTCGCGATATTGCGCTCCTGTTGGCGCTGGCCGCCGTGTGGGGAGCCAGCTTTATGTTCATCAAAGTGATCCTGCGTGAGATGACCCCGCTGACGCTGGTCGGCTGCCGGGTGGGGTTGGGCGCGCTGGGCTTGCTGGCCTACTACGCGGCGCAACGCGGCTGGGCACATGGGCAAGCGACATCCGTCGCGCCGATTCCGTGGCGGCGGCTGCTCGGCCCCGCGCTGTTGCTGGGCTTCGGCAACGTCGCGCTGCCCTACTTGGCGATCACCTGGGGCGAGACCTATATCAGCAGCGGCGACGCGGCCATCCTGAACGCCACCACGCCGCTGTTCACTACGGTGTTGGTGGCGCTGCTGGGGCAGCGTGTTAGCCAGGAGCAGCCCAGCCTCAGTAAAGGGATCGGGGTGACTATCGGCTTCGCCGGCGTGCTGCTGCTGGTGGCCGGCAGTGCCACACAGGCCGGGGTCAGCACAATCAATAGCTGGCTGGGACATGGCGCGGTGCTGGTCGCCGGCTTCTCCTATGCCGCCGCTAGCCTTTATGCCCGGCGCGCCTTTGCCGGGCTGCCGGCCCTTGTCGCGGCGCTGGTGCAGACCGGCGGTGCCGCCGTCCTGCTGCTGCCGCTGACCCTGATCACGCCACCCGGTCCACTATCGCTGACAGGGTGGGCGGCCTTGCTGGCGCTGGGCCTGGGCGGCACGGCGGTCGCTTACCTGATCTACTTCCAACTGCTGGCGAACGTGGGAGCCACGCGCACGGTCATCGTGACCTACCTGCTGCCGGTCACGGCGCTGATCTACGGCGCGCTGTTGCTGAATGAGCCGATCCGCCCGCTGGCCCTCGCCGGCTTGGCCCTGGTGCTGCTGGGCATCGCTGTCGCCGGCGGCCTCTTCACCCGCCGCTCGGCCCCGGTGGTGTCGGGGGTGGAACGGGAGAGGTGAAACGTGATTACGCGGTGCTGTAGGGACGCTGCTTGCTGCGCCTGTGGGGTGTAGCGCCCGCAATGAATTGCGGCGCTACACCCTGCGGGGTGGGAATTGCCGGCCTGTGTCGGTGGGGGTGTAAGGGCGCTGCTTGCTGTGTCGGTGCTGTGGCTAGATTGCGGCGGGCTGCGGCGCGGGACCGATAGCGGCTTCGCCGGCGTGCTGCGTGGCATCAAGATCGGCGGCGAGGCGACCCAGGCGCGTGGTGGCCCCGGCCACTTGGTCGCTGCTGCGGGCCATGTCGTGCGCGGCTTCACTGAAGGTCTGGAGCGATTCCAGCACCTGGGCCGAGGCCAGTTGTTGCTGGGCCATGCCGCCGGCAATTTGCGTGGCAAGCTGCGCCGCCTCTTCGGCCACGCTATGGATCTCAGCCTGCACAGTGCGTGTCTGGGTCATTTGGGCGACGGCCTCGGCGGCGGCGATCCGGCCGGCACGGGCGCTCTGCAACGCCTCGGCCGTCACCGCCTGGATGGTCGTCACCTGCGCCTGCACCTCTGTGCCGGCCACCCGCGCTTGGTCGGCCAGTTCTTGCACCTCGCGGGCGATGACGCTGAAGCGCCGCCCGCCTGCCCCGGCCCCGGCGGCTTCGATAGCGGTGTTAAAGGCCAGCAGGTGGATATTGGCCGCGATGTCGGTGAGTACGTCCGCGATCCGGCTGATCTGGCCGACATGATCGTTGACCACGCCGACGCGCTCGCTGATCGCCGCCACCCCCGCGCCTAGGCGGGTCACACTGCTATCGGTAGCCGCGACACTGTCTTGGCCCACCTGCACCCGCTGCACCACGCTCGCCGCCGTCGCCTGCACCTGCTGGGCCGCGCGGGCGATGTCGCGGGCGGTGCGCGTCAACTCCTCGACCGTCGCCGTCACCTCTTGCACGCTGGCCGCCTGCTGGGCGGTGGCGGCATTTTGTTGCTGCATCGTGGTGACGAGGTTGGCGGTTTGCCCACGCAGAGTGGTCGCCAGTTGCAGTTCGCGCGCGCGCTGGGCCATGCCGGCCTCCGATTCGGCCAAGCTGGTCGCCTGCCGCCCGGTTTCGCTCAACGCCGCCGTCAGGGTGCGCTCCATCAGCCACGAGAGGAAGGCGAATAGCAACAGATAGGTGCCTATAGTGGTCAGCAGAAACTCTGTCGGTATAACAGGGGTGGGTTGAAACACGCCACCCGCACTTAGCCGGTATGTGGCCGGGTTGGGCAGTCTCACGGCGATTACGATAAACCAAGCTTCGGTGATCGCCGCAAACACAAACGGCGCACGCGGCCCCGCCGTCAGCCCGGCCACGATGATCGGCACTGGATAGAGAAAGGGCATGAAGGAAAACGCAGCGGGTGCCGTGCTGCTGTTGAGCATCACCGCGCTCATGCCCAGCCACAACATCCCCAGGAACAGGTACGCCGCGCGGCGCGGATCCCCTTGCCGACTGCGCTGGATCGCGCCGTAAGCGACCACCACGCTGATGCCAATGACCACTTGGGCCGCCCAAGTGCCTTCTACAATCGTCTGGGGGAGGAACAGCAGCATCAGTAGCTCTACGCCGACGATCATGAGATTCAGCAGCCGCCCGCGCCGCACCGTGTCCGGTTGCGTGGACTGGATGTGCGTGAGCCAGGTATAGAAAGCGGCGAAGCGGTTCATCGGCGGGTGCCCCAATAGGTGTGCCAACACAGGGTGATTAAACAAAACGGCCTTGATGAAGCTCCATCAAGGCCGCAGGGCTGGGGTGCAAGGATTCGAACCTCAACTGACTGATCCAGAATCAGCTGTCCTACCGTTAGACGACACCCCATCGTTCTGGGCTTATTATACCCCAGCCCGTTCGACCTGTCAAGGATCGTGGCGCTCATCAAGCACCCTCGTGGCCGCATATCAGGGGCACGACCACCGTGCTTGCCGCCGCGCTTTCGCATTAACGACACCACGGAGACGCAGCGTGCAATAACACGGGTAACACCCAATCACTACGGTCGCGGCTGCTCCATGATGTTGGTTTCGCCGACAAACAGAATCGCAGCGGGGGCCAGAGTATCGTCGGCCAGCCCCTGCACAATGGCGGCGGCCATGTCGTCTACGGTCGGCAGGCGGCCGGCATCACGGCGGCGCACGGTCAGCATCCCCGGTTGGGCATGGTCCAGCAGCTTGGGTGTGATCGTGCCTTCTACCACATCGCCGCTCACCCGCACCAAGCGCAAACCGTGGGCCGCAAGCTCAGGTAGGCGGGCCAGCAGCGCCTGCTCGCCGGCGTGTTTGCTGCGCGCCACCGGCTCATAGGCCGGGTATTGCCACGCCCGGCCGTAGAAATGCGCCCAGTGGCTGGTAACAAACACGATGCGCCCGCCCGGCCCCAGCAATGGTTCAGCATGGGCCAACGTCCAGAGTTGCGCGTCGCGGTTGATGCGCATAGCATAATCCGGGTCATCGCTGCGGTCGCGTTCTAGGCCACCCGACGCATTCAGCACCAAGCCGTCGAGCCGCCCGAACTCCGCTCGCACTGTTGCCAGCATTGCCCTAACCGCCGCCTCGTCTGTCAGGTCGGCAGCGACAGTCAAGGCGCGGCGCCCCTGTGCCCGCACCTGTTCCGCGATTGCCTCCGCGCGGGCCGCTTTGCTATGGTAGTGGATCACGACATCCGCGCCGGCCGCCGCCAACGCCAGTGCCGTCGCCGCGCCGATGCCGCGTGACGCGCCGGTGATCAGCACGCTTTTGCCGACCGGCCAGGGTTGGGTCACAGTGATTACTCCTGCTCCGGCTCTCCCGCCGGCTGTTTACCCAGGCCCAGCAAGTTTTCGTAGAAAGCGTAATCCGCTTCAGTAAACTCCGGCTCGGCGCGTCGCTCCCCGGCGATGAGATTGGGAGTCAATTCGCCTTCCGCGCCGGCCTGGATCATCTCGTGGCCCAGGTCGCGCGTGGCGGTGATGCGGTCTAGCTCGTCCAGTTGGCGGGCCATCACCTCGGCCATATAGTCGCCGGGATTTTCGGGGCGGGTGGGATCAGCGTCCATCGGGTTTCCTCCAAAGGCACAGGATTGCGCCTAGTCGCTTGTTGCCGTGCGGGCTTTTTGCCGTAGTTCGTAGAGTTTGCCTAGCGCTTCAATCGGGGTCATATCGTCCACCTTGAGATCGCGCAATTCCTCGATCAGCGGGTCCGGCTCGGTGGCTCGCGGATCAGGGGCGCCGCCGTTGCCGTTTACGCCGTTGCCGGCTGCGCCTGTAGCCGCGCTGGTTGCTGCGTCCGTAGCCGCGCTGCCGGTTGTGCCGGCGGGAGCCAGGAACGTGAGTTGTCCGTCGCCGGGACCGGCGGTTGCCATGACGGCGCGGCGGCGTTCTTTGCTGCCGCCTTGCTCCAACTCGCGCAAGATGTCTGCGGCGCGCTTAAGGATCGTTTGGGGTACGCCGGCCAGCCGCGCCACATGGATACCGTAGGAGCGATCGGCGCCGCCCGGCACGATCTTCCGCAGGAAGACCAATTCCTCCCCCTCCTCGGCCACGGCCACGTTGAAGTTGCGGACGCGGGGCAGCACCCGCTCCAACTCGGTTAGTTCGTGATAGTGTGTGGCGAACAGGGTTTTGGCCCCTAGCCGGGGGTGGTTGTGGATATATTCGACGACCGCCCGCGCAATCGCCAACCCGTCATAGGTAGATGTGCCGCGCCCGATCTCGTCGAGGATGATCAGCGAGCGCGGCGTGGCGTGGTTGAGGATGTTGGCTGTCTCGACCATTTCGACCATGAAAGTGGACTGGCCGGTGGCGATATCGTCTTGCGCGCCGACGCGGGTGAAAATGCGGTCCACCAGGCCCAGCCGCGCTCGGTCGGCGGGCACATACGCGCCGATCTGCGCCAGCAGCACGATCTGCGCGATGCTTTTGAGGTAGACGCTTTTGCCGGCCATGTTCGGCCCGGTCAGCAGGATGATCGCGCAGTCGCTCGCGTCCAGCCGCACATCGTTGGGCACAAACACCTCATCGCGCACGCTACGTTCGACCACCGGGTGGCGGCCCTGCGTGATCTCGATAGGTCCGTCGGTCAGCAGTTCGGGCCGCACATAGTTGCGCGTCACGGCCACCTCGGCCAGGGCCGCAAAAACGTCCATGTGCGCCACCGCCTGAGCCGTGCTCAACAATCGGTCGGCACCGCCGGCCACCGCCGCCAGCACTTCCTGGAACAAGGCCCGCTCCAGGTCCACCAGACGCTCTTTGGCATTGAGGATCAGCGACTCGGCCTCTTTGAGTTCAGGCGTGATATAGCGTTCGCCGCTGACCAGCGTTTGCCGGCGGATATAGTTGGCCGGGATGCGCTCTTTGTGCGCGTTGCTGATCTCGATATAGTAGCCGAAGATTTTGTTGTAGCCCACTTTGAGCGAGGGGATGCCGCTGCGAGTGCGCTCCTCCTCTTCCAGGTTCGCCACCCAGCCCTGCGCGTTGCGGCTGGCCTCGCGCAACTGGTCGAGATCGGGATTAAAGCCGGGCCGGATTGCGTCGCCGGTGCCCAGTGTGGCGGGCGGATCCTCGGCGATAGCGCGTGTGATCGCCTCTACCACGTCATCGCACGGTTGCAGTCGGGTGAGCAGCGAGCCGAAGGTGGCCGCTTTATTAACCCCGCCGCCCGCTTCCCTACTCTCCCCGGCTCCTACACCGGCCGTGGATCGGGAGGGAGGGGTAGCGGCGCGTCCCTCCATCACCAGCGGGCCGGGCGGCGCAGGGGCGGGCTGCCAATCGCCGCTCTGCTCAAAGGCGGCGCGGATGCCGGGCACCGTCAGCAGTGCATTGCGGAGCGCGTTCAGATCGCGCGGGCCGGCGATGCCTTGCAGAGCACGGTTGGTCAGCCGTTCCAGATCGGCCATGCCTTTGAGTAGGCCGCGCAGTTCGCCGCGCAACTGCTCGTTGCGGTAGAGCAGTGTTACCGCGTCTTGGCGAGCGCTTAGGCGCGGTAGGTCTACCAACGGCTGGTTGAGCCAGCGCGCCAACAGACGGCTACCCATCGGCGTGAGCGTCTGGTCGATCACCGACAGCAGCGAGAAATGCAGCCCGCCGCTCGGTCCGGCTACCAGTTCCAGATTGCGCCGGGTTGCCGGGTCGAGCGCCATGTAGCCTTCGGTCGAATAGCTGCTCAGGTGGGTTAACTGTTGCAGCGCCGCGCTGTGAGTGTCTTTGAGGTAGGCCAGGATCGCGCCCGCCGCCCGCGTCGCCGGCGGCGATTTCGCTACGCCGAAGCCCTCCAGCGCCGTTACCTTGAACTGAGTCATCAGCGTGGTGCGCGCGTTGTCTAGCGTCCAAGTCCGCGCTTCGGTCGGCGTGATATGCCCGCCGACGCGCCAGTTTTGCATCGCGCTTTCGGTGTGGTGCTTGCGCCGCCCGGTCTTCACATCCGATCCCGTTCCGCCGGGGAGTTGGGGTTGGGGGATGCGGGTAGATTCCGCGGCCCCACTCGCTTCCGCTGCCCATGCTTTGTAATCGGCGCGCGTGC
This sequence comes from Chloroflexia bacterium, assembly GCA_038228295.1. Taxonomy (GTDB): domain Bacteria; phylum Chloroflexota; class Chloroflexia; order QHBQ01; family JAICKM01; genus JAICKM01. Next base: position 7,930 of record JBBRPH010000091.1, on the reverse strand, counting down.
CGTCTTGCATCGCCGCACGCGGCACCAGCAACTCTGACGGCTGCAAGCGGTCAAGTTCCTGCTGCACTAGGGTGGACAGTTCGCTGCTGCTGCGCACCTCGGTCGCTTGGAACTCGCCCGTGGTGATGTCCACATAGGCGATGCCGGCGCGGTCGCCTTCCATGACCACGGCAGCCAAATAGTTGTTGCGCCGTGCATCCAACAGCGCCGGCTCCACTAGCGTGCCCGGCGTGACCACCCGCACCACCTGACGGTCCACCAGATCGCCGCGCGCCGCTTCGCCCGGCCCGTCCTGGCCCCAGTTGGCGGTCATCGGCGACTCGCGCTTGCCCAGGCGGATGCGGCGGCGCTCGGTCTCTTCGTCGGCGCGCGGCTGCTGCATCTGTTCGGCCACGGCGACTTTGTAGCCTGCCCCGATCAGCTTGGCGATGTAGGTCTCGGCGCTGTGGTAGGGCACGCCGGCCATCGGCATATTCTCGCCTTTGGCAAAGTTGCGCTTGGTCAGCACCACGTCGCACACCTGTGCGACAATGGGCGCATCATCGTCAAACGTTTCGTAGAAGTCGCCTAGGCGAAAAAACACAATCGCGTCAGGATATTGTTTTTTGATCCGCTTATATTGGCGGTGCATCGGCGTGTCGGCCACGGGGTCTCTCTTTCCGTACATCTGTTCTAGTATCGCTTTAGGGCAATTATACCACAAACAGCGATCAGAGGTTAGGGGCCGCGCCTTCTCGCCTGCTGCCGGCGTAGTGCGTGCTCCTTTATCGCCTGCGGTCGGGAACCATCGCTCCACCGACAAATCCTTCGCGTCTCTTCGCGGGTCAACCCGGCTTCCTCATCCTTCGTGTTCTTCGTGGCTCGAAACGGTTTATGAGGTCGCGCTTCCGCATTTGACGCAGCCCCACCCATACGCCATACTGATACTAGTTATAGGATCAGCGCGACCGCCGGGCGCGAATCTTGCTCGGCAGACGAAAGGAACCTTGTAATGCCCCGCCGCCCTGTGCATGACCCAACGATCAGTCCCGACCGAGACCTTGATGAGACCGTAGCCCAGCGCCCGCCGGATCTGTTGCCTCCGGCGGCAGGAGAACCCGAAGTGTCGAATCCCGCCGAACCGCACCTGAACGGAGCCGACCCGGCCCCGACCCACGAATCGATCCTAACCATCGCGCCGGATGCCCTGCGCGAGATCGTGGCCGCCGAAGAGGCGCGCCGTGAGATTCTGCGCGAGTTTATCAGCCGCCAGTTGAAGTCGGGCACCGACTTCGGCACGATCAACAGCAACGGACGCGAGAGCAAGCCGAGCCTGTTTAAGCCGGGCGCGGAGAAAATCTGCCTGCTGTTGCAGTTACGCCCTAAGTTCAGCGCCGACCGCGCTACGCTCGAAATGGCGGGCAACCCGCCCGGCCTGTTCGCCTATATCTGCCGCCTGGTGGATGGGCACGGCAACATCGTCGGTGAAGGTCGGGGTGCGGCTGCGCTGACCGAGCGTGAGGGCTGGACGGTCAACAACACAATCAAGATATGCGAGAAACGCGCCCAGGTGGACGCGGTTCTGCGCGTGGCGGGCTTGTCCGAAATCTTCACTCAGGACATTGAAGACCTAGACCAGCGCCAAGCATTGGCCCACGAGGCGGCGCGCACGACGGCAGCCGGCGAGGCGACCACGCCGCGCCAGCCCGGTAACATCGCCCGCAACACCTACGTCGCTGAAGTGTCCGCCATCCCGGCACCGCCCGCCGAGCGACCTACGCCGCCCGCCGAGCGGCCCACGGCGGCTGACCGCCCCACGCCGGTTGCCGACCGCCTCACGCCGACCGGGCCGGAACGCCCCGCAGCCGCCGGCTCTGCCGGCGTCCCCACTACAGACGGCGAGGAGCTTTGCACGGAAGCCCAGCAGCGTCAGATCCGCGCCCTGCTGCCGCACGCCGGTATCACCGAGAGCGAACTGCTGCGCTCCCTCAAGATCACGGCGATAGGTGACCTGCCGCGCGGCAAAGCCGGCAAGGTGATCGAGCGCCTGACGCAGAAATCACAAGAGCGCGGCGATGCGCCGCCGTTCTGAGCGGCGCGCAGCAGTCCCTGAGTTCTGAGTCATTGGCGCTGTAACGGCGCAATCGATCTATCTCCGACAGTAGTTTACAGCGAGGAGCCGGCACTTCCAGGTGCCGGCTCCTCTGTTTTGCCTGCCGGTCCTGCATCGTGAGATGGGGCCGGCTACGCCTTGTGATGTAGGACCGGACTGGGCCAACACCCCAGCAAGGGTTCCGCCCCCTCCCGATGTGGCGGGCAGCGACCGCTGCTACAATAGCCTCATAACGATCAACAGACACCCACACTACAGCGACCGACCGGCCGCACAGAAAGCGAGGCAGACTGTGAACAGCAATTTCTACCTGTTGGAGCAATTGAGCCGGCAAATTCAGAACGACCGCCGCCGCAGCGCTGCGGCGTTGCGCCTGGCCTCTTTGGCTCGGGTCGCCCGTCTCGTACGCCGGGCCGTCAAAGGTACTGCCCCGGCGTTACAGCCGGCGTAGCCCAACATCGGTGAGGCGCACCCCGCCGCCGTCGGTGTTGGGCTACATCTCCAGATGTAGTATAGACCGAGTCTTAAGGATGAGACGTGCCGGGGCCAACGCCGGAGACCGGTTCAGCCTCCTACCCGATGCGCCGGAAATGGGTAAGTAGTACAATTACTGAGTAAAGACACGAAACTGCATATTGGTGCGACCGGTGGATTGCACAGAAAACGAGGTATATTGTGAACGATAATCTATACGTGCTAGAGCAAATGGGCCGTCAAATCCGTGATGAACGCATCAACCGTGCCGGTCAAATGCGTCAGGCGCGTCTAATTCGCCTCACGCGCGCTTTGCAGCGCGCCGGCCAGACGACTGTGACCACGCTTCGACCCGCCCAATCATAGGATCAACAGGTCGGCTGACGGCACGCGCCGTCCTCCCACCGGGGAGTGAACATAACTGAAATGAGGTAAACCGTGAACGATAATCTCTATGCCCTAGAGCAGTTAGGCCGCCAGATTCAGACCGAGCGCCTTGCGGGGGCTGAACATCTGCGCCAGGCACGCCTAATCCGCCTGCATCGTGCGTTGCGTCGTGCCGCACAGCGAGTCACGCCCAAACGCCCATCCGAGTAGGCTGCGCGCCTAACCCTTCTTAATAAAGGACGCCCTGATCTCCGAGATCAGGGCGTCTGGGCTTTCGGCGCGGCAGTATTAGTCGCCGTTAGCGGTGGCTTTGACCCGTTCTACCAGGGCTTCGGCTACCACATCGTCATCGTTCCAGGGGCCGAGCGCCCCAACGCTCACGCCGCCTTCTGCGGCCGAGGCGTGCAAGCGGTGCGGAATGTCGTAAAGGGTGCTGAGGCCGTCGGTGAGTAGGCCGCTGCCGATCCAGAAGATATGGCTACAGCCTTCGGCCAGCAATTGTGCGAGCGCCGCTTCGAGCAGTGGGTGCTGCCAGCGTAACCAGGTCATCACTACCTTATCATCGTTGAAGCCGGCGCGGATCAAGGCATGGCGCACACGCTTTTGGAAGGCCAGTTCTTGATTCTGGCGCTGGAATCCAGCCGTGGCGGTGCCGGCGGGCGGGGTGCGCTGCGGCAGCGGGTGGCCTTGGCCGATCAGTAGCAGCCCGATCTGCGCCCGGTCCATGCCTTCGGTGGCCGCCAGCGCACGGCGCACAAACAGGCGCGGCACCAGATCCGAATTCCACAGCGGCACCGTCTCGGCCAGCGTCACGCCGTAGCGCGCCAGGCGCAACGACCCCAGCATATCGGCGGGGCGCACCGTCGGCGGCGGATTGGTTAGCCGCGCGTGCAGGATGATGATACGCCGTGCCCCATCGCGCAAGGCTTCGGTGGCGGCGTCGGACAACAGTGGCGTATCATCATAGAAGGCGATATAGACCTTGAACCGTTTGCCCAACCGATCCTGTACCTTTTGCGCCAGTTTGAAGTGCAGGCTGCGATAGGGGTTCGCGCCAATCGCCTCATATTTACGTTTGAGGTCGAGCGTATAAAGCGGGCGCAACAGCGTCGGTGGTAACGCCTGCGTGTATTCCGGCGTGTCGAAGCTGCGCGCTACCACGCGGGCATCATAGCCTTCGGCTTCACCCGGCACAAAGTAGAGTACAGCTGTTCGATCTGCGAAGGTCTGGGCGGCTTGGGCCTGTGCGACATTCGGCGGTTCCAGATCGGGTTGCACCTGATAGGAAAGGACGAAGAAAGTGGTGACGGCATAGCCGATAAAGCCGGCTAGGATCAGATCGAATAGATTGTTGAGGACGCTAGGGAATAGCGAATGTGCTTCGGCGGTGAGGCCGAGGCGGTATAGCACCGTGCCGCTCAGGACCGCAAGAATGCCGCCTACCACACCGAATAGGCTGCCGATGCCGAAGATATTTTGCACCCGCCGGGGAGCAATCATTGCCAGCGCCGCGAAGCCGCCCGCCACAATGCCCATCACCACAATCAGGCCGAGTTCAATCACCGCCAAGTTGCGCTCTCCTCAATTGCTGTCGGCGGGTATTATACCATGTTTCCCCCCCGCCGACAGCCGCTGCCTCCATCCGATGGCGTAGGGCGCAATCGTTCGCACGGCGGACGCGCTCAGCCCGCCGGATCAGGTACACTGCGAAGGCAAAGTCCACAGCGGTGGTCATCATCTGCCCAACCCGTTCCCCTTCCAATAGCGAGGTACGCCATGATACTCGATGTTCGTGACACCTATACCCCTACAGGCGTAGCAAGCAACGCCCCTACATCTGCGGTGCTTGCGCCTGCCGGCACCGCAAGTAGCGCCGCTACAGCCGATCTGCCGGCGGGCGCAAGCACCGCAAGTAGTGCCGCTATAATTCGCGATCCGTCTGCGGTGCCGGCGATCCGCACCGAGAACGTGAGCCGCATCTATAAGGTGCGCGGCGAGAAAAAGGCGCAGGGTGAAGGGAGCAAGGCACTCACCGCGTTGGGCGGGGTGACACTTCAGGTAGAGCAGGGGGAGCTGTTCGGCCTATTGGGGCCGAACGGTGCGGGCAAAACGACCCTCATCAAGATTCTCACCACGCTGCTGGCTCCCACCGGCGGCATCTGCTATGTGGACGGCCTTGACGTCGTGCGCGATGCCGACGAAGTGCGCCGCCGTATCAATATGGTTAGTGGCGGCGAGACCAGTGGCTTCGGCATTTTGACTGTGCGCGAGAATTTGTGGATGTTCAGCCAGTTTTACGGCGTGCCCAGCAAAGACGCCTACGCCCGTATTGACGAATTGCTCAAAATCGTGGAGCTGGACGACAAAGCCAATACCCGCGTCAGCAGCCTCAGCACCGGTCAGCGCCAGCGCATGAACTTCTGTCGCGGCTTCGTCACCGACCCGAAAGTGCTGTTCCTTGATGAGCCGACGCTGGGCCTCGATGTCCATGCCGGGCGTATCGTGCGCGACTTCACCCGCAACTGGATGCGCCAAGACCCTACCCGCACTGTGCTACTGACTACGCACTACATGGCCGAGGCCGACGAACTCTGCGACCGCATCGCTATCATTGACCACGGCGCGGTGTTGGCCTGCGACACACCGACCGGCCTGAAACGGATGCTGCAACAGCAGCCCATCTTCGCCATCCGCGCAGCGGGGATCGGCCTCGGCCAGTTGGAAGCGCTGGGCCGTGCGCCCGGTGTGCAGCGCGTCAGCGGCGAACCGGATGCCGGTGGTAACGGCTTCCTGCTCAAGTTTATCCTGGACGACGAAGCGGCTATCGGTGCGGTGGTCACGGCCCTCACCGCCGTGCAGGGTCGCATCCTGGGCTTGCAAAAAGAGGAGCCGACGCTGGAAGACGTGTTTATCAAGCTGGTGGGTCGCAGCCTGACCACCGAGGATGGGGGTGCTGCGGCATGAATAAGCATACCGGCCGGCGGCTGTTTTTCGATGCCGCCCGTGCGCGCGCCTACCCACGTATCTGGGGCGCAATGCGCGAACCAAGTTGGGTCTTTTTTGAGATTTTCATTCCGCTAATCAACGCGGCGGCTTTCGTTTATCTCTATCGTGCCCTGCACGCGCCGGAAGCCTATGTCGGATTCGTTATCCTGGGAGCCACCATGGCGGCCTATTGGCTCAACGTCCTCTGGATGATGGCCTCACAACTCTACTGGGATAAGCAGAGCGGCTTCCTAGAACTCTACATTCTATCGCCCGCGTCGCTAATGGCGATCCTGTTCGGCATGGGCGTGGGCGGGATGTTTATGACCACGATCCGCGCCGCAACCATCGCTATCGTCGGCACGCTGCTATTCGGCGTGCAGTTAGACGGCAGCCAATGGGGGCTGGCTGCCGTAGTGTTTCTGGTCGCCATGTATGCGCTCTACGGGCTGGGGATGCTGCTCAGTTCGGTCTTCTTGATGTGGGGCCGCGAAGCCTGGCAGGTGGCGATGGCTCTCACCGAGCCGGTGTTTTTCCTGACCGGGTTGAACTTCCCCCTCAGCAAACTGTTCGCTACTATCCCCGCTGCGCTGACCTTTGTTTCGGCGCTGGTGCCGGTCAGCTTCGGGCTGGACGCGCTGCGCCAACTGCTCTTTCCCGGCCAGATCGTCGGCGTGTTGTCACCGGTGGTTGAACTGGGCATCCTGGCCGTGCTGGGCAGCGGCTTTGTTGTCGCCGCCTACCTCATGTTGCGGCGTATGGAATGGCTGGCCCGCGTCGAGGCGCGCCTGAGCCTGCGCTGGCAGTAACGGGTCGGCAGTCGTCAGTTGGTGGTCGGCAGTCGGCAGCAACGTGCGATTTCTAACGACTGCCGGCTAACGACCGCCGACTGTTAGGAGAGCAACTATGTTAAACGCAAGCGTCGAACGGCCCGCCGAACGCGGCCTCATCTGGCGCGAGAATCTGCGGACCTTGCGCGTGGCGGCCTGGCTAGGCTGGCAGGTCGAGGGTAACTGGGCTGATCCGTTGGTCTTTTTCATCTTCACCATTTTGCGCCCTATGGCGACCGCGCTGATGATCGTGGTCATGTATCGGGTGGTGGCGGCCGGCGCGCAAGGCGACTTTTTCAGCTACCTGTTCATCAGCAACGCTTTTTTTGTGCTGGTGATCCAGACGCTGGCCGGCATGGCCTGGGTAATCTTGGATGATCGCGAAAACTACAAGATGCTGAAATACATCTATACTTCGCCCGCGCGTAAGTTCGCTTACCTGCTGGGCCGGGCCACGGCCAAAGTGGGGGTCGGGGGGTTGACAACGATCATTCTGCTGGCGACAGGGTTCCTGTTCCTGGGCTTGCCCCTGCACCTGAATCAGGTCGCCTGGGGCTGGCTTCTTCTCTACCTGGTGCTGGGATTGGTGATGCTGGCCGGCCTGGGGCTGATCCTGGCGGGGATCGCGATGGTGGTGGCCCGCCACGGCGAATCGATGGGCGAAGTGGTAGCGGGGATGCTACTGCTGTTTAGTGGTGCCTACTTCCCGCCCGATATTCTGCCGGCCTGGCTGCGCAACGTGTCGCTCGTCATGCCGATCACCTATTGGCTGGAAGGGATGCGCCGTGCCCTAGTCGGCGGCATCTTGCAAGGGTCCAATGGGCCAATCAGCCCGCTGCTGGCCCAGTTCGACAACGGGCAACTGGCGATCATCTTGGCGGTCAGCGCCGCCGTCAGTGCGGTCGGCTCCTACCGTTTCTTCCGCTGGGTCGAACGCCAGGCGCAGGAGCGGGGCATGATTGACCGCACCAGCGAGCATTAGGGCGTAAAACGTAAAACACAAAGTGTAATATGTAATGCGTAAGGGCATCAGCTACAAGTTAAGGACTCGGTGGCCGTTGTCAAGTCGGGGATGCGGGCTAAGGCCCGTGGGCGCTTCCGCTTGAGCAGCCCCAACCCTTTGGCCTCAACGGCCAAATAGCCGACTGGATCGGTGGTTTCG
>JBBRPH010000090.1:0-15082 GCA_038228295.1 Chloroflexia bacterium | reverse complement strand
GGCAACTGGTTTATCCAGGTCTTTCAATCCCCTCTCAAACGGGGCGGTTCCTCTGACAGAGACCTCAGATGCTGGCGACATCACGATCATCCTCTTTCAATCCCCTCTCAAACGGGGCGGTTCCTCTGACAGCCTCCGGGACAGTGGTGGGCTGTTTTGTGTCTAATTTCGCTGACGTGCGGCGCGATTTTTGCCTTCTATTTTCATCTACCGCGAACCTATGGCATAATAGCCTAGGCAATCGTGCCTACCGCCCGGTTTTGCGGGACAGTTACTGAGGCTATTATGCGCGTGCTTTTGGGCGGTGTCAAGCCCCTGACGGACTCCTGTTGGGCCGGGGTCAGCATTCGCACGCTCTACACCGTCGCCGCCTATCATGGCCTGCGGGCATCCCATAGCGTAGGTAAAGCGGCCTTGACCCAATCGCTGTTCACGCGCCTGTTTGCTGCGGGACTGGGCGGGCGCTTGGCGACCTTGCTGACCCCGGCGGATCGGGCGCTGCTGGCGGATCTAACTACCGGCGTGGCTCCGGCGCTCGACGGCGCGGCGCTGCGCTTTCCTTGGCAGTTAGCCGATCCCCGCCCACCAGCGGCGGCGTTGCAGCCCCTGGAACGACTGATGGCCTTCGGCTTGGTCCTGCCGGTGCGCGGGCCGGATGATTGTCGGCTGCTACTGCCGGCACCGGTGGCCCAGGCGCTCACCCCGGCGGTGGCGGCGCTGCCGCCGCTGCCGGGGGGCGGGCCGCCGGCTCCTTGCTTGGCGGATGCGGTGGCCGACGCGGTGACGATCTTGGCGCAGTTGGCCGGTGCGCCGGCGCGCCATGCGCCGGTCGGCGGGCTAGATCACGCTACGCTACGGCGCCTGAGCGGCCACTGTGCCGCGCTACCGGGCGGGCCACGCCGGCGCACCGCCCGCCTGCGCCTGCTCCATACCATCCTGCATGAGGCCGGCCTACTCACCCTGCTGGACGGCCGTTGCACGCCCACCGCCGCCGTTCCAGCCTTTCTAGATCAGCCGCCGACCACGCAGGTCCAGACGCTGCTCCACGCCTGGGCGGCCGGCCCCTTGCCCCCGGCTGCGCTACCGCCGGACCTGCGCGCCGCTGACGTGCCGTGGCCCGCACTCATCGCCGCGCTGCTGGCCCGCCTCACCGCCGTCCCGACGCACGCCGTCGCCCTGCCCGCGCTCCTGGCCGCCTGGACAGTGGACTACGGCCCCCTTCTGCGCCCGCCGTTACTGCACACGCCGCGTGTTACGCCCTTGCCGTCCCTAGTCGAACCCGCGTTGTTGACCGCGCTACTCACTGGCCCGGCGGCCCTGCTGGGCGTAGTACAAACGGACGGCCACGCCCTGCGCGTCGATCTTGGGGTGCGGGCAGCAGAGTCCGCGTCTACTGGGCTGCCGTCCGCCCCGCCGCCGGTGTTGCTTAACCTGATGGTGACGGTCGCGCTGACCGCTGCGCCCGCCCTGCGCGTCGCGCTGACCCCCTGGACCGTGCATCAGCGCACGCCGGACGGCCACTGCTACCGCTTTACGCCCGCATCCCTCGCGCAGGGGGCCCACCTGCTCGGCTCCTACCGCCCGCTGCGCGATCTGCTGACGCGCCACTTTGCCGCCCTGCCGCCCGCGCTCACGCAGCTCTTGGCGACCCACAGCGGCCTACCCCCGCAGCCGCTGCGGCGGGGCGCCCGCGTCGCCCCGCCGCCTGCTGCGCCCGCCACCGACACCACGCTGCATCTCATCTTAGCCTTGCGCCGCGCCGCCGAGACCCTGCCCGATTACGCGCTGCGCTTCACCCAACTGGCCGAGAGCTACACGGTAGGACTGACCTTGCCCAACCGGGCGACGCTGGAGGATCTTTGGGACCGCGTGAGCGCCCCCCTGCCCGCTGAAGAGATCCTCACCGCCGGCACGCCCCCGCCCCCGCCCGCCGACCCCGTCGCAATCCGCCACGCGCTGACCGCCGCCATCGCTGCCGCCGTCCCGATCTGCATCCGCTACTACACCGCCGGCCGACACGCGATCGGCCGGCGCGTGATCCACCCGTTGGCGCTCGACCCACCCTACCTCACCGCCTATTGCCGCGTGCGCGCGAGCAACCGCACCTTCCATCTCGACCGCATCCTGGCGCTCGAACCCGTCACCGGCTTCGCCCTGCCGCCCACTCCCCCGCCGGCCCTGCCGGTCACGCCGACGGCACCACCCGCCGTCGGCCTGCTGCCCGACTACGACGACGCAGTGGCCTAACCGCCGCTCTGCGGCACATATACCGGCGGATCCACCGTCACCTGCCCCGGCCCCAGCACCCGAATTTCCGCCACTGCCGCATCGGGCAAGAAGTAAAAGCGCACACTGTCTTCGCGCAGGCTGATCACGCGCAGCATCCGCCGCCGCAACTCGGCCAATTGCGGCGCCGTCAGCAGGCATTCGAACACGCTATACTGCACGCGCTGCCCATAGTTCTCCAACAGAATCGCCAGCCGCGCCCGCCGCCGGTCATGGTGGATGTCATAGCTGATCACGATAAACACGACCCACCTCCTGCGTTTAACCCGGCCACGGCAGCGCCTGATACCCTGCCTGCCGCCCCTCGATCACCCGCGCCATCTGCTGCACCTGGAGCAGCACACAACGATGCCATGTCTCGGTGGCCGGCTGCGGCAGGTAAGGATACGGCACCTTCGTATCTAAGCGCGCCTCATACGCCTGGATAAAGCGCACCCGTGCCGCATCCGTCAAATGGATCGCGCCCGGCTGCTCCGGGGCCGGCTGAAAATCCGCCGTGGTGATCAGCCGCTCCTGCAACAGGCGCAACACCAAGTCATCCACCAGCAAGGCGCGAAACTCCTCTTCCAGATCCAACGCCAAGCTGGGCCGCCCCGCTTCGACCACATGAAAGAAGCCCAGCGACAGGTCCATGCCGCTGATCTGTACCGCCGCCAGCACCTCATTCAACAGGATGGTGTAGCCGAAACTCAGCAGCGCATTTAACGGATCGGGGGCCGGCCGATACTTGCGCCCGTCGAACCCCCAGCCCGCCGCGAACACCGTGCGCCACACGCCCCAATAGGCCGCCGCGCCCGCGCCCTCATAGCCGCGCGCTTGGTCGGCATCGCGGGCCGTCGCCGTCGCTTGATAGGCCCGCTCCATCACGCCCAACGCCGGGCCGGCCGCCACGCCCCAGATCGGCCCCCAGGCCCGCAGCAGCGCCGTTTGGTTCGCCAGCTTACCCTGCACGATGGCTTGCACCACCGGCAAGGCCCGCGCCGGGTTCCGCACCAGATCCACTTGGGCTAGCAACCGCTCCCCATTGCGCAGGGTCCAGCCTTGTACACTCACCGGATAGCCCCGCCCCATGCGGCTGGTAAACACCAGGGGAATCCCGCGTTGGGCAAGGAACACGAGCGCCGCAGTGGATACCTGCACGCCCCGCCCCATGATCACCACCCGATCCACCTTGATCACCGGCACATCCAGCAACAATTCTTCACCGCGCTTGACAATCAGCCGCTCCTGCCGCACCCCCAACCGGCTGCCCTGCTCCTGCACATACAGCGTTGCCATCCCCGCCCCTCCCCTAACTACCCAATGCCCACCGCCCCCCCCAGGGCTTAAGCGTGCGTGCGTTCTCCTTGCTCAGTACAACCAGTCTACGCCCCCGGCCCACCGCGCTAGCCTAACCACCCGACCCCTCCTTCGCCGGCGGGCGCGGCGCGCCGGCCCGCCCCCGGCCCAAGCGCAGGGCCGCCCCGCGGGCCCGCAACGCCGCACCCGCCGCCTGAAAGCTGCCCCAGCGCGGCCCCGCCGCTGTGGGGAGTGGCGCAAACGTTTGCCCCAAAAAGGCCAGCTCCGCCTCCGGCGCACACACCGCCGTCTTGGTCGGGTTCAGTTGCAGCCGCAGCCGCCCCAGCAGCCTCTGCGCCTCCTGCAAGCCTGCTTCCACCTCGGCCCGGCTCGTGCCCACCAGCAAAAAATCGTCCACATAGCGCACCAGCGTGTAGCCCCGCGCCGTCATTGCCCGGTCGAATGGGTCCAGATACACATTCGCCAGCAACGGCGATAGCGCCCCGCCTTGCAGCGCCCCCGCCGGCTGCGCCTGCTGATGGTGCCGCCACGCCAGCGAAGCCGCCGCCGCCGCGCCCCCGGCCACCGCCACCGCCGCCGCCGCCGCCGGATTGCCGCCCACCACCCGCCGCAACAGCGGGGCCGCCCGCCGCACCCCCGCCAACGCCGGTCGACCCGACGACAGCGCCAACAGCAGCGCGTCCTGCGCCATGCCTTTCCAGGCCTGCCGCCGCATATAGCCGGCCGGCTCATAGGGGGCCTCACCCTCCGTGTCGAGCCCGTTCAGGCCCAATCCCGCGCCGTACAACCCGCCCGTGCCACTGCGCCGCGCCAATTCCTGCGCTCCCCATTCCGCCGCCTGTTCCAGCGCCGCCTCGCCCCGTTGCCACCAGCTATCGGCATCGCCGTGCGCCGTCGCATCCAGCACCCGCGCCCGCAGCCACGCCGCGATCAGCGCCAGCACCGGGCGCTCCGTGATGCGCCGTGCCAGCAGCCCTAACAGGATCTGGTGATTGATGCCGTCGAAAAAGTTGCGGATGTCGCTATGGACCGCCCAGGTCTTGCCCTGCTGCCGATAATACTGCACCTGCAACAGCGCGTGCGGCGCGCCGATATGCGGCCGGCAACCATAGACACAGGGCAGAAACGTCGGGTCGAACAGCGGCTCCAACACCTGATGCACGGCCCGCTGCGCCACCCGGTCGCGGATCGCCAGCACCCCAATCGTGCGCTGGCCGCCGTGCGGCTTGGCGATCAGCAATTGGCGCGGCGGCAACGGCTGATAGCGCCCCGTCCGCAGTTCCGCCGCCAACGTCTCCATCTGGTGCGTCCAATCCGCCTCGAAGTCGGCCAACGATTGCTCATCGCTGCCCCGCGACCGTGCCCGTTGCGCCACCCGAATATTGCGCCGCACCCGCTGCCAGGCGGCAGTCAGGTTATCCACGCTCACAATCGCCGCTAATAGCGGTCCGACTTCACCCTGTTCCATCGCACGCTCCTCCTTGTCCATTTGCCCAGCGCAGCAATTGCCCCACGCCGCCCAATGCTTCCCAGGCCAGCGCGTCGGCCAACTGGTTGACCGCGCGTGGCACATAGCACACCTCGACCTGCCCAAGCTGCTCACACAGCCGCCGCGCCGCCGTATAGCGCTGTTGCAATGCGGCCGTATGGCTGACCGCCCGCCCGTTCAACTGATCCACGACCAACCGGCTGTCGCTCAGGCAGCGCACCACCCGCCCGCGATACGCAGCCAGCGCCAGCCGCAGGCCAAACAGCAACGCCTCGTACTCCGCCTCGTTGTTCGTCTGCGCCACCACGCAGCCCCCGCGCCATTGCAGCACGCGGCCCGCGCCGTCACGCACCACCACCCCCACCCCGGCCCGGCCCGCCCCGTCGCCCGGCGTACCGTCCACCTGGATCAGGATCAGCGACCTGTTAGACATCCCACACATCCTCCACCGGCCCCTCCCCAGCCGACGGCTGGGGGGCGGGCAATGCCGCGACGGGCGCAATCGGCAGCACCAAACCTTCCAGCGGCAGGAACCCACCCCGCAAGCGGTCCACGCCCGCCCCCACCAGCGTGCCCAGCCACGCGCGACCCTGGCGCACCGCCCCCAACCCCAAGCGCACCAACCCCACCACCGCCACCACCCAGGCCAGCCACAGCGCCCCCACCAGCAGCGGGGTCAGGGCCGGCCCGACCAGCGCCAACCCGACCAGCCCGCCCGCCATCACATCTTCCAGCGTCGAAAGCGTTGCGCCGCCCATGCCGACCGGCAGCAGCCGCACCACCGGCCGAATCGTGCTGCGCGCCAAGTGCAATCCGCCTGCCGTCGCCACCCCCAGCGCCACCAACAAGCCCGCCGCCCCCGGACCGACGGCCGCCGCCTGGCTACCCGCCAACCAGCCGCCCGCCAGCAGTGCCCCCGGCAGCAGCAACGTCTGCAACCGCAAATCCAGCACGGGGATCTTGTCACCCAGCCCCTCGATCAGCGCCACCGCCGCCAACACCGCCAACGCCCCGCCGCTGCCCAGCACGTCATACGGCCCCGGCGCCAGCCACCCGCCCGCCACCGCCACCCCCAGCAGCAGCAACGGCAACGTCACGTTCAACCCCGCCGCCGCCGCCAAGCCCAGCGCCGTCGCCAAATGCAACAAATGCCCATTCATCCCAGCCTCCTTGCGCGCCCCGTGTCACAGCGTTCTACTCAGGATGATGGTGCCTGCGCCCGGCGGTCCAAACGCTACTCTAAACAATTCCGACCACCCCTGCTCCAGGAGTGGTCGGACGTTGAAGTGCAAAATAATCATAGCGCGCGGGCATCAGAGACCCCCTTTACGTAGCCCCTAACGGCGCGGGGAGACTACAGGACTCCGTCGCCAGGTGGAGGTGCAGCCGGTATAAAACGTCGGCAGCTACACACACCAGCGCCCATGCCTCTAGCTCCAGTAGATGAGTGGCGAGGATCTGGAGGGCCGTACAACGCAGCGCACTGTCCAAGCGTGGCCGACTAGCCCCGATCAGCGCGTAGGCTTGCTCCGTCAGCCGTGGGCCCACCAGGGCCACCGCCTCCCAAGCCGCCTGAGGCGCCGTTAAGCGTTCCGTCACTAGCCAGCTCAGCAGCACCACCCCGGCGGGTGCATGCCCCGCCAGCCCCGCATCCAGCAGCGCCAACGTAAAATAGGCGGCTGCCTGCTCGGCCGCAGGCAGCTGCTTCAACTGGCTCGATTCTAGCGTATCATCAATTTCCGTCATGCAGATGGCACAGCGGCGGCTCTGCGCCGCCCATCGTGCGCGCGCCGCAGCGTGCGCCTGCAAGGCATCGTCCATAAGATAGCTCCTTATGAGAGGGTCACAGCATCGGTGTCCTTTCCGGTCGTGCGGTTGCTTGGCGTACTGCCGCGCTGTCGTTACACAGGGTTATCGCCTCCCTTCGGCCCAGTGGGCGGCGCCGTCAGGTAACTCGCGACCCGGCCCACCAGGTCTTCGCCCAGGTCGTACTGCGCGGCCAACAGCGGCGTGAACACCCGGACAAATTGCGAGCGCTGCCGCCGCCCCAGCAGAATCAACTTGCGGCCCGGCTGCGCCCATTCCGTGAGCTTCAGGTGTGGATACGCCTGCTGCACCGCCGGTGTCCCCAAAAATGCATAAGCCGCCGCCTCGTCATAAGCACTGGCAAACACCACGCCCGGCCAACCATCCGCCACCCGGTTTTGGAACAACGCCGGATCACTGCCGTACTCCGCCGGCAAGCCGGCCCGCAGCGCGATACAGACCCGCGCCACCAGCCCACGCACTGTCGCCAGATCTGTCGCCGCGTGCTGTAGCAATTGCCGAACGACCTCCCGCAACGCCAACACGGTCAGCATTTCGTCGTAATCATCATGCGGGTCCGCGAGGTTTTGCACTGCTAGGCTCTCCAGCGGCTGCGGGGTGAAGCGCGCTAGGCGGGGCGCACGCAATTGCGCCATCACCAGCCAGCGCAGCAGGATCAGCACCAGCAACGCCTCTTCCCGCATACACAGCCCGATACATTGGTGGTAGAAGGCTTGGCGTTGCTTTTGTAGCCAGCGGTGCCCACTTTGCCGCGACCGCGTGAGCGCCGCCTGATCTTCCGCCGGCAAGCAGGCAATAACGGCACTGTCCTCCGGCGGCGGATAGCTGAAGTCGCGCCACGTGCGCGGCAGATCGCGCAGGCGGCGCGCAAATTGTCCCGGCGTGAGGGCTTCCTGGAGGGGGACGCCACTGCGTCCGGCCAGGTACAGTCGCCCAATGCGACCCACGGTTCCGGCGGCCCCCGCCGCTTCTTGCAGAATCAACTGCACATGGCGCTGGTAGCGGTCGAGCAGGCGCTCGGCGGCCCCGCGCTCCGGTGGCGGAATCATCGTTTGCTCACCTGCCTTAGTGCGTCCAGCAACGCGGCGGCTTCCCCCGCAAGGGCGGTGGTGGTGCCTTGGGCGTGGCGGCGCTCGCCCAGGCAGATATTCGTCAGCGTCCGTAGCCAAAAACCCTCCCGATGCGTGCCGTCATACACATCCCCGCCGTGGGCTATTTTCCACTGCGCGGCTTGGGCGACGACCAGCGCCAGGCAATCACTGTAGGTGTGGCCGAGATCCCTATCGGCCCCGTCGTATTGGTGCCGCCGGATACTCACGCCCATCAAAATATCTACGAACGCCGTCCGCTCAAATGTTGCGTCCAGTGCGGCACGGAGTACAGAGTCTTCATCAATGCGACGTGGCGCGCCCATCGTTGGCCTCCCGATCTATGGTCACTTGGGCCAGCCGGTCACCGTCCAGCAGCACGAGGGGAGCAACCCCCGACGGCTGACGACAAAATAGCACCGGCACCGTCCCTGGATACGGAAAACCGAGCAGATATAGAACCCCTGGTGTCGCCCCCGGCACCAGCCGTAGCGGATCTAGCATGATCCCCAGTGGCAAATCGGTCGCATGAATAGCCTGTTGGAGGGCCGGCCGCCCGGCCGCGTCGTACACGGTCAGTAACTGGACGGCGCCCGCCCGCGCCGGCCGCCGCCGAGCCACCACCCGCGCCGCTAACACCAGTAACGTGACACTGCCACCCAGCCCCGCCAGCGCAAGCCACCCATGCGGGCCACGCAGCGACAAAAAAGCGCCGGGAGGCACATCCGGCGCGGGTGAATTGGTAAAGAACGGCGGTCTAGTTGGCGAAGGAAGGGTAGCTAACAGCGGCGCGCCGGTTGGTAATGGACTAGCCGCCGCGGATCTGCTAGCGGGACACGGTACAAGCCATACATCACTGTTGCCCCACGTGGGTGGTTCCACATCCTCTAACTGCACTTCGAGTCGGCTGGAATCCGCGCCCAGCGCCGCCGGCGCGGTGGGGGGCAAGGCCACGATATGGTCGCCGGCGCGGAAATCGTGGCTCCACTGGCGTTGCCGTCCGTCCGGCAGGTGCGCGATCAGGGTCAGCCGGTCGTCCACGCGGAACGGCGCGCGCCCGGCCGCATCACCCGCCAACCGCCACGCGCAGCCCGCAGGCAGCTCCGGCAGGTTGACCCAACCGTGCAAAAATACCCCCCGGACCCCCGGCGCCGGGGGCGCATCCGGCCGCGCAGCAGCCAGGCGAAGCGGCCCGGCCGCCGCCCACCCGGCGGCATGAGTAGGCGCAGCGGCGGCCAGCACGGTCAGGATGAGGGCCAGTACGATGCTGACCACCAGCAGCAGGACCGCGCAGCCGAGCCGTACCACGAACCCCAGCATCGCCAACCCCCACTTTTCCGGCGTATATGCGCCGCTACCTACTATGACGAATGAGCCGCCGCATCTATTCGATTCAGGATCAAAAGTTTGCCGACCGTTTTACCGCAAGCGGCGGCTGGACCACAGGAACACGCCTAGCAGTACCAAGCGCCCGGCCAGCCCGGCCAGCGTACGCGGCTGCGTCGCCCGTACCCGGCCCCAGACCCACTGTAGCCACCGTGGTCTCCCGCGCATCTCTCTCACCTCTCTCCTTGTGCTGAGTTGTCCCGTCTACCAAGAATGACGGACCAACGCCGCCCCGATCCAAACTCCCACCGATCAATTTGCCAACACAGTTGCCAACGCATCCGCCCGCCGACAGGCTAGTTCCGCCGCCACCTGCGCCGTGAGCAAGGCCGGGTCGAAGCCGCCCAGGCCCAGTTGCAACGTGCCGAACTGCGGCCACTCGACTGTCTGCTCACCTTCCCGGTTCGCCACATGGTCCAGGTACGCCGCCCGGATGCTCGGTTGCAACAGCAGCCGCGCCGCCGCCGCCACCCGCCAGCTAAATTGCGCCAATTCCGCATCCGTGACCCGGTTGCCGTCGCCCGGCAATTGCGGGTCGTCCAGCAGCCACACATAGTCATAGGGCGGCGCGGCCTCGCGGATCGCCTGCCCGTCAATGCCCAACCGGTCGATCCCGTGGCGCGCAAGGTGTTGCAGCCCTTCCAGCGTCGCCCCGCAATTCACCAGCGTGCGCGGGGTCAGCCCCTGGAACGCCTGCGGCCCGGCCAGCAGCAGCCACACCGTGGGCCGCGGCAGCCCCAACCGCCCCGCTTCCTGCCGGATCAAATAGCCCGCGATCTGCGCCAGCGCGGCCCCACAGGAGCCACTCACCCCCGCCGTCAGCAGCACAAATAGCGGGTGGCGCGGCTGGCTAGCGCGGTCAGCCAGCGCCCCCAGCACCCCCCCTGCCGCCGCCGGCGGGCGCGCCGCCGCCTGCAACGCCCGCCGCACATGGGTGCGGATCGCCGCGATATGCAAATCCACGTCAATCAGGCTCAGCAACGGCACGGCCCCGCCGCCATACCCACCCTGACGATAGGTGCCGGCCACCGACAAGCCGCGCAGCAAGGGCGCATAGCGGGCCGTCAGCAACGAATACTCCCCCAACTGCGTGCGGCGGTCCGGGCTGTGCAGATAGAGGTGCGCCTGGGGCGTGAGCGGGAACTCCAGCCGCCGGCCATCCGGCAGCGGCACCGCGCTGGGCAACCCGGCGGCATTATCCAGGCTGAACAGCGGCGGCAATGTCCCCTGCGCCACGCATAACGCCGCCGTGCGAAAGGCCGTCAGCGTGCCGAAGGTGCCCAAGCCCCCCAGCAACGTGTCGCTCTGCGCGGGGGCGGCCACCGGCGGGGACGCTAGCGGCGCCGGCCCGGCGGGCTGGTAACGAGTTAGGGTGATCGATTCGCTTTGCATTGGCTGGTTCTCCCTTCATGTCCTATGTCGTGACCCCACCCGCCGTCGGCGCCGCGGGCAGCGGACCATGACCATTGCTGTGGTAGACCGGTACATCCGGCAGCGGCTGGGTCGGCGGGCCGCCACCCGGCACCGCCTGCGGCAGCAGTTCAACGAACAGCGAATTGTTCTGCTGCATTTGGGCCACCGCCAGCGCGGTAAGGGCCGCCCGGACCAGCGCCAGATCGGTCGGGGCGATTTCCTCCGTCAGATCTAAGAAGCCGATCAGCCCCGGCGTGGTGCTGCCCGCGCTGCGCAGCGCGCCCCGGTCCAGCGTCGCCCCAAACCAGGGCTGCCCATCGGGGGTGAGTTGCAGCAGGGTGCGCCGGCCCTGCGGTTGTCCGGCCCAGGCGAGGCTGCGCGCGGTGCAACATACGCCCAGCACCGCTTGCCCGAACATCAGTTGCACATCCAGGTCGGAGGCCAGCCCTTCCGCCCCGCGTTGCCATTCCAGCGCACCGATCAGCGTCAGGTTGCCCACGATCTGCTGCGCGTCCGTCGCGGCCTGCGCTTGCAAGGCGGCCACGCACGCCGCGTCGCTCGCCGGGGGATGGAATAGTAGGTCGAGGGCGGCAGCAGGGGTGCTGATCTGCGCGGCCAGCAGGCCCGCGATGCGTCCGTGGTCCAGTTTCAGATCCGGCGGCCAATCGTGGAGCACGACCCAACTCTGGCGTTGGGTCGCCCGCGCCTCGTGCAAGGCGCGGCGGGCGTGCTGCACCCGTGCGCCAACCTGCTGCAAGTTAGCCTGCGCGGCCTGGATCGCGGCCGTCGCGGCCGCCAACACTTCCAGCGCCGCCGCGACGCTATCCAGTTTCAAGGCTTGGGTTTCGCGTAAGTTCCAGAGTTGGATTGCTTTAGCGGCATTGAACGCACCGTCAATTAGCCGTTGCATTAACCCGCCCTTTTGCCCGCCTAACGCCCGTTGCTGCTGAGTTAAATCGGCGCAAGTGTGTGCGTAGTCGGCCTGCTGCTGGGTATGCAGCTTGCGCAAAGCGGTCGTTTCGCGCCCGACTACCTCCTGGAGGGCCGTCAAGCGCCCGCCGATAGCAAGAGTCGGATCGTATTGCGTGACCAGCAGGCTGATGAGGGGGGAGAAAGCGGTCTTGCGGTGTTCGCTGTTGGCGCTCAGTAGCGCGTCCCAGTTGCGTACCGGGTCGCTGCGCGTCAGCAGTGTGACCGGCAGATCGGGGCGCCCATTGACGACGCTCGGCTGGATCTGTAGGGGGACGAAGGGTTCACCGTCGGCGGTTTGGCGCAACAGGCGCGGCAATTGGGCCGCCGTGAAACCCTGGCCTTCGAGGTGGGTGTAGATCGCCGCAGCGGGATCGGCCGCGGGGTGCGGGATGGGAACAACCATGTGCCGGCTCCTTTCATGCGGCGCACCCAACCATGGGGGTACGCCTTCACACAAGGAGATGTCACACGGCCGCTATAATCCAAAGGCTGATGCAGCGTTACGGTGCTACCGTGTTCGTATAGCGCCGAGTACGGGCTTGGTCCCGCAACCCCTGCAAATTGACGATCTCGGCGACCTCATAGCGCGGCGGCAACGACCCGGCCACCGGGCGGATGTTCAGCACCGGCGGGAAATAGCCACAGCGTCCATGAATTTCGGCCAGCAGTGCCGCGGCTACAGGAGCCAAACCGGGCAAGTTGACGATCAACGGCCGCGTTTGCCAGTCGTGCCCGGTTAAGCCCGTAGCCGCAGCCAACGCCAACGCCGTTGCGCCAAGCGGCTGCGTGCGATCTACCTGCGTGGGCACGGTCTGCACCGTCGGAGGCGCGCCGATCAGCTCCGTGACTTGGCGCACCTGATCATCCGTCAAGGGATGCGCGAAATTCAACAACAGTACCATAATGGCTCCCCGTAGTTACGACTCTGTATAGAGCTGCGCCATCCGCGTCACACTTTCGCGCATCAACTCTAGCAGCTCCGGCGGTTCCAGCACGCGGCAATGCTCCCGATAGCGCAGCAGGATCTGGCGCGCTTGCCACAGGTCGGCGGTCTCCGCACGCACCAGTGCCGTGCCGTCGGCTTGAAACTCCACCGTACTCTGCGCGAACCAGTGCGCCACATCTTGCCGGTAGGCTGCCGCCCGGCTCAACTGGTAACGGATCCGATAGACGGGGCGCGACGGGGCGACCAGGGGCATGGGATATGGCAGCAACGTCACGCCGCTCGCCGCCACGCGGTCCAGCCGGTAACGCACCCAGCGCCGCGCCAGTTTGGGTACGCTCGACTCGTAACAATAGCCGTCCAGATACAGGTAGCCATCGCGGTACAGCAAGGCGTAGGGCGCGACTTGGTGTGTTTCGATTTCCGCCTCACCCCCGTAGGGCGAATGGTAGACAAAGCCAATCTGTTGGCGACCCAAGGCCCGTTGCACCGCTTGTAACACCGGCGCGGCGACGGCGGTCACGCTCTCCGGCACGCTGAATTGCGGCTGCGCCCGCACTGCCGCCAAATCCCGTTGCCGCGCCGCCGGCAACAAACGCCGCACGCGCGCCAGCAAGCGCTCGGTGGCCGCCGCGTGCGGCAACGGCTCCACCCCCACCGCCCCGATCAGAAACGCCAGCGCCACCAGCTCCTCGTCGGGCACATCCAACAGCGCCAACGTGCCCGCGTCGTCCAGCCAGTACAGATCCTGCTGATAGCGGATCACGCAATCGAACTCATCGCGCAAGGCGGCCATATCATGCGCCAACGCCGTCCAAAACACCGGCGGATAAATATCCGCGCCCAGCGCCGCCCGTGCCGCCGTAATCAGGGCCGCGCCCCCCGCCGGTCCGCGCATCAACTGCTGCACCAGCACCAGCCGCCGCTTAAACGTCAGCCAACTGCTACGCTTATTGCCCCCATTCCCCCGGCTCACGGCGCGGGAGTGAACGGGTTGATGAAGCGGTAGGTGTTTTCCAAGTCTTTCAGGTTCTGCCCAACGAGGACCAGGAAGCGGTTCAGCACATCGTTCACCACATCGCGGAACGGGATATACTCCGTCTCTGTGATGGGCCGATAGCCGTGCGCCAGGATACTGATATTACGCGCTTCTGTACATTCTTCGATGTTCCCAATGTCGTAACCCTCCAGCAGTGGATCATTCAGTGCAGCAAGAAGAATGTACCCATTAAAAAGTTGGATCTTGCCTCCTGGCAGATCATAGTGTGGTTTTGGTGTGTTCCACGGTTCGCGGCGTTTATCCTGGCGCGCTTTAATGGCAGTATACCGGTCTTGCAAGCCGGGGATCTGCCGCCATGCCTTACGATAATTGGCCTGTTCCGGGACTATATCGTGGGTCGCTAATCGCTGCTGTGATACTAACTCCAAACAACGATATAACATGAGGGCCGCTAGATCGTAACGTCCCATTGCGGCCCGACGCAACCCATTGGTGTACAAAGATCCCAGTAACGGCAGCACTACAGTTAAATCCTTCAACACCTTTAACGAATGCTCATTCTTCTCTTGCTGGGCCTTTTGCTTCGCTGCGGCTGATTGCGCCTCATTCACAGTGACGCGCACCCTATCCATCTCAGATAGTGCCTGTAGCTTGGCAAGATGGTCTGCCTGTTGCTGTACTGTATGTATCTGGTCGTCGGTTAGCTCATCGGGCAGGGAGTGGCTTAGTAGTTGATTCATCTCCACTACAGCCTCAGCCAACCCAAAGCTATCTCAGGCCGCATAGGCAGAGGCCAGCGTTGCCAGAGCTAGATAACGGTCACAATCGGTCACTGACAAATCTGGTAGCGTTCCCAGTGCATCATAGATACGTGCGGCTCCTGCGTAGTCATGGCTGCGCCACAACCGTTCAGCTTCTGCTGATTGAATATCGCCAAAAAGCTGGTAGGGTTCAGGCATTTCCTCTAGTTGCTGGCTACCCTCCACTCGCTTATTTGCTGTATAGGTACTATTTACATAGACTGTGTCTAACCCCAAGACGTAAGCGGCTTTGGCAAGGCCAATCCCCATCGGCTTCTTGCCACCGGTCACGTCCACGGCTACCCGTTGTTGTAGCAGGTCAGGATTACGACGGCGTACCTCTTTGAGCGCCATGTAAATCGCAGATGGCGAACTATCGGCCAACTGAACCGGTTCCCGTCCTGGCACTGAGCCGCCCAGCTTCTCTTCCACGTCTAAGCATCAGCTACAAGTTAAGGGCATTGCCGCCTTGTCAAGGGCGCGTTGCGGCCCTTTTTGGTAGAATAGCCCTATGACTACCTCTTCTAACCAGGCCCCGCGGGCCAAGAGCACGGTGCGCCATACCCGCGCCATCCAGCG
>JBBRPH010000089.1:0-15426 GCA_038228295.1 Chloroflexia bacterium | reverse complement strand
TTTGCTAGGCGTAGTTCACACCGGCAGTTCCACATCGGGGCGCACAGCAGGCGGGCGATTGCGACCCAGCATATTTTGTAGCAGGCCCAGCAGCCCGCTCACAGCGCTGCGGTCGAACAGCCAAATCAGCGCCAAATAGATCACGCCGGCAGCGACCACCGCCAGTGCTAAGACGGAGATACTAGTGTAGCCGGGATCGAGTCGGTAGAGCGCTTGGAGCGC
Source organism: Chloroflexia bacterium (assembly GCA_038228295.1). Lineage (GTDB taxonomy): Bacteria > Chloroflexota > Chloroflexia > QHBQ01 > JAICKM01 > JAICKM01. The sequence continues at coordinate 15,204 of JBBRPH010000089.1, read as the reverse complement.
CAACGCCATGCCCGCACCGGCGGCCAGTGGCGGCCATAATGCCCGCAGATTAGTCCACACCGAGACTTGCACAAAGCGCGACACAAAGGCCATGTCAATCAGGATGCCGACTACCCGCACCGCTAGCTGGCCCCAGGCCACGCCCACGATACCCACGTTAACGGCAGCCCACCAGAGGACCGGCACCAGCAGCACCAACTTGACCAGGCTCAAGCCGTTGAGGATATCGGGCCGCCCTACCGCTTTGTAGATCACGCCCGGCCAGTGGCTGATGCCGCCCAGCAGCATATAGATCGCCAGGATCTGCATCACCGGGATGGCGGCTTCCCATTTGGTCTGGAACAGGATATGAAGCAGGGCCGGGGTGACGGCGTAGAGGCCACAGCCGAGGGGGGCCAGGATAACCAGCATATACCGCTGCATCGTCAGGTAAGCCGACCGCATCGCCGCCGTATCGGACTGCAAGCGCGCCGCGACCGGGAAAGCCACGTTAGACACCGCTTGCGATAGGTTTTTAATCAACAATTCGGGGATACGAAAAGCCAGTGTGTAGGCTCCCAATGGGACAGTCCCCAATGTGGCCCCAATGATTGCATAGTCCACATCGGAGAGCAGGGTGCCCAGTGCGTCTACGGTCATGATCTGTACGCCGTAACCTAGTATTGGGCGGATCAAGGCACGCTCGATGCGAAAGGTGGGGCGCCAGGGCGAGGCCAGCCAGAGTAACAGGGTCGCGCAGCCGTCGCCTACTACCTGGCCGATAACCAAGCTCCAGACTCCGAAACCGGTCAATGCCAAACCCACCTGGAGCGCGCCTTTAATGACGGCCCGCCCCACTTCGGGCACCATACGCCGTCGGTAGTCCAATGCCTTTTGCAGTTGCGCATCCTGCGTGCTACCCACCGAGGTGAACAGGATGCTGAAGCCCAGCACGCGCAGCAGCGCGATGAGCGTGGCGACATCTTGCGCGCGGTCGATCTTGAAGAACGAAACGAGCAGGGGAGCCGCCAGCCAGTTAGCGGCGAACAAACCCACGCCGAGTGCCACGCTAAGGAGAAAAGCCACCTCAGCGGCGGCGGCGCTATCTCGCTGGCGGTAGATGAGCGCCGCTCCGATGCCGAACTCGCGCAGGATATCCAGGCCGGTGATCACCAGCAAGGCCATGCCCACCAACCCGTACTCGGCCGGCGATAGCACCCGCGCCAGGATGAGCGTAGCGACGGCCAACACGCCTTTGCCGATCAAGAAAGCGGCGTAATTCCAGAACGCTCCTTGTGCGGCACGTTTACCCAAGCTCATAAGTATCCTTATCATCGGTTTCCCCTTCCTAAATAGAGGAAGGGGGACGGAGGGTAGCTCGTTTCGTAGTAAGTCGCCCGTCACAGGAGAGGAGGGCGGGGGAGTAAACCGGCCTGCGTTTGTCGGATCGGCAAGGCTATGCTAAAATAAGGCCAACCCTATTATAACAGAAATCGGCCTAGTCACCGCTGCGCCGGGTCGGTCCACCGACGGGAGATATCCTAGCTTGCCGTTTAAACGCACATTGCTCCACGCGCTCTATCGCGTCGTTTATCGCCTGGGTATACACACCCACGACGGCGGGGTAACGATCCTCAGCTATCATGCGCTTGATAACCACCCCACCGATATCTCAGTACCTCCCGCGCTGTTCGCCGTCCACATGGCCGCGTTGGCTGAGGCGGGCTGTGTCAGCTTAACCATGCGTGAGGTGGCGGCCGGGTTGGCCGCCCGCCGACCTTTCCCGCGCCGCGCCGTCGCGATCACATTCGATGACGGGTTTGCCGACGTTGCCACGCAGGGTGCGCCGATTCTGGCGCACTACGGCTTATCGGCAACGGTGTATGTGATCAGTGGCATGATCGGACGCAGCACACAATGGACCTTTGGTGGTGCCCCGCTGCCGTCGCTGCCGCTGCTCACCTGGGCGCAAATCGCGGATCTGCAAGTTGCCGGCATCGAAATCGGCGCTCATACGGTCACGCATCCTTTCCTGACCCAATGCAGTCCGCTGGACTTAGCGCAGGAGTTGGGAGCAGCACGCACAACGCTAGAAACGGCCCTCGGCACGCCGGTGCGGGCCTTTGCCTATCCGCAAGGCGACTACAATCCGGCGGTAGTGGCTGCAGTGCGTGCCGCCGGCTACAACAGCGCCGTGACGGTGGATCAGGGCCGCGCCTACCCCACCGGCGATCCCTTCCGTCTGCCGCGCCTGCATATCAGCCGCCACACGCCGCCGGCGGTATTGCGCGCCGCGCTAGTGCCGACGATTGGCCCGACCTATCGGTTGCTCAATATGCTAATCCGTGGCCTGCTGCGTCGCCGCACCTGGCCGCGCCCGCCGCCGAGCATGGTCCAGAGTACCGGCCTACGCCCCGAAACGGATACACCATGATCCGAGTCTTCCAGGCCATTCGCACAGTAGATTCGCGGCAGACCGGCGGCCCCGAAGAGATGCTGCTGATGCTGTCGCCGGCGTTGCGCGCTCGGGGCCGCTTCGATTCGGCCGTCCTGTTGCTGCGCCAACCGGACCCCGCCGCCGATCCGGCCAAAGACTTCGGCAACCGGGCACGCGCCGCCGGCATTCCGGTGCTGGCGTTGCAAGATCTGCGATGGCGCGCCGGCTGGTTGCGCGCCCTGCCCCAGCGCGAGCGGATGGCGCTCATCCATGTCCACGGCCAGCGCGCCAACTACTTCGTCTGGTTGATGCGACGACTGTTTCCGCGCACCTGGGGGCGCGTGCCGCTGGTCGCCACGGTGCATGGCTGGGTGCAAGACAATCTGCTGCGGCGCATCGTCACCAAGCTGGAACTCGGCACTCTGCGCGAGTGCAATTACATCATCACCGTGTCTGGGTTGCAGAAACAGCAGTTGGAAGCGCAGGGCTTTCCGGCCGGCCGCATCCGTGTGGTGCGCCCCGGCATCCCCTATCTGGCCGCAGCCCATGCCCCGCCGACTGCTGAGGAGCGACAAGCGGCCCGTGCGCAGTGGGGCATCCCAGCAGCGGCCTATGTAATCGCGTCCATTGGTCGGCTTTCAACTGAAAAGCGCCACGATCTCTATCTCGAAGTGTGTGCAGCACTGGCGCCGCAACTACCCGATGCAGTGTTTCTGCTGGTGGGAGGCGGCAAACGTGAGGCCGCGCTGAAGGCACAAGCGGCGACGCTAGGCTTAGGGGATCGGCTGATCTTCACTGGCCTGACACGCAACATGGCAGCCGTCTACGCCGCCACGGACTTGGTGATGCTGACCTCCGATACCGAAGGCACGCCGCATGTCTTGTTGGAAGCGATGGGCAGCGGCATCCCCATTATCGCCACTGCCGTCGGCGGCATTCCAGAGTTTGTGACCGACGGCACGCACGGCTTGCTGGTCCCCGCCGGCGACCACGCCGCACTCGTCGCCGCCACCCGGCGCGTCCACGACGATCCCGCGTTGCGCGCCCACTTAACGGTCGGCGGGCGCGCGGTAGCTACGCAGTTCTCGATGGAGCGCATGGTTGGCGAAATTGAACAGGTGTATGAGACGGTGCTGGCGCGCCGCACGGCGCGGCCCGGCTCAGGTGCCCCGTAAGCGAAACACCACCGCCACCGTCCGCAGAAGGATCAACAAGTCCAGGTAGAACGATTCGTTTTTGATATAGTACAGATCGTACTCAACCTTCCGCAGCGCATCTTGCATCGTATTGCCGTAGCCGTGGCGGATCTGCGCCCAGCCGGTCAGCCCCGGACTGACCGCCCGCCGCGCCCGATAGAACGGAATGCCGCTTTCCAATTGGGCATCAAACTCCGGCCGTTCGGGGCGCGGACCGACAAAGCTCATGTCGCCCAGCAGCACATTCCAAAGCTGCGGCAGTTCGTCCAACCGGCTACGGCGAATGAAACGTCCGACGCGCGTGATACGCGGGTCGTCTTTCTGCGCCCAGATCGCCCCCGTCATGGCTTCGGCATCTTGGCGCATGGAACGAAACTTCACGATGCGAAACAGCTTGCCACCACGGCCCACGCGCGACTGGCGGAAGAAAATCGGCCCCGGCGAATCAAGCCGGATCGCCAGCGCGACCAGCGGCAGCAACGGCGCAATCACCAGCAGGACACAGGCAGCCAAGCAGAGGTCAAAAACGCGCTTAATCAGTACATAGGGCGTGCTTTTGCGGTGCGCGGGCAGGGCGACAAACCAATCGTTGCCCAGATGCTCAACCGGCACTCGCCCGGTCAGATCCTGGTAGAGCGCGAACATCGGCGTGATCTGTATCCCCTGTTCGTGGCAGATCGAAAGCCATTGCAATAGTGAGGCCGGGCGATCCGGTGTGGCAAGGATAATCTGATCGATACCGAACTTGGCGTGGATCAGTAACAAATCGGCAACCGGAAAGGTGAGCGGCGCCGTTGTGGCCGGTGACGAGTCTGATGCGCCCGGTTTGTCGTCAAAATAGCCGAGGAACTCGTAACTGGTGCCGCCGTAGCGTGTGATCGCCTGAACGATCTCATAGCCGGTGGGATTCGCCCCGACAACCACCATATGACGGCGTAGCGGCGCACGGAGCAGGAGCAAGGAGTAGAGCGCACGCACACACAAAAGCAGCGCCAGTACAAGCAGCGCGCCGCTGATCTCCGGCAAAGTAGGCTGTACCATTAGTAACAAACGGCCGGTCAACGTGGTAAGCAGTAGATACGCACTGATGGTCATCACATACGTTTGCAGCCCTGCATAGACGCTGCGGGCGGTGCTTTGTAGGACCATGATGCTGTAGGCATCAAAGGCGCTGGCAAAAAAGAACCAAAAAGCGGTGCCGACCGCTAGGCTCAGAACCACCTGCGCCTCGCTATGGTCTTGAGAGTTACTGAGAATCAGCGGTAACAGTCCACTAAGACCAATGGTGAGATCACAGACGATCTGGAGGAATCTACGTTCACCGGGGCGCAGACGGGTCGGCTTAAAGCGTATACCCCACCACCTGCCTTCCTGCGCGGGCAGTGCCTCCGGGCCGAGGGGTTGGGTACGCGGACTGGCATTCTCCAACGGCGGAATCGCCGCAGTAAGCGGATCCGTGCTAAAGGGTGGGGGCGGGGTGCCCGGCGGCTCACCCCGCCCGCCGGCGATCTTCTGTTCGGAACTTATTGCAGTATCAGCCAACGTTTACTCCTGCGCCCGTACCCTCATACGGTAATTTATCTGATCAGCCCCTTAACGGGGTAAGATTGCGCCGGACCAAGCATAGGGAACGATTTTGCGCCCTACCGTGGGAATATCATAATTGCGTGGCGTAGGCACCAACCGGGCGTTATGACCGGCCACGTCTACTTCCACATAACCGCCCGTGAAAGGCCGCTGCCAGATTCCCGGCCGTACCTCGGTGCGTGGGCCAAGCGGGGCACCCAGCGTGCGCGCCGTATTGTACTCAGGATAGAGCCATAGGTTGCTATAGTAGGAATCGAAGCGCGTATAGCGGAAAAAAGTCTGATCGCCTTGCGCAACAAGCAAATAACTTGCCAGCGTGAAGCGCATCCGCGCCAAGTCATCCTGGGGACCTTGTCCCACCAGCACCAACCCTTTGCCCGCCGCTAACCAGCGTTCGGCACGCTCTAAATCGGTCGCCCACTCGGCTGGGTCGCGCCAGCCGTCAAGCCACCGCACGGAAAAGCTCTCGTCCATCACGCCGTCAAGATAAGGCGCATAAGCATCCCAGGCCGTTGTTGCGAGTGGGCCGCCCACAATGTTAGCCCATATCGGCCAGGAGCCGAGTTGTGTACGTGCGCCGCTCAACCAACTCTGTACCCCCGCCTGCCAAGCCGCCGTGGTTGCGAATTCGCGCACCTGCCCGTCGCTATTCTTCACTTCATGTAGACTACGCTCCAGATCGAGATCAACATTATCTAGCCATACCCCATCATAGCCCCACGTAGCGCGGATAGTACGCAATCGGTTATAGGCGAACGCTTGCCAGCCCGTGTCCGCCGGGTTCATCAAATAGACCCAGTGCCCGGTGCCGAAGTAATCGTCCACTAAGCGATCACCTTTGCCGTTATGCAAAAACCACGACTCGTGGGGGTGAACGGCTGTGCAAAAGTCGTCTTTCTGCCATGCTAGGTTATTATCGAACGGCATATAGCCCGATGCACAGGCAGCCGTGGCGTTTTTATAGGGGCCTGGTCCCTCCACTCCATCGGCGGCGGTATACGTGTAGATCGGTCCTCGGTAGCCCGCCGCCCGCACCGCATCACGAAACGGCGCATCACTTAATCCGGTCAGATGGATATAATGATGCTGAGTTGCAATATCGGCGGCGGTAGTCGGCTCGGCCGGCGGTTTATGGAACCAGGCCAGACCAAAAACCGCGCTACCCGCGACAGTGGTGCCGCTCGGAGATAGCAGCCCGGCGGACGGCGGCGTGATCATGGACGGAGCTGCCGCGGGTCGCGTTGCGGCAGGCGCGGCGATGGGTGGGTTGGGTAGGTGCGACGCAGCACTGCAGCTCCCCAAGCCGACAACCAGCAACAGCAGCACGGCCCCGCCGGTGAGTAGCCACCGCCGCGACAGGCGCATCCCGCTTCGATCAGGCATCCCGTTATTCCTTTAACGTGGCGCAGCGCACTGAACCCTGTACCGCCCGGTTCCGCGTTGCGGTTACATAGACCGCTTTGGACCCTGCTGCCCAGCCGCCGTCCGCCTGCCGTGCGAGCCTAATGTATACTGTTCATATAGGTAAGGTGCGGGGAGTTGCCAAACCGCCGCACCCGTAGGGGTGGGCAGTGGCCCGTTATCCTGCCGAGCGGCCAGGCGATAGCGCAAGCTAAAACGCAGCCGGCGCCAACTACCCCGCGTTGAGTGATCGTGATTCAAGGCAAAGATATAGTGACCCGCGCCGAAGAAGCGTTGCACTGCCCCCTTACGCCGGGGGTCGCTATAAAAGGTCTGTAGCGCGGCAGCGCTGAACTCGTCGGCCTGGAACCAGCGCGGCACATACTCGTGCAGCAGCAACTCGGCTTCCGTCAGCAAAAAGGCCAACCCCCCCCCGCCGGCCGGATCAATCGTATGGGCGGCATCGCCTAGTGCCACAATACGTGGGCACGTGGGGGGCTGCACCCGCGCCACCTGGACCTTGCGCGTTGTTACCGGCGAGATGATCTGCCAGTCGCGGGCGGCTGCGGCCAATCGCCCGTTGCCCTGGCGCAAGGCGACCAGCGGACGCTCCTTCAGATCGCGTTGCCACTCGGCACTGATCGGGCCGGGGCAAAAGATGTTGGCGCGCACCGTGGCGCCGACGCGAAAAAAGGTAGCGTAGGCAATCGGCGTACCGGGTAAAGGCCGGTGGTAGGTCTGCGAATCAACCGCTCCCCGCGTGCCCAACGCTCCGGCCAGGGTGAAGGCTACCGCGAACGTCTGGTGCGGCGGTTCCGGTTCGTAGTGTGCACCCAGCGGTTCCAGCAAATGCCGCGCTTCGCCGGTGGTCAACACCACCAAGCGGCAGTTCAGGTGGGTGCCGGTGTCGGTGGCGACGTGAACCCCATCGCTGTGCGGATCAAACGCCGTCGCTTTGCAGCCGGGACGGAAATCAATGTTGGAGTCCAGCTTCGCACGCAGCCCGTTGACGAGCGCCGCATAATGCAGGCCGGCTTCGGGCGGATTCAAGCGCAAGCGGCCCAGCGCCCGTTCACCCAGAAATACTTCTACACTCCGCAGCGGCGTCAGTACCTGTTCTACCACTGCGCCGAAGCCGAGGCGCAACAACGGCGGCACCCCTTCGCCGCCAATCTTCTCCGCCTTCAAACATTCCGGCATCGGGTGGAGGCGGTCGAGCAGGACCACCGAACGACCCTGACGTGCTAACCCCTGAGCGCAGACGATTCCGGCGACCCCGGCCCCGACCACACAAACATCAACCTGTTGTTCTGTCATGAACCGCTATACCTCTTGCCTGACGCAGGAACGGGAAGTAAACGCACAAATATAACTCAGCTACCTACGTCCTTCACCCTGTAGTCTAGCATATATCAGTGTCTGATACAACTTAACAAACCTAACCAAGTGGCGGATGCACCTACTAACTAGCTGTTGTACTGGCTAAGATTAGCAGGCAGTTACGGCCTTAGCCACTACCATAGTGTTAGGAAAGAACCAGGGAAGGGTTAGCAATCGTGTGGCGGCTTGACAGCCCGCAGACTCCGCGCCTATAATCCGAAGAAACTCGCCTCAATGTTTGCAACCAAAGCCGGCTCCCTTCGTTGATACTGGCAGAAGGGGGTGGAGCGTGGTGGAAGGATTCGCATTAACTGTGGCGCTTGACGAAACCAACTGGATTGCCCGCGCCCGTCAGGGCGACGCGGCCGCCTTTGAGGCGATCTATCAGCGCTACGAGCGGCGCATCTACAGCTTCGTCTATCGTATGATGGGCAACGCTGAGGATGCCGCCGACCTAACCCAAGATACCTTCGTCAAGGCCTATCTGGCCCTCGCCCGCACGACTCCCGATCTGAATGTCTCCGCTTGGTTACACCGCATCGCCTCCAATGCCTGCCTCGACGTGCTACGCCGGCGCAAATTGGTCCAATGGTTGCCGTGGGAGGTGTTTGACACCAATCCGGCCATGGAACCCGCCGCGCCCGATGATCCCGCCGGCGCGTTCTTGCGGCAGGAAACCGAAGGTGAAGTCCAGCACATCCTAACGCTGCTGTCACCCAAGCACCGCACCGCCCTGGTATTAAAAGAATACCAGGGGCTGTCGTGTGATGAAATCGCGGAAGTGATGAAAACCTCGCGCTCAGCGGTCAAATCGTTGCTGTTCCGCGCGCGCGAGGAGTTTCGCCAGGTGACCGAGCGCGAAAAGCAAAAAGTGAGTAAATCGTTATGAATTCGCCTCACGTCGGAGCCTTGCTCTCGGCCTATCTTGACGGAGAGACCACCTCAACGGAACAGGAGTTGGTGGAACGCCACCTAGCAGCCTGCTCCGACTGCGCACGCATCCTGGCTGAGTACCGAGGGTTCGGGACGGGTATCCGCACCTTGTCGCGCCCCACGCCGCCAAGCACACTGCACCGCGATGTCTGGACCGCCATCGAAGCCCAACACGGGCGGCCTGCCTGGGGCCAAGCCCTCACCGGCGTGCTGCGTTTCGGCGCGCTGGCGGCGGTGTTGGTGTTGGCCGCAGCCGTGATCCTCAATGGCATCATCCATCCCCAGAGACCGGTAGCGGCCGCCGAGATGATCTATCCGCATCCCGATCAAACGGATGCCGGGAAGAACAGCATTGTCGTCATTGATTTCACCAAGCCGATAGCACAGGGACAGGATCTCAGCGCGTTGGTGCTAGTAGACAATACGACAGCCAAAATCCGCCAACCCTACTTGGATCGTCAGCTTGCCCCGGACGGCCGCGAACTCCAGTTGCAACCCGTGGACGATAAAGGGATCACGCAGTGGTGGTTGCCACACACACTCTACACCGTTAGTGTGCTGACCGACACCCTATTTGCCGACGGCAGCCGCTTGGATCATGCCCTCAGTTGGCAATTCACTACGGGTGAGTCGTTAAACACGATCACGCCGACGGCTACCGATACACCGGTGCCCACCGCCACGCCCACCGCAACCCATACACCGGTGCCGACCGCGCCGGCGGTGCAGAATACAGCGATCCCACCGACCGCCGTTATAAGCGTGCCCACTACGCCGCCGGTGCTCAGCCCAACGCAACCGCCACTGGTGATCACAACAACGCCGCCGGCGCGCCCCTCAGCGGTGCCGACCACCGTGCCCCCCAGGCTGACCGCTACACTACCGCCGCCGAGCGCTACGCCGCCCAGCGCTACACCGCCGCTCCCGCCGGCCACCGTAACGCACATAGTCGCCACGGTCACGGCGGGGCTACCGCTCAACACGCCGACCGGGCTACCGGTGACGGCCACCCCGGTCGCCGCTAGCGCAACCGCTAGTGTGCCGCCGACCGCGACGATCGCGCCGCCGACCCTGACCGCTACGCCGACGGAGACCCCGACCCCGCACCCAACAGTCGGTCCAATGGGTACCCCGATCCCGATCCACACCGCCGGTGCCTCGCCGACAGCTACCTCGGGGCCGCCGACGGCCACCCTTTGGCCGCCGACTCTGCCGCCGACAGCTACCTCTGGGCCGCCGACCCTGCCGCCGGCGACCGCCACACTCACGCCACTCAGCACACAAACGCCGGCTACGCTGAGTACCTGCCGCTACGCCGTGCAAGGCAACATCGGCACCGTTTACACTGCCTACTATGCACTGCGCAACGCGCTAGGCTGCCCCACGGCGGCGGAAACGCGGATCGTGCAGGCCGCCGGTCAACCCTTCGAACACGGTGCATTGTTCTGGAACGGCGATGCACACTTGATCTATCTGTTGGACAGCAGCACAACCGCCTGGTTCCGCTATACCGACACATGGAACGACGGCGACCCCGCCGGCGGCAGCGAAACCCCACCCGCCGGCTTCTACGAACCGGTGCGGGGCTTCGGCAAAATCTGGCGCGAACAGCCCAATGTCCGCACCCGACTGGGCTGGGCCACCGCACCGGAAAGCGGCTTATCGAATGCAGGCATTCAGCCCTTTGAGCGCGGCACGATCATCCGCCCCGACAACCACATATTGCGCGTCCTCTACAGCAACGGCGCATGGGAACAGTACGACGCGCCGCAGCCGTAGCGGTTAAGGGGCAAAAACCAGTCGGCCCGTGTCTAATGACACGGGCCGTCTGGGGAACATCCACATTTTACGCTTCATGCGCCATGCGACACGATCTCCAGCAAAAACTCGCGCAACTCAGCCTGCATCGCGACGATAAACTCTTCGTTCCACGAGTGCCCGGCCCCGTACTTGACCCACAGCCGGCGCTCCGGGTGATTGTGCACAATGCCTTGCAGAACCGCCAACGGCGAGAAGGCATCATGTTCGGCGGCCAGGTAGAGCATCGGCGTGTGTAGCGCTCGCATCTCGCTGCGGCTGTCCATCAACATCAAGTCATGGAGCAACTCGCCGGCGGCGCGTAAGGAGGCTTGTTGCTTGTGCGCGATATCGCGCTCGGCCAGCACCGGGATCGCGGCGGGCGGCTCGCTGGTAATAATGCGGTGCATCAGCGGATCGCTCTGGCGCAGGGCATCCACCACATCGCGCAGGGGACCGATGCGGAGGGCGTAAGCCGCCACCGGGCGCATCCAGAGCGGTAGGGCGCTCCGCCCCAGGAACGGCAGGCTGAAGATCAAGCCGGCCGTGCGGTCAGGATAGCGCGCGGCATAGCGGATGGTGATCGGCGCACCCGTCGCCACGCTGATCAGTACCACTTGCTCCACACGCACTGCATCGAGGAAGCGCTGTAGCCACGCCGTGTAGCCGTCAATAGTGTGCGCCGCGTCCAGCGGCTCCGAGTCGCCACAGCCCGGTAGATCGGGCAGTACCACGCGCACCGTATCAGGCACCCCGCCTAGTAGCGGCCAAAAGCTATCGCCACCGCCGGCCAAGCCGTTCGCCCCGACCAGCGTCAGTGGGGCAGCAACCGGCCCGCGTGCGGTGTAATGCACCGCATGGCCGTCCAGTTGGATTTGGTGGCTATCCAGTTTGGGACTCAAGTCGATCACAGGCACTCCTCGGTTGTCAGTCAGCGCGCGGCACTCGTCAGTAATCGCATCTAGCGGCGCTGCGTGCGGCGCCCGCCCAGAGCCGGGTATCAGGCGGGCGGCTCACGCTACCTACTACCTCTTCTGCATATAACGATAACCGGCGGCTTTAAGTGCGGCCGGCGACCGGTTCCGCCGGCCCCGCAGCGGGGCGCAAGAAGCGCCGCACGGCAGCGCGGCGGGCGGGGCTGCCCATAAGGTAGCCGAGAGCGAGTAGGGCATACCAGAAGGGAATACCGATCCAGCCGTAGTCCGGTAGCACCACCGCCAGCGGTGGAAATCGCCCGGTCAGTTGAACCACGCTAGCGATCAGTGTCAGCGGCAACCAGCATACCCAAGCGATAACCTGACCGAGTGGTGCCCAGAGCCAGGCAGTGATTTCATAGACCGCCCCCAGAATCATCAACGGCCCAATTATCAACCCGATCAGGGTGCCGGGTCCAAAACCGGTTAGGGAGATTGCGCCGAATTGAGCAATGACAATCGGCAGAATGCCCAACTGCGCCGCCCAACTGATCGCAAAGGCTTCGCCTAGGATGGGTATGCGCCGCCAGCGCGTCACCAACGGCGGGCCGAGGATCAGGATGCCGGCCACCGCCGCAAACGACAACTGGAAGCCCGCATCCGCGACCGAGAGCGGATCGAATGCGGTGAGGATCAGAGCGGTACAGGCCAACAAGTTAAGCGGTGTAATCGGACGACCCAGCCCGCGCGCCAATAGATAGAGCAGGCCCATCAACGCGGCGCGCGCCACCGACAACCCCAACCCGACGAACAGGGAATATGCGACCACAACCGTTCCCGCTACGGCCACCGCCGGCCAGGGAGCTAATACGCGGCGGCTCACCCAGTAGACAAACAGCAGCAACATCGTGATCTGCGAGCCGGAGACCACAATCAGCCAGGAGGTCTGCGTGGTATTGAAATCAGCCCACAGCGCGGGATCAATCGCCTTTTGCTGGCCCAACAGCAGCCCCCGCAAGAGACCCGCTGCCGGTTCGGGCAACTGGGTGGCCGTCCGCTGCCCTGCCGCCCGTCGCCAGACCGCTAGTAGCGTTGTGGGGGCCGTATCTACCATCGGCAGCACACGGATCATCGCACGATCCATGTACGACTCGATACCGTGCCACAGTAACCAGCGCGCGTAGTCAAAGCCCTTGACAGGCGGTGGCGCTTGTACTACACCGAGGCATTCCACCGTATCGCCCTGCGCCACCGGCACAAAGCGGTCCGTGACTACCAACAATCCGCCATGGACAGGTCGCCAGCCGGCTCCATCCTGAACCGCTTCCACAGCTACGCGCACCTGGGCGTTTTTGCCGCTGTGGCTGGGGTCGGGATCAGCTAGGACGTGACCGCGCAGCACGCGGCGGGCCGCACTGGCGGCGCGCGCCTGGCCGGCGGGCACATTGAGCGCACGCAGGCTGCCCGGCAGCGGTGTGGCAGACGGCACCGCCGGCAAACTGCGGGCCAAGCCCAACCACAACGCCAGCAGCAGCAGGCCCGCCCAACGTGCCCGCCGGTCGGCCCAGCACAAGGCCAGTGCTGCGCCGGTCAGCATGGCTGCGCCGCCGACCCACCCCAGTGCAGTGGCCCGCCCGCCCGGCCAGAACAGCCCAAGCAGCATTCCGGCCAGCCAGGCCAGCGCCGGTGGCACCAACGGCATCGGTTAGCGGCCCGCCCGCCGGCGAGTGAGCAACAGCAAGTGCCAGTAGCGGAACATAGACGTTTCTCCAAAGGGCTGAGCAGCCGGATAGGGCAGAGTATAGAGACCGCAACGCGCCTTGTCAAGCGCCGGAGGACGTGGTAGACTCGGCGGTATGATCATTTAATAGCGGAAATGGCCCATTCGATTGTCGGGCCGTCATAGGCGAGGGAGGACACGATTGATGGGCGAATACAAGCGCGTGGTGGTTACGGGTATGGGAGCGGTGTCGCCGTTGGGCCTGACGGTCGAAGAGAGTTGGGCCGGTGCGATTGCCGGACGGTCCGGCATCGGGCCGGTTACTCAGTGCGATGCGTCACAATTGGCGACGCAAATCGCCGGCGAAGTTAAAGGCTTTGTTCCGGAAAACTACATTCCGGCCAAAGAAGTACGGCGCATGGATCGCTTCATCCAACTGGCGGTGGCGGCGGCGGGCCAGGCACTAGCCCACGCCCACTACACCGTCACGTCGGAGAACGCGCCCGAAACCGGCGTGCTGATTGGGTCGGGCATCGGTGGTATTATCACGATCGTGGATCAACTACACAATCTGGAAAGCAAGGGGCCGCGGCGCATTAATCCGTTTACCATCCCGATGATGTTGACCGACCTGGCCGCCGGGCGTGTCTCGATGCAGTTTGGTCTGACCGGGCCGAACTTCGCCATGGTGTCGGCCTGCGCGTCGAGCGCCAACTGCATTGGCGAGGGTGCGGAGATGATCCGCCGAGGGGATGCTACGGCCATGCTCTGTGGCGGTGGCGAAGCGCCGATCCTGCCGCTGGGCATCGCGGCCTTCAACATTATGAATGCCCTCTCCACCCGCAACAGCGAACCGCAGCGCGCTAGCCGCCCTTTCGAGAAAAACCGCGAGGGCTTTGTGTTGAGTGAAGGCGCGGCAGCCCTACTGCTGGAAGAGCGCGAGAGCGCGCTCCAACGGGGCGCACCGATCCTGGCCGAAATCCTCGGCTATGGTTGCACCTCCGATGCCACCCATGTCACCGCCCCTGCCGAAGACGGCGCCGGCGCGGCGCGCGCGATGACCAAGGCGCTACACAAAGCGGGCTTGCAGCCGGAGCAAATCGGCTATATCAACGCCCACGGCACCGGCACCCCACTCAACGAAAAGTTCGAGACGATCTCGATGAAGCGCGCTTTCGGCGCGGCGGCGTATAGGGTGCCGATCAGTTCCACCAAGTCCATGACCGGCCATCTGCTAGGCGCGGCGGGCGCGTTGGAAGCCGTATTCAGCATCAAAGCCCTGGAAACCGGCATTCTGCCGCCCACGATCAACTACGACGAGCCGGACCCCGACTGCGATCTGGACTACATCCCGAACAGCGCGCGTCACGTCGCGGTGGAGTACGTCATGTCCAACTCCATGGGCTTCGGCGGCCACAACGTTTCGCTCATCCTTGGTGGCCCGGCACTGGCGGCGCGCTAACACAGTTTCTAGTGCGGTTACAATCAGGCTAAAGAATGCGCTTACGGCGGTTGGAACTGAGTTTTCTCAAGTACATCGTTTGTCTGATTGCGGCTCTTCCACTCAAAAGGCTGCTAAATGAACCCGGTTCATATGCGTGAGACTGTCTACTTCACAAAGTAGGCAATGAAAAATTGAGGATTTAATGCCTAGCCGAAAGATCGGCATGATATACAAGAATTATGATCAATCCAGCACCTCTTCCAGTTAAAAGTGAGTGGCTCTTTGAGGTTTAGTGTGGTTGAGTGCCAACCACTCAAGGTGTTCTGGTAGTTTGGCAAGGTAGCGAAGCCTCTAAGCGACCCGACAGGAGGCAATTCCTACGCGGTGCCTCTCCATACATCCAGCCTGATCATTGA
>JBBRPH010000088.1:0-16062 GCA_038228295.1 Chloroflexia bacterium | reverse complement strand
GGGTGCGCTTTGGTACGCGCCACCCGTGGATCGGGGAGGGTGGCAAAATGGGTGCGTAACTGGTGTAACGGATGGGGGTCGGCGGGCGAGGGCAGGGACATGGGAGTTCCTTTCGGGTAGTAATCCCTCAAGCATACCAAATCCGCTACCTGCTTTGCTTGCTGAGGCTCAAGAAATTAGATGCGTCGGCCCTGGGAGGCAATTTTACTATTGGCTTCTATCGCCGACCGACGTTTATGATCTGCTTATGGATTAACGCCTTTGCCTGCAATCATGTTTGGAGGGAGCTACGTTATACTGAATATAGTCCCGCAATTTTACACCGGCAACAGAAAAGGGAGGCAGCGTCCGCGAAATATATGATTGATGATATGCTGCTCAGTATGATCGTGATTTTCCTGATTGTCGGCATTTACGCACTGATAGCGGTACGTTTCTTCGGCATCACACCTCAGTGGGATGTAAAGAAAACAGATCAGGCTCCTGCCGATGTAGTGGAAGAGGTACGCCCACTAGACTCTGTGTAGAAACCGCCGTCTTGGGTGGATGGCACACGCGAATCGCAGCGATAGAGTCGGTCTTGAGGTAACCGAATCATTGCCGCAAGAGGAAGCCAGTATTAGCTTGACAAGCCTCCGGGCCGGGGCTAGAATCGGCTAATGACCTGTAGCGTGCCGTAGCGATTAGGAGACCCCTGTGAGCATCGAAACCGCCCCCGCCCTTGACGGGCTGGACATTGCAACCGACCTACAATCTGCCGCGCCCGGCTTCGAGACGCTGGCGATCCACGCCGGGCAGGCACCGGACCCGGTGAGCGGGGCCGTCACCGTGCCGATCTATCAGACCTCGACCTTTGTGCAAGACGCGCTGGGGCAACACAAAGGCTATGAATACGGGCGCACCGGCAACCCCACCCGCACCGCGCTCGAAACGTGCTTGGCCGCACTCGAACAGGCGCAACACGGCCTCGCGTTCGCCACCGGCATGGGGGCTGAGACCACGCTGATGTACACCTTCAAGCCGGGCGACCACCTGCTGGTGTCGAACGATGTGTACGGTGGCACCTACCGCCTGTTCGAGCGCATCTTGCGCGAATACGGGCTGGATTTCACCTACCTGGACATGAGCGACGCGACCGTGATTGATGCCCACTGGCAGCCGAACACGCGCGCGGTCTGGCTGGAAACGCCGAGCAACCCGCTGCTCAAACTGATTGACATCGCCGCCGTCAGCGCCCGCGCCCATGCCCACGGCGGGCGGGTGATCGCGGACAACACCTTCGCCTCGCCCTACGGCCAGCAACCCCTCACATTGGGCGCCGATGTGGTGGTGCATAGCACGACCAAATATCTCGGCGGCCATAGTGACGTGGTGGGGGGCGCCATCGTGACCAACGACACCGAGTGGTACGAGCGGCTCGGCTATCTGCAAAACGCGGTCGGGGCCACGCCGGGGCCGTTCGATTGCTGGCTGGTCTTGCGCGGCATTAAGACACTGGCCGTGCGGATGCGCGCCCACGAGGCCAACGCGCAACGCATCGCCGCTTTCCTGCAAACCCACCCGCGCGTGGAGCGCGTGCGCTATCCCGGCTTGGCCGGTACGCCGCAAGCAGCGCTGGCCCACCGCCAGATGCGCTGCTTCGGCGGCATGATCTCGTTTGACGTGCGCGGCGGCAAAGCGGCGGCGGCGGCAGTGGTCGAGCGCACGCACCTGTTCGCGTTGGCCGAGAGCCTGGGCGGGGTCGAAAGCCTGATCGAACACCCGGCCACTATGACCCACGCCAGCGTGGCCGACTCACCCCTGGCCGTCCCCGCCAACCTGATCCGTCTCAGCGTCGGCATCGAGTCGGGCGACGACCTGCTGGCTGATCTGGCGCAAGCGCTGGGGTAGCGGGAACCGGGAACCGTAAAATGTGATCAGAGATCAGGATTCGGAAAACTGAGAACCCGAATCCCTAATCATGTTTTAGGTTTTACCGCGCCGCTGCAACAAATCACGTGCTGAAGAGGTATTACTGGTAGGGGCGGTCTGTAGAGATACCGCTCTGGAAGCCTCAGGAGGTGCGTGATGCAAATAGGAGGACCGGCTCCAGCGTTGGGTAATGATCGGGGGCTGCGGGCGGCGCATCGCCTGCTGGTGTGGATCTTTGGCCTGTTAATTGTCGGCGTGACCATCGGTATCGGGTGGGATCGTCGTTGGCACGCGCAGCACGCTTTCGATACCTTTTACTCGCCGCCGCATCTGTTCATTTACAGCGTGGCGACCTTGACCACGCTGCTGGCGGTGGGCCTGGTGCTGCTGCCCGCGCTGCGCCGACCGTTCGGGACGACGATGCGCCTGCCGCTGCTGTGGTTCCCGGTGCCGGCGGCGCTGATCCTGTGGCTGGGTGGCTTCGCTACGCTGGGTTTGGCCGGACTGCTGGATGACCTCTGGCACTCCACGTTTGGCCTCGATGAAACCGGCTGGTCTACGCCGCACGCCATGATCGGCTGGGCGTTGCTGGGCATCAGTTGGGGCTTTGTAGCCTGCCGATTAGCTTTGCGTCCGACCCGCCCGTTGCCCGGCTACACGGCGGTGTTCCTCAGCCTGATCCTGATCCTGCTCTCCGCTGCGCCCTTCATGGGGCCGCTGCAAGCCAACAACACGGCGGCCCTCGTCGCCGCTGTCCACCGCATCCCCGTGCTGGCCGCGCAACCGGCGGCGGCGCACACCGCGCGCATCGAACTGGCCTGGAATCTGACGCGCAGCAACCCACTACTGGTGCTTTTGGGGGCGCTGTGGGCAGGCACCATCCTGACCCTGCTGCGTGCGCTCGACCCGCGCCCGTGGGTGAGCCTGACCGCCGTTACCCTCTGGTCGGCACTGGCGTGGCTCGGCGATCACGGCACTGTTCAGGCGCTGGTACAGTTAGGTGTGGCTCCGGCTTCGCTGCTGGCGGATCGGGCGGGTTGGTTGCCGCTGCCGCTGTTGCCGGCGGCGCTGGCCTGGCTGGGATTGCGCCGGGTCACCCGCCGCACGGCCGGCGCCTGGGTTGGGGCAGGCTTGGTCTTCGGTGGGTTGACCCTGTGGGCCTGGGGACCCCAACCGGTGGGGCTAACTGTGCTACTGCTGATCGGGGCGGCAGTGCTTGCCGTGACCGGCGCGGCGCTGGGTCGGCGCATCGGCGGCGTGTTGCTCCGCCCTGACGGACGCACCGTGCCGTGGCTGGTGTTGCTGGGTGTGACCGTGCCGGCGCTTACCGGGCTGGCGGATCTGTGGATGCGGCTGCATACGCCGTAGCGTCGCCGGTCAGTGCAGCTAACGTGGCTTCGGCGGCGGTTAGCTCGGCGGGATCGACGCGGTAAAGGGCGCAGATCTGATCATCGATCCAGGCTAGGACTGCGGCGGCCGCAGCGGGGTTCAATGCGTCCACGCACGCCGCCTGTTCGCTGATTACCGGGGGAATCGTCGCCGGCAGAGGCAACGGCAGGCGGGCCAAATAGGTGCTGTTGATCCGTAGATAACCGCCCGACAGGTGAACCGGCCAGTAGAGGAAGCGATAGTACCAGGCCAACAAGCGGCTGTTGAGCAACGCCAACAGCGCGCCCCGCGGATAGGGGGTTGCACCGTCCGCCAGCAGATAGACGCGGCCTAGGGCCTGCCTGCCGAAGCTGGGCGCGGCCATCAGGCGGCGGGTTACTCCCGGCACGACCACGCCAGGGCGCAAGAACAGCGCCCATTGTTGCGCGGTAACGGCGCTGCGGTGCAGATAGTGTGGCTCCGGCTGGGGACGTAGGTGGTAGGCGTAGATGCCCTGTGTTTGCAACAACGGTAGATACTCGGCCTGCTCTCGATCTGCCAGGGCCGCATACGCCGCCGCATCAATCGCGGTGCCTGCGACTCCCGCCCGCGCCACACCACACCGGATCGCCGTTGTCGGCAAGCGCCCTGGTTGGGCCGCGATGCGCCGGGCCAGCGCCAGCAGTTCGGGGGTGGCTGCCGCCGGCAGGATCGTCGCGTCTAGCCCGCAAAAGTCGCGTTGCAACAGGCGGGTTTCGGTGCGGCCCGGCCCGGTGACGACGATCTGCTGCTCCGCCGGCGGGGACGTGTTGCGCGTGATCAGGATCACCGGGTAGGCCGCCGCGCCGGGGAAGGCAGTGCTGCGTGACACATCTTCCAACCGCAGCAGGCTACTGTGGCCGGCCAGCAGTTCGCGCAAGGGCTGCCCGTAGTCGGCGGCCATGAAGCCGTTGGGCACCAGATAGCCCAGCACCCCGCCGGGCCGCAGCAATTCTAGCCCGCGCTCGATGAATAGTACCGACAAGTCATACTGCCCCCGCGCTGTGCGGTAGCGGGCTGCTCGGCCCGCCTTGGCGGTGGTGGCCTGCGCCCGGTGTGCGAGGTAGGGAGGATTGCCCAGTACCAGATCAAAATCGGCCCAACCCGGCGGTAAATCGGTCAGCGCGTCACCGCAATAGAGGTGCGGCGCCGGCTCCGGCCCCCCGGCTCCGCCCAATGCTAGGCTGTAGCGGGTGAGGTTCAGCGCTACCGGGTCGCGGTCTACGCCGTAGAGGCAGTCTACGGCGTGGGACCACCAGGCCGCTGCGTCGCCGCCGGCGGGGTCCACTGCCGCCAGCGCCGTCGCCAAGCGCGCCGCCGCCGCCGTCAGGAAGTAGCCCGCGCCACAGGCCGGGTCCAATACGCGGATGGCGCGAATAGCGGCCAGGGGATCGGGGGCGGCATGGCAGGCTGCCAGCAGCGGATCAAGCGTGGCCGCCAGGATGCGCGCTATCGGCTCGTCGGGGGTGTAGTAGATGCCGCCGGCTCGGCGTGCTGCCGGGTCCAACAGCCGCTCATAGATCGCGCCCAGCGTGCGCCCGGTCCAGGCTACGCACGCTGCTGTTAGTGCGTCTAACTCTGTCGCTACCACTGTCCGTACTGCCGGGGCGACAGCTACCGCGTCGGTAGTAAACCGGCCCCGCGCCGCCATACACCGCTCGAATAGCACGGCCAAAAGTGCCTGCTCCGGCGATTGGCCTGCCGGGAGTGCCTCGGCCAGCAGCGCGCAGAGCCGCCGCACTTGGGCAGCGGGCGGCGGCTCCGGCGAGGCTACCACCGGCTGGGGCGCAGGTCCGGGTAGGGGGTTGCCAGGGCGCTGTCGCCGTGATCCGCCACGATGCTGGTGTAGAGGCCGCCGCGTACATTGAACACCCCGGTCACGCGCGCCCAGCGTGGATCAATCGCCGTCACCAGATCGCTCAGGATACAGTTCACCACGTCTTCGTGGAACGTGCCTTGATCGCGGAAGTGCCACAGATACAGCTTGAAAGCCTTGAGTTCGACGCAGCGTGGGCCGGGCACGTATTCCAGCACGATGTTGGCGAAGTCGGGCTGCCCGGTGAGCGGGCAGAGCGCGGTAAACTCCGGACTTTCGATGCGGATGTGATATGCTCGGTTGGGGTGCGGGTTGGGGAACGCTTCGAGCGCGTCCTGCGGCTGCGTGCGCGGACCGCTGCCCAGCAGGGTCAGCCCTTCGGTCGCCGCGCCGTTGGTGTGAGTGGTCATAGGTTGCTCCTCGTTTATCGGGTTGACTGTTCGGCCCGCCCTTGCGGGCATAGCTTTCTATTATACCGAATTTACAGCAGAGAGATTTTAGTTCGCCCCTGCCGTCGCCCCTAATAGTGTCGCCGCTAGTGCCGCCGCGCCGACGCGGTCGTCGGGAGCGAGCTGCCCACTGTGGACGGCGGCATCGAGAGCGGCTTTGAGCGGGCGCAGCCACGGGCCGGGCGAACGGTGGAACAGGGCTTGCAGATCATCGCCGTTGAGCGGGCTGCCCGGCGGTGGAGGCGGCGGATGGGCGATGCGCTCGGCGCGATCCACCAGGGCTTGCAGATTTGCCAAGCCGGCCGTGACCGACTCGGGCCAGTAACCGTGCAGATCGGCGCGGCACTGCGCGATTAGGTCGGGCCACAACGGACCGGCCGCGGCTTGCAAGCGGATGATCGCCCCATTGGTCCAGCGTGGGCTGTAGGATAGGGGACGCAGGTGCATTTCAATGAGCAGGGCGACCGACGCGGTGAACGCCGCAGCAAAGCCGAACGGCGGCAGCAGCTCGCGCACTAGCACGGCACCGACGGTTTCGTGGCCGAAGAAGCGGCGCCGCCCGTTTGGGTCGTGGGCGGCGGTCGGGCCTTTGCCGCAATCGTGCAGCAGCGCCGTCCAGCGGCTCAGTTCGTGCGCTGGAGCACCGGCGCAGGCGCGGAACGAGTGGTCGAGAACATCCATCGCGTGGCCCGGCAGTTGGTGGACCCCGCGCAAGGACGCCATCACCGGCAGCCAGCGGGCCAGCGCGCCGCCGGCCTCCATTGCGCGTAGGCCGGGCAGCGGATCGGGCTGCACCAGCAGCGCTGTCAGCAGCAGACGGGCGGCGGGCGGATCAGGCGCGACATCCAGCGCCTGTAAAAGGGTTGCTACCTCGTCGGGTAGCGGGGGTAAGGCATCGGTCATAAGGAAGGGAGTCCTCGATAATGGTTGCATCGGCAGGCGATCAGATTGTGCTGCGTGGGTTGGTGTTTTACGGCTATCATGGTGTCAGTGCCGAGGAGCAAAAGCTGGGCCGGCGTTTTCGGCTCGATCTCACCCTCTGGACCGATCTCCAGGCCGCCGCTCAGAGCGACGATTTGGCCGACACCATCAGCTATGCCACTGTCTACACCGCTGTGCAGCCGATCATGGAAGGCCCACCCCACCGCTTGCTTGAATACGTCGCCGGCCGCATCGCCGCCGTGCTGCTGGCCGCTGAACCCCGCCTGGTTCGTCTGCGTGTACGCCTGCTTAAGCTCGAACCGCCCATCGCCGGCATGACAGGCGGCCAAGCCGGGGTGGTCCTTCACTTTCGGCGTGATGGGAGTTGAGTCACGATGCCGCGCCCCGTTGATGAGCGCCAGACAGCGCAAGTACACGCTCTCCAAGACCTAGCCGCCCAGCCGGCCGAGCAGCGGCGCCTGGCGTTGACTTTGCTCACACCGACCGCCGGCATCCGCGTGGTGCAAGCCGCATTGAAGGCGCTGATCGGAGTCGCCGACGAGGCCGCCCGCCCGGTGTTGCTGCGCCAATACGCGCATTACGCCGCCGACGGCGTGAAACGTGACCCCGGCACCGGACTGCGCGTCGCCCTGCTGCACCTCTTACGCCCGCTGGCCGGCTACCCCGATATCCCGCTGCTGGATATGGCGACGGCCACCTACGAGTTCTTGCCGCCCACCCACAGCGAAGCCGCGCACGAGTTACGCGCCGCCGCCCTGGTCATCCTGCACGATCTGGAACCGGAGCGGGCCGCTTTTCAGGCGGTACGTCTGTTGGCGGATGTGCATACGTCACGGATGTCGGGCGAGCCGGCGGTGACGGCGGTCCGTATCCTCGCCGCCGCTGGGCACTTGTTGCCGCTCTACTACTATGCCACGCATACCACGCCCGCCGTGTCCGAGGTGTTGTCCGACAGCTTGCGCGCCCTGACCGCGCTGCCGGACAGTTTGCTGCCGGCGATCATCGAACGCTGCGCCGACACGGAAGACGAGATCGTGTTGGCCGGACTGTTCGATCTGCTGCTGGGCCACGCCACGCGCGCCGCGCATTACCCGCGCGTGCTGGCCTTCCTGCGCACCACGCATAAATATGATGTCTACCGCTATCTGGTCACCAGCATCGTGGCTGATCACAAGGCGAATCTGCTACCGGCCTTGCTCGATCTCGCCGCCGCCGAACGCGATCCCCGCCGCATCGAGATCCTGGTGCCCGCGCTGGAGTTGATCGGCGGTGACCCTGTCGTGGCTGCGCTGATCACGCAGTTGCGGCACCGCCTGCCGCCCAACCGGCCGGGCCGCTTATAGATCGCAGATCATCTCCCAATCCATCTCTAGTTCGTGGAAGCCGAGCAGCGGCAGTAGATGATAGAGGGGTCCGTCTGCGGCGACATAGGCGACTAGCAGACGTGTCGTGGCCTGCGTGAGGCCGGCCGCCAGCAACGCCTGCGCGGCCGGCGTATCACCCGGCGGCACGCTTAGGCGGCGGATCTGGCAGGTGCTGGGATCGGCAGCGACATAGTGTAACACGCCGCAGAGGTGGTCGTCTCGGCTTGCACACAGCGTGTGTCCGCCTTCGGCCAGCAAGGCGGGTAGTTCGTGGTCCCAAGCGGGCGGCGGCTCCGGCACGAACGGCGTGACGAGTAGGGCGGCGGGCTCGACAGCGCTTACGCGGATGGTCGGATCCGGCGGGTGTGCGCGCAAGCCCAGCAGGGCCGGCGTGGCCGTGTAACTGTGCAGCACACGCCGCAGCCGGAAGCCGCCTGCCTCATACAGGCGCTGAGCCGGCCCATTGCCGGCCGCCACTTCCAGCCGCACATCTCGGCACCCGGCGGCGCGCGCCTCAGCGAGCAGCGCGGCCAGCAGCGCGCGGCCCACGCCCTGCCGCCGCCTTTCCGGTACCACGCCGAACTCGCCACACCACCCATGTGCGCCACGCAGCCCCAGTAGGCCGAAGCCGACCGGCTGCCCCGCCTCATTCCGCGCCAGCACCGAGCGGGCAAAATCCACGTTCTGCATCCGGCAAAACGCCCCATATTCGCCCGGCTCCTCCGGACTAAACGGCCCCGGATAGCCTACGTAGGCGCGATTGACCAGGGCTACGAGGTCGGTGAGCGACAGATCGGCCAAGCTGCCGATCATTGTAACCGCTCGCGGGCGCGGGCTTTGCGATAGGCCGGGATGGTGCGGATAGGTGGGCGCTCCTGGTCACCGACTTCACGCACTTCGAGCGCCAACTGGCCGGGCGCGAAGCGGATCAGCTTCATGCTGCGGTTCACATCCTGGATGAACTGCACGCGCGCGTGTTCTTCCATGCGGCTCAGGATGACTTGGACCAGCGCGAAAGCCATCAGGCTCAGGTTCGATAGGCTCTGATTGCGATGCACCCGCTCGCCCAGGCTGACCTGGCCGATAGCCGACAGACCGTATTCCTCTAGCAGATCGATCAGCAGCCCCGTCTCGACCCCATAGCCGCTGAAAAACGGCAGCCGTTCCAGCACCTCGCGCCGCCCGGCATATTCGCCGGCCAGCGGCTGCACGAGGCCGGACAGCAGTGGAAAAAACAGGTTAAACAGCGGGCGCACGGTCAACTCCGTCACCCGCCCGCCGCCTTCATGTTGTAAGATGTCGCCAACTAGCAACGGGCGGTGGTAATAGCCTTTGACATAGGCGATGCGCGGTTCATGCAGCAGCGGTCCCAGTAGGCCATAGACGAAGCGCGGGTGCATATTGGCGATGTCGGTGTCTACCCAGGCGATCAGGTCGCCTTTCAGCACATGGAGGCTTTTCCACAGCGCTTCGCCTTTGCCCCGCAACGCCGGCCCCGCCTCCGGCAATAGCTCCTGGTGGACTACCACCGGCACGCCCAGCGCACGCGCGATCTCTACCGTGCGGTCTTGAGATTGGCTATCTATGACTACGATTTCGTCGAGCAACGGCACCTCGTCCATCAGCGCGGTGCGCAGCACGCGGATGATCTCGCCGATGGTGGCCTCTTCGTTGAGCGTGGGCAGGCCGAGGCTGATCGTCACGCCGCGCTGGCGCTTCAGTTCGACCAGCGCGGCTAGGTCGGCGTATTCATCAGAGTGGAAGGTGTTTTCGGCGAACCACTTATCCACCACCAGTGAGAGGGCTTCGGGGGCCAGCGCCGTATCCCCACCGCCGTGCGCTTGCAACAGCGCCTGGATGGCCGGTTCGGCGGCGGCGGCGGTCCGCACGATCACCACAGCGGCTTCGGCGTGGCGCAACACCGCCGCCGCCACGCGCCCCAGGCGCAACTCGTCGCTGGTGCTGCCGGTGGGCGCGCCGAGCAACAACAGCCGATAGCCGCCCGCCTGTTGGAGGATCGTTTCGCCCACCGAGCGGCCCACCGCCCACACCTGACCCGTATCGGCGGGCAGCCCAGCCCCGGCCAGCAGCGCACGGAACGGGCGCTCCTCGCGTGTGCGCTGGCGTTCGGGCAGGTCCTGTTGCAGCACATGGAGCAGGGTCAGCGTGGCGCCGCGTCCGGCCACCAACGCCCCAGCCAAGCGCAAGGCCAGGCCGGCGTGCGGCCCGCCGCGCGCCGGCACCAGCACCCGCGCCACGTCTAACGGCGCGCCGCCGCTCATGCGGGCAGCTTCCCCGCCGGTCGGCGGGCGGATCAGCGCACTGTCACACGGCAAGTCGTGTTGTAGGATCAGCAGGCCGTTGATTGGCGCCGTAGGGATCAGGGCCGCCGCCAGCAACAGGTCGCCCGCCGCGCCCCGGCAGGCGATCCCCAGTTCGGGCCACACGCCGCCCGCCGCCGCCACGCTGACGACCACCTGGATGTCGGGCATGGGCAGCCCGCTGCCGCTGTGCACTGCCTCGTATGCAGCTAACCAGGCACGGTTCCAGGCGGCAATCCCCTGGCGGCGCCCCTGCGCGGCCAGCGCGACGGTACTCAACGACTCATCCGGCCCAGCCTCAATGATCGACAACACTTGCACGCGGCCCCCCGCCTGATTTGCCAGCGCACACGCCAAATCGAGCAGTAGCCCCCAACTCGCCGGCAGATCACTGATCACCGCACCCGGCTCTTCCGGCACTGCGACTGTATCCACCCACACAATCACCTTTTGCATGATTGCGACCTCCTCTCCCGACCCCGCAGACGGCGGTTCGATGTGTTCCCTATTATACTCGTTGCTCCAGCCGCTGCGTAGGGGAGGAACAGTGCCGGCGCAGGGCCGGCGCGGTGCCGGCGCAGGGCCAATGGGGTTAGGGTAGGCCACAGGGTCCGTACCGCCCGATCCGTAACACTAGGTCACGCCTGTACTCTTCTCGGCGACCGCCCACAGGGCTGGTGCCGGTGTTGCTGCACATGATGCTGCCGGTTCCTAGCGCGGGCAGCGAGGGACGCGGATTAGTTGTTATTTTACAGCATAACACGCCACTGACTGTTCGTAATTGCCGGCTTTTGCCCCGCCCCTGCAATTTTCATGTGTTCAATTCCGGCAAAACTATTGCTTAGGTCGGCTCGCCGTGCTATAATAAATCCGGCACAGCAGTAGGCTTAGGTTACTGTAGGCGAAACGAGATAGGCCCACCGATGTCTGGAGAGCGCAAACCTCAGCAAGCACCTACACGCGCCGTGCAGCGCACCGATCCGTCGGCGACACGGCTGCCCGTTCATGGGGCGATCGCCCCCGCCTTACCACAGCGCGGCGGCTTACTGCCGGCAGACCCTCGGCTGGCCGGACGTGGCAATAGCTCGGTACGCGTCGCACTGCTGCGGCAGGTCCAGCGCACGCAAGGCAACCGTGCCGTGCAGCGCTTGCTCCAACGCACGGATGCAGCAACCTCCCCAATCTCCATCAACCGTGCCGTCAGCCTGCCGTTGCGCCCGCCGGGCAACCAGCCGCCGGGTGCCGCCGGCGCCGGGGCGGGCAAATGGGTTATTCAGCGCAAACTTGTCGCCACTGACGGTGGCGGTGGGGCCGGCGGTGCGTGTGTCACTGCCCCGACCAGTGCCGAAGCCGACCCCAAGTTCCAAGCGGTGACCACGAAGGTCAAGACCACCGCCGGCCAGGAAAAAGGCCACCCCCCCGCCAAGACGAAGGCTGACGAAGCGCAGGCGGCCGCGCAAAGCCCGTCTAACGAAGTACCCAGCCGCGCCGAAGCCCGGCAGACCGATAAGATGGCGGCGCAAAAGCCGGGCCGCTTCGACCGCGAAGGCTTCATGACCGCGTTGCTCGGCAAGATCGCCGGTGCCGCCCCCAAGACGTTGGAAGACGCGCAAAACTTCAAAGGCAGTGGCAAGTTGGGCGCAATGAAAGGTGACCTGACCGGCAAAGTCGGTGAAAGCAAACACCAGGCACAAGGGCCGGTGGCCGACGAAGTGAAAAAAGCGCCTGACACCAGTGGCATTGCTCCCAAACCCGTTACCCCGCTGCCCACCACGAATGCCGGTCCCGCGCCCACCGTGCCGCAGGGCGCCGATGCCGCGCCCAAAGAAAAAGGCGACTGCGAAGTGCGGGGCCCGCTTGCTGCCAACAGCAAAGCGCTCGATTCGCAGATGGTCGCGTCCCACGTCACCGAAGAGCAGTTGCAAAAATCGAACGAGGGCACCTTCACCGGTGCCCTGAAAGACAAGAAAGAGGCTCAGACCGACGCGCAAACTGCGCCGCCGGCCTATCGCCAGGGCGAGAAGGGTATCATCACCCAGGCGCAAGCCCAGGCCCAAAAAGAAGCCGGCACCGGTATCACCGGAATGCACGATGTGCGCGGCCATGCGTTGGGTGGCGTGGGCGGCAAGCAGGGCACGGCCAAGCAGAAAGACGAAGCGGCCCGCGTCAAAGTGGCGACCGACATCCAGGGCATCTACGCCAAGACCAAAACCGATGTGGACGCCCGCCTGACTAAGCTGGATACCGATGTGAACTCGACGTTCGATAGCGGCGTGAACGGCGCGATGCAGAACTTCGAGAACACCATGAAGACGCGCTTCGATGCCTATTACAATGACCGCTATAGTACCCCCATCATAGGCCAGGCCAAGTGGGTAAAAGACAAGTTGATGGGTCCGCCGGCAGCGGTCAACGCTTTCTACGACGAAGGCAAGCGCAACTTTGAGACCGAGATGCGCGGCGTGTTGAACCGCGTGGCCGATGTAGTCGAAAAGGGCATGAACGAGGCGTTGGCCCGCATCGAGACCGGCAAAAAGCAGATCCAGGATTATGTTAAAGGGCTGGACCCGGCGCTGCAAAAAGTCGGCATAGACGCGGCCAAAGATATTCAAGGCCAGTTTGCCGAACTCGAAAACAGCGTTAACGAAAAGCAGAACCAACTGATCGACTCGCTGGCCGACAAGTACAAGTCCAGCCTCGACACCCTCAACACGCGCATTGACGCAATGAAAGAAGCGAATAAGGGCCTATATGACCGCGCCAAAGATGCCATTGGCGGCGTGATCAAAACGATCCTTGAACTCAAAAACTTGCTGATGGGCGTGTTGGCGCGCGCCGCTGGGGCTATTGAGTCTATTATCGCCGACCCCATCAAGTTCCTGGGCAACCTGGTCGCGGCCGTCAAGCAGGGCTTGGGCAACTTCATGTCCAACATCGGCGCGCACTTGCAAAAGGGGTTGCTGGGCTGGCTCTTCGGCGCGCTGGGGGATGCCGGTATTGAACTGCCGGCCAGCTTCGACCTCAAAGGCATCCTCAGTCTGGTTATGCAGGTCGTGGGCCTAACCTACGCCAACATCCGCGGCCGCGCCGTCAAAGCCGTCGGCGAACCGACCGTCAAGAACATGGAAAAGTCGGCGGGCATCTTCCAGATCCTGTTAAGTGACGGTCCCGCCGGGCTGTGGAAACTGATGCAGGAGAAGATCGGCGACCTGAAAGACACGGTTATTGAGAGCATCAAAAGCTTCGTTATTGAGCGCATCGTGGTGGCCGGTATCACCTGGCTGGTCAGCCTGTTCAATCCCGCCGGCGCGTTTATTAAAGCCTGCAAAGCCATTTATGACGTGATCATGTTCTTTATCGAGCGCGGCAGCCAGATCATGACCCTGGTCAACGCGGTCCTCAATTCGGTGTCGGCCATTGCTAGTGGCAGCATTGGCGGCGCGGCCGCCGCCATCGAGGGTGCCCTCAGCGCGGCCCTGCCCGTAGCGATCAGCTTCCTCGCCAACCTGCTCGGCCTAGGCGGTATCAGCGAGAAGATCAAGAGCATCATCGGCAAAGTGCGCGCCCCGGTCGAAAAAGCCGTAGACTGGGTGATCGGCAAGGCCGTCGCCGGGCTGAAGAAAGTCGGCGGTCTCTTCACCGGCAAAGGCAAAGGCAAAGGCAGCGACCCCAGCAAAGATGCCGCCAAAGGCACCGCGCCCGCCAAAGATGCGGCACAAGATAAAGGTAAGGGTGATCAGCAAAACCAAGATCCCGATGGAAAGAATGTCAAAGCGGAGGTCCGAAGTGACCTTGCGGGCAAACTTCAAAACGTTGGAAATGCTGAGGAGGTAAAGTCAGCCTTAAATGGCACCTTCCAGAAACATCAAAAGGAAGGATTGAAGAAGCTTTATGTCCGAGAGACCAATAAATTAGGTGAATTTGGAATCTACGCTGTTGCCTCTCCAGCAGAGCTAGTGGGCAAGATGGTTACAACAAAACTGGGCATCAAACTCGATCACTTGAACTTAGCCAAGAGTGTAGCCACGGCTCTTAACGCTCGGGTGAATACGGCATCGCTCGGTCGATTTGAGTCGCTCGCAGGAACTCATGCGGAGGAGAAATTACTAAGGATATTAAGTAATTATTTGGATGAGACTATTCTTAATGGTCAAGATTCCCACTACGAGATTTTCGTTGATATAAATCGAAGTCCTTGTGAAGGATGTGGGCCTAAATTACAGGAATTTTTAGCCACGAAGCGTAAGTTTGCCGCAGACCATGGTAAAACAATCGGATTGACTATACGAATGATTAGTGCGTACAAAGGTGCTCCAAAGAGCAGCCCTAGCTATGTGTCGCTGCAAAACCTATACAATGCAGGAGTCAGCCTAGAAGCATGGGATGTTGTCCAGATACTGGAAGCTAGTGGAGAACACGATATTAATCTTGATGATGCCGCAATTCCTGAGCTGCGTAGCACTCTTAAGGGTAAAATCGATAAGATGCGGCACATCTTAGCTGAGATTAAAGGTGCAAAAGCAGGGAGCTGATGTAATATTAAGCAGGAGATAGGCGAGCATGAAAAAAAATGAAATGAACCCGAACCAGTTACACGAACGCGATCTATTTATCACAACCTTAGAAAAAGCGGGCTGGCAAGGAACGCCTACCAATGCTTTCTTTGATAAAAATTACGATGTCGAAGAAGAAGCTAGCATGGAATACTCTAAAGATGCAACTAGTATGTTCGCTTATTACAACGCAAGCAGGTCGGTTGTATATCTGACTATGCATTTCTCTGGTAAAGAACTCCGCCTCATTATTCATTATGCCGATAGGTTACAGGCGGTACTAGGATCGTTAGCTTCATTTCAAGACACCATCTCCGCCAAGAACTACAAACAGCACGTTGGGGAGTTGCTAGATGTTTGTCCGCACATTGATCTGATGCGCGGGCAAGAAGGCCAAATCATCACTCCGATCATCCGCGACAATGGGAAACTCAATATTAAGTAGAGGCAATCGAGCTGATGCAGCAAGATGAACTAACGCCTCAGCAAACCTCTGCCCGCACGCGTTTTGTCGAGCAGGTGCGCCAAGCGGGTTGGGATCTGCGTGGCTGGGAGGCGTTGTTCGCGGCAGGTATCACCTTGACCCCTGAAGCAACTGCCGAGTATGAACAAGCTGCCTTTCGCTTGAGTCTCAGCTATTACTTGGCGGAAGGTTATCTGCTGTTGAAACTCTATCCGTACAACCCTGCTCCGGTGTTAAGTATTCGCTTCTACCCAGGAGACCAACTTGCCGTAGTCTTAACGGCGGTCTTTGCGGTCCAAGACATACTCACCCCCGATAATGACGTGGATAGCCTCGTGGCGGCGGCGGTGTTGTGTGAGCAGGTGTTTATCGAGACTCCCGATGGCTTAGAGCAGATCGTCTAAAGCAAGCATCATCGGCAAAGTGCGCGCCCCGGTCGAAAAGGCGGTCGATTGGGTGATCGGCAAGGCCGTCGCCGGGTTGAAAAAAGTCGGCGGCCTCTTCACCGGCAAAGGCAAAGGCAAGAACCCCGACCCCAGCAAAGACGCCGCCAAAGGCACCGCGCCCGGCGCCACCCCCGCCGATCCCAAAGCGGCCGGCACCCCGCAACCCAACGCTGCCTCACCTGGTGCCGACGCGCGCACCCCGGAGCAGAAAAAGGCTGACCTAGATGCCGGCCTCGCCGAAGCTAATAAATTTAGGAGTTACGCAGTTGCGCGCTTGTGCCCGCCGCTGCGCTGGACAAAGCCGTATAGGATGGTACTTGGGTGGCTCAGATAGTGCTGAATGGCGGGGCGAATGATGTCCCATTTCGTCGTAAACCAACTCTGTCCGGT
>JBBRPH010000087.1:0-16610 GCA_038228295.1 Chloroflexia bacterium | reverse complement strand
GGGGCCCGTAGCTTGGATTTTCGTGCGTGAGCACTTCAGCACCAGCCTGTTCTTGCTCGAAGTTACGGTCCAAAACTCGGCGTAGAATCTTCACAGGGTGCTTACCGGGGAAAAGCCCGGTAAAAATGTCGTGACCCCTAACCCGGCGGCATTATCCAGGCTGAACAGAGGCGGTAATGTCCCATGCGCCACGCATAACGCCGCCGTGCGAAACGCCGTCAGCGTGCCGAAGGTGCCCAGCCCGCCGAGCAACGTGTCGCTCTGCGCGGGCGCGGCCACCGGTGGAGGAGCCGCCGGTTCCGGCCCGGCGGGTTGGTAACGGGTCAGGGTGATCGATTCGCTTTGCATTGGACGGTTCTCCCTTCGTGTCCTACGCGGTGACCCCGCCCGCCGGCACCGGCGTGGCAGGCAACGCAGCATGACCATTGCTGTGGTAGGCCGGTACATCCGCTAGTGGCTGGGTCGGCGGGCCGCCGCCCGGCACCGCCTGCGGCAACAGTTCGACAAACAGTGAGTTGTTCTGCTGCATTTGGGCCACCGCCAGGGCCGTGAAGGCAGCGCGAACCACCGCCAGATCAGTCGGGGAGATTTCCTCCGTCAGGTCCAGAAAGCCGACCAGCCCCGGTGTGGCGCTGCCCGCGCTCCGTAACGCGCCCCGTTCCAGCGTGGCCCCAAACCAGGGCTGTCCGTCGGGGGTGAGTTGCAGCAGCGTGCGCCGGCCCTGCGGTCGCCCGGCCCAGGCGGGGCTGCGCCCGGCACAGCATTCGCCCAGCACCGCTTGCCCAAACATCAGTTGCACATCCAGGTCGGGGGCCAGCCCTTCAGTCTCGCGCTGCCATTCCAGTGCGCCAATCAGCGTCAGGTTGCCCACGATCTGCTGTGCGTCCGTAGCGGCCTGCGCGTGCAAGGCGACCAAGCACGCTGCGTCGCTCTCCGGGGGATGGAACAGCAGGTCGAGGGCCGCCGGAGTGCCGGTCTGCGCGGCCAGCAAGCCCGCGATGCGCCCGTGGTCCAGTTTTAGATCCGGCGGCCACGCGTGCAGGCCGGCCCAACTCTGGCGCTGGGTCGCGTGCGCCTCATGCACGGCGCGGCGGGCGCTCTGCACACTCGCGCCGACCTGGTGCAAGCCGACCTGCACGGCTTGAATCGCGGCAGTCCCCGCCGCCAGCACTTCCAGCGCCGCCCTCACACTGTCCAGTTTCAAGGCTTGGGTTTCGCGTAAGTTCCAAAGTTGGATCGCTTTGGCGGCGTTAAATGCGCCGTCAATCAGCCGCTGTAGCAGCCCGCCCTTTTGCCCGCCTAACGCCCGTTGTTGCTGGGCTAAATCCGCGCAAGTGTGGGTGTAGTCGGCCTGCTGCTGGGTATGCAGTTTCCGCAAAGCGGTCGTTTCGCGCCCGACCACTTCCTGGAGGGCCGTCAAGCGCACGCCGATAGCACAGTTCGGATCGTATTGCGTGACCAGCAGGCTGATGAGGGTGGGGAAAGCGGTCTTGCGGTGTTCGCTGTTTGCGGTCAGCAGCGCGTCCCAGTTGCGCACTGGGTCGCTGCGTGTCAGCAGCGTGACCGGCAGATCGAGTCGTCCATTGACGACGCTCGGCTGGATCTGTAGGGGGACGAACGGTTCACCGTCGGCGGTCTGGCGCAGCAGGCGCGGCAATTGGACCGCCGTGAAGCCCTGACCTTCGAGGTGCGTGTAGACCGCAGCGGCGGGATCTGCCGCTGGGTGCGGGATGGGAACAACCATGTGCCGTCTCCTTTCATGCGGCGCACCCCACAACCGGGGTGCGCCTTCACGCAAGGAGATGTCACACGGCCGCTATAATCCAAGCCCAACGGGAACTGCGCCGGTTACCCACCGAGGGTGCAAACGTGCTGGTAGCCTTTTGTTTTATCAGGATCTAATTCGTAAAGATAAACAGGATGTTGCTGCAACGCCCAACTATATAACTCTTGACCCAGTAACCCAGCGAACGCCACCGGACCAGCCAGGAAAACATGAATTGCGTTAGCTTTATCTTCCTGCCATAACTGTCGGATCTGTACTCCGATTTGGTGAACCCACGTAGCAGCCTGAACACTGCTTTGGATGGCAGTAGTACTGGACTCAGTAATAGGTTTGGCAGTTATATACCAGCGCGGTGTTTGTGCAGCATGTTTCATCCACGCGTGGATAGCTGGATTCACATCAACCGTAATGGATGCTGCTAAAATAGCAGCAGCTACACTCCCTGGTGGATCTGTTAGCTCACAGGTGATGGCTAGGTACTCTGCGCCGGGCAAGGGAACAAGCTGTTCGTAGTAAGTCCAGACTAAATCTTTAACACTACCGACTCTGTCCTGATGCCAAAAAACGGGACGTACCTTGGGTGGGAGTGCATAACCCAGAGCAATGGCGACTGACGGTACTGCTTTCATCCACACTTCGACTTCTTGTACACCTAACTGACCTGTAATCGCCGCAGCGATGTCATTGAGCGCGGGCAGCAGATCACTATTCCAGCGTTCTGGCGGCGGTACTTGCACGTGATTGTTGCTGTCTGAGAAAAGTGGGAACCAATCGAGATAAAGATGTAAAGGTGGTGTACTAGGTTGATTCACATAAGTACGTATGCCTAACCGTAGACTGGTGCTAGGTTGTACATCGTGGTGAAGACGATGAGGCAACGCCAGATTCAGGATGTGTTTAGCCAATGGTCCACAGGCGCTAGTACTAGTGAGGGACTTACGATGATGTGAAGTTAGGCTAATCAGCGTCCGTAAATCAGCTAACGCTGTACTGCGACCTAATGCGCTAGTGGTAATCTCACCAAACACTGGTACTACGGCGAACTTGGAATCGCTGCCTAACCGGAGGGTGGCGGCCTGTGCAATACATTGACAAATGGCTTTATCTTTCAAAGCCGCCTTACTTAAATACAACACTAAACTGTCACTACTCCGTGTTACAAGAGCATTAATACGGGCTTCGTTGATAGGTAGCGCACGATCTTTATGAACTAGATGTGTTACGGCCATACCGCGGGCCTGTAATGCCCACGTTAGTTGCTGCATTATTGTAGCATCATCAGGAGCATAGGCGAGCAGAATATGCGTTTGATCAAAGGTGCTACTAGTAGGGTAGTCTAAACCGATGGGCAGCGAAGCTTCGCTAGGTGTGACTTCCTCCAACATTTCGATCTCGAAGGCACGCAAGTTGTTGTTCCCAGGATTATGATTGCGCGCAGCTCGAATCAGATCCGCCATTTTACCCCGCGATTGAACCCAATTGAGTAGATCATAGATCTTATCCCGTAGTGTTCCGCTAGTAGTAGCAAATTCCGGCAGGCGTTCACCCAACCCGAATAGCACCATTTGTGCCAAATCGCTTTCGCTGACAACCGCACTGAGTAGCGCATCCTGAAATTGCCGAATCTGGGCAACGGTTAATTCGACATTGCTCAATTGCAGACTCCTCGTCTTTTTATTAGCTCACGGGCGCGAAGTCCCCAAACATTCCATACCCGCTGGTCGTTTTGCCACCCACCCCTAGGTCGGTTAGCCCACCCTGGAGCCACTCGACAGCCTTTAGCACATCCTTCTCCGCATCGCCAGTATTGACCCAAAGCGGAGCCAAGGCGAAACGGAAGCGCGTGCCCTTCGCGACGGTCAGGAAGTAGACCGGCACCGGCGATTCGTAGTCCGCCGGCGGCGTGCCCTCACCATGCTTGTCGTAATAGGCGCGGTGGTGCGGGTTCATGATGTCGAGATCCAGTTTCACTGCCCCGTCTGGTACGGCATCGAAAAAGCAGATGGTCCCCGCCCCCTCCAACACGCCGCAGCAACGGCTCACACCAGCCATTGCATCTGTGACCCGCTGTATATGCGCCGCATGAGTCTTGAGCGCTTGTGGATCCTTTGCATAAATCGCCAGCACGTCTGCGATCTTCAAGTCTAATGTGGGCGCAAGATCAGTGGCAATAGTGAGAGTCGCAAACGTGCGGGCCAGTCCTTTCAAGCCGCTGCCGGGAATGATCGGGAAGCCGTAGAGGGGGTGCAGCGCCAACCCCACTTCGCGCGTGCCTTTGGCCCCTAACCCCACCACACAGCGGCTCTGCGCGACGGCGGTGAACTGGCGCACGCCCGCGGTAGTCGCCACCCCAGCAGCCCACCGCTGCGTATAATCCTGGAGTAACTGGCGGTTCTGCTGCATGATCGCTTGCACACGCGGTAGCTTCTTTTCGGCCTTACTAACCTCCCACTGATCGCCTTCCCGATCCGTATAACGGGTCAGGTATAACTCCAAATTGCTGATCAATGCGGCATTGCGCGCCAAAATATCGGCAGTGGTTTTTGGTAGCGGGTAGCTCATCAGTTCACATCCTCAGCGCCGAACTCAGCTTCAGCAAACTTTTTCAGCCAGCCGGCAAAGGCTAGGGTCTCTACGGTCGCCCGGCGGTAATACGGCGAGTCGCCCTCCATCAGCGCCTGTAATAAATGGCCCGCTGCGGCGGCGGGGGGCGGCACCTGCTGTAGCACCCAGGTCGAGAGGTGTTGAAATAGCAGCTTGTGCGCTATCTGGAAATGCTTCTCGGCTTTCTCTTTATCGCCGCCTTTGCCTTTTGCCAGCAGAAAAGCGAGTGTTTGTCCCAGGCCATCGGTGTGAATGAGTGCTGTCAGATCGCGAGCGCGCGCACTGTAGACCTTACGTACGTCCTCATGCTCATTCTTAACGCCCTCATGAACATATTGCCAGGCCCGTGCCGCCCGCTCCATTTCAACCCTGCGTACCATTGCCCGCCTCCTTTGCTGCGCTACCGGGGGTATACGGCCCGGCCCAGCGTACATGGACCAAGCCGCGCCCCACCGTTTCATCGCCGCCCAGCCGGATGCGCGCCGGCACCAGGGTTTGCAGCTGATCCGCGACCGCCTGGGCAGTGTGTTTTTCCGGCGCGCCGTTGGTCACACTCCCCTCCTTAGTCTGCTCCGTACTCTGCCGCGTAGCGCCCACATAAAGTGGCGCGTACAGCAGACTCTCCGGCGGCAGATGCTCCTCGTTCCACAGTGCGCCGGGCACGACCGTTTTGGTTTGGTAGTCTAGGCGCACGCGCGTCACAACTTCGGTGGAGAACTGCACAAAGTCGCGGAAGGCATCATCACTCAGGATGACCAACTGTTGGGGCAGGCGTGTGCGCCACGGATTGTACGCGGCATCGGGCGGCAAGGCGTTCGTCGCCAGCCACTCGCCTAACTGTTGCACCAACGCCTGCGCACGGACAGGGTAGCTAATCTCTTCCAGCACAATCGCGCCACTACTCCCTACCGGGAGCGTGCTTACACCGGTCGGCGCGACCAGTGCAATTTCGGTCGCTGTTTTTTCGTTGCCCT
This sequence comes from Chloroflexia bacterium, assembly GCA_038228295.1. Lineage (GTDB taxonomy): Bacteria > Chloroflexota > Chloroflexia > QHBQ01 > JAICKM01 > JAICKM01. The sequence continues at coordinate 11,246 of JBBRPH010000087.1, read as the reverse complement.
GCGCTGGTTCTGTCGGGAGGAGCGCGGCCACTTGCGGCCACCAATCCGGCAACTCTAAGCCCAGCCCTGCTGCATCGCGCACAAAGCGCTGTAGGACCGCTGGGCAGGTCGTCCAGGCCCAGACCCCAGCTAGCGAACGCACCGGGAAAAGCAGCAGCCGCGCATCACCGGGCGAGAGCGCGCCGCCGAACGCGCCCGCTTCCTCCGCCTGCCCAAAGATGCTCAACAGAGTCGGTGACTTCTCGCCGAGTTTCTCGGCAACCTCTGCCCGCAGCCGGCCTTTCAGGCTGGAAGCATAGATCGTCGGGTAGTCGGTAGTGCGCTCCCGCTGGATCGGCAGGTCAATTGCCCCGATCCCCCGACCCGTGCCCGCGTGTAACGGCGTTTCCACATAGAGATAGAGCATCCAGGCGCGATCAAACATTTGCCGTCCCTCCTCACCAGCGCCCGTCCAGCACCTGCCCAAAGCCAATCTGGCCGTCGGCCCCGCTGCACAGGCTATTGTTGCTGCTTATCAGGGCAACGGTGCCCGTCGCCTCAAAATAGTAGACGCTGCCCGCCGGCACCAGCAAGCGGGCCGGTTTATGCACGATGGTGCGCCGCTCGTTGGGTTTGCCGGCGGGCAGGCGACTGCTGGCCGCCAAATCAATGCCGCCCGCCCGCAGGGGTCGCCCCACCACGGCCGCTCGCAAACGCAAGGTGGCCGTGTCCCCCTTGAACAGCGGGGTCCAGTCACCACCTTTGGGCTGCCAGCCGCCGTCAAACCACGTCGGCGTAAGCAGATAGAGGCAGAACTTGCCGGTTAGCCCCGGCCCTGCCTGCGGCGGAGCCGCCAGATCCGGGCGCGTATAGATCCCCGTGCGGCGCTCCCCGCCTAGCAGTAACACGCCTTGCGTCCCCCACACGGCCGGATCCACGCCACCCACGCTTACCGTCAACCCCACGCCGGGATAGGGCCGCACAAACTCCGCTTCGTACAGCAAGGCATCTTGGGCCGCCCGCCGTTGCGAATCTACTTGCAGGCCCACTCGCGCTTCGCGGGCAAACAACCAGCGCCCAGTGACGACCTGCGTGCGGTCGGGCACGGTTCCGGTGGTCACATAGTCCTGCAAAGCAGTTTCGATGATCCAGAGATCGCCCGTGGGTTTATCATTATCGTCAAGGTCAATCGCCCAGTCGAGATCGGCCACGTCGTCTACAGGGCTGACCTGATCATGGATGCCCGCTATCGGCAGCACCCGCTGATACGCCTGTCCATGCCAGATCAAGTCAGCCGGCAGCGGATAGTAGCGCGTGGTTGCGCCGGTTTTCGGATGCGGACCGATCAGGAACGGTCCCCGTAGTGCCAGCGCACCGTAGTTGTCGCCACCGCGCCCAATCGCCGCATAGACCGCCTCCGGCGACCCACCGGCCAAGTAATCGGCGAAGGCGGTAGTTTGCGCGATATACGCGCTCCGCAGCGCCCCTTGGATGACCGAGGGGAGCGGCGGAAAGTGGCTCTGCGCGCGATGATCGCTGCCCGCGTCGAACGGTTTGCCGTCGCGGAATAGCCAGACATCACTGGGGTGTAGCACCAATTGCGCGGCCGGTTGCGCGGCAAGGGTCGTCATTCGGCTCCTCCACGAGTCAAGAACGCGGCGATGCCCAGCCAATCCGCCAAGCGCACAGCACCACTGGCGGATTCCTCCGCTTGCGGCGGGCGATCCCACTTCGGCTCCCCTAACTTTGCCGGCGGCATTTGCACTCTGGCGGATTCCTCCGCTTGCGGCGGGCGATCCCACGCGGCGGGGGGCAGGGTTCCCGGCGGGGCAATAGCTTGCAACTGAGCATCTTGTAGGCTGAATGCTAATTCCGCGAGACTCTGGGCCAAGTTGTTGCAGTACGCGGTCAGCCTTTTGTCTAGCTGGCGCTGGAGTAAGGCGGACCATAAGGCCCGGTCTGGCTCCGCCGCCAGCATTTGGTTAATCTGAGCATAGTCGAGGTCTAGTGCCTTGCATAATTGACCGGCCCAGGGTTGCTGGGTATCCAGCCACCGCGTAAGCAGATCCTGCCCCGCAGGTAGACTGGTCTGGCGCAGTAACAGGCGGCGGATCTCCGCCTCTAACATCTCGATGGGAGCCGTATCCGCGAAAGCCGGCGCTTCCTGTGCCCAGAAGCCGGCAAAGCGCGGCGAGAGCAAGCCCTGCTGCATCAGCAACACTACCGCGTCAATCGGGGCCAGACTCGTGGGCCGATCCGCCGCAACTTGGTGCGCGCCCACCTGGATCGGCGCGCCAGATCGCTTCAACGCCGTGACCGCGATGGCATTGCGTCCGTACTCTCGCTTGGCACTCTGCTCGGCCGTGCGCGCCGCCGCCAGCACCTGATCCAGCGCCGCCTGCTGGTGAGCAATAGCGATGCCGATACTGGCCGTTACTTGATCGCGCACCGCCGCCGGTACGACCGCGCTGATCTGCTGATGATACGCCGTCTGGAGCGCCGCCGCCGCCGGTAGCGCAGCGGCCAGCGGCAGCAAGGCCAGCACATCATCGCCCCCCGCGTAGATCAATTTGCCGGGATGATCGATTTCGATGATCTTCGGCACCTGCGTGGTGGCAAACACACCCAACGCCCGACTTAGCTCACTATGCTGCTCCGGCTGCTCAATGCTTTTGAGCAACTGCCCCAAATGATCGCCGTCCATTTGTAGGATCGCGTAATAGCGCGCCGGCGGGTCGATTTTGAGTGCATTAGTGTAAGTTAGTACGGCATCCAATGCTCTACGCGCTTTTTTAAGCGGCTCCCGTATGTCACAACCGCCGGGCGCACCGTCCCGACCATCGCTCACGCACAACCCGTAGTCATCGTACAGTCGGTTAGCGGTCAGTGTTTCCGTATAGAACAGATCGCCGTCATAGCGCAGCACCATGTTCGCCGCACGCTGATCGGCGGTCACGCGCGCCAGGATATATAAATATGGCGTGACATCGGGAGCCATACTGCTGCTCAATTGGTGGATGCCCGTTTCGCCGTCCGTAATCGCGGCTAACGCTGCGCCGTAGGCGTGCAATCGTTGGGCCAGTTCCACATCACCGGTGCCTAAGCAGGCCAACAAGGCCGCCTTGTAGGTGGCAGTGGCGATGCCACTGGTCGAGGGTACATTTTGTTTGAGAGAACCGACGGTAGAATCCAGCCGGAGATCCTCTTGGCCGGCGAACCGCTTAACGCAGGCGAGTGCCGACAGGCGTTCCCGGCCTGCCGGTCGGAGCGCAATCGCCGTAGGCCGGGTGCGAATCCGGTCCGCTAAGGCTCCCCAAAAGGCACGTAGTTCGCCGTAGCTCTGCGTGGCAGCTGGGTCGGGATCGCCATGGCCCGGCCCCATCGCGGTCATTCCGTTGAAAATCGTGCATTTGTAGCCGTATTCCAAATCGGCGGGGAAATCGTGCAGGCGCTTGCGGGCTTGCAGCCGCGCTTGGACCTCCGCAAGGCGGACAGAGTATTGCGGCGCAGCATCTCCTGCTAGGACAGCCCAAACGGTCTCCAAATAATGATCCACCTGCGTGTCCCAAGTGCGGGACCAATTGGCGGTTGCCAGTGCCGGTGTTCGTATTATTTGATCATTTAACCAATCATGTACCGCATCCGCAACGTGCCCCCAACGCTCCTGCACGGCCACAGTGATTGCTTGGGCGGCCGTGCGGGCGGCATCTTGATCGGCAAACTCAACGAGCAGGCGGTTCGGTAATGAGGCGGGCGGTGTGTCGCCGGGCCAGACCGGGAAGCGGACAGTCCCCCCGGCCGCGCGGGCGGTTTCGTGCGCCACCGCCATCAACTGGGCCAGCAGCGCGCTGCCGACATACAGATCCTGAGTGCGCCGCGCCGCGCTGATATAATCTTGCACCGGCCCCAGCGTAAAAGCTAACAGAGCGTCAGGCATTCCAGGTCTCCTGTTAATATCGCGCGAGGCGGAAAGGGGCATTCAGATCCGCTTCGACCACATCTTGCAAGCGGCCGATCAAATCCGCATAGCCGTCTACCGTTAGTGTCGCTACGGGGGTGTTTTGCGGGCCGCCCCGAATTTCGATGTGGTTCCCCCCACCTAGTAGAGTGTTGGATTTGTTGGGTGGGATAAGCTGCTGGTAGAGAACTACCAGCACTAGCGCTAAACTGCCGTCCTTCAGCTGGGCAAAGTGAACCAGTAGAGGGGATGCTGCCCGTTGCTCTTTGGCGCTAGGGTCTTCAGCTTTATACCAGTTCACCACTGCTTTAACTCCGCGCTTGCCGTCAAGCTGGGGGAAGAAAAACGGCAAAGGCAAGCCTAGTGCTGCGCGTGCCACCTGGATAGGATCTTTGGTGCGGGCCGTCAAATAGTCAGCCACCGCCCTGCTGTCCACAAGTCCGTCGCGTTGGCGGAAGCCGGAGATGCTCTGCCCTACCGCGTCCATCGCCAATTGCCAAGTGGGATTCTGCGGGCTGCCCCGCCATTGCTTATCCAGCACAAACACATGGCAGTACTCCGGGTGTAGCACGGTAAACGGGCTGGCGGCTTGGCTGGGGATGGGATCCTTCTGGAACAGCGCCCGGATCTGGGCCAGCCCCTGCTGAAGCATATTGAGCAAGGCCCGTGGCGAGTCTAGCGTGCCGACCACAGGCAGGTCGGGGAGGGTCTTCGGCCAATTTGTAGCAGGCGCTACAACGGCTAGGCAGCCCGCCCCGTGGCGCGTGCGTGCGCCCAGCCCCCCCAGCATGACCAGCAACCAGAGCGCAGCACACGCACGTTCTAGCGCGTGCGCGGCGTTGTCGGCTCCCAGGCGCGGGCGCAAGCACAGGGTAAAGATGCTGCCCGGCGGGTAGTAGTAGCGAGCCGGCTGATCTTGACCGGCGATGCGGGTTGCGTGCATCCCATAGAGCAAGTAATCCCGCCCGTTCGCCCGCACCCCAGGCTGCGTCGGACGTTCTTTCAGGATAGGCTGCGGCGTGCCTTTCACATCGTTGATCCAGATCATTACCGATGAAGCCGCGCTATGTTCTGAATCAGCCGCACCAAAAACCTGTGACTCGGCTGCCCACAAGTCTTTGGTCTCGGTGAACGCCGGTCCCGCCCAGCCGCCCCCACCCAGCGCTGCCCGCAACCACCAGCGCAGCGCGCCGCGCACCCCCAGCGCCCGCACCTCCGCCGGGGTGCCACGGGGTTCAGCTCGCACCTCCGCCGGAGTGCCACCTAGCTCACGCGGCTCGGCTCCGCCCATGAACAGGGGTGTAACTACCCGTAATTGGATTTGCACATCAGCCATAAAGTTATCTCCAATACCCCTAATCGGACAAATTCAGCGACCCAATATCGTACTGTCGAACGGTGCCGTCTTTGCTCCCTGTAGCAACCCACTGACTATCAGAGCTAAAACTTGCTGTAATCACGGCAGCACTGTGCCCAGACAGAACCGCCATTTCCTCTCCGGTACTTGCATCCCACAATTGAGCTGTTGCATTATTTGTGGTGACCACCCATTTGTCGTCTGGGCTGAATACGGCACTCCAGATATCTGATCCACTGCTAGGTAAAATAGCAATTATTTTTTTGCTTTGTACATCCCATAATTGGGCAAGTCCTCCCTTAGTAAGGACAAGCAGTTTATCGCCATTAATATTAGTTATTGCTGAACGAAGAAGCGGTATTATAGCAACCTTTTTAGGTTTTTGCGCTTGATCTTCAATTGATTGCTCTTTTTTAGCTGGCTCCTCTTCAGCTTGTTCTTCTTCAAGCTGCTCTTCTTCATAATTATAAGACATGAGCGGAGCGATCCAGTAAGTTTCTTCTGGATTCTCGTGTGATGTAGTGTGATGATCACCTCTCTTTCTATTAAAATATCCCCTATCAGGAAAGTAGTAACCCCTTAAGGTTAATAGAACCTGATCGCCTCTCCATAATCTTAATTCGTTATTGATACTCATAGTTACAACTATAGGTAAGACGTTAGTGAGTTCAACATATTCTATATCGTTTTCATATTTATGGTTAAACAGCGTCTCACCTTTGATACTCCAAATTAGTAATGTTTTATTGCCGCTTACAAGAGCGCCATTCACAATATCACTGATTACAGTAATGATGCTTCCGTTATTACTGAAGGTTGAATAAATTAATCTCTTTGATGATATGATTTTTCTTGTCCAAACCGGTTCCTTGTCATCGCTAACATTCCATAACTCAACGTCACCGCTACTGCTCACAGCAATAAATTGCCGCCCATCAGCATTGAAGTGCAAAGGGATAATTTGTTGCGCTAGGCGCGGTAACGGTTGTCCTTCGCCATCTCGGCTATTCCATACTCCCACACCCCTATCTTGGCTATCGGCAATGACATTGCTTCCGTCCAAGGTATATACTACACTTAGCACTGCCTTTTCACTAATAAATATGGGTGACAGATCCTGTTCGTACACCTGCCCATCGCGCACTATTTTGACAAGCGTTTTTTTTGCCAAGATAGACTGACGGATTTGTTGTGCCGCTTCCTCTTTTTCTAGGCGTGCCGCTTCTTGCTGAGAAGCCTGACTTGCTTGCACAAGCTGTTGTAGCTGACTAAAATTTACCCCTAAAACCTTTAGGTCACGATGCTCGAGTAGACGCTCTGCTGCTTCTAATTCAGCATCATCTAACGGTGAACGATGATCCTTCACCCAATTTACTACTCTTGGTTTCAGATCACGGCGAATTATTTCTAATTCGTAGTGATCTTTTATCCATTGGTATAGTTGAGACCAAGCAGTAACCAAATAGCTATGAGCTAAACTCACTTGGCGATATGCATTACTTCGTTCTCCAGACAAAACTACAAAATGTAGCTGCGCTAGTGTTTCCAGTAAATCATTAAAACTATCAGCGTTTTCATCCTCCACAAATAGATCTGCATCAGTTACTGTCTGACAAATAACTGTTGGAGTTTCAACAACTTTGATTAATCTTAGGACGATACGGAATAATGTATCACGCTGCTCAGGAACAACTTTAGCCAAAACGTTTTGAGTATGGGCCGCTAAAATCCAACCCAAAGCATAATCAGGATCAGTACCTAGTTGCTCATATAGCTGTAGCGTTAGAACATCGGCAGATCGTTGCATCCACAATTGCCGTATGACTGCTTGGAGCCAAACTAACGCTCCTGGTTCCTTATCCACAGCTTTAGACAATTCCACTCTGAGTCCGGAGTCTACCTTTATATGAACTAAATGTGCCGGCTTTTCAATAGCGGCTTCCAGTGCTTTTCTATTCATAGGTTCAATATCCACAAGCATCAATGCACTGTTTTGCTCGATTGCCCAAGAAAAGCTTTTTTGCAATTCACTATAGAAATCAGAACGAGAGATTAAAAGAACATGACAGTATTCTATAGTAGAAAGCATATATAACAGGGCAAAAAATTTATCTCGTTTTACTGAATTAGCAGTGATTCTAAAGATAAGCTCGAACTGGTCTATCACCACTAAGATTCGTTGTGCGTTATGAGTTTTTACTAATTGATTCACAGCTTCCGCCGCATTATCTGGGTTTCCATCAAAATCAAGCAAGTAAGCTAATGTACTCGTAGGATCAACACTAACTGGCACATTTGCTATATGCCAGATACCGGGCTGCTCTTTTTCCAAATGCGGCAACAAGCCAGCGTAAATGAGAGAAGTTTTCCCCGATCCTGATGGGCCAGCTAAAACTACAAGCTGACTATCATTAAGAAGTTGAGCGATATTATTAATTTCTTCCTCACGGCCAAAGAAGAACGGAGCATCTGCTGCATCAAAGGCTCGCAGACCAGGGTACGGACAAGGAATTGGTTGTATAGGTATTGCATCAGGTCTGTACTCAGCGATAAATGCCTTTAGTTCAGGATTGCCGCCATTCGCATTCTCCGCTTCATTGATTAAATCATCAAGTTTACCGTTTGCTAAAGCCCATTGAATTAGGGCAAAGCTTTGGTTCTGAAGATTACCAGCTGTGATTTTAGTCGCGGCCTCAGAAATAGGATCAGAGTAAGTCACAAATCGTAGGAGATCACCTTCTCCGGGAAAGGCGGTAAGCAACGCAGCTTCCAATTGCTTGAGTTTAGATCCACTTAGGCTCATATCACATCTCGCGAAAGCTAGTGAGACGTAGCAGGCACGATTGATTCGGGGCGATGAAAAGTATGGATGGGCTAGATGGCATGGAGTATAGCGCCACCGCGCCAGCTTGTCAACCCACCCGTTGGGTGCTATAGTACCAGCGTACATAGAGGTCGAACAATAAGGATTCGATGTGCCCATGTTACCGGAGATCCTACCGCCTCCCCCGTTGACCCTGCTGCTGCTGCGCCTGACCTATCAGGCCGCCGAGCCGCTGGTGTTGCCGCGCTGGAAGGGGGCGCTGTTACGCGGGGGGTTGGGCCGGGCGCTCAAGGCGGCCCTCTGCGATCCGGCCTGTCGAGAGGGCCGGCCCTGCTCCCGTGCCGCGAATTGTGCCTACCGGGCGGTGTTTGCCCCAGAAGCCGAGGAAGGTGCGTCGGATTTGCAGGGGCTGCGCGATGCGCCCCGCCCCTATGCCGTGCTGCCGCCGCTCGGCGATCAGACCCACTATGCGCCGGGCGATCGGTTGGTGTTCGACCTAATGCTCGCGGGGCGCGCCCAGACCTATCTGCCCCACATCTTGTTTGCCTTTGAGACGCTAGGCGCGCAGGGCTTGGGGCTGCGCCGCGGCCGGGCAGTGTTAGTAGCCGCGACCAGCTACAGCCCCTTGACCGGCCGGCACGCGCCACTGCTGGTGGATGGTGTACTCCAGAATCAGTGGATCACCGTCAGTGGCGCGGACTTGGTCGCAGCAGCCCAAGCACTCCCGCCGCAGATCACCCTCCAGTTTATCACGCCTTTGCGGATGAAGTATAACGGCCAACTGGTCACCAGCGCAGAATGCCATGTGCTGGTACGGACGGCGTTGCGGCGCATTTCCACGCTCTGCACTACGTTCGGGACGGGTGCGTGGCCGCTGCCGTTTAGCGCAGTGATTGCCGCCGCGCAGGCCGTGCCCCGTGTACAGTCCCACACTCAATGGGTGGATTGGTCCCGCACCTCCGGCGCAACGGGGCAACACATGACATTAGGCGGACTCGTCGGCCAAGCGACCTACCAGGATGTCCCACCGCTAGTACGGCTCGTGTTGTTAACCGGCGCACTGACCCATATTGGGAAGGCGGTTGTCTTCGGCCATGGAGCCTACCGGATGCAAGCCCACACGCAGCCGCTAGTAGTTCACGACTCCGCCTACAACTATCTCGGTTAGCCAGCCGCCCTAAACGAATGGTACTGTCAGGTTAAAATAGGGGCCGATGAGCACAACAGAGCAGCTTCATATATAATCATGCGGCGAGGTTTGCACAACTCAACTGCGGCGTACTTCGTTTCCTTGCGGGCTACCGACCGTGCGGGTAGGCGCTGCTCGCGCAACCGCATAGCTCACAACCGGTGGCTCGTCTAGCCATACACGGGCGCGCTGTTTAAGCACTATAATCATCGCTGGATACCGCAGAAGTCCGTAGAATTCCGTAGTAGTGCCTGGTTCTGATCCCGCAGAGGAATGGCCCAACAGAGTCTCATGCGGTACAGCCTGCTTCTACTCCCCAAAGGTTCGACACTTCTCTGCAACAAATGGCTATCACGCTAGAGCTGCGCTGAACTTCCGTGGACCGACCAAGGAATCGCGTCAGCAAAGCGGGACTTCCGTTCTGTTTAGGATGCTATGCAACTTTCCTGACACGATCCACTACAATAAAACGCTGTGATGTGCGACAGTGCATCAGACGACATATCGCATTATATACACGCGAACAACACACGCCCCAAGCCCCTACTTAATACAGGGCATCGGATAGCCCCGCTTCCAGGTCATCCAGATGGCGGGCGGTGGTCTCGATGCTTTTGTGACCGAGGGCCTTCTGGGCTTTGCGAATATCGGTCTTGGCAAGTTGCGTCCCCAAAAAGCGGCGCAGGTCGTGCGGTTTGATGTGGGCCAGATCGCAGGCGACGGCATAGGTCTGCACCGTGCGCCAGATCGAGGTGGCCGACATGGGCGCGGCGGTCGCCCGACTCTCACCCCGCCCGCCGAACGCGGTAAAGACGTGCTGACTGAGGACCGCCCGCGCGGCGATCCACTCCAAGACCAGGCGGTGCGCTTCCGCCGACAGCAGCGCCTCGCGGGCCTCGCTCTGCCCCTTGCCGATCACATCGAGCAGCCAGCCGCTGCCTTGCTTGCGGATCATGCCGACCGTCAGGCTCGCGGCTTCACTGGCGCGCAAGCCCAACCCGGCCAGCACGGCCAGCAGCGCCGCGTCGCGCACGCCCTTCAAGGTGCTGCGATCCGGCGCGTCCTGCAAGCGGCGCATATCCGCCGGGGTAATGCGCGTGCGGGCGTGCGACCGCTGGCGCTCTTTGAGGGCCTTCGCCTTCACGCCGGCCACGCCATGAAACTGGGCGGCGACAGCGGCGTGCAGATAGCCCTGGGCGGCGGCTTCCTTGACCAGGCGTTTGACGGCGGCCAGGGCGCGGTTGATCGTGGCCGCGCTGAGGGTGGTGGCCTGCGCCTGGTGGGTGCGCCACCGGGCCAGGGAGGCGGCGGTCAGCGCCGGTAGCTCGTTGGTTTGACACCAGGCGAGATACGCGGCAATATCGGCGCGGTACTCGGCAATGCTGGATGGCGCGAATTGCCCGGCCAGAATGGCGGCATCCGGCAGCCCGGCCAACGGAATCGTGATACGGACCAGATCGGTCATGTAGCCCTCCGATTTGGGAGTTAGCGTAATATAACTACTCTTTGCTTACGCTATTTTACCATAGAAATAAGCCGCCAAAGCAGAGGGCGGGGACCACCGGAGCGGGGTCGGGCCAGGGGCAGCAACGGTGTACTGCGCCCGCCGGCCCGACCCCGCGCCCGCGCCGTTAGGGGTGGACGCTGGTCGTCGTATAGCAGGGCGCTTTCAAGGCGACGGGGATCGCGCACCACACATCATGGAATTGGGTGTAGAGGTCTTCCTCCACCTCCTGGTACGCTCCTTTCGTGCGCTGCTTCTCGCCGCGCCCGCCGGCAGCGTGCGGCGGGCCGACCCGCCGGCAGCGTGCGGCGGGCCGACCCGCCGCACACGGCATCCTTATGGCCCCCCGCTGGGCTGTATGGCCTAAAACAAGCCCGGTTGCTCGGGGGCGCTGCCGTCCGTGGCATGGCGCAGCTCGTCCCGCAGATAGGCCAG
>JBBRPH010000086.1:0-16827 GCA_038228295.1 Chloroflexia bacterium | reverse complement strand
TCGAAAACCCGCTCTTCCCCCTCCTCGAACCGATCTGTGACGATCCGGGACCGGATGCTTGCCTGGAAGCCCGCGAACAGCGCGGTTACGAGCGGCGCCTGCTGCGCCAAGCGCTTCTGCGCCTCACTGCCGACCAGCGCCAGGCCGTGGTGCTGCGCTACGGTGGCCCCGACCTAGTGCCGCTGGCCGACATCGCCGCCCAGATGGACCGCAGTGAAGGTGCCGTTAAGCTGCTGCTGCACCGTGCCGTCGCCGCGCTGCGCCGCGCCATGACCGAGTTGGACCACGCCGAACTGCCGGCGTATGCGGGGATGCTGAATTAAGGGTCAGAGGGCAGAGGTCAAGCATGACAGCCGAAATCAAAAAGAGGGGCGTGATCCGTAGATCACGCTCCTCCCGATTTCCACGCTTTACGCTCCCCGTAGCACTCCCAGCGCCGCGTCCATACGTGCGAGCGTCGCTTCGCGGCCCAGCAATAGCATGGTGTCGTGGAGGGGCGGACTTTCCTTGCGCCCGGTCACAGCCACCCGCAGCAGCATAAACAGATCGCCGGCCTTCTTGAAGCCGCGCTCCTCGGCCAGTTGTCGGATGCCTGCTTCCCACGCCTCTTTTTCCCACGGCCAGGGCTGATCGGCGTGCCAGGCGCGTGCGGCGGCGAGGTGATCGGCCAGGGCGGGCGCATCGAACTGCTTGCTAGAGAAGAGTGCCGAGTCGTACACCGGCTCGGTGAAAAAGATCACCGCCAGATCATCGAACTCGCTCAGGAGCCGCAGCCGGTCGTGCAGCACCGGCAGCACGCGCCGCACTTCCTCCGCCGTGTGCGTGGTGTACGGGATCAGGCGCATCGCCAGCTCGTCCACCGTCAGTAACCGGATATACTGGCCGTTCATCCAGATCAGCTTGTTCATATCGAACACCGAGCCGGCTTTGAGCAAGCGAGCGGGGCTAAACACGCGGATAAACTCGTCTAAGCTGAACAGTTCCTGGCCGTCGGGATGTGACCAACCCAGCAGCGCCAGGAAGTTCAGCAACGCCTCCGGCAGAAAGCCGCGCTCCCGGAAGCCCTCCAGCCGCGTCTTGTCGGGGCTTTTGCGCTTCGAGATTTTGCTGCGGTCGTCGTTCAGCAGCAACGGGGTGTGCGCGTAGGTCGGCAACTCCCAGCCGAAGTAGCGGTAGAGCAGAACGTGTTTCGGCGTGGACGAAATCCACTCTTCACCGCGTATCACATCAGTCACGCCCATCAAGTGATCGTCTACCACCACGGCCAGGTGGTAGGTCGGGAAGCCGTCCGACTTCATCAGCACCTGATCATCAAGCAGCCGGTTCTCGAAGCTGATCTCGCCGCGCACCACGTCGTGGAAGCTGGTTACGCCCTCATCGGGCATCAGCATCCGCACAACCCGGCGTTCGCCGGCGGTCAGCCGTGCCTGTACCTCGGTCGGCGGCAAGGTTAGGCAGTGCCGATCATAGCGCGGCGGCTGCTTGCGTGCCTCCTGCTCTTTCCGCATGGCGGCTAGCCGTTCCGGAGTGCAGAAGCAGTAATAGGCATGGCCGGCGGCGATCAACTGCTCGGCGTGTGCCTGGTAGATCGGCAGTCGTTCCGACTGGCGGTAGGGCGCATAGGGGCCGCCCTGCTCCGGCCCTTCGTCGGGGAGCAAGTGCACCCAGGCCAGCGCGGCAAAGATGCGCCGCTCCGAGTTGGCGTCGAAGCGCACCTGGTCGGTGTCTTCTAACCGCAACAGGAACCGGCCGCCGGTCTGGTGGGCCAGTGCATAGCTAAACAACGACTGGTAGGCGGTGCCGACATGGGGATCGCCGGTCGGCGACGGGGCGATGCGCGTGCGCGCCGGGGGGCGCGTGGGGGTAGGGGTGGGGTCCATCTGGGAGTCCTCCTGACTGACCAACCGGGTAGCAGAGTGCGGCTGAGGGCCGCCGGGCCAGGTACACGATTCCTGCGCTGCGCCGGGTAGTTGCCCCGATTATACGCCACAGGCCGGGACGGACGCAATCGGTCGGAAGACGGAACGGGCTACTGCGGAGTGCGGAGTGCGGAATGTTAGGCAGTGTTGATCGCGTCTCATGTTTCGCGGCCTACGATCTTGCCGGTAGGCGTGTTTACATGGTATACGTAAACTGGCGGTGCTGCGGCGCTGCTGCTTTGTGCATTAGGCCCACGGATCAATTAGAAGGGTATACGATGGATTGGGTGTTGATCGGCGGGATCGCCGGGCGCGTTGTGGTGTTTGTGCTGGGACTGTGGCTAGTGCTTCGCACGCTGGTGTCGGCCACGGTCAGTTTTGTGTTGCCGCGCAGCGCGCCTGATGCAATTACGCGCGTAGTGTTTCTGGTCGTACGCGGGTTATTCGACCTACGGACTAATCGGGCGCGTAGTTACGCGGCGCGCGACCGGGCAATGGCGCTTTACGCGCCGGTGAGCCTGTTGGCCTTGCCCCCGATGTGGCTGCTGCTGGTGTGGATCGGCTTTGCTGCGATGTTTTGGGCCGGCGGTAGCGAACCGCCCGACGCGGCGAAGATGAGCGGATCGTCGCTGTTGACGCTGGGTTTCGCCACGCTCGATACGCCGTGGGCGGTGGGTATGGCCTTTGTGGAGGCGAGTATCGGCCTGGTGCTGGTAGCCTTGCTGATTGCTTACCTGCCGACGATGTATGCCGCTTTCGCCCGGCGCGAGACGGCCGTGACAATGCTGGAGGTGCGCGCCGGGTCGCCGCCTTCGGCTATCGAAATGTTCCAGCGCTACCACCGCATTCACAATCTGAGCGAAATGGGCGATCTGTGGGTGACGTGGGAAATCTGGTTTGCCGATGTGGAAGAGAGCCATACCTCGCTGGCCGCCCTGTCCTTTTTCCGCTCACCTCAGCCGGATCGCTCATGGGTGACGGCGGCGGGCACGATCCTAGATGCTGCGTCACTGGCGAACTCAACGTTGGATGTTCCTCGTGACCCGCACGCCGACTTGTGCATCCGGGCCGGCTACATTGCCTTGCGCCGCATCGCCGACTTTTTCGGCATCTCTTATAATGCTACCCCGCAGCCGGGCGATGCGATCAGCATCACCCGCGCCGAGTTTGATGCGGCTTGTGACGACTTGGCAACGAGCGGGGTGCCGCTCAAAGCCGACCGCGAACAGGCGTGGCGCGATTTCGTCGACTGGCGGGTCAACTACGACACGGTACTATTGGCCCTGGCTGGGCTGACTATGGCTCCCTACGCGATGTGGTCATCGGATCGCGGGCTGCGGCCGGCACGCGCCAAAGTGCTGCAAAAGCGGCAGTAATAGCTGATCCCTTCAGAGCACATACTTGTAGCGGTGTGCTTTATTTTGCGAGGCCGGGGAGCTGTACCGCCGTAAGCAAGAATCCGAGCGGACGTTGATCCCGGCCGCCGCCGGGCGGAGATTGCGCCGGTTGGTCGCTGTGGAAGTTAAGCGTGGTCAGGCCCGCCGGTAGTTGCAGCGTGCCCAGGTCGTAGCTCTGCTCGCCCGGTCCTAGCCGCACCGTATCTAACGGCTGCCCGTTAACAGTGACGGTTAGGTGTGCTGTGCCCTGCAACGTCGCTGCCCGGAAGCGTAGCGGCCCCACCGCCGGCGCTTTGCCGAGCAGGAACAGGTGTGCGTCTGCCGCGCTGCTCCAGCGCCAGCTGTGTGTCGCGTCGCCTTCCGGCGCATACCAACCATTACCTGCCCAGGCCAACGGACCGGACTGTGGCAGAGTCGGCACGCGATAGGCCGTCAACTGTGCGTCGTCTTGCACCACCGCAGTGGGATCAGGGAACAGGCGGCGGGTATAGGCCAGCACTTCCTCGCGGTCGTTGTTGCCGATGTAGCTTTCATCGTCTTTGTAGGCCACCAGATAGGGCATATCATAATAATTCAGCACCGCGATGGGCGAAAGCGGCGGCAAGATGTCGCGTGTGAGCGGCAGGGTTAGATCACGAAAGAGGAAGAAGGGATCTGAGTCGTCCAGATAGTAATCATAAACACGTCGCGCCACATATCCCCCGATGATCGGCTTACCGTGGACGGTCTGGTAGAGCATCCGCTGGTGGTCACGCAGATAGTGCGTGGTGATCGGCAGTTCCAACAGCGCCCGCGCACCCGGTTCGGCGGCCAAGCGGCTGAAGAACGGCGAGAGCACGACCGGGTGCAGCGGCTGGGGCAGCACGGCGAATTCGGCCAACGGCCAGGCCAGCAGAACCAGGGTAGCAGCTACGGTTGCCACGCGCACCGCCTGCGCGCCCCAGCGTGCCGCCCAGTCTCGTGCTCTCGCCGTCAGATAGGCTGCGCCCGCTCCGGCCAGTATATCCAGGCCCAGGTTTGCTAGCAAGGCGAAGCGCCGCGGCACGCGGGCGATAGACAGGAACGGCAGGTTCCGCACCAGCAAATAGGGCAGGGGAATGCCGGTGCTATGGGCCACGTCCTGCGCGTCGTTCAGGTTGAGGTACGGCCCCAGCGCCAGCACCGCGCCGGCGAGGGCGAGAGCGAGCCAAAATAGGGCGCCCTGCGCTGGGTGGAGTGCGGAGTGGGCGTCGGTACTAGGATCATTGCCCGCCGTCTCGTTTTTAGTTGAGTCGCTCTTGCGTATGCCGCCCAGCGCAGGGCGCCTTTTGAACACGCCCAGCGCGCTCAGCAGCAGCGTGCTGAGACCCAGCGTGCCCATGAACCAAACGGCGGGGGTCAGGCGCGTATCTTTGGCGACCCAGATCAGATCCAGGGGATTGAGCGAAAAGCGCACCTCGTAGTCCAGGCCGCTGACTAACTCAAACGTCGGGTCGTTCGCGGCGCGGGCGGTGGCCCATAGGAACGGACCAGTGACCACCACCCAGCCGAGCAGCACCGCGCCGCAAGCTTGGACGGCGCGTCGCCACGTCTTCGGTTCCACTAGGATGCGCCAGAGAGTCAGCCCGGCTCCGGCAAGTAATAGATACAGTGCCCAGTACCAACTGGTGTAGCTAGCGGCGATCAGGCCGCCCGCCGCCAGTAATGCATCGCGCCTGCGGCTACCGGGTGGAGCGTACAGCAGGCGGTGCAGGAACAGCAAGAACAGCGGTGCCCATTCCAGCGGGATCAGTTCCAGTTGCGCCTCGTGTAGGTGGTATTGGTGGAAGGGGCTGAAGGTGAACAGCGTGCCGGCGACGAGGCCGCCCGTGACGCTGCCGGTGAGATAGCGCACCAGCGCGTACATGGCCCAGCCGGTAGCGATGAAATGGCCCAGCACCAGCAGGTTAAAGGCGAGCGTCGGCCCCGTCATGGCATCCGTCAGCAGCAAAATCGGCAGCGCCAAGAGGCCGTTCAACGGCTGCAGCGTGTGATAGTAAAGCGGCAGCGGGTGGTCGGCGGTGCGGTAGGGATAATAAAGCAGATCCGTGTAGAACGGATTGCTGTGGTGGTCCAGCAGTGCCGTTTTGAGCCACCAAAGATCCCAGCGGCTGACATCGGCATCGGCGGTGATGCCGCTGATGATGCTGTGGGCGGGATCGGTCGCCAGCGGCCAGGTCATGACGATGGTGAGGACAGCGAACAGCAGGCCCGGCCCCAGTACCCGCAGGGCGCGGATCAGCAGCGGGGCAGGCTCAGGGGCGGGGCGGGGCTGGGTGTTCATAATTCGGCCAATTATACGCTACGCCCCGGTGGGCTGCAATGGGGCGCATCGGGTATAATCGGGCCATGCGTGTGCGTCTCTCCGCCTGGCTTCCCATGATGCTGTTGCTACTGCCCCTACCGGTATTGGTCGCGCGGCTGGGTCTGTTTGTCACTCATAGCGCGGCGGTGCTGGCCTTCCCCTGGCAGCTTGATTTCGACGAAGGGATCATTCTGCACGCCTCGTGGCTGCTGGCGCACGGCCGGTCGCCCTACCCACCGCTCACCCCCGACCACTTTGCCTCGTCGCTCTACCCGCCGCTATTCTACGCCCTCAACGCGGCGGCCTTGCGTGTGTGGGGCTTGAACCTGTGGAGCGGGCGCGCACTCGAACTGGGCGGTACGCTGTTGGCGGCCGGATCGCTGGTTGCTTGGACAGTGGCCGAAACGCGCTCGCGCTGGGTCGGCTGGTTGGCCGGCGCTGTGGCCGCTGCCGTCTGGCTGGCGCTCGGCCCGGTCATCGTCTGGGCCACGTTCTACAAGCAAGACAGCCTGGCGCTCGGTTTCGGCGCGCTGGGCGGGGCCATGCTCGCCTGGGCCTGGCGGTCGGGCGCGGCAGTCTCTCGCTCTCCCCAGCGGGGAGAGGGCCGTCTGGCCTGGCCGGCCCTGGTGCCGTTGGTGCTGGCGGTGTGGACCAAGCAGACGGCACTGGCTCCGTTGCTGGCGGGTGGGATCGTCGCTTTGGGGCGGGGGCGCGCGGGCCGGCGCTGGTGTATGATAGCGGTGCCGGCGTTGGGCGGACCGTTGTTGTTGTTGAACGAGGCCCTGGGTGGGCAACTGTTGACCCACCTATTGATGGCCGGAGCCGAGCCGCTGACCCCGGCGCGGCTGGGCAAGAACGTGGCGGCTCTGGCGGGCGAGGCGTGGCCGCTGCTGATCGGGGCAGGCGTGGTGCTGGTCGGCGGCCTCGGCGCGGCGGTGCGGACGCGCCGGGTGCCGCCGTTGTCGGTCTGCTATGCGCTGGTCACGCTGCCACTGACCGCTTGGACCAACCTCTCGCCGCACGCCAACTACAATCACCTGCTGCCGGGCCTGCTAGCGGCTTGCCTGTTGGTAGGGGTGGGGCTAGGCCGGTTGGCGGAATGGGCGACGCTGCGGCGCTGGGCCGTGTTACCGCTGGCGGGGGCAGTGGGGTTGCTGCTGGTGCAGGGCGGGCTATTCGCGCCGCTCAAAACTTGGTACTCGCCGTTGGGCCAGCCGCTTGACGAAAAGGCGGCGCGGCTGGAGATACTAGCCGGCCAAGTTGCGGCTGTGCGGGGCCGCCCAGTGCTGGCCGAAGACGGCCGGCTAGCCTTGCAGGCGGGGAAGCAGTTGCCCTATGACGATCCGGCGCAGATGACGATCCAGGCCGCCGCCGGGCGCTGGGATGAGAGTACGCTACTGGCCGACATCCGGCGGCATCGCTTCGGGATGCTGATCCTAGAGCACGATATTGCCGAGGAGACGTTCACGCCGCGCTGGTCGCCCGCCGTGCTGGCCGCCTTGCAGGCCGAATATCAGCTCAAGTATCGGGATGTGCGTTTCCTGTGGGTGCCACGCCCGCCACCTGCCGAACCGCTACAGGTGCGTGATTGCACATCCGCCGGTGGCCCCCGTCTGCGCGGAGTTTGGCTGCCCGGCGACGGTCGCCGCCTCGTGCCCGGCGATAGCCAACCGATCAGCCTCTATTGGGCCGCGCCGGCCGCCGGCACCGCTCCGCAGCCCGACCTTAAGTTCAGCCTGCGCCTACTAGACCCGGCGGGCGGGGCGGTTTGGCAGGCTGACCTGCCGCCCGGTTCCGCCGCTGGGACGCCCTGGCCGCATTGGACCGTCCGCGCCGCGCCGCGTGACGATCTGGCGATCACCGTGCCGCCCACTGCCCCGCCGGGCGCCTACCGCTTGGCCCTGAGCGCGTATCGGGCGCAGAACGGTACGCTTGTACCGGTGCCTTTCACCTGCGCCGGGTCGCTGCCCGGCGACCTGACTCTAGCCCAGCCCCAGATGGATCGCCAAGAGGAACCATAAGCTATGTACCATGTCTATCTGTCGCCCCATTTCGACGATATTGCGCTGTCGTGTGGCGGCTTGGCAGCGGCCCAGACCACTACGAGTGCGCGCGGTCGCTGCATCACGATTTTTGCCGCGCCGCTGCCGCCGGACGCACCCCTAACGGCGCACGTCCGACACCAGCACAGCCGTTGGGGCGACGGAGATCCGGCGCAGGCGAACCGTGCGCGCCGCACCGAAGAAGCTATCGGCACCGCGCGGCTGAGCCTCGATCTTACCCTGCTGGACTACCCCGATGCTATCTACCGAGCCGACCGCTACGTGAACGACCCGCAACTATTCGGCGCAATCCACGCCGATGAAGCTGATCTGCCGGGTCGCGTAGCCGCCGATCTCCAGGTGATCCTGGGCGGCGTGCCCCGCCCTGATCTAACCGTCTACGCGCCGCTAGCTCTGGGCCGCCATGTGGACCACCAATTGACGTTCCAGGCGGCGCGGCTGCTGGCGGCGGTGGGCTGGACCGTGTTGCACTATGAGGACTATCCGTATGCCGCCCAGCCCGCCGCCCACGCCACGCGCTTCGTCGAACTGGGCTGGGCCGCCGATGGGCAACCCGCTGTACCGATCTATTACGACATTAGCGCAACGCTGGAAGTTAAAATCGCAGCTATTGCCGCCTATTCGTCGCAACTGAGCGGTCTATTCACCCCCGTGGACACGATGCCGGCTGCTGTGCGGAAATATGCCGCTGCTGTCGCGGCCGCGTCGGTCGGTGCGACCTATGCCGAACGCTTTTGGCGGCTTGACAGCCCAGCGTCGGGTGCGCTATAGTACGCCGCTATGACCAAACCTCCCCGTACTCCTGCGCCCTGGCGTGTGGGCCTGGTGCCGCCCAGCGACGCGGCAGCCTGGGATAGTTTCGTGGCCGGCCACGCCGGCGGCCATCTGCTCCAATCGTGGGGCTGGGGCCGCTTCAAGCACGGTCAGGGATGGACCCCGGCGCGCTTAGCGGTCCGTGACCGTGACGGCGCAATCCAGGCAGCGGCGGGCGTGTTGTTCCGCCGTCCGGCACGCGGTATGCCGATCTCGGTGGCCTACGTACCGCGCGGGCCGGTGATGGCCTTCGACGAAGCGCAACCGCCCACCGTGGCGCTGTTGGCCGGGCTGCACAGCCTCTGCCGCCGGCGCGGCGCGATCTTCCTCAAAATTGAGCCGAATTGCGAAGCTGACCCGCGCCTCGCCCGGATGCCGGCCGCCGCCGGTTTTCGCCTCGCGCGCCGTGTGCAGCCCCTTCGCACGATTCTGCTGGATCTGCACCCCACTGCGCCGGAAGAGACGCTGCTGGCCGCGATGAAGCCTAAGACGCGCTACAACATCCGCCTAGCGGGCCGGCGCGGCGTGACGGTACGTTCGGCTACTACACCCACGGACCTGCAAGCCTTCTATGACCTGATGACCGTGACCGGCACCCGCGATGAGTTTGCGGTCCACAACCTCGACTATTACCAGACTGCGCTGACCGAATTCGGACCGTCTGCGGCAGCCGGCGACGGCAGCGCACCCCAGGCGATGCTGCTGCTGGCGTACCACCCCGACCACCCGCAACCGCTGGCGGGGCTGATGGCTTTTGCCTTTGGCGCAGAGGCGATCTATATGTACGGGGCCAGCAGTGACACGGGCCGTGAACATATGCCGACCTACTTGTTGCAATGGGAAGCGATGCGTTGGGCCCGCGCGCAGGGCTGCCGGCGCTACGACTTCTGGGGCATCCCCGACGATCCCACCGCCGAAGCCCCCGCTGCGGGTGACAACCCGAACCAGCGCCAGGGGTTGTGGGGGGTCTACCGCTTCAAGCAGGGCTTCGGCGGCCGCGAAGTCACCTACCCCGGCGCCTGGGATTTCGTCTACCGCCCGCTGGCCTACCGTCTCTATGAGCGCCTGCTAGCGCAACGGCAGGCGGGGTGAATCATTCGCTAGGACCGATTGCTAACCAATCGCGCCCTAACTCTATACATTTTGGGACTTGTCCGTACAGTATATCTAACAATTCTTTGGCGTATACTGGTGGGCGGCGCATATCCCATGTCGGTTGCATGAAAAGTGAAACTATCGCTTGAGTTTGTTGCTCATCCAGATCCGACAGAAACTCATCGGGTGATAGTGCTTTTACGGCAAAGGACAGTAACAGCTATGCAATTACCAATCAACAACCGATTACCCCACGGCGCCCGCCGCGCCCGCCTCGCCGGGGGGCTGCTGCCGGCGCTGGCGCTGCTCGCGGGCTGGGGCGCGCAGACGGCGCGGCCGGCCTCGCTGCCTGCGCCGACGGTGAGCGGGCGGTTGGCCTATGTGGTGGCGGGCAATATCTGGATTTGGCAAGGCGGGGCGGGGCGGCAGGTGACACAGGGCGGGCATGACGGCGCGCCGGCGCTTTCGCCCGACGGCGCGCAATTGGCCTACGTGCGCTACGATTACAGCTTCTCCGACCTCGTCATCCAACCGTCGGGCGGAGGAAGCGCGCCGCAATTCCTGACCAATAATCGCCCGCCGGGCGAAACCGGCAGCAAGGCGTTTATTGACCGTGCTGTGTGGGCGTTTGACCCGGTCTGGACCCTGGACGGGAGTGCGTTGTTTTATACGTCGGACGGCGGCACCGACGCACCGGTGCTGTGGACCGTGGGTGCCGACGGTAGCGGTGCCCGCCGCTTGCAAACCAGTCCGCCCGCGCCGCCGCTCGAAGATCCACGGCCGGCGGCAGACGGTGCGGTGCTGGGTACCAGCTTCGGTAGCGGTAAGGCTGAAGTGTGGCGGCTGGATCGCAGTAGCGGTGTATGGGCTGAAGTGGCCGCCCCCGCTGATGGCGCCTATGACGCGGCACCCGCGCCCACGGGGGGGTGGGTGGCTTATGCCGGGCGCACCGGGCGCAGCACCGACCTCTGGGCTGTGCCTAGCGACCGCTCGGTCCCTGCTGTGCAACTCACCCATCTGGGCCGCGCGCGCGCCCCGGTTTTCTCGCCCGATGGCAGCCGGCTCGCGTTTTTGGCCGAAAAGGATGAGCGGTTCCAGGTCTTCGTGGCCGCTGTCCAGGCCGTTGCCGGCACCTACCGCCTCGACGCGCCTCAGCAGGTCACAAGCGCGGCCGGCGTGGACGCAGGTTCGCGCCTCTCCTGGAGCCGCTAGGGCACAATATGGCGCACGTTTATCTGGGCTTCGGCTCCAACCTGGGTAACCGGGGTGCGACAATCCAGGCGGCTCTGGCGGCGCTACCGGCGGCAACAGCGGGCCGCTTATTGGCTGTGTCCCGTCTCTATGAAACCGCACCGTGGGGCGTAACCGACCACCCGCCGTTCCTCAACGGCGTGGCTCTGCTTGACACGTCCCTGGCTCCAGCCGATCTGTTGGCCGCGCTTAAGGGGCTGGAAGCCGTCGCCGGGCGACAGGCTGGACCGCGCTGGGGGCCGCGCCCGCTGGATCTCGACATTTTACTCTATGATGATCTCACCCTGACTACGCCCACCCTGACCCTGCCGCACCCGCGCCTTTTGCAACGCCGCTTTGTGCTGCAACCGCTGGCCGACCTCTGGCCGGCGCAGCGCCCGCTGCTGGGGGCGCTGCCGGCCGTCCACTTAGCGCGTGTGGCCGAGCAGGCAGTAGTGCTGAGTGCTGAATTGCCGGCTGCCTGTGTTGAATGAATTTGAAATTACGTTCTCTATCACAATCCGGCAATGCAAGGAGGCGGACCTACGTAGCCTGGAGTGGTTTGGCCTCTTCACAGAGTATCGTAGCATCTTCCAGGAAACGTTCGCTCGCCAAACGGCGGGAGACGTGTTGATGTTGGTGGTGGTGGTGAAGAGTTTTCCTATCGGTCAGGTTTGGCTGGACTTCACCCGCAAACGCTCGGCAGACATCGGAGTTATTTGGGCTTTGCGCCTGATGCCGTCGTGGAAAAACCAGGGCATCGGCACACGCCTTCTCACGATGGCAGAAGACATCTTCCAGCAACAGGGATTCGCTGTCGCAGAACT
This sequence comes from Chloroflexia bacterium, assembly GCA_038228295.1. Taxonomy (GTDB): domain Bacteria; phylum Chloroflexota; class Chloroflexia; order QHBQ01; family JAICKM01; genus JAICKM01. The sequence continues at coordinate 5,160 of JBBRPH010000086.1, read as the reverse complement.
GAGCGTGAGCAAGCCCAACACGGCGGCCCAGCGCTTGTATGTACGGCAAGGCTACCGAGTGATCGGCGAGGAAAACGACGGCTGGGACTACCTGGATGCGGTTGGGCAACTCATTCACGTCGAAGATCCTTGCTGGATCTTGCAAAAATCTCTAACGCACGCGCCGGCCGGATAGCCCATAGCTTGCTTAGTCCGTCACTAGCCCGCTTTTTAGGCCGGTTTTCAGGCACAATGCGCTTGACATGGCGTAAGGCGGTCTGGTATGATTCGCAAGGCCGGGGCTGCTTGGAAGAACGTTTCTGCACCGGTCGGAGCGCTTTGTCCACCTTGGCTAGTGGGGATGTGTGCTGCACATCTTGCCCAGGATTTGCATCAGGAGCTAGATGATCCGACTCCCGTTGCCCGGTGCCGCGTTTACCGTGCCCGCAGTTTATCGGCGCAGCCGCGCGTTGCTATTGGTAGTGCTGCTATCGGCGGCTCTGCCCGGCCGGCTCGGCGTGGTCTCGCTGGACACGCAGGCGGCGACCGGTCCGGCATTGCCGCCTTATGTATATGTCACCGTCAGCGGGCCGGCCGCCTATGACGTGATGCGGAACGCTGCGGGCAAAGAAACGCGCCTGGCGCGTATCGGCGTGGCCGGTGTGGGCTTCAGCGATGTAACCGCCAAAATGGCCGCCGATGGTGGTCATGTGGCCGTGCGCGTGGCGGGCGACCGTACCGGCGGCTCTAGCCTGCGGATTATTGATGTGCCTGCCGGTAAGGCGATCACCGTTACCTTGTCGCACAGTGCCGGGGTGGGCATCGGCGCGTTCGCTTGGTCACCCGACAGCAAATCCCTGGCCTACACCGTGGCCGGGCCGCAAGCCGCTGTGGCCGATCAGGGCAGCGGCACGCTCTGGGTGGTGGGGGCTGATGCGCGCGGTGCCCGCAAAGTGGGCGGCGTGAACGCGCGTCTGTTAGGCTGGAGTCCCGACGGCAATGGGCTGTATTATGCTCGCGATGACGACGATAGCGGCAAGGCCCCACCCGACCTCTGGAGCCTAGCGCTGACCGGGCAGGCGCTGCCGGTGGTGCGATCCAGCCCTAGCGGCCTACAATATAGCGATTTTGCCGTCGCTTCCAGCGCCGTGATCAGTGGGGCCGGACCATTATCGGCGCGCTTTGCCGCGCCGGCGGTAGGCGACTTAGGGCCGTTAGCCGACGGCCTGAACCCGCCCCCCGCCAAACCGATCCACCGACTCGCCAAAGACGACACGCCGGGCATCGTGGTCGGCGACGGCCTGGGCGCGTTCCACACCTTACACGATTTAGGCGAAGCCTACCCGGTGCTGGCCTGGAACCCTGCCGGCACCCATCTGCTCATGTCGGGCGGCAAATCGGGTATGGCCTGGTATGCCGATGCGACGACCGGCCGGCGCTGGCGCTTGCCCGCCGCCGTCAACGGCTTGGCGCCTATCGCCTGGTCAGATGATAGTCGCTACGCGCTGTTGGCCGATGCCGACGGCCCGGCAACACGCCTGCTTACGCTTGACACCGCCGCCGGTAACCTGATCCGCACGCGCTATGTCGGTAACGCGCCGGCCGCCGATAAGCAGCCGGCCAAAGACCTAGCACTGCCTTACGTCAACCAGATTTGGGACACCGGGGTAGCCTTCAACGGCAACTGGGCCTGTGGACCGACTACGGTGGCGATGGTATTGGCCTACTACGGCCGCCTGACTCCCTGGCCGTTCAGCGACGGGCAGGCCCGCCTCAGTGCGCAGGATCGCCTGACCGCGCACAGTGTCGCCACACCGACCTTTATTCCGACTACGGCCATCAGCAAGTCGGGTACGCCTGTCGCCCCTGTCACACCGACCCTCACTATTCCCCTAGACGGCAAGTTCTACGGCCAATATGTCACCACGCCGTTCACGTACAAGGGGCGCACCTTCAGCGCGGCGGGGGCTGACCCGGTCGGGCACCACACACAGGGGCTATACGGCACCATTGTCGGTAATACCGCCTTAGCCCGCTGGGAAGTGATGATTGACGTGCTGAACCTGTATGATGTACAGACGAGCTATATTGACGCTTCGTGGGCGGCGATCACCGCGCAGCTGGATAAGGGCTACCCGGTGGTGCTGGGCACGATGCTCACCGCGTCGGGCCATATCCTGGTGGCGCGCGGCTACACGGCCAACGGCTACTTGCTGCTCAACGACCCCTACGGCAACCGCTTCACCGGCTACGGCGAAGACAACGGCAACAACGTAGCCTACGCCTGGAAGAACATCCCATTACACTTAGCGATGGTCGCGCGCGGCACCATTACCCCGCCCGCCACGCCCACGCCGGTCGCCAGTCCTACGCCGGTCGCCAGCCCCACGCCCGCTGCCGGCCCGACTGCTACCCCGACCCCCGTCCATGCGCCGGGTGCGGGGCCGAACGGGTGAAGTTGGGCAATGGGTAGGGTGCAGCGTGACCTGTAGCAGATAAGCGGATCTTCCACTATGGAGCCGGGGCCGGGGTCAGCAAGGTATGCTGGGCCTGGAAGCGCCCGAGTTGGCTCAACAGCACTGCGTAGGGCGTGCCCGCATTCTCTGGATGGTACTCCAAGACGGCGCGCTGGAAGTATTGCACGGTGTAGGTCTGGCCGTCCAGCGCGTTGCGCTCCGCAAACTCCTCGCTGATCGGATAGCCCTGCTAGGCCACGCCGCCGTGGGCTTCCCAATAGGCGCGGAAGGCTCCGCCGACGGTGTGCCCGGTTTCCGAGAACAGGAGGGCGTTCGCGGGGTTGACGTGCTGGCCGGGGGCACCCGCCGGGCCGTAGCGTTGCCCGTAGGCGGCCACCCCCAGCAGACTGAGCAGCACATCGTAGGGCGGCGCGTTCTCCGGGTGATACTCGAAGACGGCGCGCTCGAAATACTGCAGTTGGTACACGTTGCCGTCGGCGGCGATTTCCCGGTGCGCCTCGGTCAGCGGGTAGCCCTGCTGGGCCAATCCACCGTGCGCTGCCCAATAGGCACCGAAGGCACCCGCCAGATTGTGTCCCGTGGCAGCGAAGAATTGGCCGTCAGGCGATCCACTGGGCACCACCGGGCGCAGGAGACTGCGGCCGGCATCCGGCAGATCGAGTACCTGAAGCCGGCCGTCGCGCACTTCGAGCAGGGTGAGCGGCAGGTAGGGGCTGACGTAGATGGTCGCCTGCGGCTGCGTCGCAGCGGCGGCGAACGCCTGCCAAGTGTGCCCGCTGTCGGGCGAGTACCACACTTGGCCCAGCCCCTGGTTGAGGAAGAGATTGGCCGGGGCGGGGCGCGCCACGCCGAGGGTGGCATTGCGGGGGTCGCTGGGTGGGCGCGGTGGTAGAGGGTTCGGCAGTGGCTTCCAATAATCGTCGCCGTGACTAAGCGATTGGAGTACCGGTTGCACCGTATCATAGGATAGGCGCACGAGGCTATCCTGCGTGTAGACGACCTGCACATCTTCCCGTAAAGCCTGCCGACCAACCAGTTGGAACGTGCGGCCGCCATTTTGCGACACCCGGAGCGTGGTGTAGGCGCTAGAGCCGGCGGGACTGTCACTGATCGAGATCATCACTGTGTCGGCGGGCGCATTCGGCACCGGTTCGAGTTTGACAAACGGGTTAAGTGTATCCCCTGGGGTCGGAATGCGCCGCGCCTGTCCCCGATAGCGCGGTGCCCAGGTGCGGCCGGTATCCGAGGAATAGTATATCGCATAGTTGGCATCGTACTTACTCGTGGGGTCCGCCGTCACCACGCTGGCGTAGAGGACACGGGCATCCTCGTCGGCGGCCGCGAGGCTCGTCGCTTGCCCTTGCAGTTCGGGGCTGCTCCGCAGTTCCCAGGTGCGGCCGCCGTCGCTGCTAGCGTGCAGCAGCGACGGATCGTAGCTACGCCCCCCGGCCGGCGTGAAAGCATAGGCAAGGGAAGTGTCATCCTGGGCCGCATAGGTAATCCGCAGGGAGTTGGCGGGGCCGTCCGGCAAAAAAAACCGCCCGGCGGTGCGCTGCTCATTGGGCAGCACCTCTGCGGGTTCCTGCGAGTCGCTGTGGTTACAGTAGCGGTAGGGCAGGCCATCCAGCCGGGTCTGGGCACCGGTCACCCAGTTATAGGCGACGATGTTGTCCGGGGGCTGGCCGACCACAATAACGTGGGGGCGGGTGGCATCAAAGCAGAAATCGCCAGGGATGGCGAGGCCCGTGTCGCGCCACGCGGGGCCGGCGGTCTGGGCTATGGCCGGGTGGTGGAGGGTCAACCCCGCACCCAGCGCCAGCAAGATGAGCAGTCCACTACCCACCTGGATCCCCAGTGACGGGCGGACCGCCGGACGACATTCGCGCATGATCAGGCTCCTTCTTGTGTGGCCTCCCCTTCGCACCGGTCATCCTTCATAGAACGCTGCTCCGGGTCGCGGGTTGCACAATTGAATCCCCCGTTAAACACGCTCTAACTCTTGCAAGTCGCGCAAAAAGAAGAACGCCCCCGCACGCAGCCAGGGGCGCTCTTTTAGCTCAACAAACCACGTCGCCACACTATACCTAACCGTCATCACGTTGCACATTTCACATTTCACGTTTCATGCCGCCCATCGCCCGCCCTACGACTCCAGCGTGGTCAGATCCCCCGGATCTTGGCCGAGGGCCAGGGCGCGGATGTAACGGCGCATGATCTTGCCGCTGCGCGTCTTGGGCAGGCTGGGCACAAACTCGATCACTTTGGGCACGGCGACTGGGCCGACTTCGTGGCGCACATGGGCTTTGAGCGCGGCCTGTAGCTCGTCGTTGGCTTGGTGCCCGGTCTTTAAGATGACATAGACCTTGATATGTTCGCCGGTCAGCTCGTCAGGCAGGCCGATGGCGGCGACTTCCGCCACGGCGGGGTGGCTGACGAGGCTCGACTCGATCTCCATCGAACCCAGGCGGTGGCCGGAGACTTTGATCACGTCGTCCACACGACCTTGTACCCAGAAATAACCGTCGGCATCTTTGTGCGCCGCATCGCCCGCGAAATACACGCCGTCAATCGTCGTCCAGTAGGTGCGGTAGCGATCCGGGTCATGGTAGATCGTTCGCATCATAGACGGCCAGGGCTTACGGATGATCAGGAAGCCGCCATGGTCAATGTCTACCGGCTGACCGCTTATGGTCACGATGTCGGC
>JBBRPH010000085.1:0-16856 GCA_038228295.1 Chloroflexia bacterium | reverse complement strand
CCGGCGGCTGAGGAGCAACCATGACGAACCGCGCAGGCACATGGGTCGGGCGCGCCACCCGCGTAGGGGCGTTAGCGGGTGGGGCGGCCCTGAGCCTTGCCGTCGGGCAAGCCGGCCGCCGCATCGCCGCTATCGAAGACTCCACAGCCGAAGCGGCGGCCCCCGATGGGCACTTTGTCAGCGTCGGCGGCTTCCGGCTGCACTATGTCGAAGCTGGACCGGTCGCCGCGCCGGTGCTGGTGCTGATCCACGGCTTCGGCTCCAACACGATCAGTTGGCGCGCCACGATGGCCGCGCTGGCGGGCGAATACCGGCTGATCGCGCTCGATCTGCTGGGCTTCGGCTATTCGGCGCGCAGCACGGCGCGGGTGCATACGCTGCGGCGGCGAGCGGCCCACGTGTGGGGGCTGTTGGATCAGCTCGGCATCCGGCAGGCCACCCTGGTCGGCAATTCGCTGGGTGGAGCAGTGGCCTTGCAATGCGCGTGGGATGCGCCGGAGCGAGTGGCGCGGCTGGTGCTGGTGGATGCCGTGGCGGGCTATGATGGGCGAGGTGGCAGCCCCGCGCCGCTACTGGGCGAACTCCTGCGCCGCACGCCGCTGGGTACCCTCTTGCTGGCGAACACTTTTTACGATGATGCGCGCTTCGCCCAAGGATTGCGCGCTGTCTATCATGACCCTAGTCGCCTGACGCCGGAGACGCTGGCGGGCTACCTGGCGCCGCGCCGCGTGCGGGGCAGTGCCGCCACGCTCCTAGCGATCACGGCCACACCACCCGATAGCGACCTACCGAACGCCATCCCCGCGATCCAAACCCCCACGCTGATCGTCTGGGGGCGGCAGGATCGGCTGATGCCGGCGCACTACGCCGAACAGTTAGCGCGTGACCTGCCGCACAGCCGGCCGGCATGGATCGAGGACTGCGGCCATCTGCCGCAAGAGGAACGCCCGGCCGAGTTTGTGGCCCATCTGCGGGCCTTCCTGAGCGAGGGATAGAGTCGTAGGTGTACATCTCACAGCGCGTGCAAACAACCGCCGCGCCGATCATCGCCGATCTGGCCGCACTCGCCGCTGCGTGCCGGGCAGCCGGGCAGGATGTGATCAACCTGGGCCAGGGCGTGGCCGATTTTCCGCCGCCGCCTGCCGCACTCGCCGCCGTCCGTGCGGCGCTAGCCGACCCGGCCACGCACCGCTATAGCCCCGATCCCGGCCTGCCCGGCTTGTGTGCCGCCATCGCCCGCAAATGGGCGCGCGACGCGGGCGTGACGCTTGACCCCGCCGCAGAGATCATTGTCACCAGCGGAGCGAATCAGGCGCTAGCGTTGGCCGTGTTAGTCTGCACCGATCCCGGCGATGATCTGCTGCTGCCGTCGCCCTACTACTTCAACCACGAGATGATGGCGCACCTGAGCGGCGTGCGTGTTGTCGAAGCGCCGCTAGCCCCCGCTGAGGGCTTTGCTTTACGCTGGGAGCGGCTGGCCCCGCACATCACGCCGCGCACCCGCGCCGCTGTGCTGACCACGCCGGGCAACCCCAGCGGCGCGGTGGCCGATCCGGTGGAACTGGCCCGCTGCGTGCGCGAACTGGCGGCACGCGGCATCACCGTGATCCTAGACGAGACCTACGAATACTTTGTTTTCGACCCGGCCCGCCACTGGTCGGCGGTCGCCGATCCCGATCTGCGCTCGCACGTCATCACCGTGGGCAGCTTCTCCAAGAGCTTTGGCTTGGCCGGCTGGCGCGTGGGCTATCTGTTCGGCCCGCCCGATCTGGTGCGCCAGGCGCTCAAGGTGCAAGATACGCTAGTGATTTGCGCGCCCGTAATCAGCCAAATCGCCGTCATCGCAGCGCTAGACTCGGACTACTATCCCGCCTTAGCCGTCCAACGCACCGAACTCACCGCCCGCCGCACCGCCTTGCGCGCCGGCCTCGCCACGATCCCGGCCCTGACCTGGGTTGAGACACACGGTTCGCTCTTCGCCTTCTTGCGCGTCGCCGGCGATCCGCCCACCGACGCGCTCACCCGCCGGCTCATCACCGAGGCCGGCGTGCAACTTATCCCCGGCAGCGCTTTCGGTCAAGGCGGGGCGGGCCACCTGCGGCTCTCCTACGGCGCAGCCTCCGTAGCGGAAATCGAAGCGGCCCTGACCCGCTTACGCGCCTATTTTGCGCGTTAAAGACGTGACAGGGAGCACTAATACGTGCCGTGCCGATGCTCCGAGCAGTACTAAAACGTAGCGACTGACGCAGCGACTGATGCAGTGACCGCATTTTGCGCCTGGATGATCAGGAACCAGCCCAACGCCAGCAAGAGCAGCAGATCCGGCCGGCCGGCAAACGCCGGATCGACCGCGACTTCCGCCCGGCTCTTGGTCCAACTGTTTTTGCTGGTGAAGCGGATCACATGATTGCCTTCGGTATCTTCAAAGGCCCAGTTGTTGTGCCACATACTGGTAGTAACCCAACCCACCTGCTCACCGGCGCTGAATTGGACAACGCCGTGTGCAGCGGTCCACCCTTGCTCGAAGTGCGCCACTTCGCTGCCGGCGGCATTGTAGAGGAGAAGGTGGCGGCCAAAAAACCCCTGGTGTTTGATGGTGTACTGCTCGCCGCCCGCCGTGACTTCGGCATCACGACTCAGACCGGTTAGCTTGAGCGTGGCGACTACCTGATCGCCGCTGCGTAACTCGTGCGTTCCCCCCGCAATCCCGGTGGCCTGCCACAGGAATTCGGTGGTGCGGCCTGTTGTATGGTCTGTCATAGCGCCCTCTATTTACGGTTAGTAGACCGGGAGCCGGATCGCTCCCGGCCTATATATCTGGGAGAATATAGCACATTGAAGGCCGAGCAATCCCACGGTGGGGCTTACAGCCCGGCGACCTGCCGCCCGGCGAGTATCACTACGGCATCTTCGATCACGCCGCTGACCGGGCTGGGCAGGTGTAGTTGCTTGGCGGCTAGGGTGCGCCAGGTGTAGCCTAGCCACGCGCCCAGCACCGCCGTTACGCCGCCGACCAAGCCGCCCCAGATCACCGACTGCCCGGCCGCCCGGCACAGCGCCGCGCCGATAATCGCCCCCGACCCGATACGCCCACCGAGCGGGAAGGGGTCCAGGCGGCTGGGGGTGAACGGCAGCTTATCGCCGACCAGTTCGCCGACCGCCGCGATAGTCAGCACCTGTTGGGCACGTGCCGAAGTCAGCACCTCGAACGGGGTGCCGGCCAAGCGTTGGGGGTGGCGTGCCGCTGCCCGGCTAAAAAGGGCCGGCGCCGACATTGAACGCGACCCGGCGATCAAGCCATAGCCGGCGACATGGAGCAGAGTCGAAGTAAGGGTAGTTGCCATAAATATGAACCTCTCATCAACCTAACTAATCATCAACCTAACTAATTCCTCACGTTTCACAGTGCGCGCTCCGCACCCAGCAGCCCCAGGATCTCGCCCACCGCCGCTTGCTGCCAAGCGGCGGCACGCGTATTCCGCAACGCGGTTAGTGCCGGGTCCGTCACGAGGCGGCCCTCCGGTGATTGATCGGAGTTGGGCACGCCCGCTTGTACTGCCGCGCGGTCGGCGGCCAGCGCATCAATCACGGCCTGCCGGTCCGCCGTGACTTGGGCGGGGCGCTCAATGAAATAGGCCACGGCTTGCCACGCCGCATCGTAGAACACGACGGTGGGAATGGCCCGCCGCAGCCCCGCCGCAGTGAACGCGCCATCCACATCCGGGGCCGCTGCCCGCCGAAACAGGTGCAGCGCCCAGCCCGCATCCGCCGCCATGCGCCCCACCACCGGCAGGTAGAGCAGTGCATCGCCACACCAGTCCTCGGTTAGCGCCAGCACCGTCAGCGGTCCCGGCACCGTTTGCAGCGCCGCGTGGTCCGCTGGGCGCAGCGCGAAAGCCGCGAAAGCCGCCGCAAACGCCGCCCGGTTCTCCTGCATCGTATCCACATAGGCGGCGAAAGTCACGCCCTCGGCAAAGCGGTCGGCGGTGATCATGGGTGGGTTGGCTCCTTGTACTACAAACACGGGCCAATAACGAGATCATAGCGCAAGTGTGGCGCACTTAACGGTAGGTCATCTGAAGACGCGGCTCGTATAACGTGGGGATCGTACACCCTCACTTTTTACGAACAAGCACATTCTGTTCCATAAGCGCAGTCAAGTTTCGCAGCGTCCGCTCTTTATTAGGCACAGCTAAAACTGCCCTATGCTGTCGGTAATACTCTGCGGCCTGTAGGCACGCCCCGGTAGACCGGGCTGTGGTGATTCTGAGCCGGGTACCACGACGCATCCGAGGGAAAGCCAAATCCGGCACGCGAGTAGTCGCGTGCCGGATTTGGTAATACTAGGGTGGAGCTGAGGGGAATCGAACCCCTGTCCAAAAGGTTCAGCCGATAATCTACTACAAGCGTAGTCTGCATTTATTTGAGTCACTCCCCGGCACTCTACAGACGAAGTGCCGGGTCGCCAGCCCGATGGTCTTTGGTCGCGTTTATCAGGCAGTCCCCGCAACCGCATCCTAGTTCATGACGCTCGGATCTGTTCTACTAGGAAAAGAACAGGCGAACGTCGCTGGAGCTAATTACTTAGGCAGCGAGAGCAACAGGCTGATTGGCTGTTGTTGTTTTGCCCCGTTTAACGAGGATGAGCACCTCGGCTTGCAATCACCTAACTTTACCCCCTGTCGAAGCCAGGCAGCCCCAGACGGAGAGTGACCCGGTTTACAGCTTGCCCCGCACGGCGCGGTCAATGTCGCGCTGGGCATCGCGCTCGGCCAGAGCGTCGCGCTTATCATAGAGCTTTTTGCCGCGCGCCACCGCGACTTCCAGCTTAGCTTTGCCGCGCGCCAGGTAGATGCGGATCGGCACCAGGGTCAGCCCCTTTTGCGCGACTTGCGCGCGCAGGTACATGATCTGGTTGCTGTGCAGCAACAACTTGCGCCGGCGTAACGGCTCATGGTTAAAGTGCGTGCCCCCTTGAGCATAAATGCCGATGTGGGCATTGAGCAGCCAGGCTTCGTAGTTTTCGACCCGCACATAAGCTTCGCGCAGGTTAGCTTTGCCTTCGCGCAACGACTTGATCTCCGATCCCACCAGGACCAACCCGGCCTCCAGGGTTTCTTCGATGCTGTAGTCATGGAACGCCTTGCGGTTCACCGCCAGGTCACGCCGACCTTCTTCGCGCTTACTGCTCACGAGAGGATTATACCAAAATCAGCCCTTTGCTACAAGCAGTGCCGCACGGCCGGCAACCCAGCGCCAGGGCGATACGGAGGTTTTTGCGGTGGGGCGGTGGTTTTGGGCGGGTTACGGTGATCGAGTACACACGAATCCTTGAAAAATCTCGCCCAATCTTCCGTGGCTCCGTGGCTCCGGGTTGCCGGCCGTGCAGCACAAGTGCCTTGCATACCAACGCTCCGATGGTGTATGCTGAGTTTGCCCGCCCCGGCCTGGTGCCGGGGCGATAGCCTGGACTGAACCGGAGAGGAGCCAACTGTTGAATACCATCCCCCTAGCACACGGTCGCCCCGTAGGACTGCCTGCCTTGCTGACGCTATTGGTCGGCCTGACGCTGACCACTGCCCTGCCGGCGGGCGCCCAAACCGGGGCACGCGGCACTATTCCCCATACGGATGTCAATCCCTATGGAGCCAACGTATTTTTGCACAAAGAGGTCGAAGCGGTCAAAGTTGCCAAGACCCTAGATCTGGCCGCCGGCGCACATCTGGGCTGGATCAAGCAAGATTTCGCCTGGAGCGATATTGAAATCGGCGGCAAAGGCGACTTTACCGACCGGCGCAACGGTGCGGAAAAGAGTGCCTGGGATAAATACGATGCTATCGTCAAGCAAGCCGAAGATCGCGGACTGAAAGTCGTGGCCCGTGTCTCGTTTGCGCCCGACTGGGCGCGCGTGAAAGATGCAGGCCCGAACGATGCGCCGAAAAACTACGGTGACTTGGCGGATTTTGTGGTCGCGCTGCTCACCCACTACCACGGGCGCATCGGCTATGTGCAGGTCTGGAACGAGCCGAACCTAGCATACGAGTGGAAGACCGGCGGCAAAGTAGACCCGGTTGCCTATACCGAAATGCTCAAAACAGTCTACCCCCGCGCCAAACAGTCCGACCCGAACGTGGCGATCCTGAGCGCGCCGATGGCGATCACGCTGGAGAACTTGGATACGGCCGGCAACCTCAACGAACTCGATTACTGGGATCAGATGTATAAAGCCGGCGCCAAAGATTACTTCGACATTGTTTCCGCGAACGCCTATGGCCTCGACCTACCGCCCGCCGATCCCCCCGCCAAAGACAAGCTAAACTTCCGCCGAGTCGAACTGCTACATGATGTGATGGTCGCGAACGGTGACAGCAACAAGGCGGTCTGGTTTAACGAATACGGCTGGAACGCCTCACCGACCACCCTCAGCCAGAGCGAACAATTGCATTGGCGACGGGTGGAACCCGATACGCAGGCACAGTGGACGGTGGACGGCATCCAATACGCGCAGGACCACTGGCCCTGGTCGGGGGTATTTTTCATCTGGTACTTGCGGCAAGTGGGCGATATTGCGCCGGATAAAGCGGAGTACTACTTCCGCCTGATCGATCCTGACTTCACGCTACAGCCGGTCTATAAAGCGGTGCGCCGCGCCGCCGGGCTGTACAAAGGACCGGGTGCCACCACCACCGGCACCGTGGGTGCGCCCACCACCGCGCCGAGCACATCCACCGGCGATGCGAGTGCCACGCCCGGTGCAGCGCCCACTGCACCCAACACGGCCGGTAGTCCTGCCGGCGCGCCCACCGCCGCCGCTACCCTAGAGGCGGGTAACGCTAACCCCACGCCGGCCGGCGGCACCGTGGCCCCGACCGCTGTTGTGGCCGCACCCGCCGACAGCGGTGGCAGCAGTCCGCTGCCGCTGATCTTGGGCGGCATCGTCTTGCTGGCGCTATTGGGCGGCGGCGCGTTTGTACTGAGCCGTCGGGGCAAGGTATAGCACGTACAAACGTAAAACGTAAATTGTATTATATTGTATTGTATTGTATTGTATGTGCCGGACGATTGTGGTCGCTATACCACTCAGATCACACGACCAACAGGTATTACGCTTTACGTTTTACGCAGCACCGGGGATGGACTGCACTGAAGGAGAGACCGACTCATGCCAAGCATTCAAGTGGAAAACTACAGCACGTTTGAGGTGCCTACGGGCACACGCCTGGTGCGGGCGCTGGAAACCAACGGGGTAGACATCTTGCACCGCTGCGGCGGCAACGCCAAATGCACCACCTGCCGGGTGGAGTTCTTGAGTGGCGAACCGGCACAGATGACGGTCGCGGAACATGATAAACTCGCCGAGAAAGAATTGCTGGGCCAGGTACGCCTCTCTTGCCAAATTCAGTGCAACGGTGATATGCACCTGCGCCCGCTGCTGACCTTCCACGACAGCGGTTTGTCGGACCCAGGCCCCCCACCGGCGGACCTGATCACGCCGGAGCCGGAGTGGATCGGGGATGCCGGCCCTGCCCTCGCCCATCCGTAAGCGCTATTTGCGCCCGGAAGCGTGGCGAGCGGGTACAAGTGGGTTAGCAGGCAGGCGGGCGAACCACAGAGTCAGCAGGCCAAAGCCCAGTAGCACCACGCCGAAGAACGTTAGCATGAGGGGTAGCGCCCACAACTGTCCGGTTGTGTCAATTTCAATGGCTGTAGAGTCGGTCGGGTGGTAGAAGATGGGCACTTGCTGCCCGACCGAGAAATTGCCTTGATCGCCGGTCGCGCCAATAGCGGTAGTGACAGTATAGGGGGTGCCGGCAGCGGTTGTGTATTGGACAACCGCATAATAATCCGGCCCTTGCTGTTCTCTGCGCCGGAGCGCGCTGGGATGATTGACTTGATACGTTCGCACAACTGTGCCTTGTGTGCGCGGCGCGCTGTTTATTAAGGCTAAGTGCTGGGCAATGGTGTTTAACCCGCCGATAAGCAGTAGCAGCCCTAGCCCAATGAAAACGGTCGCCGTGATCTTTGCTATCAACGTGCCCTTACCCTTCGATTCCAGATCCGTAATGTCGGCAATGTGATGTCTATTGCTCTCCAACAATGCGCTATAGGGATGCCGAGTTACGCCCGCCGGATGCGCACTGCGTGAGGTCGGGGATGATTGAGGCGCGCAAGCTGGTCAAGCGGTTCGGCGAGTTCGCCGCCGTGGCCGGACTGGACCTCGATGTGGCCGAAGGCGAGATCCTGGCCTTGCTCGGCCACAACGGCGCGGGCAAGACGACCACGATCCGAATGCTGTGCGGCTTGCTGGCCCCGACTAGCGGCAGCGCACGCATTGCCGGCTACGACACCGTGACCCAGGCCGCCCAGGTGCGCGCTTCGATTGGCCTGCTGACCGAACTGCCCGGCCTCTACAACCGGATGCGGGCGCACGACTACCTTGACTTTTTCGGCGCGGTGCAGGGCATGGACCCAGCCACCCGCCGCGCCCGCGCCGATGCCCTGATCACCCAGTTTGACCTCGGCTATGCCCACGCCCGCCGCCTGGGCGAATACTCCAAAGGAATGCGCCAGAAAGTCGCCCTGATCCGCACCCTGCTGCACGATCCGCCGGTGATCTTTCTCGATGAGCCGACCTCCGCGATGGACCCACAGTCGGCCAAAGTGGTGCGTGACGCGATCCAGGAGTTGCGCGGCAGCCGACGCACCATCGTGCTGTGCAGCCATAACTTGGCCGAAGCCGAAGGGCTAGCCGACCGCATCGTGATCATCAAGCGGGGGCGGGTGTTGGCGGCCGGCACCGCAGCGGATCTGAAGCGCGCGCTGCTCGGCCCGCCGCTCTACGAGTTGCAGCTTACCGGCCCCCTGGCCGCCCACCGTGCGCTCGTGGACTTTGGCCCCGGCGCCGATTTTGCGGTGACGGAGGAGGGGGCCGATTGGCTACGCTACCGCACGGGCGACCCAGCAGCGATCAACCCGATGCTGCTGGATCGCCTGATTGCCGCCGGTGCGCACGTGCTGACGCTGACCGAAGTGCCGCGCAGCCTCGAAACGGTCTATCTCACCTTGATGGCTGATGCCGAGCGCGAAAAGCCGGGCGAACGGACTGCGGATTAGCCTAGTTTTTCACCACGGAGACACGGATATTTCAGGATCGTTGGAGCAGGAGAGTGGTGAGCAAGAGCGGATCTGGAAGATAGACGTGACCTGCACAAAAGCCAATCGTTTTAATCGCCGTGGCTCCGGGATGAGCAAAGATGTACCCGCTTTTTATCCCGCTCGGCTCCCGCCCCCCGCCTTGACAGGGGTTTGACGGCTCCCGTATAATCAAGCGGGCAACGTGCGCGGTTGCGCTACCTCGTTATAGCCTTTTGTGCGCTGCCCACCAAAGCGCTAAACTCGCCCCTTTTGGGCGGAGAGGACCAGGATTATTGAATGGTAGGACCACTGAATGCCGTCTTCGGATTGTTCAGCCGGGACATTGGGATCGATCTGGGCACAGCCAATACGCTGGTATATGTTAAGGGCAAAGGGGTCGTGATCTCGGAGCCGTCCGTGGTCGCTATCGACAAAAAGACTCGCGAACGGCGCGCCGTCGGCGCGGAAGCCAAAGCTATGGTCGGCAAAACGCCGGGCAATATTATCGCCATTCGCCCGCTCAAAGACGGCGTGATCGCGGACTTCGATATGGTGCGTGTCATGCTCACCTACTTCATCGAAAAAGTCCACTCACAGCACCTATTGACTCCGCGTCCACGCATCGTAGTCGGCATTCCATCGGGCGTGACCGAAGTGGAAAAGCGCGCCGCCCATGACGCCGCCATCCAAGCCGGTGCACGCGAAGCCTACCCGGTCGAAGAGCCGATGGCCGCCGCGATTGGCGCAGGGCTGCCGGTGCAAGAGCCGATCGGCAGCATGATCGTAGACATCGGCGGCGGCACCACCGAAGTGGCCGTGATCAGCCTCGGCGGCATCGTCATTAATCACAGCATCCGTACTGCGGGCGACGAAATTGACGAAGCAGTGATCCAGTACGCCCGCCGCGAACACAACCTGCTGATCGGGGAGCGCATGGCCGAAGCGGCCAAAATCGCGGCCGGCTCGGCCTATCCGCTGCACGAAGAGAAGCAAGTCACCCTGCGCGGGCGCGACCTCGTGACGGGGCTGCCCAAAGCAGTCGAAGTATCGAGCGTCGAATTGCGCGAAGCGATCTCCGGCCCGGTCAACCTGATCGTTGAGTTGGTCAAGATCGCGCTGGAAGAAACGCCGCCTGAACTAGTGGCCGACATTATGCTCAACGGGATCACGTTGGCCGGCGGCGGCGCGCTGTTGGCCGGACTGGATCATCGTTTGACCCTCGAAACCAAGATGCCCGTCCGAGTGGCGGACGACCCGCTGACCTGTGTGGTACGCGGCACCGGACGCATTGTCGAATCGTTGGAGCAATACTCGCGCGTGTTGGCCGGTTCTTCGTCCACGCGCCGAGTTATCGTCTAGGGCGCAGGTGTCAGGCATTAGGTGTCAGGCGAAGTATGCCTGATCACCGCACACGGGTGCTGCAATAACTGCAATACCTACTAGCTGACCCCTAACACCTGCGCCCTGGTCCCTGAGCTAAAGCCTATGAAGGGTCGTGACCGCCCCCTCGAATCCACCCACTCGCCCGCTCGCACGTTGGCGGTCGTGGCGACCTGCCTGCTGCTCGCGGTGGCCTTGCTCGCCATGAGCCAGACCGCCGCGCTCGGCGTGCTGCGCGGCGGTCTGGAACTGGCCGTTGCGCCGGTGCAACAGGGGGTTAGTGAGGCGACGTACAACGTCAATAGCTGGATCGAGACAGCCGGCACCGCCCATAATCAGACAGCCGAAATCGCGGCGCTGAAAGAGCGGATCGCGCAACTCGAAACCGAAAACGCCCGCTTGAGCGGCACAGAAGCCGAAAAGCAGACCTTGTTAACCATGCTCGGCTTCCAGCAGGAGCATCCCGAACTACACAGTCTGCCCGCGAGTGTGATCGGGCGCGATCCCACCGGGCTGGCCCGCATTCTCTTGCTCAATCGTGGTAGCACCGACGGCGTGCGGCTCGATATGGCCGTTACCAGTCCCGGTGGCTATCTGCTGGGCCGCGTCAGCAAAGTAACCGAACGCACGGCTACTGTGTTGCTGATTGACGATGTGGACAGCACAATCCCGATCATGGTGGACCGCACCAGCGTGCAAGCCAATGTGCAGGGGCAAAACCAGCACGGCGGCAGTTTGCTGGTGGTGCATATCCCGCAGGGGGCCGATGTAGCGCGCGGCGATCTGATCAAAACATCGGGCCTGGGCGGCACCTTGCCCAAAGGCTTGCTGCTGGGCCAAGTTTACGAGATGCACCAAAAAGATATTGATCAGGAGCAACAAGCCGTCGCCGCGCCGCTTGCCAACTCCGATAGCATCAGCCAAGTGCTGGTGGTCCTGAGCGCGGCTGGGCCAGGCGAGGCTCTCCACCCGGTCGCGCCGTCTACGCCGGGAGCCGCCGGCACCGGCACACCGACTCCGGGCATCTCTGGGCCACTTTATCCCGTACCACCCACGGCCACGCCGCCGCCGACGCGCACCCCCTTACCGACCTTCACACCCACGCCGCAGGTTACCCCGACTGCGCCGACTACCGCGACGCGCACCCCGACAACGAAAAAGAAACCATGAAATGCTGACCTTGATCGGGTTTCTGCTAGTCGCGCTGGTGGGGCTGTTGCAGGCGGCAGTCCTGCCGGTACTCCTGCCCAGCCTGCTCCATACGGGCGTGCGGCCCGACCTGTTGGTGCTGCTGGTGATCGCGGTAACGCTGACCGGCAGCTTGCAAGACGGGGTGCTGTGGGGCTTTTTCGGTGGCCTACTGCTCGACCTCCTGGCGGGGCTGCCGCTGGGTAGTAATGCGTTCTGTCTGGTAGTAGTCGCCTTAGTAGCCGGTCTCGGCACCCGCAACCCCTTTCGGGCGCATCTGGTGATGCCGCTAGGTATGGCCTTTGGGGGCACAACGCTCTATTATCTGTTACTGCTGGGCCTCCGCACCGTGCAGGGTCAGCATTTCGCCTGGGGCGCATCCTTGCTCGGCACGGTGCTGCCGACCGCCCTGTTTAACACGGCCCTCATGCCGCTGCTGTATAGCGCCGTCCTCTGGTTGGTCGGACGCTGTCAGCCGCGCTTACCGCAAGAATGGCAATAAGATGAAACGTCCCACCTTTATCCTGTTCTACTGTGCCATCGGCATCTCCTTCCTGATCCTGGTCGGCGGGCTGTTCAAAATGCAGATCCTGGAAGGCCATATCTACCAGGCCAAAGCCGAGGGCAACCGCATCCGCCAGTTGACCGTGAACGCGCCGCGTGGCGTGGTCTATGACCGCAACGGGCGGCAGTTGGTCAGCAACCAGCCCTCGTTTTCGGTCGCGGTCACCGAAGCCGATATGCCGGAAGGCGCGGCGGCGCAGGCGGGCGTGTTCGAGGCGCTGGCCGGGCTGTTGCACACGCTGCCGGTCTGGACTCTGGAGCCGGATAAGCTGTTCGTCGGTGGCGACACGCAAACACCCGCCCGCGTTATTCACGAGATAGCCCCGCTGGTCGGCATGAGTGAAACTGATCTGGTTAAGCAATTGACTGATGCCAACCGCACATCCCCACGAACACCGTCGCTGTTGCGGCGCGATCTCAGCCCGGACTTGGTGGCGCAAATCTTGGGCCACGCCGGCGGCTGGCCCGGTGTGCAGGTGATGAACGAGGTGCAATTCAACTTTATCACTCGCCGCGACCGCCCATACAGCCCCGTGACCGTCAAGCGCAATATCCCGTTCGAGACGATGCAGCGCGTCGAAGAGGAACACCTGCACCTGCCGGGGGTCAGCGTGGTGCCGGAGCCGCTGCGCCAATACTCTGCCGGCTCCTATCTGAGCCACATCCTGGGCTATGTCGGCCCCATCCCACCCGATGAGTACCAGGCATCGCTGCCGCCCGAGGGCAGCAGCGATCCGCCGCCTTACGACAAAGACGACAAAGTGGGCTTGCTGGGCATCGAAGCCGGCATGGAAAACATCTTGCGCGGCACCAAAGGCGTGCGCGAGATCGAAGTCAATGTCAACCAGCGCGAGGTGCGCGAAATCGCCAACCAGCCCCCGGTGCCCGGCCAGAACGTGGCGCTGACGATTGATACCGGCCTGCAAACGAACGTCACCCACCTGCTGCAAGACGGCATCAACGCCGCCCATGCCAAGAGCAAAAGCACCTTCGGCGGCGGGGTGGCGGTGGTGCAAAAGGTGAATACCGGCGAAGTGCTGGCGCTGGTCAGCCTGCCGTCCTACGACAACAACTTGTTCGCGTCGGGCATCTCGCAAGAGGATTTCGACCGGCTCAACAACGACCCGAATACTCCGATGTTCTCACGCGCCGTCAGTGGTGCCTACCCGCCCGGCTCCACCTTTAAGATGATTACCGCCGCCGCCGGCTTGCAAGCGGGTACTATCACCCCCAGCACCCTGATCAACGACCCCGGCCATATTGATGTGCCTACCACCTACGATGAAGCCACACGCAACCTCTACAAGTGCTGGAAAGCCGACGGACATGGGGCGTTGAACGTGCTGCAAGCCCTGCAACAATCCTGCGACGTGTTTTTTTATGAAGTGGCGGGGCCGGGTCAAATTGACGAGCGTGGGCAGTTCACGCGCTTCTATATGCCGCATAATACGCAGGCGCAGTCTTTTCAGGGCATGGGCATTGATAAGCTGCACACGTATATGAGCCTGTTTGGCCTGGGCACCCCGACCGGCATCGAATTGCCGGGTGAGGTGAAAGGGGTGGCGCCTGATCCAGCTTGGTGGGCCCAGCAGAACCCCAGCAACCACTGGTCGCTCGGTGATACGCTAGTGTCGGCCATCGGCCAAAGCTACGACTTGGTCACGCCGCTGCAACTGAACAATGTGACCGCGACGATTGCCAACGGCGGCACGCTCTACCAGCCGCAAATCGTCCATCAGATTCTCGATAGCGACGGCGGCACGGTGGTGCAGGACTTCCATAGCAAAGTGATCCGGCAACTCACCGATATCGCGAACCCCAGTGGCAGCGTTAGTCCGCAGAACTTGGCGATAGTGCGCGAAGGAATGCGGATGGCGGTGGACGATGTACACGTCGGCACCGCGCACCGCACGAACCTGCAAGGTGTGCATATCGCCGGCAAGACCGGCACCGCCGAAATCGGTGAGGTGATTGACGACAAGGGTCACCGCAAGGCACACGCCTGGTTCACCGCGTTCGCGCCCTATGAGCAGCCGGAAATCGCCGTGACGGTGCTGATCGAAGCCGGCGACGACAGCCTGGAAGGCTCAACCTTCGCGGTGCCCGTGGCGCGTGACATTTTCAAAGCCTACTTCCACCTCACTGAGGCGGACCCGCCGTGAGCCGTCCTGTATACGCGGATCATGTGATCATCAAGGGCGTGCGCGACGGACTGCTGGTGCTGCTCGACGATAGTGCCGGCTGGCCGGATTTGCTGGCCGACCTCGATGCGCGCCTCACCGCCCGCCACGCCTTTTTCCAGGGTGCGACCGTGACGGTCAACCTGGGTGCGCGCATCATAGACGAGCCGGAGTTCGGATCGCTGCGGCGGCTGCTCGGCCAATTGGACATGACACTGGCGGTAGTGGTCTCTACTTCGACCCAAACCCGCGCCCTAGCCGCCGTCAACGGTGTGCGGAACCGCGCGCCGGCCTTCGGGCAGCATCCCCCCGACCGCACCCCCCGCCCCGCCCCTGTGCCGGGCGGCGAGCAGGCGGATCTCACCTCCAGTCCCGCTCCTACAGCGCGCGCGGAGCCGGACGACAGCACGCAGGAGGCAACACGCAGCACACAGCACGCAGAACTCGCCGGCGAGCCGGATTTTGGCGCATTAGCCGGGGAGGATGATAGCGCACCGGCCGACTCGGCCTGGGCGGCGGGCGTGCCGGGAGCGTTGTTTATCCGCCGCACGTTGCGATCGGGGATGCGGATTTTGCACGACGGCGATGTGTGTATCCTGGGCGATGTGAACGCTGGGGCGGAGATCGTAGCGGGCGGTGATATTGTGGTTTGGGGCGCGGTGCGCGGCATGGTCCACGCCGGAGCGGGCGGCGACACAGCGGCGCTAGTCTGCGCGTTGCTGCTGGCCCCTACTCAGTTGCGCATTGCCGACCGCGTGAGCCGCGGCAGCGCACCCAGCGGCCCCGCCGCCCCCGAACAAGCGCGTATCGTCGCCGAGGGCATCGCAGTCGAACTGTGGAGCGGGCGGCGCAAGTAAGCTGCCTGCCTAGTCCGCGCTTGACGCACCCTGACCCGCGCCGTATACTGCTATGGTGAATCGCTGCGCCCTCCGGCAGGCGCATTTTGGCTGTTAATCGCAACCAGACACGAAGGAGTGTTGGATGGAGTTCTTGCTCACCGAGGAGAATCGCTCGGTTCAAAAGTTAACGCATGATTTCGCGCAGAAAGAGATTGTGCCGTTCGCCCGCGAACATGACGAAAACCACATGATCAATTGGAATGTGGTCAAACGCATGGGCGAACTAGGGCTGCTGGGCGGTCCTATTCCCGAACAATACGGCGGAGCGGGCCTCGATTTTGTTAGCTTCGGCCTGATTTGCGAAGAGATCGAACGGGCGGAGACAGCATTCCGCGTACTGCAAAGCGTCCATGTGGGCCTCAACAGCCTCAGCCTGCTGCAATGGGGCAGCGAAGAGCAGAAGGATAAATACCTCAAGCCGCAAGCCAAAGGCGAAAAGCTGGCAACCTTCGGCCTGACCGAACCGGGGGCCGGCTCCGATGTCGGCAACATCCAGACCACCGCCGTCCGCAAAGGCGACCACTATATCCTCAACGGCACCAAAATCTGGATTTCGCTGGCCGATGTGGCCGACCACTTCCTGGTAATCGCCGGCACCGACAAGAGCAAGAAGCACCACGGCCTGAGCGCATTTATCGTGGAGCGCGGCTATGAAGGCTTCAGCACGGGCACGATCAAGGGCAAACTGGGCGTGCGCGCCGGCAACACCGGCGAGCTGATCTTCCAAGATGTGCCGGTGCCGGTCGCCAACCGCGTGGGCGAAGAAGGCGAAGGCTTTCAGATCGCCATGAGCGCGCTCGACTGGGGCCGCTTCACCGTAGCGACGGGGGCCGTCGGCTTGGCCCAGGCGTGCCTCGACGCCAGCCAGAAGTATTGCCACGACCGCTCTGCTTTCGAGCGCGAGATCGGGCGCTTCCAACTGGTGCAGCAGATGATCGCTAAGATGGTGCTGGGCATCGAAACCAGCCGCTTGCTCTGCTATCGCGTAGGCTGGATGAAGAACTACGGTATGCTGACTACGCGCGAAACCAGCCTCGCCAAATGGCACGCCTGCAACGTGGCGTTTGAGAGTGCCAACGATGCCATCGAAGTCCACGGCGCGTATGGCTTCTCCAGCGAATACCCGGTGGAACGCTACCTCCGCAATAGTCGCGGCGCAGTGATCTACGAAGGAACGCGCGAAATCCACACAGTCATGCAGGGTGAGTTCGCCCTGGGCTATCGCGAGCAGTTTAACTACCGCTGCCCGCCGCCCACCGCCCCCGGCTTTGAGCGCAAGAACGTCTACGACCCGGTGAGTGCGCTGCATTATCCGGCGTAGAACGGCGAAACGTGAAACGTAAGGGCCGATCCATAAGCTGGATCGGCCCTTACGCCATCAGCTACAAGTTAAGGGCATTGCCGCCTTGTCAAGGGCGCGTTGCGGCCCTTTTTGGTAGAATAGCCCTATGACTACCTCTTCTAACCAGGCCCCGCGGGCCAAGAGCACGGTGCGCCATACCCGCGCCAT
>JBBRPH010000084.1:0-17864 GCA_038228295.1 Chloroflexia bacterium | reverse complement strand
GCCGTCCCACGCCGCAATATTGTTAGCCGGCGCCCCCCCGGCGGTTTGGAACAAACCCCCCGCGTAGAGCGTCCCGCCGCTCACCGTCAGCGCCTGCACGTCATAGTCTATGCCGCTACCCAGCGCGTGCCAACTCGTGCCGTCCCACGCCGCAATATTGTTAGCCGGCACCCCCCCGGCGGTTTGGAAATAACCCCCCGCGTAGAGCGTCCCCCCGCTCACCGCCAGCGCATCCACCGTCCCATCCGTGCCGCTGCCCAGCGCGTGCCAACTCGTGCCGTCCCACGCTGCGATATGGGCCGCCGGCACCCCGCCGGCCGTGCTGAAGTAGCCTCCCGCGTATAGCGTGCCCCCGCTCACCGCCAGCGCGTGCACCTGATAGTCCAGCCCGCTACCCAGCGCGTGCCAACTCGCGCCGTCCCAGGCCGCGACGTTCGCCGCAGCGGCGGAGCCGGCTGCGCTGAACGCGCCGCCGACATATACCGACCTGCCGTTCTCCGCCGGCGCGATCGCGAACCCCAGCCCCCCCAAGCCCAGCCCCGTACCGAGCGCGTGCCAACTCGCGCCGTCCCACGCCGCGATGTCGAAGGCCGCGACCCCGCCGGCCGTGCCGAACTGGCCCCCGGCGTACAGCGTGCCGCCCGCCCCGGCCAGGACGGATACGGATTCGTAGATATTCAGCCTACCGCCCAGCGCGCGCCAACTTGCGCCGTCCCACACCGCGATGCCGCCGGCGGGCACCCCGCCGGCCGTCTGGAACGCACCGCCGGCGTAGAGGCTGCCCCCCCGCACCACCAGCGCGTTCACATAATCGTTCATACCGCTACCCAGCGCGTGCCAGCTGCTGCCGTCCCACGCCGCAATATGGGCGGCCGGCACCCCCCCGGCGGTTTGGAACTCGCCCCCGGCATACACGGTCCCGCCGCTGACCGCCAGCGCCCGCACCGTAGCATCCGTACCACTGCCCAGCGCGTGCCAACTCGTGCCGTCCCACGCCGCGATGTTCAGAGCGGCCACGCCGCCGGCCGTGCTGAACTGGCCCCCGACGTAGAGGCTGCCGCCGCTCACCGCCAACGATCCCACGAAGCCGTCCAAACCGTATATACCGCTACCCAGCGCGTGCCAGCTCCGGCCGTCCCACGCCGCAATATCGACCGCCGGCACCTCCCCGGCGGTTTGGAACGCGCCGCCCGCGTAGAGCGTGCCGCCGCTCACCGCCAGTGCGTCCACGATCCCCCCATTCAGCAGGCCGGCGCCGAGCGCCCGCCAAGTGGTGCCGTCCCACGCCGCGATATTCGCGGCCGCCACCCCCCCCGCATGGCTGAAATAGCCCCCGGCATAGAGTAGCCCGCCGCTCACCGCCAGCGCAAGCACCGGCCCATCCGTGCCGCTACCCAGCGCGTGCCAACTGCTGCCGTCCCACGCCGCGATATGCGCGGCCGCGCCATCTCCGGCGTGGTTAAAAGCACCGCCCATGTAGACCAGCGCGCCACTGACGACAATGGTGTAGACCGTGTCACCCACGCCGGGCGGGTTGAAGCGGCGGTCCCAGTTCTCGTCGCCCGCCACCGCTGGGGCCGCCCGCACGAAGCGCGGCGCGCCGCCCGCCGCCCGCGTCAGCCGCCAGCCCGTCGGGTCGAGCGTGCCCTGGAAGCCGTCCCCCAGCCGCAGGCTCCCGTCCGCGTTCAGCCGCGTCTCCAGTGCCGCCCCCACCGGCCGGCTCGCCGCCCCCGCGCCCGCCGGCGGCGCGGCCGGCGCGGGCTGCGCGTGGAGGGGCGCCCTAGCGCTACCCCCCGCTACGGCTAACAACAGCAGCAATCCACTCAACAACAGGCATCGCGTGCGCAAGGTCGGCCTCCGATCATGACTAGCGCCCACCGCCCCAGGTCGGGGGCAGGCGGAAAAGGGCCGGTGCCGGCCGGCGGGTTATCCCCCGCTGGAGCCACGGAGATCCAGAAATGATGGGGCTTAGCGAGGGCTGGCGTGGCCGTGTCAGTATATCCTATACGACGGCGCGAGTCCAATATATGCCTATCGCTAGAGCGCCGGGTCTCTGTGGGATCGTCCGGGGGTGGGGCGGCGCGGCAGTTAGGGGTGCAGCAACAAGTCGGCCAGGGTGATCACGACCAGCAGCACCAGGGCCGCGTTCATCACGCGCCCGGCCAGCGCCCGGCGCACGGGCGGCGCGGCGGCGGCGCGGCGCACGATCCACCCACCGGCGTAAACCGCAAGCAGGAACACCACCCACGGTAACGGCTGCGTGAGCATCGGATACGACATCGTGGCACAGCTCCTCGGCCGATTATTGGTGCGCCCGGCGGGTCTCGAACCCACGACCTGCCGCTTAGAAGGCGGCTGCTCTATCCGGCTGAGCTACGAGCGCAGCGATCCGCAGTGGTTCACCTATTATAGCCCTGCGTTTTGCCGAGTGTCAAGCGCCGGCCGGCCTAACGCGCCGATGTATGGTATAGTAGGCGCAATCCTGTGGCCGGTCGCCCGTTCGCCTACCTAGATAGGTTGCCCCATGCCCGCCCCCACCCCCCCCCACCGGGACCAAACGCCGCTGCCGGCGGCGCGGCGCCGCCTCGCGGTCGCCGGCGGGGTGCTGCTCGGCGGGCTGTTCCTCTGGCAATACGCGGTGCGCTTGCTGCTACCGGTCTATGGAGCGGGCGCCGGATCGGATTTCGCCGCGCCGTATTATCCGGCGGCGCGCTTGCTGCTGGCGGGCGGCGATCCCTACAGCGTTGCGCCGGCGCCCTTTATGCAACCGGCGACGTTTCTGCTGCTGATCGCGCCGCTGACGGCGTTGCCCGTCGAAACGGCGCGCGCGCTCTGGTTGGGGATCGAAACGCTGCTGCTGGGCGGCGGCATCGCGGCCACGCTGGCGGCCTGGAACTACCAGGGGCGTGGCGGACGCGCGCTGCCGACGGCCCTGGTCTATCTGTCGCCGAATATCGTGTATGGTCTGTTGCTAGGCCAGTCGGTAGTGGTGCTGTTCGCATTGGAGGCGGCCGGGCTGTGGGCCTTACGGCGGGGCCGCCCCGGCTGGGCGGGCCTGCTGCTGGGCGGGCTGGTGCTGAAGCCGCACCTGCTGGCGGTAGTCGTGCCGCTGCTGCTCAGTGCGCCCCGCCGCGCCTGGGCCGGGGCGGCGCTGAGTGCGGGCGCCCTGTTGCTGGCCCCAGACCTGCTGGGGCGGCCGTTGCTGGTGCCGTTTCTGCGCCGGGTGCTGGCGATTGTGCAGGCCGAGCGCTACAACAAGCTGAACCCGGCCGATCTGTTTGTGAACCTGGCCGGCGGCGGCCCCGGCTTGCACGCGCTAGGCTGGCTGGTCCTGGCGGGCGGCGCGGCGGTGTATGCCGGGCTGCTATGGCGCGTTTGGCGCGCGCGGCCGCGCGGGGCGGCGCCCTGGCAGCCCACGCCGCTGATCTTAGCGGCGATGGCGGCGGCCTTTCTCTGGCTGCCCTATAGCCTGGCCTACGACCTGATCCTGGTTGCCGGGCTGTACCTGTGGCGCTTCGCCGCCGACGGCTACCGGCTGACGCGCCCGCTGGTCTGGAACCTGGCCGCGCTGTGGCTGTTGCCCATCCTGACCCTGGCCCTGCACGCGCGCGGCGTAGCGACCACGCTAAACCCGCTGCTCATCTTGGGCCTGCTCGGCCTGCTGCTGCGCCCGCGAGCCGCGCAGCCGGCGCCGGTCGGGCCGGGCGCCGCCCGCATTTGACAGCCCCGGCCCGGCCCGGCCATAATACGCCCATGCAAACCACACAACGCACAATCGGCCCGGCGCGGGGCGCGGCCTGGCTGCTGCTGGGCTACGGCGCGCTGGGCGTGGCGGCGCAGTTGCGCGGCCCGGCGCTGCTGGGCGCGGCGCTGGGCGTGTTGGGCGGCGCGGCCGCCACGGAGACGCCCGGCGACCCACCGGGCAGCGCCCCGCTGACGGCGTTTTTTGCCGCCCAACCCTGGCTGCCGTGGGCGGCCTGGCTGCTGGGCCTCGCGCTATTGAGCGGCGGCCGACGGGCGCTCCCGCTCCCAGCGGCCGCGCCGCCGGCCGCCGAAACGCCGCCCGCCCCGCGGCCGGCCGGCGGGGAGCGCGGCCGGCGCGTGCGGGCGGCCGTCACGGTCGTGCTGCTGGCGGCGCTGCTGGGGGTGGGCGCCTGGGCGCGGCTCAACGTGCTGCTGCCGCAAGCACGCGGGCTGACGCAGTTCCCCTACGACGATGAAGGCGTGGATGCCGGGGCCGGCCAGATGCTGCTGCAAGGCATCCTGCCCTACCGCGATTTCTTTTTCGCCCACCCGCCGCTGGCCGCCGTGGTCTACACGCCCGCGCTGGCCTACCACTTCACGCCGTGGGGCAGCCCCACCAGCTTTATGCTGGCGCGCTATCTCTCCGTGGCCTACAGCCTGGGCGTGCTGGTCGGGCTGTTCGCGCTCGGCGGGCTGTTCGCGCAACCCGCCCGCGCGCCCGGCGCGGCACAGGAGCCGGCGGCGTCCGGGTGGACGGCCTGGCGAACGCCGCTAGCGGCCGGCAGCACGGCGGCGCTGCTCTGGGCGCTCGATGGGCGGGCGGTCGAAATCAACCGCAAAATCATGCTCGACCAGCCGATGATCCTGGCCGCCGTGCTGGCCGTGCTGGCCTACTTCTGGGCCTGGCGCCGGCCCGACCAGGCCGCCGACCGGCGGCTGCTGGCGCTGGCAGGGCTGCTGGCGGCGGTCAGCCTGCTGATCAAGGTCCAGGGCCTGGCCTGCCTGGCCGCGCTGGGGCTAGACCTGCTCTGGCGGCTGCCCTGGCGGCGCGGTGCGGGCGCGCCCGGCCAGGCGCGGCCAGGCGATCTGGCGGCCCTGGCGGGCGGCGCCCTGGCGGCGGCCGGCCTCGTGTTGGCCCCGCCGCTGATCGTGGCCCCCAGCCAGTTTATCCGCATGGCCGGCTTCTTCCAACTGCTGCGGCCCAGCGACGGCGTGGTGGCGCCCGCCGACCGCATCGCCAACCTGACCGCCATCGTCGCGCCCGGCCCCCACCTGCTGCTCAACGGCCCCACCATGTACCTGGCCGCGCTCGGCTTTCTCGCGCTCACCGGCTGGGCGATCCGCACGCGGCCGGCGGCCGACGACCCGGCGCGCGCCCGCCGCCGGCTGATCGTGATCTGGAGCTTCCTCAGCATCTTGCTGTTCACCTACAGCCGCTCGTTCTACAATCACTACTACGTGCAACTGGTCACCCCGCTCTGCCTGCTGGCCGGCGCGATCTGGCTGCCGCTCGCGCCGCGCCCGGCGCAGGATCGGCGCGGCCGCGGGTGGCGCCTCGCCTGGGGCGTGGCCCTGCTGCCCGCCCTGGCCCTGCTCATCCCCACCTGGCAAGGGCTGACCCTGCGCTACGACGACCCCATCTTCACCATCGTGGGCCGCTTCGCCGGTGATGCCGTCCCGCCCGGCACCCCCGTGCTGACGAGCGATGAGCAGTTCAACTTTATGGCCGCCCGCCCGCCCAGCCACAGCGCGACCGGCTATCTGATCGACAGCTACGGCCACATGATCGCGCTCGGCCTCGACCTGGCGAACCGCTCCTGGGCCGACCTGCTGACGGCGGCGCTGCACGGCGCACACAGCGACGATGCCTACGCCGTGATGCGCCGCCCCGCCCCACAAGCCGATTTTCTGGCGCGCGCCCGCCGCGCCGCGCTCATCGTCGTGCATGATCGCGGCAAAGCCCGCCTGACCCCGGAGACCTACAGCACCACCCTGACCCTCGGCGCCCTGCGCGACCGGCAACTGCGCTACATCATCGTCGCGCCGCAAAAAGGGCCGTAAAGATCGGGCGGGCGCATATTGACAGCCGGCGGCCGGCGCGGTAAGATGGGAGTAAGACAATCGCCTGCTCTGACGACCAAGGAGAGATCAGCCATGAGTCTATTAGTCTGTACCGGCGCCCTGCTGCAATGTAGCTTTGGCGTGGCGCCCAGCCCGTTAACGGCCATCCCCAAAGGCCCGCCGATCCTGGCCGGCGGGCCCCCCGCCGCCACGATCATGGATTATCTGCCCATCGCCAACATCATGTCGTTTGGGATGTGTATGGCCCCCACCAACCCAACCGTGATCACGGCGACGACGGCGGCCTCCGGCGTGCTCACCCCCATGCCCTGCATCCCGGCGACCAGCGCGCCCTGGGTGCCGGGGTCGCCCACCACGCTGATCGGCGGCGTGCCCGCGCTCAACAACACCTCGAAATGCCTATGTACCTGGCTCGGCGTGATCAGCATCACCGCGCCCGGCCAAATACAAACGCAAATCCCCTAGCCCGTTGCGCCGGCGCCTAGTTGAGCCGCGCGCGCGGGCCGGGCCGGAAGCCGGGCGGCAGCAGCGGGTCGGCCACGGCCGCGCCCTCGCGCACCAGCAGTTCCAGCAGGCACTCGCCCGCTTCCGGGTCAAGCCGCCCCTGTTCGGCCAGCGCATCCAGTCCGCCGCGCAAGTCCAACAGGAGGAAGCGCGGCACCAGCAACTCCACCTGCCCCTCGGCCCAGGTATCCAACAGCGCGCGCGTCTCCTTGCCGCCGCCGATCAGATAGGTGAGCAGCAGGTGCGCGTCCAGCATCGTGCGCGGCACCGTCCCCGGCCCGCTCGCGTCGGAATCTTCCCAGGGCAGCGGCGGCCCAAAATGCGGCAAGTCTAGCTCCACGCCGCGCCCGGTCTCTTCGCTGCGCAGGCGGCTGCGGCCCACCATTTGCGCCTGCTTGGCCGCATCGCGCGCCTGGTCTTCGCTAAAGCTATTAACGACCGCCGCCTCTTCCGCCGCCTGATGGATCAGCGCCAGGTCGTGGCGAAAGTGCATCTGCCGGCGGCTCCGCAGGCGCTGCCAATCGGCCCAATCGGCCGCCGAAATCAGCACCGCCACCGGGCGCCCCGCACGCTGCACCACCACCTCCTGCCCCCGCTCGGCCACCTGGTCCAGGTAGTGTGCGGCGCGGCGGGTAAACTCGGTATCCTCGGTCGGGTCAGGCATGGCAACCTCGCTAGCGGGTAGGGGCAAAGGTTCGGGCGGCCGCCCGGGGCGGTCGCCGGCATTATAGCCTGCGCGCCGGGCCGCGTCAATGCGCCGGGCGCGGGGCAAGCCCTTGCGCGCCGGGTGGAATTAGGGCATACTATAGATAGTTCAGTCCGTATCCCGACATTTGGTGTGTCCTGGCACACACCCGGCGCAAGCACGGCCACGAAAGGATGGGCCGATGTCACTACCCCCGGAATCGCAGCCGGCCGATCACGCCGGTCCCCTCGCCGGCGGCCCGCCGCTTGACGGGCCGCTCCAGGCCGCCGGCTTCCAGGCGCTCTGGGCGGTCACGCCCGATGCCCTAGTCCTCGCAGATGGGCAGGGCCGGGTGCTCGCGGCCAACCCCGCGTACCATACCCTGTGCGGCTACCCGCCGGCCGAGGTGATCGGGCACGACTTAGCCCTGATTTTCCCCCCGGCCGCCCGCCCGGCTGCCCGCGCCGCCTATCACGCCGGCTTCACCCAGGCCGACCCGCCGGCCATGCAGATCCAGACGCTCCAGCACCGCGACGGCAGCACACGGCTGGTCGAATGGCGCACGACCGTCCTCCGCGCCGCCGCCGGGCCGCCGACGGCGCTGGCGCTGCTGCGCGAGGTCACCGCCCGGCTCCCGGCGGCCGACGCGCCGGCCGAAAGCACGCGCCTGCTGACGTTTAGCGCGGCGGTCGGCCTGGCGCTGGTCCAGCACGAGTCGCTGCCCGCCATCCTCGGCCAATGTACTCAGGCGCTGGTGACCCACCTGGGGGCCGCCTTCGCCCGCATCTGGACCCTCACGCCCACCGCCGACGTACTGGAATTGCAGGCCAGCGCCGGCCTCTATACCCATCTGGACGGCGCGCATAGCCGCGTGGTGGTGGGCCAATTCAAGATCGGGCGCATTGCCGCGACCCGCCGCCCCCATCTGACCAACACCGTGGCCCAGGACCGCGAAGTGCAGGATCGCGCCTGGGCCGCGCGCGAGGGCTTGATCGCCTTTGCCGGCTATCCCCTGCTCGTGGATGATCGGCTGGTGGGCGTGATGGCGCTGTTTGCGCGCCGGCCGCTCACCCCGGCCACGCTCGATGCGATGGCGGCCGTCGCCTCAAGTGTCGCCCTCGGCATCGCCCGCAAGCAGGCCGAAGTGGTGCAAGCCCGCCTCACCGCCGCCGCCGAGCACGACCGCGCCCGCCTCCAGGATCTGTTCGAGCAGGTGCCGGCGGCGGTCGCCCTCTACCGCGGGCCGCACTTTATTATCGAGTTCGCCAATCCGGGCGCCGGCGCCGGCACCGCCCAGCGGCCGCAACCGGGCCTGCCCTTGCTCGAAGCGGTGCCCGAACTGCGCGGCAGCGCCACCTATGCCGCCTTGGCAGCGGTCTATCAGAGCGGCACGCCGCAGATCACGCCGGAGGCCCGCCTGCTGCTGGATCACACCGGCACCGGCCGCGTCGAGGAGCGCTTTTTTTACCTCGTCACCCAGCCCACCCGCGATTTTAGCGGCAATGTGGACGGCGTGCTGAGTTTTGCGATGGACATCACCGAGCAAGTGCAGACCCGCCGGCAGGTGGAGGTGCTGGCCGAGGAGCGCCGCCAAGCGCTCCACCTGCGCGACGAATTCCTCTCGATGGCCGCCCATGAACTGAAAACGCCACTGACCTCGTTGAAGGCGCTGGCCCAATTGCTCGTGCGCCGCTCGCCGACCGAAGCCAGTGCGCGCGTGGTGCGCGGGCTGCAATCCATTACCACCCAAGTGGACCGCATGGCCGCGCTGGTGAACGAGTTGCTGGATCTGGCCCGGCTCGAACGCGGCCTGTTCGAGCCGCAGCGCGCACCGCTGGACCTGGGCGCGCTGATCAGCGAAGTGATCGACCAGGTGCAGATCCTCAGCGATACCCATCCCATGCACCTCGACCCGCCGCCCGCCCCGATCATCGTCGCGGCAGACGGCGAACGGCTGCGCCAGGTGCTGGTGAATCTGCTGGAAAACGCCGTCAAATACTCGCCCGCCGGCGGCCCGGTCACGATCCGCGTGGGCCACACCGCCGCGCGGGCCTATATCACGGTGCAGGATCAGGGCATGGGCATTCCCGCCGATCAAGTGGCACACATCTTTGAGCGCTTTTATCGGGCGGGCAATGCGCGCACCGCGCCGATCAGCGGCCTGGGGCTGGGGCTACACATCAGCCATGCCATCGTCGCCCAGCATGGCGGCAACCTCACGGTGACGAGTGCGGAGGGGCAGGGCAGCACCTTTACGGTCGAACTGCCGCTGTAACGCCGGCCGCCGGGCGCCCCGCTTGCGCCCGCCGGCGAAACGTGGTATCTTAAGCCGCAGGTGACAGGCTATGGACGCGCAACATGCCATCGAACAGGGGATCGCCGCCGCGCAGGACAATAACCAGCGCACGGCCTACTATTATTTTTACGCCGCGACCCAGGCCGACCCGATGGACGAGCAAGCTTGGCTGTGGCGGGCCAGCGCCGCGCCCGAGCCGCGTGATGCCCTGTTCTGTCTGGCGGCGGTCTTGGCGATCAACCCCGACAACCCGGTGGCCCGCCACGGCCTGGAGCAGATCAGCGCCGCCGTCGCCATCGAAAGCGCCCCCGCCGCCCAGACGATCACGCCGTCGCTGAGTTCGGGCACCTACCAGCCCCCGCTGCGGCGGCTCGACTGGCAGCAGGCGTTTCAGCGCGAACTATACGATATGGCGCGTGTGCCACGGATGCAACCGCTGCCCGACCGGACGGAGTCGGAGAGCGCAGCGGGCACCGATCAGCGGGCGACGGCGGGCGGCGTGGCCTATCGCCGCCCACCCGCCGGACCGGGCCGCCGCCTCGGCGCGGCGCTCAGGAGGATGCTTGTGGACCGACAGACCCAGCGGGTGCGTTTTGCCGTCCCCGTCATTATCGCCATCGTGGTGATCATCGGCGGCGTGGCCTTTAGCGGCTTGCGCGATGTGGGCCGCCTGCCGGCGGTCGCCGCCACGCCGAGCAGCGGGGTACTGCCCACGCTGCCCGCCGGCGGGCGCGCCACCACGCCCGCCCCACCGCGCACCCCCACCGCCGGCGGGCCGGCGACGCTCGTGCCCACCCGCGTCGTGGCCGGCGTCCTCACCGCCCTGCCGCGCACCCCCACCGCGCCGCCCACGCCCGCGCCGGGCACGGCGCCCACCCTGCCGCCGGGCGCGTCGCCCACCGCCGCCCCGCTCGCGCCCACCGCGCCGGCCACCGCCGCGCCGCTCGCGCCCACCCTGCCGCCGCTGCTGGTGCCCACCCTACCGCCGCTCGGCCCCACCGCAGTGCCCACGCCACCCGCCGCCGGGGGCAAGACGGTGCCGCTCGGTGACGGTCAGACCCTGTCCGACGTGGCCCAGGCCCAGAGCGTCACGCTCGGCGCGCTGCTGGCCTACAACGACATCCGCAATCCGCGCGACGTGGCCGCGAACACCCCGCTCAAAATCCCGCCCGGCGACTACAAGCCCAGCGAGGTCAAGTTCACCATCCGCAGCGGCGACAACCTGACCAACATCGCCCGCCTCTTCGGCACCACCGTCGAGGCCGTCGCCGCCCCCAACGGCATCACCAATCCCAGCGCGATCTACGCCGGGCAAGAAATCCGCATCCCGCTGCCCTAACCGGCAGGCCACTTAGGTAGCATCGTCACCGAAGATACTATCGAGGTCGCGCCGCCCATGCAGTACGCGAATCACGGTAACGCCGTCGGCCAGGGGCAGATAAAAGACTACATAGGGGATGCACCGGGAACGACCGCAGCCCGGCACGCAGTTCGTCGCGGGACCGGCCCAGCAACGGCTGTCCGGCTAGCAGGTGCAAAATCTTGTCAAGGGCGCGGATCAGTGTGTTCGCCTGGGTGTCGGTCGTCTGCTCGGCGTGGTGCAGCCAGAGGTCAAGCAGGTCTTCGGTAGCTTGCTGGGTCCGTAAGATGCGGCCGGCTATGGCGCGGCCCGCCGGGCACGGGCTTGCTCAATGATCGCGGCGGCCCCTTCCCACGGCGCGAGCGGGCTAGCGCTCCCCTGCTGAATGGCCGCCCGCAGCCAGGCTAACCGGGCGGTGCGCTCGTCTTCCTGCTGGATCAGCAGCCGCAACGCTTCGCGCAACACTTCGCTCGCGTTATTATAATGCCCCGTTGCCACTTTCTGCTGCACAAATTCTTCGAGCTGCGGGGTCAGATTGATGTTCATATGTGTACCTCCACCTATATATTAGCAAAGATTGCTAATCTTTGTCAACCTAGGCGTATTTACGCGGCAGGAGCCGACACGGGCGCGCCATAGAGACGCGCATGGCGTGCGGGTGAGCCGGCCTTACGGGCGCAGGCTCGCCACGGTGGCTGCGTCGAGGCGCTGGATCAGGGCGGCGATGAGGCGCGCGGCTTGCTCCATGTCGCCGCGATGGACGATGGAGGCGGCGCTGTGGATGTAGCGCGAGGCCACGCCGATGCCGATGCCGGGCACGCCCGCGCCGAACAGTTGCATCCGCCCCGCATCCTGGCCGCCGCCCGGCACCCAGTCATACTGGATGGCGATGCCCGCCGCCTCGGCCACGTCGCCCACCAGATCGCGCAGGCGGGTGTTGGGGATCAGGCTGGCATCATAGATCAGCACAATCGGTCCCTGGCCCAGCCGGCCCTGCGCCTCGTGCTGCTCCACGCCGGGTGTGTCGCCGCCGATGCCCACGTCAATGGCGATGCCCACGTCGGGCGCGGTCAGGTGGGCCAGCGTGCCCGCGCCGCGCAGGCCCACTTCTTCCTGCACCGTCGCGCCGCTGAACAGCACATTGGGGTGCGGGGTGTCGGCCAGCAAGCGGCACACTTCGAGCGCCACGATGCAGCCCATGCGGTTATCCCAGGCTTTCGCCAGCAGGAACTGCGGGTTGCTCAGCACTGTGAAGGGGCAGATCGGCACCACCGGGTCGCCGGGGCGCACGCCCGCCGCCGTCGCCTCGGCCTTGCTGGTCACGCCGATGTCAATAAACATCTCTTTTTTCTGCACGATCTTGCCGCGCTCTTCGGCGCTCAGGATGTGCGGCGGCTTGGAGCCGACCACGCCGGTCAGGTCGCCTTGCCGCGTGCGGATGCGGACGCGCTGGGCCAGCATCACCTGCTCCCACCAGCCGCCCAGCGGTTGGAACCGCAGGAAGCCCTCGTCGGTGATCGCGGTGATCATAAAGCCCACTTCGTCGAGATGGCCGGCGAGCAGGATGCGCGGGCCGTCGCCCACCACGCTGCTGCCCACCTGCCGCACGGCCACGCTGCCCAAGCCGTCGCGCACCACCTCGCCGTAGGGGGCCAGCCGGCGGGTCATGATGTCGCGCACTTCGGTCTCGTAGCCCGGCACGCCCAGCGCCTCGGTCAGTTCCCGGCACAGCGTTACGAAATCATCGTCCATGAAGCCTCCTACGCCCTGAGTTCTGAGTTCTGAGTTCTGAGTTCTGAATTACGGGTGCCGAGTTCGGTTCGCTATTCCGCACTCCGCATTCCGCATTCCGCATTCTGCATTACGCGAGTGGCGTGCCGCAGATTTCGCAATGGTAGGGGCCGCTCGTGCCGGCGCGCAACGGCTCGCCCGCGATCCACAGATCGCAGGCCGCGCAATGGTAGGCCAACCCGCGCACGGCCCCCTCCTGCCCCGGCACCGGCGGCGGCGCGGCGGTCGCGGCGCGCAGGGCGGCGCGCGTGGGCGCCCCCACCACGCGGGCGGCGCGCACCTCAGCGCCGTCCAGCACCAGGCCCAGCACCAGCCCTTCCAGCACCTTGAAGCGGTCACCGGCTTTCAGGTTCTCGAAATTATGCTCGGAGATGATAAACTTGCGGTCGGCGTCCGGCGCGCTGGGGGGATGCGCGTAGATCGTGACGGTGGTGCCGCCGAAAAAGCCGCCGTAGTTCAGCACCTCGTCAATCGCGAAATATTCGTAGGCCACCCTTAGTGGCCTGCCGGCAGTGTCGTCATCGTCACAGCCCTTTCTCCTGCGAGTGTCGCACCCCCGCAGGAGTGCGCCTGCCGCATTATACCACGCCGCCGTCGCCCGCGCTATGGGCACCCGGCCCCGCCGCCGGTGCCGCCCGGCGCCCGCGCGCCGCCCAGGCCAGCCCGACGGCGGCGATCAGCGGGAGACTGAACAGCGCGTTGGGCACAAACGGGGCCAGCCAGGTCAGGGCCGGCGCCGGCACCAACAGCGGGCGCGCCCGCGGCCACTGCGTCCACACCAGCGCCCCCGGCGCGGCCAGCAAGATCATATCATGGCTATAGGCGTGGGGAAGCAACAGCCAGCCCGCCGTCAAGGCGACCAGGGGGCGGGCGGCGGGCGAGGCTCCGTAGAGCGCCGCCACGGTCAGGCCGCCGCCCAGCAAGGCCAACACGAGCAGCCCCGGCTCCCAGCCGCCGAGCGCCAGCAGCCCGCGCAGGGTGGGCATCGCACGCAGATCAGCCGCCTGTTGATCTTGCCCGGCCAGCGCCTGGAGCCACGGGGTCCACCACGGCCCCAGCACCAGCGCACTAGCGAGACTCAGCCCACCGCCGCCCGCCGCCGGCAGGCCCAGCGCCCGCCATTGCCGCGTGACCAGCAGCCACAGCAGCGGCGGCAGCAGCAGCGACGGTTTGACCAGCCCCAGCAGCAGCCAGGCGCCCACGCGCCCCGCGCCGCGCCCATCGCGCTGCGCCACCAGCGCCCCACTCAGCCCCCACAACGCCCAGGCGCTCCACTGCGGCTGGCCCAGCAGCACCACCAGCGGCGTGCCGGCCGCCAGGCCGAGCAGCGGCCGGCGATCCCCCGCCGGCAACAGGCGCGCCAGCCGTTCGGCGGCCCCCAGGAGCGGCACCACCTGGAGGGCGACAAACCCGGCATAGGCGACGGGATAGGGCAGCCGGGCGAGCGGGATGCACACCAGCGCCACCCACGGCGGATAGACAAACGGCCAGTTACTCGACGCTAACGACTCGCCGGCCAGCGCCAGGGCCAGCGCGTGTTGGCGCGCCAGATCGTAGAGCACGCCGGCCTGCCCGCCCGCCGCCAGCCGTCCGGCCACGTAGTAACTCAGCGCATCGTAGCTGCCGCCGTGGCCGCTATTGCGCCAGAACTGCGCCACGGCGGCCACGGTCAACAGCCACAGGCCGCCGTACACGGCAACGACCAGGGCACGCAGTACCCGCTGCAAGGAGAGCGTCATCCCGGCTAGTATACACAATCCGCCCGCCGCAAGCCGGGGCCGGCGCGATCCGCTAAAAATTAAGCGTTTCTTAAGCGCTAGATGCCTATAATGAAACCATCAGCCATAAACAACCGCCCCACCAGGGCACCACGCACCAAAAGGAGCACTCCCATGAAAAGCATCATCCGTACCGTCCGCCTCAGCCTGACCGCCCGCGCTGCCGTCGGCTTCGGCGTGAAACAGAACTGAGCAACCGCGCCCTGCGCCGTTCGCGCGTGCCCACCCTGGTCTTGCACCGGGGTGGGCGGTTTATTGCGGGGCGGGTCGCAGCAAGGTGGGGAAAGGCGAGGCCGGAGTACGTCCGCCGGCGGCGGCTCCCGCAACGCAGCCGGACTATGTGGTACAATACGCGATGAACGCGGCGCGGCGTGTCGGCAGTGGGCCGAGACGCGCCCTGCACGCCATTGGAGGCCGGCCCATTGGATCCGTCACCGCCGCCTGAGCGCCCGACTGGCTCTCCACCGCGATTGGGCTGCCTCGCATTGGCCGGCCTTTACCTCGCTGTGGCTCATATTGACGATTATGGCCTGCAATGGCCCAACGGCCTGAGCGCCGCGCTGTGCCTCGGCGTGTTGCTGGTGTTGATTGGGCGCAGGTTGATGCGCCTCCGGGCCAAGCGCCGCTAGCCGGCCGGCACCAGACCCCAGTGCGCGGCTCATTAGGAACCCGCCGGGCGACGGCTGCCCTATAACCCTAAATGAACTGAGCAATCACCGCCAACCAACCAGCAGCAACATACACGAAAGGAACCCGCTACCATGCGCCGGATCATCCGCACCGTCCGCCTCAGCCTGACCGCCCTCGCCGCCGTCGGCTTTGGCCTCTATCTGAACTGAGCAATCGCGCCCTGCGCCGTTCGCGCGTGCCCACCCTGGTCTTGCACCGGGGTGGGCGGTTTGTTGGGGCGGGCCACCGGCGGCCGGCGGGGTGCTAATCCGCGCCGCCCGCGCAGTCGCCGCCTACTTGACGCGCCGCCGGGCTTATGCGATACTGCGGGCAACGCAAAACCCACCGCCCACCGCCCACGGAGACCCGCCCATGCCCGCACTCACGCCCAAAGCCGCCGCCGCCCTCATCCACACCTACCGCGACACCCTGGCCGCCGTGGAGCGCGCCGGCGCGAGCAACGAGGGCGCCACGCGCGCCGCCTTCGGGGCGCTGCTGGAGGCATGGGCCAAGCCCGCCGGCCTGACCCTGCTGGCCGAGCAGACAGTAGAAGGCACGCGCAACCGCCCCATCCGCCTCGACGGCCAACTGCTGAACGAACTGCGCTTGACCCACGGCATCTGGGAGGCCAAAGACAGCGGCGACGACCTGGAGCGCGAGATCACGCGCAAGATCGCCGCCGGCTATCCGCTCAAAAACACCCTCTTTGAGAACACCCGCCGCGCCGTGCTCTATCAAGACGGGCGCGTGGCCTTCGCCGCCGACCTGACCGATGCTGCCGCCGTGACGCGCCTGCTCGACAGCTTTATCGCCTACAGCCCGGCCCAGATCAGCGAGTTTCGCCGCGCCCTGGCCCAGTTTCGCAGCGACATCCCCGACCTGGCGCGGGCGCTGACCGAACTGATTGACGCGGCGCAGCGCGACAACGCCAAGTTTCGCGCCGCCCTGGCCGGCTTCCTGGCCCACTGCCGCGCCGCGCTCAACCCCCAGACCAGCCCCGCCGAAGTGGCCGATATGCTCAAGCAGCACATCCTGACCGAGCGCATCTTCCGCGCCATTTTCGCTAACCCCGACTTTGTGCGCCGCAACGCCGTCGCCGCCGAACTGGAACAGATGGTAGACGCGCTCACCAGCCAGGCGTTCAGCCGCGATGCCTTCTACAAAAAGCTCGACTATTTCTACCGCCCGCTGGAAGACGCGGCGCGCACCATCGAAGACTACGCCGAAAAACAAGCCCTGCTCAACACCCTCTATGAGCAGTTTTTCCAGGCGTATTCCACCCGCGCCGCCGATACCCACGGCATCGTCTACACCCCGCCCGCCATCGTGCGCTGGATGGTGCAGTCGGTGCAACAGGCGCTGGCCGCCGAGTTCGGGCTGGCCCTCGCCTCGCCCGGCGTGCATATCATTGACCCCTGCGTCGGCACCGGCACCTTTGTCATGGAACTGCTGGCCCGCCTGCCCGGCCACGCCCTGCCCGCCAAATATGCCGCCGAACTGCACGCCAACGAGGTGCTGCTGCTGCCCTACTACATCGCCGCGCAAAACATCGAACACGCCTACTTCGCGCGCACCGGCAGCTATGCGCCCTTCCCCGGCATCTGCTTTGCCGACACGCTCGACCTGGCCGAGCCGCGCCAGAATGACCAATACGTGATGTTTACTCCGCCCAACAGCGAGCGCGTGGAAGCGCAAAAAGCCGCCCCCATCCGCGTCATCATCGGCAACCCACCCTACAACGTGGGCCAGGAGAGCGAAAACGACAACAACAAGAACCGTAAGCACAAGACGGTGGACGCGCGTATCGCCGCCACCTACGCCAAAGCCTCGCGGGCCAGCAACAAAAACGCGCTCAGTGATACTTATGTCAAGTTCTTCCGCTGGGCAACGGATCGGCTGGGCGACCGCGACGGCATTGTGTGTTTTGTCTCCAATAATTCGTTTCTGGAACAGATCGCGTTTGATGGGATGCGGCGGCACCTGCTGGACGACTTCACCCACATCTATACTTTCGACCTGGGCGGCAATGTCCGCAAAAACCCCAAGCTATCGGGCAGCAAACACAACGCTTTCGGTATCCAGGTCGGCGTGGCGATCACCCTGCTGATCCGCAACCGCCAGGGAGCGGCCCCGGCCCGGCGGCTCGAATATACCCGCGTGGACGAGTTCTGGACCCGGCAGCAAAAGCTGGAGTATCTGGAGCAAAAAGCCGATTATACCCAGATAGACTGGCAACCGCTCACGCCCGACGCACGCGGCACTTGGATCACTGCGGGCTTGGAAGCCGACTTCGACAGCTTCTTGCCGCTGGGCAGCAAAGAGGGCAAAGCGGGCATTGACGGCGAGACCATCTTTAAGACTTATGGCCGTGGGGTAGCCACAAGCCGCGACGATTGGGCCTACGATTTCCACGCCGACGAACTAGAGCGCAAAGTCCGGCTGCTGATCGAAACCTACAACGCCGAGGTAGACCGTTGGGCGCGGCGCGGTAGCGAGGTTACAGCCGTTGATGATTTTGTGCTGAACGATGATAAGCGCATCAAATGGAGCCGTGACCTCAAACTGGACTTGCAACGCGGCCACCATGCCGTATTTGACCAGTCCAAGATACGGCGGTCGCTATACCGACCCTTTTGCCGGCAATACCTGTTCTTCGACCGCATCCTGAATGAAGAAGTGTACGTGATGCCGAGCATCTTTCCTACGCCCGAAAGTGAGCAAGAAAACGAAGTAATCTGTTTAACCGACCTTGCATCAGAGAAACCGTTCATGACCTTAATGACCAACTGCATTGCGGACCTACATTTAGTTGGTGCAGGATCGGGTACGCAATGCTTCCCCTTCTACACCTACGCCGAGGACGGGACGGGGCGGCGGGAGAACATCACCGATTGGGCGCTGGCGCGCTGCCAGGCCCACTACGGCGACCCGGCCATCAGCAAGCGCGACCTGTTC
>JBBRPH010000083.1:0-17962 GCA_038228295.1 Chloroflexia bacterium | reverse complement strand
GGCCGCCAGCATCATGCAGGTGGAAGCGCGCCACACGGCGTTGATCCGCTACCTGCTCGGCATCCCGCCGGTACCCGATGCCTTCACCCCGGCGTTCACCCCGGCGGAAGTGTTGGCCAAGGTTAAGCCGTTCTTCAAATAAATTGAATGTGCGACGATCTCTGCCCTGTGTGGCTGGATCGTCAATGAGAGGAGCCTAATCGCATGAGCAACATCATTCTGCCTGAAGGTGACGGCAAGGGTCTATCCCGCCGCCAATTCCTGGGCGCATCGGGTGCGCTGGCCGGCGCGGCCGCGCTGTTCGGCGTCGCCGGCATGGGCCGCATGACCGGCGGCCAAGTCGCCGGCATTCGCCTAGCCCAAGCCGCTGAACTTAAGACTGACCTCGACATCGTGCAGTTTGCGCTGACGCTGGAACATCTGGAAGATGCCGCCTATCGCGCGGCCAATGGTAGCGGTCTGTTAAGCGGCAAAGTCGCTGAATACTTCAAGACCTTCGGCGATCAAGAACACACTCACGTAGTCGCCTTGACCGATGTGGTTAAAAAGTTGGGCGGCACTCCGGTGGCCGAGCAAGCCAAGTATAACCTGCCTAAGTTCAGCAGCCAGGACGAACTCGTGAAGTTCTTCGCCCAGGTGGAAGAAGTCGGCGCAGGCGCGTACCTCGGTGCGGCCCCGCTGCTACAGAGCAAAGACCTGCTGGCCGCCGCTGCCGCCATCCACAATGTGGAAGCGCAGCACGCCTCCGTCTTCGCCGCTGTGCTGAACAGCCCGGCCCCCTCGCCCGCCTTCGGCACCCCGCTGACGGTGAACCAGGTGCTGGCCGCCGTTACGCCGCTGCTGGATGCCAATGCGGCCCCGGCCGGCAAGTACTACACCGTGCAGAATCCGGCCCCCAGCATCGCGGTCGCCGGTATGGCGGTGGACTCCGTGGCGAGCACGGCCGACCTGGCCTACTTCGCCGAGACCAAGCACGCCGTTGCCGGTGTGTTCCTCAACTTCTGGAAGCAGAACGGCGGCCTGGCGACCTACGGCTACCCGATCACGGAAGCCTACAGTGGCCCCAGCCCGACCGACGGCAAAACCTATGTTCAGCAGTACTTCCAGCGCGCGCGGTTCGAGTTCCATCCCGAACACGCGGGCACACGCTTCGAAGTCCAGTTGGGCCTGCTCGGCGCCGAGCAGTTGCTGCGCGATATGATGGGCGGGCACTAGTCCCACACGGTCCCATCGGTGGGACTCGGCTACTGCCTCTCTGGGGTAGCCGAATCCCACCGGGGCTGGTCGCACAACGGCCGGCTCCAGTCGCCCGCAGCACGCTGCGGCACAAAGGAGAGTCCCGATGGAACTGTTTGGTATCGGCCCCGGCGAACTGATGATCATCCTGGTGCTGGCGCTGATTATTATCGGTCCGCAAAAGCTACCGGAGTTAAGCCGCAACCTGGGGCGCACCGTTGGTGAGTTCAAAGCGCAGACGGATCAGATGCGCAGCGTGCTAAACTTCGACACGCTCACCGCCCCGACCACACCGGTTGCCCGCAGTGAACGCGACACGCAAGCGATTATCTATACCGACGAGCGCGTGGCGGCTCTACAAGGTTATGCCCTAACACCCAGCACCACGCCGGAAACAACCGTTATCACCCCCGCCGCTGAACAGGCGGCCCATGAGCCGGCCGCTTAAGGCGGTTCCACTTTAAGGAGCTAATACCGTGTTTGGACTTGGACCTACTGAACTCCTGCTCATTTTGGGCATCGTCTTTGTCATCTTTGGCGCCGGCAAGCTATCGGAAGTCGGCGGCGCACTAGGGCGCAGTATCCGCGAGTTCCGCTCCGCCTCTGAAACCCCGACCACAGTCAAAGAGACGACCGTGAACGAAACCACCACAACCACCGCGTAAACCCGGTGCCGTCCCCGGCAGGCCGTTCCGGCCTGCCGGGGGCACCCAACCCTGATCACTTACGTCGTACTAGGAGCTTTTCGCTATGAGTGTCCTGACCTGGAAACCCAAATCGCATACGCCTAGCCCGGCGCTCGATGCCGAAGGCCATATGCCGTTGGTCGGGCACCTGCAAGAGCTACGAGACCGTGTAATCCGCGCGGCGATAGCTGTTCTTATCACCACCGCACTAGCTTTCCTGTTCATCGAACGAATTATGAGTCTGCTCTTGGATCTCGCCGGCACCCATACGATCCAGGCTATAGACCCAACTGAGACATTCGGCACCTATTTCAAGGTGGCCTTTAGTGTCGGTTTGGGCCTCGCGATGCCGGTACTGGTCTATCAACTGCTACGCTTTTTGGCGCCCGGCCTGACCCGCAGCGAGCGGCGCGCGCTGTATCTAAGTATGCCGTTCGTGGCGCTTTGCTTTATCACCGGCGCACTGTTTTGCTACTTCGTCATCTTGCCGTCGGCGTTGAGCTTCCTGCTAGGCTTCGGCGATGCACGCATCTTGAAGCAGATTTCGCTGACCAAGTTCATTAGCTTCGTTAGCAGCTTTATGCTGGCGGTGGGTGCGTCCTTTGAGTTGCCGGTAATCCTGTTCATGCTGGCGAAGTTAGGGGTTGTAACCCATGCGCGATTAGCGAAGTTTCGTAAGTATGCTTTTTTACTCGCCTTTATTGTCGCTGCGGTAATCACACCTACGCCTGACCCGATTAACCAAAGCTTAGTGGCTCTGCCGTTGTTCGCTTTGTACGAATTAGGGCTACAGTTGAGCCGCTTTGCCCGTCGTCCGAAAGCCGCTTAAGGCACCGGCACAATTCTTGCTCTAGCTGAACCTGTTCTCCTGAGCAAAGGCACACTGGGATACGTGCCTTTACCCGTTGCCAAACTACGTTATCACCAATTATAATGCAGGAGTCCCGTTCAGAGGAGCTTAAGGTGCATAGCAACCAACCGGGCATAGTCGCCGACGACGCGGAACTCATGACTGCCGTCTGTCGGCAAGACGCGGCTGCTTTACAAGAGTTATACGACCGTTATTTTCGGCGAGCATACGCGCTGGCGTTGCGGATGCTGGGCGAGGGAGCCGCCGCCGAAGATTGTGTACAAGATGTGTTTCTGAAGCTGTGGCAAAAGCCGCAACTCTATGACCCGCAGCGCGGCGCCTTCGTAAGCTGGTTTCTGACGTTGGTGCATCATAATAGCAGCAACTGCTTACGACGGGTAGGACGCACGCAACCGTTGGACCTA
The DNA here is from genome assembly GCA_038228295.1 of Chloroflexia bacterium. Classification (GTDB taxonomy): domain Bacteria; phylum Chloroflexota; class Chloroflexia; order QHBQ01; family JAICKM01; genus JAICKM01. The sequence continues at coordinate 14,765 of JBBRPH010000083.1, read as the reverse complement.
TCTGCTAATGCAGACGGTGAGGGCCGAGGGTCCATTGAACCAGCGGACCGGACCGCAGGAGGTTCGAGCGTGGAAGACTCGTTAGCCCAAGCCGAAACCCAAAAAATGGTGCGTGCGGCTCTGGCCCAACTCAGTGCACCCCAACGAGCTGTGTTGGAACTTGCTTATTTTGGCGGAATGTCACAATCGGAAATCGCTGAGCATCTAAAAGAACCGCTCGGCACGGTAAAGACCCGTATCCGCACGGGGATGCTTAAGTTGCGGACCGCCCTTGAAACACAGGGTTGGAGTAAGGATCTAGGCTACGGATGAGTACGCAACAGGAGGCAGAGGATGCCTACCACGACGATCTAGCGGCTTATGCGTTAGGCGCACTTGACCTAGATGAGACTGCGGCTATGGATGCACACCGCGCAACGTGCCCACAATGCCGCGCTGAACTCCGCAGCTTTCGGGCGGTAACGGTAGCGCTCGCCGCTGATCTTGACTCGGTAGCGCTGCCGGAAGGTCACCAGCGCCGCTTTGCCCAGAAGCTACGGGCCAACGTGCCGGTTATTGAGCCGGTTGGGCATCGGGAGCGCTTCGCGCAGAAACTCCAGGCGCAGGCAGTAGAGAGCGAGACCTCTGCCCGCCCCCCTGCCCCTGCGCCGCGCCGTTGGTGGGAGGCACTCAACCCTTTTGCCGGTTGGGGAACGGCCGGCGCGTTAGCTTTCGCGCTGCTGCTGGCCCTGTGGTGGGGTGCGGCGGGGACTAGCGATTTAAACCGGCAACTGACAAGCGCCCAAGCGACCGCCCAGGTTGCCCAGCAGCAAGCCGCCACTATCGCAGCGACTAGCACGGCCGTTGTTGCCGCAGACACACAGGTGCTGGCTATATTAGGCAATCCGGCCACGAGATCCGCCCAACTAGCGGGCAACCTGGGAGCACAGGTGCGCGTCTGGGTAGACCCGACGAGTGGACAAACGGTCTTGCGCGCCACAAATCTGCCGACCGCCCCGGCCGGCCGGCAATACGAACTCTGGCTGCTCAGGGGCACAACGACGGTTGCCGTGAACCTGTTCCAACCCAGCCCGGACGGATTGAGCAACGTCGTCTTCTCACTGCCCGCCGGCGCAGCGGCAGACTATACGGCTGCCGCGCTTACGGTGGAGCAACGGCTTGAAACCGCACCTACGAGCGCGCCGATCATGAAAGGCCAGTTCTAGGCACGCTGGGACGCTGCGGACCATTGTGGTATAATAAGACTAAAGTTTAACGCGGGTTGCTCCCTTGCCGCCCGCCTCTACTAGGCATACTAAGGGCTAATAGGCCATGATCACAAGCGAAACTTCCTCCGGCACGTCTAATATAGCGGCTGATTCTAGCGCAGGCGCGGATGCCGCGTCGCCCACCGTGTTGCAGCCGGCACGGCTCCACAACTCCACTTGGACGCGCCGGCTGGGCAATGCTCTGATCGCTGCCGGCCTGCTGCTGATGATTGGCGTGGGTGCCTATCTGGGCATCCAAGCCTATACCAACAGCCAGGATACGCAGAAGATTGACCAGAGCCACGCCCAGGTGCAGGGGTTGGAGCTAGACCCTCCCACTACCGTCCCGGCTCCGGCTGCCGACGGTGGGGTGAGCAACAGCAATCCAGCCCCAGCCAGCCCCGCCGACAGCAAGATCGTGGTCGGTGATGTGCCGCTCATCAATTTGAACACCGGCACGAGCGTCGGTAGTTGGGTCGGCACCGTTAAAGCGGCCAAACCGCCGGTCAAAATCACCATTCCCAGCATTAGCATTGATAGCGCCGTTGTGCCGGTCGGTTGGAACATGATCCCCGGCAAAGACGGCCAGAATAGCAGCCAGTGGAAGGTGGCCGAATACGCCGCCGGCCATCATGAGGGCACCGCCAACCCCGGCCAAGTCGGTAATGTGGTCATCTCCGGCCATGACGACTGGAAGGGCGAAGTGTTCAAGAATCTGCACAACGTCAAGCGCGGCGACGAAATTCACATCTACACCGATGAGCGGGAGTTTCTGTATATTGTGCAGGACACCAAGCTAGTGCTGGAAGACGGCGCGACCGACGCACAAAAACGCGACAACGCGCGCTACATGGATCCCACGCCCGACCAGCGCCTAACGCTGATCACTTGTTACCCCTACGGCATTGATGATCACCGGCTGATCGTCATCGCCAAGCCCTACGACTCTAACCAAGCGGCCCGCCCGGATCTGATTGTGCGCTAGCATATACCGCGTGAAACATGAAACACTGGAGTGCGATCCTGCTGGCGGTCGGCCTGCTGCTGCGGCCGCCCGGTGACTGGGGATGGGGCACGGGGCGGGGACACGTCCCCCGCCCGGTCCCACCAGGGCGACGTAGCTCACCCCACCCCAGCCCGCGCAGGCGGGCTTCGTAGCGGTAGCGGCGAGTTTAGTCGCCCCGGTGCCGCAGGCCGGTCAGCGGAGGCGCAGCGGCAGTGCCTGGAAGCCGGCACCCGGATAGACCTCCCGGCGCAGTGGCTCCGTGGTGCTGAGGGCGATCTGGGTCGTGTGCGCCAGGAGCGCGGCCAGGGCGACCCGCAGCTCCAGGCGGGCTAGAGGCGCGCCGAGGCAGTAGTGAATGCCCGCCCCGAACAAGAGGTTCGCGGCGGGGTCGCGCTCGATCTGGACGGCGGTGGGATTGTCGAACACGCGCCCGTCGCGGTTCGCGGCCAGCCATTGGAGCGTGAGCTTCTCGCCCGCTGCGATCGGCCGGCCCTCGATTGCCACGGCGCACGTCGTGGTGCGCTGGTTCGCCACCAGCGGACCGTCGGCGCGCAGAATCTCCTCGCTGGCGGCGGGCAGCCGGGCGGGGGTTTGGCGTAGCTGCTGCTGGAGGTCGGCGTGGGCCGCGAGGTAGCCCACGACGATGCCTAGCGCGGCCGCCACGGTACCGTGCCCAGCGGTCCAGTTGCGGAGGAGACTGACAATGTCCTCGTCGCTCAACGTCGCCCCTGCGACCGTCGTCGCCATCAGGCGGCTGAGGAGGTCGTCGGGGGCCGTCCCCCCAGCGGCCCGCCGCACCCGCAGCGCCTCCGTGACGTAGCCGGCGAACTCGTGGGCCAGGGTCGCCCCCGCCGCGTGGTCGTGCGAGAACGCTGCCGCCTGATTGCCGTGCGCCCAGCCCCGCAGCTGCTCCCCGGTCGCCGCCGGCCAGCCGACAAAGAGGCAGAGCGTCTGGAAGGCAAACGGCTGGGCGAAGGCGCTGATAAACTCCACGTCATCCCGCCCGCGCAGCCCTTGCAGCAGGTCAACCGCGAGTTGCCGGCAGCGCGGCTCCAGCGCCTGCATTTGGTCCGGTTGGAAATAGGGCTCCAGCACACCGCGATACGCCGTGTGATCGGGCGGGTCCATGCCGTTGGGCACAGCGCGATGCGCGGCGGCACTGCTGTAGGTCGCCGGATCGGCAAGGACGCGGCTCACGTCCTGGTGGCGGAACAGCGACCAGCCCAGGAAGTCACTGTAGGCGACGGGGCAGCGCTCGCGCATCGTGTCATACGCCCGCTGCTGATCGTCGCGGACCGCCGCCTCGCGGGGATCCCAGTCGGGGGGCGGGAGCTGGCTCATGGTTGCTCCTCGGCGGGGTGCGACCGCCCGGCAGCCGCAGGCGCTGGCTCGGCCGGTGCGGCGACCGCCGCGATGGTCAGCAGGACGCTGCTGGCGCGCCGCGCGTGCAGACTATGGCGCAGGGCGGGGGCGAGATCCAGCAGATCGCCCGGCCCTAGTACGTACTCGGCCGCCGCCACCGTGACGGCCACTTCGCCGTCCAGCACCTGGATGGCGACCCCGCCGGCGGCCTGATGATCGGCCATGTGCCCGTCGGCGCGGAAGCTGAGGAGGACTTGGCGCAGGGCGGCGGCGTTCCGCAGCGTGTAGGCCGTGTGGTCGCTGTTGTGGCGCTCGCGCTCTGCCGTGACCTGGGCGATGAGGTCGGGCAGGTGGATCACCTGGACGGGCGAATGCAACTCGCGCGCTGTGCGCTCGTCGCTGCCCGTTGTATGGCCTGCGGTGTGTTCCGATTCGTGCATGATCGCTCCTTGTTTGTGGTGGTCGGGGGTGCGTCTTAGACACTCACGACCGGCTCGAACTGTTGGATGTCCTCGCGGGAGCCGCCTTGCCCTTCGCCGTAGCCGCTATAGCTCGCCACGAACTCGATGGCGCGCAGCCACTTCACCATCTTGAAGCCCACCTGGGTTTCCACCCGCAGGCGCAGCGGGGCACCGTGCGGCACCGATAGCGGCGCGTAGTTCATTTCGTAGGCCAGCAGGGTTTGCGGTAGCCGGGCCATTTCGATGGGCAGCGACTCGTGGAACAGCCGGCCTTTCGCGTCTAACTGGTCGGAGATAAACATCATGTAGCGCGCGCCCGGCGTGGGCCGGCACTGATTCAGGATCGCACTGAGCGGCACGCCGCCCCACTCGGCGATGCCGGTCCAGCCCTGGATACACTGGTGTTTGGTGATCTGGGTCTGCTTGGGCAGCGCCTGGAGATCGGCCAGGGTGAGGTGCAACGGGGTCTGGACCAACCCGCGCACCTCCAGCGCCCAGTCCTGGAAGCCGCCGGCGACGGACTGCGCATAGGCCGCGTCCTCCGGCGGATAGCCGTTCAGGATCATGATCGGCGAGATGTCTGCGGGCAGATAGGTCTGGCGCGAGCGTAGGCGATAGGAGAGCGTGCGGAGCCCTGGGCGGATGATTGCGCCTAGCAGGTGCTGCCAAGTGCGCGGCGACCGGCGGGAGGCCCAGGAGGTCAGCGCCCATAGCAGCACGCCGGCCGCGCTGATGCCCAGGCCCAGCGCAATTGCTAATCCCTGGTCGTGATCATGTTGCCCCAGAATGATGTTGCCCATGTTCGCGCCGAAGCCGGTCAGCACCACCAGCGTCACATGAATCACGATAAACAGCAGGAAGGCTACCAGGCCCACGAAATGCAGGCTGCGTGCCCCCTGCCGCCCGCCGAACAACTTGACATACGCAGGATAGCGCGCATCAATCGCCGGCGACTGGGCCGCACCGGTCAGGATCAGAAACGGAGCCAGCAGCAAGACCACGCCACCATAAGCCAACTGCTGGAGGGCATCAAACGGATCGAAGGCCGTCGCGGGCGGGGAATGCAGCGTCAGATAGCCCACGAAGGTCTGCCACGCTGCGGGAAACACGCTCCAGGAGGTTGGGATCAGGCGCGTCCAGCCGCCGGTGACCAGCAGCCCGACCACATAGATCAGGCCGTTGAGAACCCAGAAGCCGAGGCTGGCGAAATGCCAGTGGCGGCCCAGGCCCAGATTGTTGCCGCCCGGTTGGGCCACCCAGGCCGACCAGCTCTCTTCCTGTTCGCGCGCGATCCAGGGCTGCTGCGTATCAATCACCTTGCGCGTGAACTTGAGCCATTCGGTGCCCGGAATGCAGTGGTCGTTCCAATAGAGCCGCGGGTAGGCCGCCAGGATCTGGATGCCGGCGCGGATCACAAAGCCCATCAGCAAAAAGTTAATCCAATGGGTGACGCGGATCCAGGCCGGGAAGCCGTGTACAGGGTCGTCCATCACCAAGTACCTCCATTGCTTAAGCGTGCGGCGACATTGCAGTGCGCTGGTCCACTGTGGCACCCTCGTGCGGCGGCGCGTACTTGCACGGGTGACACAGGTTGCGGGGCGGCGCAACGTTGGCCGGCCAGTGTCGCCTTCAGCAACAACTGGGCCCACAGGTGTGGCGTCGCCGTGCGGCAGCGGCCGGTGTGCCCTGCCGGCGGGCAACTTTCCCCGGACGGAGCTGGGTCTTACACCCGCCCCGGCCCCCGCCCCCCACCCCGGCCCGCGCAGGCGGGCTTCGTAGCGGTAGCCGCGACTTTAGTCGCCCCGTCCCGGCCCCCCGGCCCCCGCGCTGTAACATTCGGTAACATCCGCACCCCTCCGGCTGTCACATAGACCACATACAATAGAGCAGAGCAGAGCAGAGCAGAGCAGAGCAGAGCAAGCGGGGTGCGCCGGGCGGCGGGCATCTTAATATTTGCTTCACATTCGCTGTATATACTACAGAAGGACAAGCAAGCGATAGCAGCGGGCACTAGACCAGAAGGAGGCGACCGGGTATGCGTGCAGGAGACAACAGTGGGGCAGGAGCGCCGCCGGCGGTGGCGGCGGTGGATCTGCGGCGGTCGTTGCCGCTAGGCGGCGAACAGGTGGAGATCCTCAAAGGGGTGTCGTTCACCGTGCCACGCGGCGAGTGGGTGACGCTCAGTGGGCCGTCGGGGTCGGGCAAATCCACCCTGCTGGGCATCATCGCCGGGCTGGATACGCCGTCCGGCGGCACGATTGCCATTGACGGCGTAGACATCACGCGCATGGACGAGCGCGGGCTGGCCCGCATCCGCAACGCCAAGATCGGCATCGTCTTTCAGTCGTTCAACCTGATCCCGACCCTCACCGCGCAAGAGAACGTGGAAGCGCCGCTCTACGTCAGCCAGGGGGCGCACGACATCGGCAAGCGGGCGGCGGAGATGCTGGACCTGGTGGGCCTGAGCGACCGCCGGCGGCACCGCCCGCACCAGCTATCCGGCGGCCAGCAACAGCGCGTCGCCATTGCCCGCGCCCTGGTCACGCGGCCCACGCTGCTGATCGCCGATGAGCCGACCGGCAACCTCGACAGCGCCACCGGCACCCAGGTGCTGGCGCTGATCGCCCGCTTGCGCGCCGAACTGGGCCTCACCCTGGTCGTGGCGACGCACGACCCGGCGGTGGCCGCCCACGCCGACCGCGAACTGCACCTGATTGACGGCTTGCTGGCCGATCCGCCGGCGCGGGTGGCGACGGCGGGGGCCATGACCCTGGCGGGGGTGGCCCGATGAGCCTGAGCTTCTATCTGCGCTACGCCTTACGCACGCTGGGCCGCGACCCGCAGCGCACCGCCCTGGCGATGGTCTGCATTGCCTTCGGCGTGATGTCGCTGGTGGGCCTGCAAAGCGTGGCCGGCCTGTTCGCCCGCACTGTGGTGGCCGATCCGCACACGGAAGTTGGCGGCGACGTGGCGGCCCGCCGTTATGGGCTGCCGATCACGGCGACCCAGATCGCGGATTTGGACCGCTTAAAGGCGGCTGGGCAGATCGCCGTCTATACCCTGACCGCCGAAAATCCGGCCAGTTTCCTCAAACCGGCCAACAGCGGCCACGCCCACGCCTTGATCGGGCAACGCATGGGCGTGGACCCCGCGACCTATCCATTGGTGGGCCGCTTTGTGTTCAGCACGCCAACCACAACGCTGGCGCAAGCCCTCGCCACGCCGGGCGACGCGCTGATCACGCGCGATCTCGCGCAGAACATCGGGCTGGCTGTGGGCGACCATTTCAGCCTCAGTGGCGCGCCGGGCACGGCACCCACCGACCTGCGCGTGGCGGCGATTGCCACCGACACGCCCCGTCATATCGGCGACAGCGTGTACTACAGCCTCGCTACCGCGCGCCGCGTATCAGGGCAACCCGACGTGGCGACGGAAGTACAACTGCTGCTGGGGCCGCAAGGTAACCCGACCGAGTACCTAAAAGCCCACAGTTGGAACGTGACGACCGTGGCCGAGGTGCAACAAATCAACAACGGCCCGGCTAATGTGTTCGACCTGATGTTTAAGGGCGCGGGCATCCTGGGGCTGATCATCAGCGGCATCGGCGTGGCGAACACGCTCCAGGTGCTGTTTGCCCGCCGCACGCTGGAGATCGCCGTCCTCAAAACGCTGGGCTATCAGCAGCGCGATTTGCTGGCCCTGTTCGGCATCGAAACGCTGCTGCTGGGCCTCGCCGGCAGCCTGCTTGGCGCACTGCTGGCCGTCGGGCTGTCCGCCGCGCTGATGGGCCTGTTCGCGCACACCTTCGCGCTGCTGGTCAGTTGGTCGGTGGATCCCGGCGCGTTGCTGGGCGGCATGAGCGCGGGCATCGCCACCACGCTGGTCTTCGGCACCTACGCCATCGTGCGGGCCAGCGGCGCACGCCCGGCGGTGCTGCTACGCGACCAGGCGGGCCGCCAGGGCTGGCGGGCGTGGCTGCAAACCGGCGGCTTGCTGCTGCTGTTGGGCGGCGTGTTCACCGTGATCAGCGGCGTGATCCTGGGGTCGGCGCTCAACGGCGTGGGCGTGGTGGCGCTGGCCGTGGTCGGCTCGCTGGTGCTGGGCGCGATCTTCGGCGCGATCCTGTTCGGCGCGGTGCGCCTGCCGTTGCCGCGCCTGCGCCTGCTGGTCATGTCGCAGCGCAGCCTCAAACGCGGGCGCGGGCGGGCCATCTTCCCGCTGATCGCGCTGTGGGCCGGCGTGTTCACCATCGGCCTGGCGACGATGGTCATCTCGCAAGCCACCGACCGCTTCGCCCGTCACGGCATCAACACCGGCGGCGCAAACCTCTACATCTACGCCCATGTGGACGAGGTCCGCCGGGTGCAGGCGGAACTCGCCCAGCACACTATCCCGGCCGCCCAGGTCCATTACGCGGTGGAGGTCGGCACGACTGCGCCGACCGGACAATACTTGCCGCGCCTCGACCTGCTGCAAGGTCGCGACCCCGCCGCCCCCCTCACCGAGGTCACGATCCACAGCGGCCCGGCCTGGGGCACGGCACGCGACGGGGTGTATGTGCCGCAGCCGCAGGCGAGTGGCAACGAAGACCAACTCGTGGCCCCCAGTGGGGCCCAAGTGGGCAATACGCTCACCGTGACCGGTCCTAGCGGGCAATCGCGCCGTCTGCCGGTGGTGGGCACCTATGTGCGGGTCACCAGCCCCAACCGCAATCCGCTGCTCCAGCCGTTTAGCGGCCTGCTGGCGAGCCACGACACCGCACTGGCGCTGGGCAACCCGGCCACCACGGCGGTCACGCTGGTCGCCGATGCGCCGCCGGATCAACTGACCACCCTGAGCGATGCGCTGGGCCGGGCACTGCCGACCACGACCGTGATCAGCTTGGCCGATGCGAACGACGCGATCCAGCGCATCTTCCGCGACCTGCTGACGCTGGCAATCGCCGTGGCCGGGCTGGCCCTGGTCGCCGGCGCGATCCTGATCGCCAACGCGGTCGGCTTGGCGATGGTGGAGCGGCGGCGCGAAGTCGGCATCCTCAAAGCGATTGGCTTCAACAGCGGCCAGGTGTTGGAGACGGTGCTGCTCGAACAGGGGCTGCTGGGCGTGATCGGCGGCGCGCTGGGCATGATCGGCGTGGCGCTTGCCATCGTGGTGATTGACCAGTTGCAGCCGGCGGCCAAGCTAACCTTTGACCTACCGCAGGCCGCGCTGCTGACAGTCGTCACCACCGCCTTCGCCATGATCGCGGCCCTGCTGGTGGCCTGGCAACCTACGCACGTCCGCCCGCTGACGGTGTTGCGCGAGGACTAGGCCGAAGCGCCGACTAAAGGGTCGTGGTCCCACCCGTGGATCGCCGCGCTGCGTGGTGCGCCACGACCCGTTCGACGGACTCCACCGCATAGTGCTGATCAGGCAACGCCTGCATCTCGGTTTGCAGCCGCCCAACAGCCTGCCGATAGCGCGGGTTGGTGAGTACCTCATCTACCACCATGCGGATGCGGGTCGGGGCTAGTTGCTCGCGTTGGATCACTTGGCCCAGGTCCAGGCGTTGTGCGATCTCGGCGTTAAAGAACTGATCGGCGATTAGCGGGACTACGACCAGCGGCAGGCCGCAGTCTAGCGCGGCGAGTAAGCTGTTACTGCCGCCGTGCATCACCATCAGATCGCAGTGGCGCAGCAGCAGGCTTTGCGGGATGTAGCGTTCAATATGCACATGGGCGGGCTGCGGGCCGAAATCGGCCGGGTCGCCGGTGCGTCCCAGTGTGACAATCAGGTTGATTGGCGCGTCGCGCAAGCCGGCGATGATCGTTTGCAGCACGCTGGGATACAGTTCGGGTTCCGTGTTCACTTCGGTGCCCAGCGTGACATAGACCGTCGGGCGCGCCGGCAACTGCGTCACCCAGGTGGGCAGGTCTTCCGGTCCGGCCCCATCGAAAAACTGCGGGCGGATAAATTGGGTGGTTGCCGGCAGCGCTGCCGGTTCGACCGACCCGCCAGCGACCGCTTGGCGGCTGAAACTGGGGGGCGAGTAGGCCAGGTACAGATAGCGATAGAGTGCGGTTAAGCCAGGGTCGGGGGCCAGCCCCCACTGCCGGCGCAGGGGGTCCAACTGGGCGGCGGCTTCGCGCTCGAACTGTGCCATGCCCTGCAAGGCAGCGGTGAACGCGACCGTGGCGTGCGGCACGCCCAGGTGTTCGGCGGCGATCACGGCGCTGTATTCGCCCGCTTCCCGAATCAGCATATCCGGCTGCCAACTGCGCCCCACCGCCACTAGGCCGGGCACCATCAGCCGCCCGGCGATGCCACAAAAGAGCCGGGGATAGCTGAACAGTTCGCTGGCGAGGCTCAACGGCAGCCGCGCTTGCTCGGCCTTGAACGCCTGGTACGCCGGGTCGCTCGCGCGGTCGCTGCCGACTGGAAAGAAGGCAAACCCCGCCGCTTCCACCTGCGGACGCAGGCCCACCCGCGCGGCGAAAGCCACTGCATGGCCGGCGGCCTGAAGCGCCTGTGCGAGCGGCACCAGCGGGTGAAAGTGGCCGGCCCCGCTGGTGGTGCTAAACAGGAATCGCCGCCTGTCGGGGCGCTGCACTGCGGTTGTCATGGGGATGGTCTCCTTTTTCCGACTGTCGCAGGCGATAGCTTGTGTAAATTACAAATCAGGAATGGGTATGACCGTTCCATTGCGGTCCAAGCATAGTAGATCGACTTTTGTATCGTGGAGCAGTTCCAAAATCGCATCACCGTGGATAAGTGTGGCCTGCAGCGGCCAGTCCACCTGTGGGGCAACTGGGGTAATATCCGGCCAGTTGGTGAGGCTTAAGTTGAGGCCATAGGCACGAGGATCGGTCTGATCCGCCACTAAATGCGTTTCTGCCCCAGCAATACCGATATCCACAAACTCTTGCGTCTTCAACCGATATACCGTTGTCACCCGATAGAGTCGAGCAAAGCGGATCAACAGAATCGGCCACAGGGCCACCGCACTGCTGGGGTAAGGCACCCGCTCCCGGCTCCAGAAGGTATCCCACCGCAGCACGGCAATGGCCTCCGTATAGGGCACCATCCACAGCGTGATCCAGTAGGAGTCGTGCAGCGTGTACTCCGTCAGAAACTGCGCCATAGTGGTGGGCTGGGCTACATTCCAGGGTAACGTGCCGGCGAGAAGCCCCTGCGCCAGCCAATCAGGGTAATAAGGAATAGCAGTATCAGTCATAAAGATCCTTATGTGAGTGGAGCAGTTGATAGGATCGTAAATCATCCCACTGCTGCGTTGCGTGCTATCTACAGTATACACAAGAGAACCGACATATAAATAGACGTGCCAGGTGCCCCGCAGCCGTAGCTGAACCTCACTCAGCCCGCGTAGGCAGGCTTCGTAGCGGTAGCGGCGCGTTCCCATCGCCCGCCCACGCCAGCGGTTGACTCCGCTCGTGGCCCGGTGCTATACTGGGGGTAGCGGCGGGGCGCAGGTGCAGCCCGGTTTTCCTCAGTGTAGATCACCCCTAGACGGAGACGGCAAATCAACATCCTCGTGACCGGCGGCACCGGCTTTCTGGGCGGGCACCTGACGACGGCCTTGCGGGCGCGCGGCCACCGCGTCACCGTGCTGGGGCGCGACTTTCGCGCCCTGCCTAGCGCGCCCGGCCCAGACCTGATCGCGGTGCGCGCTGATCTGCGCGACCGGGCGGCGGTGATCGCGGCCTGTGCGGGCCAGCGACTGGTCTATCATGTGGGCGCATTGTCCGCGCCGTGGGGCCGGACCGCCGATTTTCACGCCATCAACGTCGGCGGCACCGAGGCGGTGATCGCCGGGTGCCGGCAGCATGGTGTGCGCCGCCTAGTCTTTGTCTCCTCGCCCAGTGTGGTATTTAGCGGGCGCGATCAGCGGCTGCTGACCGAAGCCGCGCCCTACCCCCGGCGCTTCGCCTCGGTCTACTCGCTGACCAAAAAGCTGGGCGAAGATCGCGTCAATGCGGCGGCGCGGCAGGGTCTGGAGACGGTGATTCTGCGGCCCAAAGCCATGTTCGGACCGGGCGACCGCGCCCTGCTGCCGCGCTTGATCGCCGCCGCCCGCGCCGGTCGCCTGCCGCAGATCGGCGACGGGCAGAACCGGGTGGACCTGACCTTTGTCGCGAACGTGGTCCACGCGCTGCTACTGGCCGCCGAAGCGCCCGCCGCTGCCGGCAACACCTACATCATCACTAACGACGAACATCCGCTCCTCTGGGCGGTGGTCGAGCGCGTGCTGGCCCACCTGGGGCTGCCGACACAAAGAGGGCGAGTGGCGCTGCCGGTCGCACTAGTCGTCGCCGCCTTGATGGAAGCCATCGCCGCACGCACTGGGCGCGAGCCGACGCTGACCCGCTACACCGCCGCCATCCTGGCCCGCACACAGACTTACGACATCCGTGCGGCGCAATTCGACCTGGGCTATGTGCCGCCGGTGTCGCTGGCCGCCGGCATCGCGCAGACGTTGCGCGCGCTGGGAAATGGGGGCTGATGCGGATGCCCGCTGCTCGCCCTACCCTGGACTATCAGGTGTTGGACACCGGCTACTGCCTGGCAAACGAGGCGCATCTGATGCGCGGCGGGCGGCGGCAAACCGTCCACTGCCACGCGCTGGTCGCGCTGTTGCACCACCCCACACACGGCTGGACACTGTGGGACACCGGCTATGCGCCCCGGATGCTACAGGCCACAAGGCGGCTACCCTATCGCCTCTACCGATTGGCGACCCCCCTGCGGCTGACCCCCGGCGGCGCGGTGGTGGCGCAACTGGCGCGCTACGGCCTGCACGCCGCTGACATCCGACGCATCATCATCTCACATTTCCACGCCGATCATATCGCCGGCCTGCGCGACTTTCCGCACGCGCGCTTTATCGCCACGCAAGCGGCCTGGGCCGAGGCCGCGCCGCGCCGGGGCTGGGCCGCGCTGGGGCGCGCGTTCCTGCCGGCCCTCTTGCCGGCCGATTTTGCCGCCCGCCTGACGCAGTTGCCGCCGTTCCAGGGGCCGCCGCTGCCCGGCCTCGGCCCGACGCACGATCTGTTCGGCGACGGCACGCTGCAACTGGTAGCCCTGCCCGGCCACGCACGCGGCCAGATCGGGGCGCTGGCGCAGACGGGGCGCGGGCCGGTGCTGTTCGCCGCCGACGGCTGCTGGCTAACCCAGGCCGCACGCGAAAACCGCCCACCGCATCCGATTACGCACCTGTTTATAGACGATGCGCGCGCTATGCGGGCCACGCTAACCGGCCTACAGCGCTTTATGGCCGCCCACCCCGACGTGACGGTGATCCCGACCCATTGCCCCGCCGCCTATGCCCGCGAGGTGCAGCCGTGAGCGCCGGCAACACGGGCCTGATCGCCGCCCATTTCGTGCGGGCGCGCTGGCGCTGGGCCACGTTGCGTGGCCCGCGCCTGCGGCGCTACCAGGAGCGCCACGCCCGGCGCATCGTCGCCTACACGCGCCGCCATGCGCCGTTCTACCGCGCCCACTGGGCCGGGCACGACCCGCGCCACTGGCGCAGCCTGCCTCCGGTAGACAAGCGGCTGATGATGGAGCATTTCGACAGCTTCAACACGGTCGGCATCGGGCGCGAGGCCGCGATGGCCCTGGCGCTGCGTGCCGAGCGGGAACGCGATTTCACGCCCACGCTGGACGGCTACACCGTCGGCCTGTCATCGGGCACGTCGGGCCATCGTGGGCTGTTCGTGGCCGATGCCTGGGAGCAAGCGGCCTGGGCGGGCACGATCCTGGCGCGTACCATCCATCAGCTAGGGACGCGGTTGCGCGTGGCGTTTTTCCTGCGCTCCAACAGCAACCTGTATGAGCAGGTGGGTGGCGTGCTGGTGCAGTTCCGCTTCTTTGACCTGATGACCCCGCTGGACGAAGCGGTGCGCGCGCTCAACGCTTTCGCCCCGGCGGTGATCGTCGGCCCGGCCTCGCTGCTGGGCCTGTTGGCGACGGCGCGGCAACGCGGTAGCCTGCGCGCCCGCCCGCGCCGCCTGATCGCAGTGGCCGAGGTGCTGGAACCGGACGAGCGCGCACGGCTCGAAAGCGTGTTCGACGTGCGGATGGAGCAGATTTACCAATGCACCGAAGGGCTACTGGCGATCAGTTGCGCGGCGGGGTCGCTGCACATCCAGGAGGATCTGGTGGCCCTGCAACTGGAGCCGCTACCCGGCGCGGCGGGCCGTGTCACGCCCATCATCACCGATCTGTGGCGGCGCACCCAGCCGATCATCCGCTACCGGCTGAACGATGTGTTGCAGATGGACCCATGCCCCTGTCGCTGCGGTTCGCCGTTCCGCGTGATCCAGGCCATCGAGGGGCGTTGTGACGACCTGTGCCTGTTCGAGGCGGCAGACGGTGGCCTGCGGCCGTTTTTCGCCGACACGATCCGGCGCATGATCCTGCTGGCCGACCCGGCGATCAGCGACTATCAGGCCGTGCAAGAGCGGCCCGGCCACCTCCGCATCCACCTGGACGTGACTGCGCCGGTCGCGTTCGACCGCGTGGCGGCGGCGCTGCGAGCGAGCGTAGCGGCCACGGTCGCGGGCTACGGCTGCCGCCCGGCCACGGTGCAGATTTGGCCGGGCGTACCGCCGGCGGTGGCGGGGGCCAAGCGGCGGCGCGTCGTGCGGGTGGCGGGCTGATGCGGATCGCCGTGCTGGCGCTGGGATCGCG
>JBBRPH010000082.1:0-17971 GCA_038228295.1 Chloroflexia bacterium | reverse complement strand
CGAGCAGACTCACGGGAGCCAAGTATGGTATCATAGTAGGTGCCTCCTATTGTTGAGCGTAAGCACCTACAATAATAGGGCGGTCGCCGCCCGTTGGCAACCCCAGCGGGCGGCTGCCTATTTATGACCATGCCTCACTTAATTTAGCGGCGCCGGCCGTTAAAACACAGGTTATATAACGGATAACAAACATTATCCGTTATATAACCGATCTGTATCGGTATACAGATCGAGATCGCCTTACGAATCTTAGTAGTTGTAGAAACCCTGCCCCGACTTGCGGCCCAAGTAGCCTGCATCTACCATCTTACGGAGCAACGGGCAGGGACGAAACTTGGGATCACCGAGTTCGTGGTGCAGCACCTCCAGCACATCGAGGCAGACATCCAGGCCCACGTAGTCGGCCAGGGTCAGCGGCCCCATCGGATGGTTAAGCCCTACCTTCACGGCGGTATCAATATCCTCGGCGGAAGCCACGCCTTCCATTAGTGTATACATTGCCTCGTTGAGCATCGGCATCAGCACACGGTTGGAGACGAAGCCCGGCGAGTCGTTGACCTGTACTGGTGTTTTGCCCAATTTCACACTAAGGTCGCGGATCGTGTCATAAGTCGCCTGATCGGTTTGCAAGGCACGAATGATCTCGATCAACTGCATGATCGGCACTGGGTTGAAGAAGTGCATCCCGATGACTTTGCTGGGACGCTTAGTAACTGCGGCCAACTTGGTAATTGAAATGGATGAGGTGTTGCTGGCGAGAATTGTCGCTGGGCGACAGATCGTATCGAGACGGCCCAGCAGATCGCGTTTCACCTCAAACTTTTCGAACACCGCCTCGATCACTAGATCGGCCCCGACCATATCGGCTAAGTCGGTACTGGCTGTGATGCGTCCGTAGATTGTGTCGCGTTCCTCGGCGCTGAATTTGCCCTTTTCGACCAGTTTGCCCAGGCTCTTTTGGATTGTGCCTAACCCACGCTGTACAAATGCATCCTCGCGGTCATTCATGATGACTCGGAAGCCTGCTTGCGCACAGACCTGAGCAATGCCGTTGCCCATTGCGCCCGCGCCTACTACCCCGATAGTTTGGATATCCATGTTTGCGTCTCCTTTGACGTGCTTGGCAGCTTGCCGGTTAGCCGAACGGTTGTGCAATCTCGCTCGGGAAGGCGTTTGTTACCATGTGAACCTTCATGGCTAGACCTCCCATTGAGACCTATGAGCCTTTATACCGCACCTACGGGCGCGAATTGGAAGTAAGCCGGCAACGGACCCCCAATGAGCGGCAACGCATAGGCGATAAAAGCGTCGGTGATGCCGTTGCCGCCGGCGGTAATAAACTCGTCGGGCAGCAGGCGCTCGGTGTTGGCAACAGCGGTCAGTGGTACCAGATCGGTCGTGCAGTAATACGCCACACCGGGTTGCCGCTGGAGGGTCACCATCGCGTCGGTGTGGCCGTCTACGGCAGCGCGCACGGCGGCGGCTCCACAGCGCCAGGCCTCTTCGCGGTCCACCGCCGAGGTAAGCGCCGCCGACATCCGTTGCAGGGTGCCGGGCTTATCATAGCGGGCACGGATGCCGGCTTGCAGTAAGGTTTGGCAGAGCATATCGGCTGGGCCGGGATAATACGCATGGCCGAAGGGATCCACAAACTTTGCCTCGCCGGTAGGCAAGCGCCGGCCGTCAGGGCCGTTCAGGTTTTCACTGATCACCACGACACAGTGACCTTCCTGTGCCAGCACCGCTCGCACATCGGCCAAAAAGCGGTCGCGGTGGAACGCCCGCTCCGGCACATAGATCAGGTGTGGCGTGGTGGGGTCCACGGTGCGCGCCAGCGCGCCGGCGGCGGCTATCCAACCGGCATAGCGCCCACTCACCTCCAAGATTTTAACCGGGTAAGTTTCGGGCATGGCACGCGTGTCAAGGGTGGTTTCGAGGGTAGCAGCCGCGACAAAGCGAGCGACGCTACCGTAGCCAGGGCAATGATCGGTCGCAGGTAGGTCGTTGTCCATTGTCTTAGGTACCGCCAGCACACGCAGCGGATCGTCTGCGGCGGCAGCCACGGTGGCGATGCGGTGCGCTGTATCCGCCGAATCGTTGCCGCCAATATAGACGAACGCACCGGCTCCCAACGCCTGCAAGGCCGTGAAAGCAGTCATCACGCCCATTGTATCTAACTTGAGTCGACACGCACCGAGCGCCGCCGACGGCGTGCGGGCCAACCCATCGAGTTGCGCTGTCGTCAGGTGGGTCAAATCCACCGTATCGGCACTCGGTAAGCCGCGCACACCATAGCGTAGGCCCAGAATACGTGTGAAACCGGCCTCTTGCGCTTCGCTTACGACCCCGGCCAAACTGCTATTGATTACCGGGGTCGGCCCACCCGCCTGCCCAACAACCAGGGTGCGTCGCCCGGCGCGCAACGGATTACGCGCCGGATCGGGCACCGTCAGAACGGGTGTGGTCATTGGCCCCCGGCCCCAATTTTCACCGATGACACCGCATCAGGCTTGGTCGCCAGCGTCACCAGCTCGGCATAACTCTCATCCATGTAGTAGCACACGGCGCGCAAGGCATCTTCAAACAGGCCCAGAGGCAGATTATCGTTCGGCACTTCCGCCGTTAGCCCCACGTCACCATCGTTGTCGAGCATGAACTTCGCCATATTGATCTTATAGTTCAGCCGCATCAGATGCTCGCACACATTGGCACGCACCGCCGGCGGAACCTTTACCGGGAACGGCACATAGACATAGAGCCAATGCTCGTCGGTGCGAACATAGAAATTGAAGGTAAATACTTCGCCTTTGTAGCCGCTTTGCCAGTTCCTGTCGTCAATTCGCTCAAAGGGCCATTCTAGTTGATTAAAATAGGATTCGATTGTTGCGCTATCTACGGCCATCGCTATCGTCCATCCTTTCTGGGCGCGGTAGTACGCCTCGCGCCCTAGCATACACCGAAGGGCGGTCGGCCATCAAGGTAGCTTTAGAGTCTACGACTTATTGACCCGGCGGTAAGTACGGTGGCGGGGACGTTCCAGGCGGTAGCGGCACGCCCTTGAGTTCGACGATATGCTGCGCCAGGACGTCGGGCGGGAAGAGGCCCATCAGAAAGCCGACAGCCAACACCACGAAGCCCCAGTCCACTACCCCCTCAAAGGGGATACCGAACAGGTCAAACAAGGGACCGACAATCGGCACCAGCGCAGCCACGAAATCGGCCGAGATTTCGGGCAACAGCAAAGCCGTGAGCAGGAAGCCGATCACACCAAGAAAGATCAGCTTACTGCCGGCTGCCACGCGCCGATCCCCCAGGCAGCGACCGATCAGGCGCATGGTAAAGATCAAGTGGAACAGCATATAGCGCCGTCGCGTGTATTGCTTAAGCGGGCCTAACTGCTGCGTCGGATGATCGGGCAGTGGCGCAGGGTTAGGCGGGTAGTTGTTGGGTGGCAAATGTTGCGTACTCATAGGTGGGCTACCAATCCAGGGTGGAGATCGACGGCGCGTGGACAGCCGATCAGGGCCAAGGCTAGGTCAAACTCAGCGCGCAGCAGATCAAGCACAGCCCGTGCTCCGGCTTCGCCACCGACAGCCAGCCCCCACAGCACGGGTCGCCCCACCAGCACAGCGCGTGCGCCGAGGGCCAGCGCTTTCAGTACATCAGTGCCGCGCCGCACGCCGCCATCAAGCAGCACTTCCAGCCCGTGGGTGGCCGCTACAGCGGCCACTTCCGGTAGTGCGTCAATCGGGGCGATAGCGGTGTCCAGTTGTCGCCCGCCGTGGTTGGACACGACTATACCCGCCGCCCCGTGGTTGGCGGCCAGCACGGTGTCTTCGGCAGTCAGGATGCCCTTGACCAACACAGGCAGCCCAGCTACACTCACCAGCCAGTCAAGATCGGTCCAGGTCAGGTCTGATTCTTGCTGTTGGGTAATATAAGCCAGTAACGCTGAGCCGTCGGTATCTTGCGGAAGGTCGCGCTTGCCGAAACCTTCCGCGTTTTTCCAGCCCAGGCCCGGCGGCAAGGTGAAACGGTTACGGGTGTCGCGTTCACGCTTGCCGATCAGCGGCGTATCGGCGGTAAGCAAGATCGCCTGATAGCCGGCAGCGCGAGCGCGTTCGATCAGCGTTCGGGTGAGGCCACGATCTCGGTAGCAGTAGAGCTGAAAAAATAGTGGGCCGGTCGCCGCAGTGGCGATGTCTTCCATACTGTAATTCGAGGCGGTACTGGCACACATCAACGTACCAAGGCTACCGGCAGCGCGGGCGGTCGCTAGCTCGCCGGCGGGTGTAGCAAGACAATGGAACGCGACGGGTGCTACTCCTATTGGGAAGGCCAACCGCCGGCCTAGCACAGTTGTGGTCAGGTCGCGGGTACCCACGCCGGCCAGCATCCGCGGCCGCAAGCGCAGCCGCCCGAAAGCGGCGCGGTTTTCGCGCACGGTGATCTCATCTTCTGCTCCGCCCGCGATATAGTCGTAGGCCATCTGGGGCAACACTACTTGCGCTGCCGCTTCATACTCATCAAGGTTCAGCAGGTCCATCGTGTGCCTTTATCTATAGCGTAGTTCGCGTATACTTAATAAAACAGACATACCGGTCGCTGCCGAACAGCCTAATACCCTTAGTCCTGACACCTTATTATACCACAGCGGCGGGTGACGAACCTATCTTCTGTGGTAAGGGAGCGTTACTATAAGCAGCGAGAGCAGCACGGGCCGGCGTACCGTGCCCGACGATGAAGAACGGCTACGTGTGGCGCAGGCGCAAGCGGGTGATGCTGAAGCGGTAGGCTGGCTGTACGACCGCTATGTGGATCGCATCTACCGCTACGTGCTGTTTAAAGTCGGCAATCCCGAAGAGGCCGAAGACATCGCCGAGACCGTTTTTCTGCGCATGATCGAGGCGTTGCCGACCTTCCAGTGGCAAGGCGTGAGCTTTGCTGCTTGGCTCTATCGTATTGCCCACAACGGCATTGTTGACTCCCTACGTCGTCATACGCGCCGCCCGCAGGTGGCTATTGATCCATTGGCGACGTTGCTGATCGCCGAGAGCGGCGATCCGTACGCTTGGGCTGAGGCGGGAGAAATGCGCGATCACTTGCGGGCGGCTTTGCATCGGCTGACGGATCTGCAAGCCCAGGTAGTCGCGCTTAAGTTCGGTGCCGGCCTGAGTAACGCCGAGGTGGGGCAAACGCTGGGGCGTAGTGAAGGAGCTGTTAAGGCGTTGCAGCATAGCGCTTTGCAGAACCTCTACAAAGCGCTCTACTCGCAGCGGGACTGGACGCAAAGCCCACCAGGGGCGCGGCGAGGTCGGCAGGTGAGTGAGAAAACCTCTGATGAGGTGGGACCGGAACACGCGGCTGGAGAAGAAGGCTAATGGAGAGCGCAATGCCCGAGCCACTCGCTGAGGCGCTTGATGATTGCCTGCGCCGGCTGCCGAGCGAAGGGCTGGAAAGTTGTCTGCGCCGCTATCCCCAATATCGCGCCGAATTGGAGCCGCTGCTGCACCTAGCGACGAATCTGGCCGGGACGGTGACGGCCGCAACGCCACGCCCGGCAGCGCGTGCCGCTATGCGCGAGCGGATCATGGCGCAGGCCGCCGCGTCGGGAACTACGGCAGCGACTCCACCTGCGCCTGTGCGCCCCACCCCGCTGCTGCGACTGCTCCACACTCCCTGGCAGGCGGCGGCGGCGCTGGTGTTGCTAATCGGCGGTGGACTGGGTGTTGCTTATCCAGTGGCGGCTGCCAGTCTGCCAGGCGATGCGCTTTACGGCAGCAAACTAGCGGTTGAATCGGCTGAGGTCGCTCTAGCCGGCAGTTCGGCCGCGCAAGCATGGCTTCAGCTAGATCTAGCCGAGCGGCGCGCCGGTGAAATAAGTAAGCTGTTGGCAAAAGGCCGCCCCGATCTAGCCTCCAGCGCACTCACAGATATGGCCGACCATAATCGCGCCTGCCTGCACGCGCTGGCAGGCACCCCGCCGGCCGAGCAGACGGCGCTGTTGGTCCAACTCACCGCAGTGACGCGCCAAGAAATCACCCTGCTGGCGGCCGCGCAACCGATCTTGAACAGTGCGAATACCCCACTACAAGAACGGGCCGCATACGCTACTGCGGTCGGCAGTTTAGATGCCAATCGCGGCGTGCTAAATCGTTTCGCCACGCCGACTGTAACCCCGCCGAGGGGCACCCTAGTGCCCCAGGTAGAGGTTACACCGGCAGTCGGTACTCTATTACCTACAGTGGAAGCAAGGGCGGCAGCCGGTACTCCGACGGTAACTCCTGCCCCTACCAGCACTACGCCGGCACTAACGACTCTGCCGGTCGGTACGCCGGCACTGGAGACCACAGGATCACCCACGCCCACGCTGGAGGCGGAGCCGCCTGTAACTGTGTTCGTAAAACCCAGCCCGTCTCTTACAGCGACCAGTTCACCAACTCTGCCGGTGCCTAGCCCATCCGCTAGCACAACTCTATCCCCGACCGTGCCGCCGGCTACCTCCTCCCCTACACACAGCGTGCCGGCGACAATGATTACTCCACGCCCACCGCTATACACAGCGACTCCGCTGCCGACTGTACTCTCCCTGCCGGCGCACACGGCGACTCCGCTGCCGACCGTACTCTCCCTACCAACCCTGTCACGCACGCCAACCCCGCACCCGATCATGACTAAGCAGCCTACGGCAACGCGCACGCCAAGCCCATTCCCGACTGTGGTAAAGCCTCCCACTGCCTTACCCACGCCGACGGCCGAACCCAGCGCCACTATGCCACAACCTAACCCAACGCCTGCGGCCACCGAGAAACCGACTACCGTGCCACAACCTAGCCCAACGCTTGCGGCCACCGAGAAACCGACCGCAGTGCCGCGCCCGACTGCTCTAGCCACGGTGACTCCCGTACCGACGGCACCTGTACATCCAACGCCCACGCCCCATCCGCTACCCACGGCCAAACCGACCGAGCCTGCGGATCCGGGCAACACGCCCGAGCCCGATCAGACCCCGCCCGGCCATAACCGCACTCCCCTTCCCGATCATACGCCTCAACCCCACCATACACCGCATGGCTCGATGACTTGCGTGTCATACCCGCCCCTGGTATAATATAGTACTTTTGTTCTACTATAAGCTGGGGGCAGCAATGCAAGACGACGCACGACATTATGACGAATTGGCCGAGCGGGCCTATCAGCAGGGTGATACACGACTAGCCTTGCACTTATGGACCCAAGCGCTGGCGCAGCAGCCCGGCGACCCGGCTCTACTCAAGCGGCGTGCGCGCTTGCTGGTCGAACTCGAGCGCTTCAGCGAAGCCGAGCAAGATGCCGGGCGCGGCCTACGTGCAGCTCCCGACGACCCTGACCTGTTGCTCTACCATGGTTCGGCGCTGGTGGCACGATCGGAGTTTGGGGGAGCGCTGGCCGATTTCACCCGTCTGTTGACCCTGATGCCCGATAATGCTAATTTGCACGTTAATTGCGCCGAGATGGCGATGTGGCTAGGCGACCATCCGACTGCTGCCGCCGGCTTCGAAGCTGCGCTGATGCTCGATCCGGCTAATATTGCTGCGCATTTCGGTATGGCCCGTGTGCAGGCCTTGCAGGGGTGTTGTGCCGAAAGCCGCGATTGGCTACGCCGTCTGGTCGGACTGCGTAGCCCGCTAGCTGGACCGCTTTTGCTTGCGCTGGATGACGATCCCTGTTTCCGCCGCTGTCGCTAAGGAACTAGCGCGCCGGCCGCCTCGATCACGGCGCTACCGTCTAACCGCCGCATAGGACTAATTTCCTACCGTTGCCTCTTGTATCTAGTCGGTAAGCTCTGGTACAATCAAGGTAGGCGGATTAGCATACCCTCAGTTGTCACTCCCACCTCTTCCGACACATTATCGGCCCTGCGAACGCCACCTACTTCCACGTGCAGCAGATTAAACTGCCCGAAAGGTCTAGCTAGCCCCATGTTTCACCCCCAACCCGTGCGCCTGCTGCGGTGCAGCTTGCCGCTGCTGTTTGCGCTACTGCTAACTCTAGCCGCGCTACCTGCGTCTACGCCCGCCGGGTACGCGGCTCCAGCTACCCAGACTCCCTCCCGGTTGCTACTGGCTTTTTATTATATGTGGTATGGACCTACAAGCTTCAACACCGAGACAATGAGCGATCAACCGACCACGCCCTATATTTCCGACCATCCCGACGTGGTAGAGCGCCAAGTACAGGAGGCGAAAGCTGCCGGTATTGATGCGTTTATCAGCTCCTGGCAGGGTAGCGGCACAGAGACGGATCGTAACTTTTCACTGCTGCTGGATACGGCGTTTAAGCACGACTTTAAAGCCACGATCTACTTTGAAACCAACTACGCCAAGCAAAAAGGCGATGTAGCTGACCAACTACGTATCGCACTGGGCAAGTTTATCGGTCACCCCGCCTACTTACGCTCCGGCAATAAGCCGGTCGTCTTTTTCTGGGATCCCAGCGCGTTGGGCGATGCCGCTGCCTGGCGCGCGGTGCGCGATCAGGTGGACCCTAGCCACAGCCAGATTTGGTCGGTAGACACGACAGACCAGACCTACCTGGATGTGTTTGATAGTATTCATCTGTTCAGCGGCGGCAAATGGGCAGCTAACACCGATGTGAGCCGCGTGGATACCCAGTGGCAAGGTATTATTAGCACCTACAATAAGACCCACGGCACCCATCGCCTGTTTATGCCCGGTGTGATTCCCGGCTGGGACGAGAGCCGCGTGCAGCCGCCACGCAACAATGCCAAAATTTTCCCACGCCGCGATGGGGCGTTGTATGAAGAGAACTGGCGCGCTGCCCTCGCCGGTAATCCCGACTGGATCACCATCACCAGCTATAACGAATGGTTTGAAGGAACACAAATCGAGCCGAGTGCGCACTACACCAATCGCTATCTGGACCTGACCCAGAAGTATGTCGCGGAATGGAAGGGCAATCAACCGGTAGGAACACCGCCGGCCACGCCAGTACCGCCCAACCGCCCGCCGGCCCCAGACGTGTGCTCCGACGGCACCATGTTCGTGCAGACGGGGCATAGCCTTTGTCGCCGGATGGAAGCCTACTGGCGGCAATATGGCGGTCTGGCCCAGTTCGGCTACCCGATCAGCGAGCCGTTGGCCGAGAGTAGCCCCACCGACGGCAAGACCTACCGCGTGCAGTATTTTGAGCGCGCCCGTTTTGAGCTGCATCCGGAGAACACGCCGCCCTATGACGTGCTACTGGGCTTGGTCGGTCGCCAGTTCCACCCCGTCGAGCCGCCGGTCGCCTCGTTGAACGTGGGAAGTTTCTTCCCGCAGACCGGCCACAACGTTCAGCCGACCTTCGCCGCCTACTGGCAGGCGCACGGCGGCCTATTCGTCAACGGTTATCCCATCAGCGAACCGTTCTCAGAGGCGAGCAGCGACGGTAAAGCCTACACGGTACAATACTTCGAGCGGGCACGCTTCGAGTTGCACCCCGAAAACGCACCGCCTTACAACGTACTGCTCGGCTTTCTGGGCCGTCAAGCCTGGGAAGCACAGGGGCATTAACTTTACGGGGGAGGCATCAATGGGTCAAGACGCAAATTCCTATGATTTTCTATATGAAGTAGACAGCGGCGTGGCGACCCTTACCTTCAACCGTCCACACGTCCTTAACGCACTCACGCTCAACGTGTATGCCCAGTTGCGCGATCTGCTGGAGCAATTGCGGACGGACGACACGGTGAAGGTGTTGGTGCTGATCGGGGCGGGCGGCAATTTTTGCTCCGGCGGTGATGTGCATACGATTATCGGCGCGTTGCTTGATAGTGACATGAAAGCGCACCTGGAGTTCACACGCATGACCGGCGCGGTGGTGCGAAATATGCGGCTGCTGCCTAAGCCAATCATCGTGGCCCTGGCCGGCATGACCGCCGGGGCGGGAGCGGTGATCGCGCTGGCCGCCGATCTGCGCGTGGCCGCCGAGACCACGCGCTTCGCCTTTCTGTTTACGCGCGTGGGACTGACCGGTGCAGATATGGGTGCAGGCTACCTGCTGCCGCGCATCGTCGGCACCAGCCGTGCCTCTGAATTGCTGATGTTAGGCGATACGATTGACGCAGCCACCGCTGACCGTTACGGGCTGATCAATCGCCTAGTGCCGGGGGCTGATCCGCTACCCGCCGCACAAGAGTGGGCGCGCCGCCTCGCCGCCGGCCCTAGCCTCGCCCTCGGCATGACCAAGCAGATGATCAACAACGAGTGGAACATGGACCTGACCTCCGCCCTGGAAGCCGAAGCGCAAGCCCAGGCGCTGCTGATGATGGGCCAGGACCACCGCCGCTTCTACGAAGCCTTCCAGGCGAAGGGCAAGCCGGAGTTTGCGGGCGATTGAGCGTAATGCGTAATGTACTTAGTCTTTCACGCATTACGCATTACGCACGGCAGGAGTGAGCAATGCGGGAGATCGTGAACCCACCGGAGTTGGCTCCAGCTAGTGGCTTTAGCCACGGCATACTCGCGACGGGCGGGCGCTGGCTGTTCCTGGCGGGGCAGACGGCAGTAGATGGGAAGGGGCAGCTTGTTGCGGCAGGCGAGGTGGTGGGCCAATATGAGCAGGTGTTACGGAACTTGCAGGCGGTGGTGACGGCGGCGGGCGGCACGATGGGGGATATTGTTAAGTTGACGATCTTTGTGCGCGACCGCGATTCGTACAAGCGGCACTTGAAAGAGTTGGGTCGCGTACACAGATCGTTCTTCGGCAGCTATTACCCGGCCACTGCGCTATTCGAGATCAGCCGCTTCTACGAAGATGGCGTGCTGATCGAGATCGAGGGCATCGCCATGTTGCCGAACCTGGGGGTAGGGTGAACTTTGAGCTGACCGCCGCGCAGCGGGCGATCCAGGCGGCTGCGCGCGCCTTTGCCCAGGATGAAGTAGCCCCGCTGGCGCGCGTAGCCGACGAGACGGGTGTGTTCCCCATGCAGCTGGTGCCGCGCATGGGTGAACTCGGCTTCTTGGGTGGGCTATGGGCGCCGGAGTACGGCGGGCGCGGCTGGGATGCGCTGAGTTATGCGCTAATGCTAGAAGAGCTAGGACGAGCCGATTCTTCGGTGCGCGGGTTTGTGACCGTCCACGCGGGCTTGGTCGGCTGTTGTATTGCGCAGTGGGGCACGGAGGCGCAGAAGCAGGCGACCCTACCCCGCATGGCAATCGGCGACCTTATTGGCTGCTACGCCCTCACTGAACCGAATGCCGGCTCCGACGTAGCCGGCATGGAAAGCACGGCCCACCCCGACGGCGATAGCTATGTGCTTGACGGCGAGAAAATCTGGATTACTAATGGGACCAGTGCAGGTATCGCTATTATTTTTGCTAATTGGGATCGAGTAGCAAAACATCGAGGGATATGTACTTTCTTAGTGCCGACCGACACGCCGGGGTTTGCGCGTGAGCCGATGCCGGGGCAGGCATTAGGCCACCGTGCCGCCGAACACGTCCGCATCCGGCTGGCCGGCTGCCGCGTACCGGCGAGTGCTCTACTGGGCGAAGCCGGAGCGGGGTTTAAGGTGGCGATGGCGGCGCTGGATCGCGGGCGGTTGGGCGTGGCGGCGGGCGCGGTGGGCGTGGCCCAGGCGTGTCTTGATGCCTGTCTGAGCTACACAACCGGTCGCCGCCAGTTCGGCAGCCGGATCGCCGACTTCCAGCAGGTGGGCGCGACGCTGGCCGACATGGCCGCCGAGGTGCAGGCGGCGCGGCTGCTGGTCTACCACGCGGCCTGGAGTGTAGACCAGGGGCTGCCCGCCACCCAAGCCGCCTCGATTGCCAAGCTATTCGCTACCGAAGCCGCCGGGCGTGCCGCGTCGCAAGCGGTGTTGCTGCACGGCAATCGCGGCTACTCCAACGAATACCCGGTCGAACGCTACTACCGCGACATCAAGGGGCTGCAAATCTACGAAGGCACTAGCCACATCCAGCGCCTGATCATTGCCCGCGCATTGGTGGGCAAGCCAGACTGAATGTAGCTAATGGTTTACCGCGCCACAGGACCACGCGCGCGTTGCGACATCAAACTGGTACTGGGTGCCGTCCTCGGCCTGTACGGTCAGACACGTTCCTGTCGCCGCCGTGATTTTGATCGATCCAGCACGGGCCGGTGTAAGGTACTCTCCACCATTGGTCGGGGTGCCCGTGCCATGCGGAACGGTTATCACTCGCAGTACGCCCTGACCGGGTGGGTTCATAACCCACGCGAGAGGATCTGCCGAGTCGGATTTCAAGCCGGCATACACTTGGGCGTGACCACCCGTAATAGAACCCACCCAAGCATTTTTAATGGAGTAGAGCATACCCCAGCCCATTGGTTTTTGTAGGTCGGTATAAATTCCTTCTACTACAGGTTCATCAGGGAGATCAGTGGTCATCACATAGTGCGGGTTCTTTGTTGCCAGCGTTTCTGGATGGGCCAAGGCGTAGTCGCGGTCTTGCGCTTCCCTGGTATCAATCGCAGCCGCCCAGGCTTGGTTGGCTTCTGCCGTTTGTTGGTTGATAACTGGGCCAGAAGCCATATAGGTGCTATCCAAAGCATCGGGATCCGTCCCCTGCGCCGGTCGGGTTTGCCCCAACACAGCGGCCAGAGTGAACAGGAGCAAGAGGCTCATCCCCAGTAGGACACGGCGGATTCTAAAAGACGAGCGCATAAGTGTTCCTTTACAGCCACTGGGTGATTCTAGCTCCACAGTCACGATAACTGTAGACCCAGCTATCATAACCGAGAACGGGGCAGGAGTCGAGTAGGTAAACTGAGCAATTTCCCGTGCGAGTTGCACGAGTCTGCCGCCTATGATAAAGTGTGACCACATTAGGCGAAGGCAATGCAACCCCGCAAAGGAGCAGCCGATGATCGATCCCAATCCGCAATCCGACTACTGGAACCCCAAGAACGAAACCATGCCGCGCGCCGATCTGGAGCGGCTGCAACTGCTAAAGCTGCGCCGGCTGTGTGAGCGGGCGGCGACGGTGCCGTTTTATGCGCGGCTGTGGGACGCGGCGGGTTTCCGGCCCGATCAGTTGCGTGTGCTGGACGACCTGCGCCGCATCCCGTTTATGACCCGCGAGGCGTGGATGGATGCGCTGGTGGCGCAGCCGCTGTTCGGCGACCTGCTGGCGACCGACCCCCAGCACGCCATCCGCTACCACCTGACCTCCGGCACCAGTGGGCGCACGCCGATCCGCGTCCTTGACAGCCCGAAGGACTGGCAGTGGATCAGCGAGATGTGGTGCTATGGGCTGTGGGGCTTCGGCGTTCGTCCGGCCGATACGGTGTACTTTGCCTTCGGCTACGGCTCGTTTATCGGCTTCTGGGGCGCGCACTACGCTTGCGAAAAAATCGGCGCGCTCGTTATTCCCGGCGGCGCACAAACCACCGAGGCGCGCGTGCGGCAGATCGTGGAGTTGGGGGTCACGACGGTCTGCTCCACCCCCACCTATGCGCTGAATCTATGGCAAAAGGCACGCGAACTGGGCCTGGATCTGGCCCGCGATAGCAAAGTGGATAAGCTGATCCTGTCGGGCGAACCAGCCGGCTCGATCCCAGCAGTCAAGCACCAGTTGGAAGAAGCGTGGGGCGCGAAGGCCGGGGACACAGCAGGGATGACGGAGGTCGGCACGATCATGATCTTCGAGTGCCGCCGGCAGCCCGGTGGCACCCACATCATCGAAGATCACTACATCGAAGAGGTGATCAACCCCGCCACAGGCGAACCGGTGGGCTACGGCGAATTGGGTGAGCGCGTGGTCACGTCATTTGGGCGCGGCTTCATCCCCGTGGTACGCTACCGCACGCAGGACATGGTGCTGAAGGTGCCCGCAGCGACCTGCACCTGTGGTCGCACTTGGGACATCTACGACGGCGGTATCCGGGGCCGCTGGGACGATATGAAGCTGATTCGCGGCACCAACGTCTACCCCCGTGCGGTCGAGTCCATTGTGCGCGAATACGCCGCCATTGACGAGTTCCAGATTTACCTCTGGCGCAAAGATACTCTGACCGACGAGATCACCATCCGCGTAGAGGTCAAGTCCGACCAAGCCGGCGAGTGGGCCACGCTGGAACCGCGCCTGCGCCGCGACCTGAGCGACGCGCACGAAGGCTTGCGCTTCAACGTAGACCGCGTGGCCCACGGTACCCTGCCACGCTTCGAACTCAAAGCCAAGCGCTTGATTGACGACCGCCCGCTTGCCCAGTACAAGGAGGCTACCCGATGACCACTGCGACTCCTGTCCCGGCCGACTTGCTGGGCAACCCACTGACCGCCGATGAAGCCGCACTATTGACCGTTTACGAATCGCTTAAAGCTCTGGCCGCGCGGCCCGATCTGCCCCCCTGCGCCGCACGCAACGTGCGCTTCGCCCTAGCTGCTCTTTGGCAGGCCACCAACGACCTCGATTTGCAGTTTGAGCAGCTATATGATTTGGGCGTGTAGGTGAACCCGGTCCCGGCAGATCGTATGGTCGAAGTGCTGATCGCTAGACGGGATGCAATGATCGCCACGTACCTACAGCAGTTGCAGGCCGCAGTCCCGCGCTATGCGACCCTGACGGTAGCCGATCTGATCCCGTCCTTTGAGCGGTTGTTCGACACCCTTATCGCTACGTTGCGTGAGCGGGATGTCTCGATCCTGGCCCGCTTATTGGAGCAGGCCACCTACGCCCGCATCGCGGAAGGCTTTTCCGCTGAGTCGCAAATCATGGCTTCACGGCTGATCGAAGCCATTATACGCGACACGCTAACTCACGGCTTGGCCGACGATCCGTCGGTCCTGGCAAGCGCCCTGCGGCGGGTGGATCAGGTAGCGTCAGTCGGGCGCACCGTCATTGGGCGCATCCTGCTCGCACACATGACCGAGTCGCCGCCGGAGTAGCCCACTTGCGGTGCCGGCTACTCCGCATCTTGCCCCTAGCTGCCGTACCGTGCCAGAAACGCCCCAACGACCACATCATGTGCCGGCGGGTTTTGGCTGTGCATTAGGTGCGCTGTACTGGGGATGATCGCCTGCGCCACTTGGGGTAGATCTGTAGCCAGTGCAGCCCGTTCAAGCCTATACATGGGAGGGCTACCGTCGCCACCGAGCAGCAGTACCGGCATTGTGATCGCGCGCAGTGTCGCCGGCGGCCAATCGGGTATATAGCTATCCAACGGCGTGGTGGTTTCGACGGCCAACGTGGGCGCGTTCTGCAACAGGCCGCCGCGCGCCGGCAGTGGCAACGCATCATAGGTACCCGGCCCCACCGCTCCGTGCAAGAAGCAGCGCACACCCTCTGCCAAAGCACCTGCGGCGCACGCCCGACGTGCGGGTTCCCAGGCATCACGCAAAAAGGCAGCTAACAGAGCCGGCCCGCCGGGAATGCGATTCAACAGCGAATGGACCGGCGGCTCACCCAGCGTCAACGTCCGCACCCGTGCCGGCTGGACCTGAGCCAGCGATAGCGCAATCAATCCGCCGTAGGAATTAGCGACCAAGTGCGCCGGGCCGAGTTCGAGCGCGCTAAGCAGGGCGGCTAAATCGGTGGCGTGTAGAGTGGGTGTACAAGCGGTGTAGTCCACGGGCCACCGATTGGGATAATGACCGCGCCGGCTGTAGGCCAGCACGCGATAGTGGGGCGCGAAAGTCGCGATCTGGGCCCGCCAGGTACGCCAATCACTCAGCCCGCCATGCACCAAAACTAGCGGCGGCCCGGCCCCGATCAGCACATAGTGCAACGGCGTCCCGTTGATCGTTATTATCTGCGGTTCCAGCCTATCCTGTCGCTCTGTCATACGGCCGCCCCCGCCAAGGTAGTGGCTAAGCCTCGACCAGCGCCGTCAGCAACGCACGCACGGCCGTGATCTCCGCAGGATTAACCGTGTGGCCCATGTTGGGATAGATCCGTAACGTAACCGCGCCGCCCAGCGCGGTGAACACAGCCGCGCTCTCTTCAACCCGTGTCTGAGGGATATGCGGATCATGGTCGCTACAGCCCAAAAAGACCGGTGTGCCGCCTAGCGTCCCGGCATAGTCACGCGGCGTACCGGGCGGTCCAAGTAGCCCTCCACTAAGGCCCACCACCCCACCGTAGCGCTGGGCGTAGCGGGCAGTATATTCCAATGTCAAACACGCTCCTTGCGAAAAGCCGAGCAGCACAGTACGCGCCGGCGGTACCCCACCCGCCGCCACAGCGCCTAACACTGCCCCAATCGTTGCCAGCCCCGACGATAACCCAGGCTCGTTGCGTGCCATAGGAGCCAGAAAACTATAGGGGTACCACGTTTGCCCGGCAGCTTGGGGCGCGAGGTAAGCGTAGCCCGGCACGGCCAATTCATCGGCTAACTCCAGTATGCTCTCCGCAGTCGCGCCACGACCATGCACCAGCACCAGCGCTGCCCGCGCTTCGGCCAACGGCACCCCTGCCGTGTGGACCGGTCCATTAGGGTGTGGTCCTGGTTTTGCAGTCATATTGGAACTCAAAGGGATATGTAGTCCTTTCGAATGTTGGAGTTTAAGCTGCTTTGCCCAGCGACGGCTGCTCATGCCATTCATGTTCGATATGCCGCATCAGCAATGCACAGTCAAAGGTACAGCTACCCGGTGGGAAGCGCTGGGGATCTGCGAAAAAGCTGGATTCTACACGGCTGACCGCCAGTGGTTCCACTTGCCATGTATAACTCTGGAGTTGCAGACCCTGGAGTTCGTCACTGTGCAGCATTGGCGAGTAGCCAACCGACCCCTGCTCAAAGAAACGCGAAGCGGCCGCCAGTGTACCAAACACCGAGCCGGCCGACAGATCAGTCACCAGTTGAGCATCCACTGCCACATGGGTTTGCCGGTCACCGCTATCTACCACGATATGAAAATCGTTCTGGTGCTCTTGCACCGTGAAGTCCGCGTGATGATGATAGCCGGGTACTAGCCGCCCGCCCACCCAGGTGTTGAAGCGCGATGCCGTATCACGACGCGGGATGTACACACCCACACGCTCCTTGCCGTCCTCATGCCAACGCACGGCAATCCGATGGGCCGCGTTTTCGGAGGTCACGCCGACAAAGCCCGGCAAGTGTTGCGGACGCATCTGAGTCAGCCGGATCAAGCAGATGCCGGCTAAACCCATCCCATTCACCAGTTGTGGCTCAAAAGGCGGCGGCAACAGCGCCTGTAAACAATCAGGATCAACCCGGTAGTTGATCAAAAGCCGCCGAGCAATCACGCCGCGCAGTACAGGTATTTTCATGCCCAGTCTCCCTATGACAGCCATACGATGAGTTACCTTATCATTATTATTGTAGCCTTATATTATTTAATTGTCAATAATTTCATAAAATTGTGAAATCACAAGAGAAGAGCACATAGGTGAGGTTCCCGATCTGGCACTCGGCTTGCTCAAAAGGCGCCCTGGATGCTCCATCAGATAGTCCCGCAACCACCGTCAACTCGGAACGCCGAGTTTGGATCGGCTGCTCCGGCTATGTATATAAGCAGTGGCGCGGCGTCTTCTATCCACAAAAGCTACCGACTACTCGGTGGTTGCAATATTATGTCAAACTCTTCCCCACCGTTGAGCTGAATAACACCTATTACACCAGGCCGGCCCCGCCAACGTTTGCCGCCTGGCGCAACGGCGCACCCGACGGCTTCCGCTATGCGGTCCAAGCAAGCCGTTTCCTCACGCACATGAAGAAATTGAACGAGCCACACGCGACGTTGGCCTATCTGTTTGAGCGCGCCGGCTTGCTGGGTCCGACATTGGGGCCGATCCTTTACCAGTTGCCCCCGCGTTGGCGGTTCGACGCGGCGCGGCTGGAAACATTCCTAAGTGGGTGAGTGGGTAAAGCTCGCAGATTTAGGGTATAGTGGTGGTATGTATCGAATCACGTTGACTGACGAGCAGCGGCAGGACCTGCAACGCCGCACCCGCGCCCCCGGCCTAGCCGCCGCTACCCGCGATCGCTT
>JBBRPH010000081.1:0-19015 GCA_038228295.1 Chloroflexia bacterium | reverse complement strand
GTTCGACTTCGGCGGCCCGCCCGCGCCGGCGCCCACTGCGCCGGCCGCAACCGCCGGGGCAAGCGGAACCGGTGCCGGCGCGTTTGATTTCGGGGGAGTGCAGCCGTTCGACTTCGGCGGCCCGCCCGCCTCGGCGCCCACTGCCCCGGCCGGGGCAAGCGGAACCGGTGCCGGTGCATTTGATTTCGGGGAGGTGCAGCCGTTCGACTTCGGCGGCCCGCCCGCCGGAGCGCCGGTGGTGCCTGAAGATGCCGACGATTTTATTGACTTCCTGAGCGTCAGCGCCGCACCTACCGTATCTGCGCCGCCTGCCCCCGCTATGCCGCCCCCACCTGTGCCGCGCATAGCGAACCCGGTCGCGCCCAGCGCCCCGGCTGGATCGTTCGACTTCGACCTGGGTGACATTCAGCCGTTCTCACTGGAAGGCGTGGACCTGAGTGCGGCCGGCACGGCGACCGCGCCGGCGACTGCTGCGGCGAGCTTGCCGGCTACACCGGTGCCGGCTGCACCCACGCCGGTGCGCAGCAGCGGCCCGCCGCCGCACCTACCGGCCGATCCGAGCCTGGGCGACTTGGGCGGCTTGGCCGGTGACGACTTTGCCTTTGAGCCGTTCATGTTCGATCAGGGCGGCCACGCCACGTCCCCTGCGCCCGCTGTACCACCGACCCCGTCAAGCGCCACGTCGTTCGGGCCGGCGCCGGCCCCGGCGTTCAATCGTAGTGGAACTGAGAGCGGGTTGCCGCCCGGCCTTGAGGATCTGCCCGATCTCCAACCGTTCTCGTTCGAGGGGCTAGAGTCTACCGCCGACAGCGGTCTCAACTACAGCCGCGATCTGCGCGCCGCTGGGTCGGGCCGCCGCTCCACCGACCAGCCCGCCGGCTCCTCCTATGATTTTGACGATGATCGTAGCCCAGGAATGGACGACATCCACAACTTCTCGTGGCAACGCCCTACCTCCGGCAGCCGCCCGGCGGCGGCCCAGCCGCCCGAAGCCGAAACTGAGTCCTCGATTTTCGCAAAAGCACGGAAGCGCAAAGAAGCGATGGAACAGACCCTGCGCCAGGAGGCTGAAGCGCGCGGCGAAGTCTACACCCCGGCCTTACCCACCTTGCCGCCCGAAGAAGCGGCGGAACTCGGTAACTGGCCAAACATGGACGATGACGAACCGGCTGTTGCCGCGCTGCCGCCCGCCTTCGATTTCAGCGCCGGCACCGACACGGCGGTGCAACCGTTTGACTTCGGTTCCCTGGCGACAGATGTGCCGGCCTTTGACTTCAATGCGGGCACGGATGCTCCAGTGCAACCGTTCAATTTTGCTGCGTCAAGTGGGGAAGCGGTGCAGCCGTTCGATTTCAACGCCGCCGTCGCGCCGGCCCCATTCGATTTCGGCGCAGATGCAGATACTGCGGTGCAACCTTTCAACTTCGGTGTAGACGCGGGCAACGCCGTGCAACCGTTCAACTACCAGCCGGATGCGGATACGTTGAATCAGCGATTGGACTTGAGCGATTCAACGGTTGCAGCGGCACAACCCCTGGATTTCGGCCCCGTTGCGGATCTCTCGGTGCAGCCGTTCGATTTGGGTGCATTGGGTGGTGCGCCGCTGCAACCGTTTAACTTCGCGCCCACTACGGACAGCGCTGTGCAACCGTTCGACCTGGGCGCACTCAGTGCTGCGGCAGAGCCACCGTTTGACTTGAGCGCCTTTGCCACGCCTTCGTCCGCTGATGTCGCGCACGATATGCAGAGTCTGAACTTACCCGCGTTTGAGTTCCAGGACGAACCGGCAGCAGCGGTTCCGCCTGCACCCCCAACCGCACCGGCACCGGCGGAACCGGCAGGCGAATTGCTGTGGAGCATTCCTGTCACCGAGACTGCGGCGCCGGCTGCCGCAGCGGCAGCCGGCGGCAGCGCAGTGGCTCCTGGGGGCGGGTTTGGTGCGGAAACCACCGGTGGCGAGTTCGATTTCAGCGGCTTACAGCCGTTTGACCTCGGTGCGCTGCTCACACCGGAGGAACGTGCCTATCTGATGGGCGATGCGCCCGCCACTGATACCCCCCCTGCTGCGCCGGTGCCGACAGAACCGGTCGGCCGCACCCCCAGCGCTCCGCCGACGGCTCCCGCACCTAATGCGCCTGATTTCGCCGACGTACTCGAACTGCACCTAGGCAACGAGGCGACCGCGATCCCGCCGGCCTCAACCGAGCCGTTCAGCTTCGATCCGGCAACTTTTGTTTCGACCGCGCCGACTCCGGCGCCCACGCTGGGTGGGTTCGATTTGGAGTCGGCGGCGATGGGTGAGGAGGTCGCGCCGTTCCGCTTCGATGCCGATGTGGCTCCTATTGAACCCTTCCAGTTTGCGGTGGAAGCGCCGGCCCCCGCGCCGGTGGAACCGTTCCACTTTGCGGCGGACACGGCTCCCGTCGAACCCTTCCAGTTTGCGGCGGAAGCGCCGGCCCCCGCGCCGGTGGAACCGTTCCGCTTTGAGGTGGAAGCGCCGACAACTCTGCCGGCGGAGCCTTTCCGCTTCGATAGCGGTATGGCTCCGGCCCTTGCGCCGACGATCCGCGACAGCGCGGCTGGCGATGTTGCCGGCCCCACGGCGGAAAGCTGGTCCGATGTCGGCGGTGAAACGCTGTTCGATTTCAGTAGCGCAGCACCTGCCGGCACCACCGCACCGGCCCTAGTGCCGGCCCAACCGGAGCGGCAGCTTGCTACTGAGGAGTTTCCTGCGCTGATGGAGAGCGCGGCAGCGCAGCCGGCCGCAAGGACCGGCGAGGCGCCGGTTGCGGTTGCGCCCAGTCCCGTAGCGGCGCAACTCACCCCGCCCGCCCCTGCGGCGGCAGCGGCGGCTCCTGCGCCTGTGGAGCTCGCCCCGCCACCGGTCAGCGGATCGCTCGATGATCTGCTGCGCCACTTGCATGAGAACCCGACCGATGCGGCCTCGCGCTTGGCGTTAGCCATCGGCTATGAGCAGCGCGACGACTACACTCGCTCGGCGGAGCAATACCGGGAACTGATCAAAGGCCGTCAGGTGCCGATCAACATCCTGGATATCGTCACCGCCAACCTCCGCGAGATGGTGGAAGTGCAGCCGGAGAATCCGCTGCTGCACCGCCTACTAGGCGATGCTTTTATGAAGCAGGGGTTGTTCCAGATGGCGATCAGCCAGTACAATTGGCTGCTCACGAAAGGGATGCGCTGATCCCTATGGCTGACCCCACGCCTGCAGGCGGCATAGCCGACTTACCGATGGCGACGATCACCGGCGTAGAGCGTCCCACGCTTGGCGCGCTGGCGCCTGTGGCGGCGTTTCGCGCCATTCGGCTGGGTGCGATGGGTGGCGTGGCCGGGTCGGGTCTCAACGGCGCCGTCTATCTGGCTGGGCGGCGCTGGGCGGCGGACCTGACGTTCGCTTCACCGGCTGATCTATTCCGCACGCTGACTGAACTGCGCCTTGGCGTGCCGCGCCTGGTGAGCCAAAGCGCCGACCGCCTCGAAATCGAACTCAGCGAGAGTCTTAGCGGCTCCGGCTTGCCGGCGGTGGGAGAAGCGCTGTGCTATTTCGAGGCCGGGTTTTTAGCCGGAGCGTTGGCCGGCCTCATGCACCGGCGCGTGCAGGTGCGCGAAACGGCGTGTTGGGGCACCGGCGCACAACACTGCCTGTTTGTAGCAAAGTTAGACCCCCGTAGCTGACGGCGCGGGGTTGGTGCCTATTGCCTGGGGGAGGGCTACCCATTGAGGAAGATTGTAGAAGACCTGATCCGCATTGACGGGGTCATCGGCAGCCTACTCGTCGGCAAAGACGGCCTGGTGGTCTCCAGCACGCTGCTGGAAGACGAGGATGCTGAGGTGCTGGGGGCGATGTCGGCCGCTATGTTCGGCACCATCTCCAAATCCGCCGAGCGGATCGGTGTAGGGGCGTTGCGCGACACGATCATCGAAGCCTCGGAAGGCTCGATCCAGTTGATCGAGGCCGACGACCTGATCCTGGTGGTGATTACTGAGAAGGGGGTCAATCTCGGCATGATCCGTATTGAGATGCGGAAGGCCGCCAAGCGTGTGCGTGCCGAGATTCCCATGTAGCTCTATATTAGGAGGTCGATTTACTCTTGGAACAGACTCTCATTATTCTGAAGCCCGATGCGGTGCAGCGCGGCTTAATCGGCAAGATCCTAGGCCGGCTGGAACGGCGCGGATTGAAAGTGGTCGGCATGAAGATGCAGCAAGTGCCGACGGCACTGGCGAAAGAGCATTACGCCGAACACGTCGGCAAGCCGTTTTACGACGGCCTGATCAGCTACATCACTGCGTCGCCAGTGGTAGTGCTGGTGCTGGAAGGCAAAGGCGCGGTGGCGGTAAGCCGTAGCACTATCGGTGCGACCAACCCTGCCAATGCTGCGCCCGGCACGATTCGCGCCGATCTGGCGGTGGAGACGGGGCGCAACCTGATCCACGGCTCGGCCGACCCCGAAGCCGCTGCCCGCGAAGTTAGTCTCTGGTTCCAACCGGCGGAACTGACCTCCTGGCCGCGCGATACCGACCGCTGGATCAGCGAGTAACCCCCGCCGCGTGCCCGATTCCGTTCGGCAGGCCGCGCCCCCTCGGCGTGGCCTGCCGCATTTCCCCCCCCGCTTCTCCCGCGACGCACTGATCCTGGCCGGCTTGGCTTTCGCTGCGCTGGTTTTGCGCGCCTGGGGTGTCCAGTGGTCGCTGCCCTATGTCGGCCATGTAGACGAGCCAAAGATCGTGGACGCGGCCGTTCGTATCGTCAAGACCGGCGATCTCAATCCGCACCTGTTTATCTGGCCGTCGGGCGTGATCTATGTTCAAGCGCTGCTTGATCAGCTGAACCTGATCTGGGGCACTTGGCGCGGCTATTATCACGGTCCCGACTCGTTGCCCGATAGCAACCACATCTTCGCCGTCGCGCCTGATCTCTACCTATGGGGTCGCTTGTTCAGCGCGACTGTGGGAGCGGCGGCGGTAGCTGGAGTCTATGCGCTCGGCCGCCTTATGGTCGGGCGGCCGGGCGCGCTGATCGCCGCCGGCCTGCTGGCGACTTCGCCGCTGCACGTCGAATATTCGCATTACCTCGTGACCGATGTGACGATGGGGGCGGCGGGCCTGTTTGTGCTCGCCGCCGGCTGGCGGCTAGTGCAGCACCCCGGCCGCCGCAGCGCTCTGGTAGCCGGCGCTGCGGTAGGTTTCGCCACCGCCGCCAAGTATAACGGCCTCTATACAGTCGTCCCCGTTGCCACGGCTTGGGCGATGGCGGCCTGGAGTGATCGGCTTGGCGCGTTCTCCCCTCTCCCTAACCCCCTCCCCGCTGGGAAGAGGGAACTTGCCGGCCTCTCCGCCGGCTCCGCACTCCGCACTCCGCACTCCACATTGCCGCAGGGTAGGGGCCGGCGAGTGCGCGCGGCCGCCGGCGCGGCGCTGCTCATGTTTACGACGGGCGCGGCGGTCTTTCTGCTGCTCAATCCCTATGTCTTACTTGATTGGCGCGATTGGTCGCATGGCTTCGTCTTCCAGGTCAACGCCTACCTGCCCGCCGAGAACATGGGCCAAGTGGCGACGGCCGCAGGTAAGCAACTCGACCAACTGTGGCGCACCGATCCTATTCTCCTGGCTGTCGGCTTGCTCGGCGCGGCGATCCTGCTGGGCGATGCGCTGATCCAGCGCCGAACTGATCGCTACCGTGCCTGCGTCGCCGCGCTGTTGCTGCCCTTCCCCATCCTTTACTGGCTGCTGATGAGTCGCTTCACCGAAGTCTATGTCCGCAACTTGATCGTCACGCTGCCTTACTTAGCCCTGGCTGGGGGCTACGGGGTGGCGGCGGTGGGCAGGGGGCTGGGAGCCGTGGTCGGGCGGCGGGCGGCAGTCGGCGGTACTCCGTCTCCAATGCAGAACTCAAAACCCAGAACTCCGAACTTGATCACGTTGTTGCTCGGCTTGGCGCTAATGGTTGAGCCGGCGCGGCGTGTGATCAACTTCGACCGCTATATGGCCGACACTGAGAGCCGTAACGCGGCGTGGGCCTGGCTACAAGACGAACTGCACGCGGGACGGCGGGCGGCGGTGGAGTTGCACCCGTTGCAAGCCTGTGCCGCGCCGGTGGGCGGCTGTCTTGCGCCCGATGTGCTGGCCTTCAATGCGCCGCTGACTGCCCATGCGCCGGCCTGGTATGCCGCGCGTGGCTACGATTACGCGGTGCTGGTCGGTAATGAGGTAGCGGTGGTCGGTGATAATCCCCGGCGTGGCCCGGCTAATGCGGTGGCCTGGGCGGCGTTGCCGGTGGTGCAAGTGTTTGGCGGCGATCCGGGCGGCGGTAAAGGCCCGCCGGTGCGCGTGCTGCGGGTCGGCTCCGGCCCCGCCGGCTTGACCGGCTACATACGCAGTGGGGCACACTTCGGCACAGTGGCCGATCTGTGGGGTTATGCCCTCGCGCCGCTGCCCACGGCCGGCGCGCCGTTCGACCCGGCAGATCTCTCCGCTCCTACAGATAGCAGGGCGCCTGCACCGTCCGCCGGCTCCTACAAGGCGGGCGCGGCTATCGGCGTGCGCTTAGCCTGGCGTGGGCGGCCTGGTGTGGCGCCGCCCGGCAACTGGACAGTCGCCCTGCATCTGCTCGATCCGGCCGACCGAACGGTGGCCCAGGTAGACGTGCTGCCGATTAGCAGCGGCCGGCTGCGCCCGGTCGCGGACTGGTACAGCAATGAATTCCTCGACGGCAGCTACAACATTCCTTTGCCGCCCACGCTGCCGCCCGGCACCTACCGCCTCAGCCTGAGCCTCTACGATGCCCCCGCCGGCCGCGCCCTAGCGGTGCAAGCGCCCAGCGGACCGACCGGGCCGGCGCTGCTATTAGGGTTAGTGGTGGTGAGCAAGTAGGGCGATAGCTATGCTGTAGGACTGCGGTTCCGTCCTGCCTTCTCTCGTGACAAAAGGCTGCTTCCTGCCGTAACTAACGCCGCCTGCCGCCTATATAAAGAGTATGCTAGGAGACGTGCCGGTCCAGGAGTAAACAGAGTCCCCCTCCGGCTCGTTACTAATCCGCAATCCGCAACTGGAACCGCCGATTATCGGTGGCAGCCGCACCCATCTTGACAGAGCGGGCGGATCGGTATATCATGGAAGGCAAATCGGGCGTGCGTGGCTCTGGCGGCTGGGCACGTCATGGGATCGCTTCTTGTCAGGGCATTGCAGTCTGTGCGCCCTGCTGTTCTTGGCCCCGGTCACTGCGGATCGGGGGTCCGTGAACCTTAAAAACCGCATAGGAGGATTAGTATATGGAGTACCTACCCTGGATCGGGGGGTGGGCCGTGTCCGTGTTACTGCTGGGGGCTTTGTGGTATGTAGCCTTCAGTAAAGCGAATCGGCTCGCCGGCGAGATCCAACAGAACGCAGCGGCGGCCCGGCAAAAGCTGGACGCTGTCGAACATGATGCCGCCGCCCGCGTTAAACAGGCTCAGGACGAAGCGCAGCGCGTCCTCGAAGAGTCCCGCACCCGGCAGAAAGAGCTGGCGCTGGGCATCCAAGAGGAAAAGCTACGCATTCGTACTGAAATCGAGGCTGAACTAAAAGAGCAGCGCACCCAAGTGCAAGCGGTCGAAAGCCGCATCCAGCGCAAAGAGGAAGCGTTGGATCGTAAAATCGAGGCGCTGGAAGCGCGCGAGCGCAAACTGCAAGGCCGGGAAAAGGAGAACGAAGCTGTCAAGGCTCAACTCGACAACGCCCAGCTTGAACAGACCCACGCCCTCGAACGCATCGCCGATATGACCCGTGACGACGCAGCGATGCGGCTGATGCAACAGGTGGAGCAGGAAGTGGCCGGCGACGTAGCCCGCCGCGCCCGCGACATCGAAGCCCAACTCAAAGAAGATGCCGACATCCGGGCGCGCAAAGTCATCTCGGTCGCCATCGCCCGCGCTGCGTCGGATTATGTTCCCGAAATCACCGTTACCACCGTGCCGCTGCCCAGCGAAGAAATGAAAGGGCGCATCATTGGTCGCGAAGGGCGCAACATCCGCGCCATTGAGCGTGCTACCGGTGTCGATCTGATCATTGACGAAACTCCGGAATCGATCACGCTGTCGGCCTTCGACCCGGTCCGCCGGGAAGTGGCCCGCCGCACCCTGCAAAAACTGATCGCCGACGGCCGCATCCACCCTGCGCGGGTGGAGGAAGTCGTCGCGAAAGTGCAGCAGGAGATGGATGTCCACATTCGCGAAGAGGGCGAGCGCGCCGCCTATGAAGCCAATGTGCAAGGCTTACACCCTGACCTGATCAAACTGCTGGGGCGGCTCTCTTTCCGCACCAGCTATGGGCAAAACCAACTGCACCACGCTATCGAGTCGTCACGGATCGCTGCCGCTATCGCGGCGGAGATCGGGGCCGACATCAACGTGGCGAAAACGGCCACGCTGCTGCACGACATCGGCAAGGCCGTGGACCACGAAGTGGAAGGCCCACACGCCCTGATTGGGGCCGATATCGCACGCCGGTTGGGACGCTCACAAAAAATCGTCCACGCCATCGCGTCGCACCATCACGAAGAAGAACCGCAAACGGTCGAAGCCTGGATCGTCCAGGCCGCCGATGCACTCTCCGGCGGCCGGCCGGGTGCCCGGCGCGACAGTGTGGAACACTACACTAAGCGCCTAGAAGCGCTGGAAGCCGTTGCCAACTCGTTCGAGAGCGTGGACCGCGCCTATGCCATTCAAGCGGGCCGTGAGGTCCGCATCATGGTCAAGCCCGACCACTGTGACGACCTCGGCGCGATGCGCTTGGCTCGCGACATCGTGAAGAAGATCGAGGATACGCTGGAGTATCCCGGCCAGATCAAAGTGACCGTGATTCGTGAAACCCGCTCCGTGGATTTTGCGAAGTAACGAGCACGCCACCCCTTTGGTACTATGCTGCTCCGGCCGGTGGGTATCGCCCGATTCCGGCCGGCCGGGCCGGCAGCGTGGTCGGAGTGCGTTGTGTGGAGGCAGGCGCGCTCCCGGTTCGGGTGGAGACAGGGACTCTGCCCCCGACTCAGTTGTACATCGCACCTCGTCTGCCTTTCCTCAGCCTGCCGGCCCCTGTCGTGCAGGCACTCGCGCCAACGGCGGATCGCCGCTGCCCGGCTGCATAAAGGAGCTATAGAGTTATGGGCCGCCTTTACGATGATTTGAACCTCAAAGAAATCAAAATCGAACCCGGCGTTCGATTTCCCCCCGAAGCCGATGCCGAACCACGACGGATTGTTACGCCGATTTTGGAGCCGCCCTTGGATCTAGCGCCGGAAACGCTGCATAACGTGCGGGTGCGTCCCGCCTCCGGGGCGCATCTCGATGGTGCGTTCCCCCACGATGCGCCGGAAGAAGTGCTGAAAGTGTCGGCCCATTCGCGGCCTAGCGCGGTCGCCGGCGCAATTGCCGGGGTCATTCGCCACCAGGGTCGTGCGGAGGTCCAGGCTATTGGCGCCGGTGCGACGAATCAGGCGATTAAAGCAGTCGCCATTGCTCGTGATTATCTGGCCCCCGATGGAATCGACATTTGCTGTGTGCCCGCTTTTATTGACGTGACCATCGCCAATGAAGAGCGCACCGCCATTCGCTTGGTAGTAGAATCGCGCGGCTAGTTTCCGCCCTGCTCCCGCACCGGGCCGGCACACTGCCTCCAGCGCCGTCCCTCTAGCCCCTGTCCTGTGGCCCGTGCCCAGGCCAGGGGTTTTCTGTTTTGTCGCTACGGCTATTATTTTATGGAGTCACCGCACTTATGGTAAAACTTGACTTGCACTCCCACACGACCGCTTCCGACGGCTTGCTGGCTCCGGCGGCGCTGGTCTGTTTGGCCCACGAAATCGGGCTGACGACGCTGGCGATCACCGACCATGACACGACCGCCGGGTTGGCGGAAGCCCAGGCGTCCGCCGCGCCGCTCGACTTAGAAGTGATTCCCGGCGTGGAGTTCGGCTGCGAACTGCCGCAGGGCGAGATCCATCTACTGGGCTATCTGTTCGACCCCGCCCACCCGGCGTTGGTCGCCAAGCTGGCCTGGCTGCGCGAGGGTCGGCGCGAACGTGGGCGCCTGATGGTCGAAAAACTCGGCGCGCTAGGCGTACCGGTGGCCTGGGAGCGGGTGCAAGCGCTGGCGGCCGGTGGCTCGGTCGGGCGGCCCCATGTAGCCCAGGCATTGGTGGAAAGCGGCGCGGTGACCGATACGGCGGAGGCGTTTGACCGCTATCTGGCCTGGGGTGGCCCGGCTTATGTGCCGCGCCGCCGCCTGGACCCCGCTGAGGCGATTGGCTTGCTGTGGGACGCTGGTGGCGTGGCTGTGTTGGCCCATCCCGGCCGTATTCCTGATCTCGCCGTGCTGCTGCCGCGCTGGGTGGCCGCTGGGCTGGTCGGCCTGGAATGCTACTACGGCGAATACGACCCGCCGACCGTGGACCGCCTGGTGGCGTTAGCCCAGCGCTACGACTTAGTGCCTACCGGCGGTAGCGACTACCACGCCCGCCCGCTTAAAGACCACGCGCCGCTCGGGGGCAGTCCGGTCGTGCCGCCGGACACAGTGGATCGGCTCCGCACGGCGCGCGTGAAACTTGAAACGTGATGAGTATCGGCGATAGCTTACTGGTTGCGCGGATCGGGAATGTACGGGCGCGGCACACCGTATCGGGGTGCCGGGTTGTAGCTATAGGGTGTGCTGCGCTAGCGGTAAGCGATCCGTTAGCACGTTTCACGCTTTATATTTCCCGGCGTGCCAAGCGTAGGATCAGGTCTACCAGCCGCTCGGCGGCGTCGGGGTGAGCGAGAGCCGGCCCTCGCTGGGCCATGGTTGCGAGCCGTTCGGGATCGGCTAGGAGATTGGTGACCAAGCCGACGAGGCGGGTGGGAGTGAGATCGGCCTGCGGCAGCACGACGGCGGCTCCGACAGCGGCCAAGCGCTGAGCGTTGGCGGTTTGCTCGTCCGCGGCTGCACCGGGCAGCGGGATCAGCACAGCGGGCTTGCCCAGCGCGGCGAGTTCGTTGACTGTACCGGCCCCAGCCCGTCCTACGATCAGCTGTGCCAGGGCATACAGATCTGCCAGTTCGAGACCAACCGCGGCCACGGGACGATAGCGGGCGAGGACCGACGGATCGGCGGCTTGCACTTGGGCGCTGCGCAGGTCGGCCCCGCTACCGTCCGGGCCCTCGCCCACCTGGTGTACAATTTGGGCGACCGCCGACAAGTGTGGCAACGCCGCTGCCACCGCCAAGTTGATCGCGTGCGCGCCCAGCGCGCCGCCGGTGATATAGACGACTGGTAGGGCGGCGTCAAAGCCCCACGCTTGCGCGCCGCGTAGCGCGTTGCCGCTTAGCAACTCGGCGCGCAACGGATTGCCCGTTA
Source organism: Chloroflexia bacterium (assembly GCA_038228295.1). Classification (GTDB taxonomy): domain Bacteria; phylum Chloroflexota; class Chloroflexia; order QHBQ01; family JAICKM01; genus JAICKM01. The sequence goes on along the minus strand of JBBRPH010000081.1, from coordinate 7,633 downwards.
ACACGGTGCGCCCCGGCGGAAACTCCGCCGCCGACTCGGCATAGCTGATGGCGACCACACGGGCGAACCGCGCCGCGATACGATTGGCAAGACCGGAGCGCGCTGTCTGCTCATGGGTGATTGCCGGTACCCCCAGCAATCGGCCGGCGATCACCGGAGGCACACAGACATATCCCCCGGTACTGAAGATCACCGCCGGCCGGAAGCGGGCAACGTGCCAAGCCGCTTGCAGCACGCCCAGTGGAATGCGCGCTAAATCGAGCGGTGTGCGCCATGAGAAATAGCGCCGCAACTTGCCCGTCGCTACCGCTGCATAGGGTACGCTCAAATCACGCATAACGCGCTGTTCCAGGCCGGCTCGGCTGCCGAGATAGAGTAAGTCTAACGGCCGACCTTCTCGGGCGCTACGCGCCCGTAGAGCCGCCACCACCGCGACGGCGGGGGTAACGTGACCACCTGTACCCCCGCCGGTGATCAAGACACGCATAGGGAGTGTTGCGGGTGTGATAGTCTAGCCAATCCGCCAGTAGCCGCCGGTCGCGTTTTCGGGTCGTGGGCCTTCCACATTAGTATCGCCCAGTTGACCCATCGTCGCGCCGCTGCGATCTTCGGCGGCCTGCGCGCGGGCGACATTGCTGCCGCCTAATCCGCCTTCGTCGGCGCGGGCCTCGGCATTCTCTGCTGCCGCCGCTGCGGCCACCCCCGTCACTGGGCCACCGACCACCCCGGCCGGGTTGTTGATCGCGCCCAGACTCAGGGCGGCGGTGGTCGGCAGCGTGATCGGTCCCAGCCCTTCCGAGCTGGTGGTGCCCGGCATCGTCAACACCGGGCCGGGACCACCGCCGCGATTGGGATCATTATCGGTTTCCCCGCCTATATACTGTAGGCGCCCGGTCTCGCTCAGTTTTTTCACGATCCGGTCGGCGTCCAACTCGTTGACGCTTAGGCGCGTTTCCAGAGCCTTACGCATCGTGCCCTGCCCATCGCGCAGCGATCCTACCACGCGCCCATTGAACTGTTCACGTAGCACGCCCAGTGCTTGCTCTAAGACAGTTGCATCCGTGTCCATTGGGTTGCTCCTTTCACCGGGTTATTCCCGGCCGTTCCTCTTTTGTCAGCAAGATGCTGACCACCACGCGACGGTGGATTCTGCCCGCCGCCGGCGCTTGACTCGTTGCCTGCGGAGGAGTATAATGCCCCTAATTAACCAACCATACCATGACCATGCCGGATCGGCTCGTTCGGGAGGTTGCAATAGTGGCAGGGAATCCAATACGATATCAGGCGCATACGATCTTCGTTCACCGGTTCTGAGACAGGCTGTGTCTCCGGCCGGTGATGCTGCTTTCGGGGGTATGGGCCTTATCCAGGAGGTTTGCCGTGAATTCCAGTATGATCAGCAAGATTGAAAAGGCAAAACGCTATGAGCAACAACCAGATCGTATTAAGTTTCAGGCACTGACGGTCACCTTTAACGGCGAAAACGATGTCCATCAGGTCAGTTTGGCGGATGGTGCATGGCAGTGCAACTGCGGCTATTTTCCGCACAGCGGCATCTGCTCCCATGTGATGGCGATGCAGCGCTTGCTCGCTCCGATGTTAAGCCCGGATGCACTCTACGGTCCGGTTCCTACCCCTGTAGCCGCCGATACGACCGCCCATTCGGTCGCTGCCGGATTGGGTTGATCGCGCCACCTCCCGCGATCTACATAAAAAGCGTCTGCCACAGGCAGACGCTTTTTGTTGGACTTACCCACAAAAACGCGCCTACAGCAAGAGCAGGCGCGGCGGCAACAGAACGCAAGGCGGAGTTAGTGGCTGGTGTTGATCTCAATATCCAGGTTGCGTGTATTGTTGCTGGTATTGGTTTCGCCGTCTACCGGCGCGATCTTCACGGCTAGGCGGTAGCGGGTCATGAAAGGGGGGGTCTGGGTGTTCGACAGACGCAAGGCCATCACGTTACCGGCGGCCAGCGAATCAATGCGGCGTTCGGTGTGTAGCAGTCGCGTACTACCGTCGCCGCTCCACAGGTCCGCCGTTACCAACACATCGCTTTCGCGGCTGGTGCCCTGGTTGCTGATGCCGACCAACAGGTTGACCGGTTCGTGGTTCGCAAGGCGGGCCGTGTCTAGTGCGGGATCAAAGTCTACTCCCAAGACGGCTAGATCGTGGCGCGGGTGGGTGGTTAGCGAGTCGGATACTTGGCTGCTAGGCGGGGCGGGGGCAGAGGGGGTAGGCGGGTTATCGTTGACACTGATGCTGCCGCAGCCGGCCGTGGCGAGATAGGTGACTAGGGCCATACCGACCCCGATGACACGTTTTCCGGTGGCCTGTCGGCGATCAGCGCCAAAAGTCCAGCCTGTTAATAGAGACATACTAATACGCTCCTGATCGGCCGGGTTGTCAAAAGCCGCCGACAATCCTGCGATCCTTACCACCACTACCGACCAGACCTCTCTGCGATAGCAGGCGACAACCTTGCCTATCTTACTACAGGCAATACCCTCCTGTCAAATCATCTAGGGCTATAGGCCACCCCTCGGCGTGTGAATCCGCAATTTGAGATGTTTTCGTGACCTGTGTTTTGTCAGTTCGGCTCGTGCGCTTTGGGCGCGGGATCAGGCCGCCTTGTCGGCTATACAGCACAGGAATTTGGCACGCCCGGCTGAAAGGATCGCCCGCCCCTTATCGGGATTGCGGGTACAGCACCTGTGCTACCACAGAAGTGTGCCGTGCCGCTGTGTAAAATTACATTACACGTTAGCACTACCAACTTAGTGACAGAAGCTGAGAAATGTGCTAATCTATATTTGACGGGTTGACCATATCCCTCGCTACGCCGGTTAAAGGGGTAGCTCCTACGGAGGTCAGGATGTGATCCAAACGTGGGTTCAGGCTATCCGCGCTGTTGCTAGTCTTGGCAGTTGCAGCCCCCGGTGGCCCTTAAAGAGAGTGCGCTCATGCAACGGATAAACGCAGCACGATCCACGCTCGTCTTGCCCGCCGTGATCCTGCTCCTCGCCTGCTTGTTCGCGCACCTTGCCGCCCAGCCCGGCACCGGCCGGGCGGCGCTGCCGGTCGGCGGCCCGCCCACTGCGACCCCGGCGTGCGGGCCACCCGCCCTCAGCCCCTGGCAGCCCGCGCAACCGCTACCCACCGCCGTGCGCCTGCCGGCGGTTGCCTCCGATGGGCGCTATGCCTATGCCGCCGGTGGTCTGGGCGGCGGTAGCGATCAGTTTGTCCGCTATGACCCGCCGACCGACACCTGGCAAACCCTGCCCCCGCTACCCACTCCCGTCACCGGGGCCACCTTGCTCTTCGCGCCCAGCACCGGCAAGCTCTACCTCTTTGGCGGCTCCAGCGGCAGCACGGTCGGCACCAGCACTCAAATCTATGATCCGGCGACCGCCAGGTGGTCGGCGGGGGCCGTGTTGCCTGCGCCGCGCTCGGTGATGAGTGGCGGCGTGTGGCAAGGCAAACTCTACCTCGCGGCCGGGGCGGACACCCTGCGCTTCACGCCGCAGGTGCAACTGTGGGCTTACGACCCCCTGACCGATAGCTGGGACACGACCTTGCCCGCGCTGCCGGGGGCCACGATGGGCGCGGTGGGCGCAGTAGTGGGCGGCCATTTGCTGATCGCGGGCGGGGCCGACAGCAACGCCAACCCGCTCAGTAGTCTCTATGATTACGACCTGACCACGCGCCACTGGCGGAGCCGGGCAGCGCTGCCGCAGGCGGTCTATGGGGCAGGCGGGGCGCTGCCGGGGGCCGAACTCTGGGTGGTTGGCGGTGGCACGCCTTTTGTGGCGGGAGCCGGCCCGGCGCGTTGGACCGACCGCCCACAGGGGGTGCTGGGCACGACGCAACTGTATGACCCGGCGCAGGATAGCTGGCGCAGTGGGCCGGCGCTGACCAGCCCACGGGCGCTGTTAGGCGGCACGGCCATTGGCACGGTGGTGCTAGCGGTGGGCGGCTTCGTGGATAGCACGGACCAAGCGACGGTGGAGCGTACCGATGCGCCGCCGGGCATCCCCTGCCCGACGGCTACGCCCACGCCGACCGTCACCGGCACGCCGCCGACCGCGACGGCCACCCCCAGCCCGACGGCCACGCTCTGCGGCAACTGGGGCAGCATTGACCCGTGGGCCATCAGCAGCACCTTACCGCCCCCACTGGCCGGCGCGGCGGTGACCACCGACGGCAGCGCCCTCTACAGCGCGGGGGGCGAAACCTTCGCCCATGAGCGCGGCATTGCACAGGTGGCCCGCTATGATCCACCGACCGACACCTGGACCTTGCGCGCCTCGTTGCCCATTTCGAGCAGCTACGCCGCCCTGGTCTATGCCCCCAATGTGCAACGGTTCTATTACTTCGGCGGCATAGCCTATAGCTACGCCTACGGCTACACGCAGGTCTACAACCCGACCCCCAACACATGGCAAGCGGGCGTTGATATGCCGGATTGGCGCGCCTTCGTGAGCGGGATCTACACCGCCGGCCGCATCTATGTCGTTGGCGGTTCGTCTAGTGCGGGGTTCGCCCCGCATGATAATCTATGGGTGTATGATCCGCTTGCCGGCACGTGGGACACGAGCTTGCCCCCGATTCCCGTCAGCACTATGGGCGCAGCCAGCGGCGTGATCCAGGGGCAGCTCTATGTGGCGGGTGGGGCTACGCAGGCCCAGCAGGCGCAGGGAGGCTTGTACGACTATGATATCGCCGCGCGCACGTGGTACACGCGCACGCCCATGCTGCAACCGGTATATGAGCCGGCCGGCGTGGTGCTCGGCGGGCGGCTGTGGGTCATCGGCGGCGCATCCTTAAATGGCGTACAGCGGGCGGACACGCCGGCCGGGGTGACCACGGTGCAGATTTATGATCCGCTGACGGATAGCTGGAGTTGGGGACCGTCGCTGACCGGCGGGCGCTCGCACAGCGGCGCGACGGTTATCGGCAACCAAGTGTTGGTGTTCGGTGGCGGGGATGCAACGTTCTCCGACACGCTGGAGATGACCACCTTCCACCCTGGCTTGGCCTGCCCCAGCGCTACCGCGACCGCGACCCTGCCGCCGACGGGCACGCCCACGGACACGGCCACGCCCAGCGCGACGATCACCGCCACCGGCAGCGCCACCCCCACCCGCAGCACGACGGCGACCCCGCTGCCCACCACGACCGGGCTGCCGCACACCGGCACGCCGACACTGACCGCCGCGCCGCCCAGCGCAACCGCCGTCCCGCCGACGCGCCCGCCCTCCGCCACGGCTACGCCCTGCGCGATCCAGTTCAGCGACGTGACCGATCCCCGCGCCTACTACTATGCTGGTGTCTACTACCTGGCCTGCCGGGGCGTGGTCTCCGGCTACGCCGACGGCACGTTCCAGCCGTTCGCCCTGACCACGCGCGGCCAGATGACCAAGATCGTCACGCTAGCCTTCGGCTTGGCGGCGGCGACCCCGCCGACCGGCGGCACCTTCGCCGATGTGGTGCCCGCCAACAGGTTCTACGGGCTGATCTAGACGGCGGCGGCGCACGGCCTGGTCAGCGGCTACACCTGTGGTGGCCGCGACCCGCAGAGCGGCGCGCCCGAACCGTGCGACGGCGGACGGCGCCCCTATTTCCGCCCCGTCCGCTAACGTGACGCGCGGGCAGGTGACCAAGATCGTGGTCGGCGGGGCCGGCTGGGTGCGCGTCACGCCTCCGGCGCCCACGTTTAGTGATGTGCCCGCCGGCAACGTGTTCTACTCCTTCATCGAGACGGCAGTCTGCCACGGCATCGTGAGCGGCTACGGCGACAGCACCCTCCGGCCGAACGCGCCCGCGTTCCGGGGCCAGATCGCTAAGATCAGCTACCTAGCCGTCGGCGGTCCGGCGACTTGTGCCGCGGTGCTGCCGGTCCCGTAACCCACTCCTACAGCAGCCCACCGGGGGGGGCTCCACTTGGAGCCGCCCCGGTCGCGTGGCCCCGTCGGCAGTGGCCGGCGCGCCGGTGTAGGCTAGGAGCTGCACTGTACACCCAGCCTGCCGGGTGGTCTGCACAGGAGCGCCAAATCTGGTACAATGCAGATCACATAGAATATGGCATGACTGCGCTCGGCCGGATAGCGATGGGTCCGGCCCGTGGCAGGGCGTAACGGCCGGCGAGCGGCTCCACTAGCAGAAGATTTCAGAATGATCCCTTCTCCCGATCCTTTACGACGCAAAATATATTCGGTGTTGCTGGGGCTGGTGGGCCTCAGCACCCTCGGCGTGGGTTTGGTGGTCCACTGGAACGCACTGACCGGTGACGAAATCGCCTATGCTGCGGTACTGTCGGTGCTAGGCGTGATTCTGGGCGCGGTAGGCGCGACTTTCCGCAGCGGCACCTACCTCGGCCTGGAGGCCACCACCTACTATGCGGCCATGATGAGTCTTAATCCGTGGGCCACCGGCTTAATAGCCATCTGGCCGAACGTGCGTTGGGCTATCGCTGAACGCAAAGGTATGTGGGCTTTCCTGCGGAATGCGGGCATCTACGCTTTGATGGGTATCGGCGGTTCCTACGCTTATGAATGGACGGCCGGCTCCGTTGCCCACGGTCCGGTCACCTTGCGGCTGTTGGCGGCCTTATTAGTGGCAATCCTGGTTGTGCGGATCATTAACGACTCGCTACTCTGCTTTGACACGCTGCTAATGCGCGGGTGGCGGGCGGCCTGGACCTGGCTGGTCGAAGCACAGCGCGAGACGTGGGCCGCCGAGGGGGTGGCCTACCCGGCGGCGGTCCTTACCACGCTGATTTGGAACCAGCCGGCGATTCGCGGCCTGGGCCTGGCGCTGTGGTTGGTACTGTTGACCGGCGGAGCGATAGCGCTCTATAGTCTGGCCCGCGCCCGCCGGCAAGTTAGCCGCCAGGTGGAAGCGCTACGCCAGGCGAACAGCCGCATGGCAACACACGGCGCGGAAGAAGCCGCGTTGGCGGCGCGGTTAAGCACCGCGTCGGTGGATCTAGCCGGCTACGCCTCGCGCTTGGCGATGGCGTTGCTGCAACAGCATACTGCCGTCACTCAGATTACCTCCACAGTGGAAGAGTTGGCGCAGCAAGCGGGCTATATCGCCGAAGCGGCGGGTGCGGTAGACAGCACCTCAGAACTGGCGCTGGTGACCGCCGGACGCGGTCGGCAAGCCGCCGCCGATAGTGTGCAGGCGATGGCCGATTTAGAGCGTAACGTGCAAGAGATGCAGAGCCGTATGACTACGCTCGAGGTGCGTTCCCGCTTGATCCACCGCACCTTGCAGACGATCAACAGCATTGCGGGCGAGACGCACTTGCTGGCGTTGAACGCGACCATCGAGGCGGCCGGGGCGGGTGAACAGGGCCGGCGCTTCAGCGTGGTGGCGACGCAGATCAACGCGCTGGCCGACCAGGCGCTGCGCGCGGCGGGCGAGATCCAGGATACAGTACGCGAGATCGAAGTCGCCACCGCCGACACGAAGAATGTGATTGAGCGCGGCTTGGTGGAGACGCGGCGCTACACGGGCCAGGTAGACGAGGCGCGCCGGGCGATGGAAGGCATCTTGGGCGCAGTCGGGCGGGCCAGCGATATGGCGCAGCAGATCCGCTTGGCGACCCAGCAGCAAACGCAAGCCAGTAGCC
>JBBRPH010000080.1:0-20186 GCA_038228295.1 Chloroflexia bacterium | reverse complement strand
GGTCACGATGTCGGCCTCGATGCCGGGCAGCGGCTTGGTGCAGGAGCCGGGTTTGAGCGGCGTGATCGGCGTGGGCGAAATGAGCATCGAGCCGGTTTCGGTCATCCACCAGGTATCCATGATCGGCAGGCGGTCGCCGGTGATGTGGCGATACCAGAGCCAGGCTTCGGGGTTGATCGGTTCGCCCACCGTGCCTAGCAGGCGCAGGCTGTCCAGCTTGTGGCGCGCCGGGAACTCGTCGCCGTGGCGCATCAGGCCGCGAATGGCCGTCGGCGCGGTGTAGAGGATCGTCACGCCGTATTTTTCGACCAGATTCCACCAGCGCGCCGCGTCGGGGATCATCGTGCCGCCTTCGTAGAACAGGCTGGTCGCGCCGGCCATCAGCGGGCCGTAGACGATGTAGCTGTGGCCCGTCACCCAGCCGGGATCGGCGGTACACCAGTACACATCGTCGGGCTTAATATCGAACACAAACTTGGTCGTGGCGTAGCAGCCGACGGCATAGCCGCCCTGCACATGGATCACACCCTTCGGTTTGCCGGTTGAGCCGGAGGTGTAGAGGATGTAGAGCGGGTCTTCTGCGTCCATCTCGGCGGCGGGCACCTCGGCATCGGCGGGCACTTGCGCCATCAGTTCATCATAATACACATCGCGGCCCGGCTGCATCGTCACCGCCATGCCGCTACGCCGCACCACGATCACCCGTTCCACAATGTCTAGCTTGGCGAGCGCGTCGTCCACGATAGCCTTGAGGTTCAACTGCTTGCCGTTGTAGGGATAGCCGTCAATAGTGATGATCGTGCGTGTCTCGGCATCGCTCACGCGATCCACGATAGCCTGGGCCGCGAAGCCGCCGAAGATGATCGAGTGAACCGCGCCGATGCGCGCCACGGCCAGCATCGCCACGATGAACTCTGGACAGCGCGACATATAGAGCGTCACGCGGTCGCCGCGTTTCACGCCGCTGTCGAGCAATGCCTGGGCGAAGCGGTTGACCTCGCGGTAGAGCTCGGCATAGGTAAGCGTGCGCGTCTCTGCCGGGTTTTCGCCTTCCCAGTAGTAAGCGACTTTGTCCCAGGTGGGTGTGCCTTTGTGGCGGTCGAGGCAGTTGTAGGCGATGTTGCAAGTGGCGCCGGTGAACCACTGGAAGAACGGCTTTTCGGTCCAGGTAAACACCTGATCCCACGGCTTGAACCAGTGCAATTCGCGCGCTTGATCGGCCCAATATTCTTCGGGATGGGCGATGGACCAGGTATAGAGTTCGTCGTAGGTTTGGAAGCCTTTGGCGCGGATATAGGCGGTGATATTGGCCCGCTCCACCACCTCGGCCGGCGGGCTGAACAGGCGATTTTCGTGCATCACCCGGTCGGTCTGGTCAAAATCGGGCCGTTTAGCTGCGGCGGGCCGGGGGGGTTCGGCGCTGCTGGTCATCGGTTCCTCCTGGGGCGTGGGCGCAGGGGGCGCGGCGAACGCCGCTGCGCGGCAATAGGGTTGGGCGGGGGCCGGCTCCCGCTTTTCGTGGCATATTATAGCATACTCAGGGGCGGCGCCGGCAGTATGGGGGCGTCGTCGGGTCTTTACTTTAACCCGCACCTACGGCATGGGTCCACAGCGCCTGGCCTACCGCTTGCGCTGTCCAGGCGACCGGCGTGCAAGCGACACTCAAGCGGGCAGCTTGCGCGCGCAACTGCTCGGCGTAGGCGGCGTAGTAGGGCGCAGTGAAGCGCACCGATCCCAGAATCGGGATTTGCTTAGCTACGACTTCATCGAAGAATGGATACAGGTCGGGCCGGTACGCGGCCAGCACCGCTGACGCAGTGGCCGGGCCGACTCCCGCCAGCCGACTGAGGCCCGCAACCGGCCGGCGGGAGTCGGGCACCGCCGCGAACGCTTGGCGGCTCACCTGCTCGACCTCAGCGGGGCTGTTGCCGGCGACAAGTTGCCGGTTACGCTCGCGCCACACGCCGCGCCGCATCTTCCAGGCCGTCACGCGCTCTAATTCGTCGTAGGTCAGCGCCAGCGGCTCGCGGCAGGCTAGGTCCGCCGCAAATTCATTGTGATACCAGGTGTCGAGTTCGGCCAGCCGTGCGTCGCCCTGTGCGGCCAGGACGCTGGGGTAAGCGGCCAGGGCGCGTTGCCAGACGGCGCAATCGGGGTCTGTCCAGAGATTGCTCATAGTGAGCAGTATACCACAACGCCCGCCGACTGGGGTGCTTGCTTTGATCCGCTAGCGGTTATGCTATAATAAGGCTGATGGGATTACCGCACTGGATGGAGCCGCCGCGCATGGCAGAACCGGGATTGCAAACGCTGACGTTGTTGGGGGTGGACCGGTCGGCCGGCTCATCCCTTGTGCCTGCCGGAGGGCACGGGCCGTTTGCTTTACCCGGAGGCCAAGCATGGGTATTTCCCACTGTAGCCGCTGCGGGGCACGCAGCCTTGGCCGGGGCCGTGGGCGAGGTGAGGCAGGCGATTCATAGCGGCCTCGGCAGCGTGGACACACAGGGCGTAGCCGGCTCTGTTGTGGACCGCTTGGCGGTTTTGCTGGCCGTGGCCCAGCCCGGTCAGATCCTGCTGTCGCGCTCGGCGGCTACGGCTATGCGCGTGGCGCTGCCGCCGGGTGCGACCCTGCGCGACCTGGGGGAACGCCGGCTGCGCGACCTCCTGAGCCGGGAAAAGCTGTACCAGTTAGACGGCCTTGGTCGCCCCACGGTCTTCCCACCGTTGCCCACACTGGATGTACTACCCAACAACCTGCCGCCGCAACTCTACCCGCTGCTTGGGCGCACGTTGGATGTACCGGCACTGACGGCCCGCCTGCGCGATCCCACGGTGCGCCTGCTGACCTTGACCGGTACGCCCGGTATCGGCAAAACGCGGCTTGCCTTGCAAGTGGCGGCCGAGGCATTGCCGCAGTACGCCGGCGGAGCGTGGTTTGTGCCGCTGGCTCCGGTGCAAGATGCCACGCGCGTGCCGGCGGCAATTGCCCAAGCGATGGGCTTGCGCGAGACGGGAGCCGGCCTGTTGGTCGCCGCCCTGATCGCCACGCTTGGCACGCAACCGACCTTGCTGGTGCTGGATACGATTGAACAAGTGCCGGAGATTGCCGGATTGATCGCCGATCTGCTGGTAGAGGCTCCCGCGCTACAGGTGTTGGCGACTAGCCGCGAAGCCTTGCACATAGCGGGGGAAGAACGGTTCAATGTGCCCCCGCTAGGGCTGCCCGATCTGCACCCCGCCGGCGATCTGGCGGCGTTGGGGCGGGTGGAGGCGGTGGCGGTGTTTGTCGCGCGGGCCACGGAGGCCAATCCGCACTTCAGCCTGACCGCTGCCAACGCGCCCGCTGTGGCGGCGATTTGTAGCCTGCTCGATGGCTTGCCGCTGGCGATTGAGTTGGCGGCGGCGCGCTTGGCCCAGTGGCCGCCGGGCCAGTTGCTGGCGCGCCTGCGCGGCGAGGGCGGTCACGCCGTGCTGCCGGTGCTGGCCGGCGGCTTGCCTCACTTGCCGGCCCGCCAGCAGACCCTGCGTGGCGCGATCGGCTGGAGCTATGCGCTACTGGCTCCGGCGGAAGCCGAGCTGTTCGCCGGTGTGGCGGTGTTTGCCGGTGGATTCCTGGCGGATGCCGCCGTCGCCGTGGCCGCGCCGCAGTTAGAGCCGGCCGCCGTGCGTGCCGATCTGGACTCGCTCGTCGAGAAAAGCCTGCTGCGGCAGGAGCCGAGTGCTGACGACTCGCCCCGCTATGCCATGCTGGCGACGATCCGCGAATATGCGGCTGAACGCTTGCTTGAGCGCCCCGATGCAGCGGCGATCCAGACACGCCATGCGACTTATTACCTGGATCTAGCCGAGGCGGCCGCCGCGACGCAAGCGACACCCGCTCACGCCGCCTGGGCGACGCGCCTGGATGCCGAACACGATAACCTGCGGGCGGTCTTGGCCTGGGGCCGGCAACCGGGCGGCGATATGACGCTGGGTTTGCATCTGGCGCTGGCCCTCTCCTCGTTTTGGATCCTGCGTGGCTACCTGAGCGAAGGTGAGCAGTGGCTTACTACCTATCTGGCGGTTCCCGACTTGCCCACCGGCCTACAGCTCCAAATCCGCAACGAACTGGGTCGCTTACTCTGGATGCGCGGCGATTTGGCGCAGGCGCGGGCCTTTCTCCAGGCCACCCTGCCCCTGGCCCAGGAGTTGGACGATGCAGCGGCGATTGGGCTGACCCTCAACCAGCTAGGGAACATCGCCTATGTGCAAGGCGACTACGCCCAAGCAGGCGCATATTACGGTGAGAGCATGGTCTTGCGCCGCCGGGTGGGCGACTTGGCAGAAATCGCCTCCTCGCTGAACAACCTCGGCCTCGTGGCTCTGGCCGAACGCGATCTGCCGCAGGCCGCCGTCTATCTGCGTGAAAGTCTGAACCTGCGGCGCGCTAGTGGCGACAGCCACGGTCAGGCTTTCGCACTCAACAATCTGGCTGAGACTTATCTGTACCTCGGTGACTACGCTCAGGGCCGTGCCTTATTAGAAGAAAGCCTGCTATTGCGTCGGCAGATTGGCGACCGGACCGGCATCGCCGGCTCACTGCACGATCTAGCTGAGGTCATCCGGTTACAGGGCGACCCCGCGACCGCCTTACAGCTAGGACTGGAAAGTCTAGCCCTCTGGCGCGAAGTCGGCAGTCTTATCGGCACCGGTCAGCCACTGTTGTTGCTGGCGCGGATAACCGTCGCGCACGATCAGCCCGCCCAGGCCGGTCCCTTGTTCCAAGAAGCGTTGCGGATCTACCAGGCGCAGACCCGCAAGCCCGATATCGGCGATTGCTTGCGTGGCCTAGCGCTAGTTGTCGGCTTACTGGGCGACCTTGATCGGGCAGCCCGCCTGAGCGGGGCGGCGGATGCCCTGTTTGCTGCCCTGAATCTGCCCCAGCCTGATACCCATCAAGCACCTGATGTGCAGGCGTTGGCCGCCGTGCAAGACAGCAGCGACGGAGCGGCCTGGTCTGCCGCAGTGGTGGTCGGCGCGACTCTGTCCCTTGATGCTGCTGTGGCCCTGGCCCTCGCGCCACTGCCTGACTCTACTCCTACCTGAAGGACCCTCGCTATGCCTGCTGATCCCGCCTCACCGCTACCCGCCGCGCCGGCCATGCCGCCCCCGTCTATTGATCCACCGGCTACTGAAAGCGCACTCCCCGCATCCGCGCCGGAGGCCGTTTCCGACGCAGACTTAGCGGCGGCAGTGCGTGTGATCGGGCTAGATTTTACCGCCGCCGAGCGGGAGTTGATGGGGCCGGGCGTGGCCGAGCACCGTGCCGAATACGCCAAGCTGCGCGCCGTGTCGTTGCCCAACGATGTGCCGCCCGCGCTGATTTTCGAGCCGCGCCTACCGGGGATGCGCTTGCCTAGCGCGTCGCAAACTATTACCCTGCCGGCGATCACGTCGCCCCCCGTGCCTGACGATCTGGAAGCCCTGGCGTTTGCGTCGGTTGCCGAATTGGGCGCGCTGATCCGCAGCCGGGCCGTGACGGCACGAGCGCTGACTGAGATGTACCTAGCGCGCCTGCAACGCTACGACCCACTGTTGCATTGTGTCGTCACGCTGACGGCTGAGCGGGCGCGCACGCAAGCCGACCAAGCGGATGCGGAAATTACTGCCGGGCATTATCGCGGCCCGTTGCACGGCATCCCGTGGGGCGTGAAAGACCTGCTGGCGACGCGCGGCTACCCCACTACGTGGGGCGCGACCCCGTTTCGTGACCAAGTGCTAGACTTCGACGCAACTGTGGTAGAAAAGCTAGACGCGGCAGGTGCGATTTTGATCGCCAAATTGAGCGTCGGCGCGCTGGCCTGGGGCGATGTCTGGTTCGGCGGCATGACGAGCAGCCCCTGGAACCCGGCGGAAGGATCGAGCGGTTCATCGGCCGGCTCGGCAGCGGCGACGGCGGCCGGGCTGGTCGGCTTTGCGCTGGGCACCGAAACACTGGGGTCTATTGTCTCGCCTTGCACGCAATGTGGCGTGACGGGGCTGCGACCCACCTTTGGCCGCGTCAGCCACCACGGCGCGATGGCCCTGGCCTGGAGTATGGACAAGATCGGCCCGATTGCCCGCACTGCGGCTGATTGCGCGTTGGTGCTGGCTGCGATCTACGGCCCCGACGGCCGCGACGGCAGTGTAGCCGCCATCCCCTTCGGTTGGGACGGGCACCGGGCACTGCACGACCTACGCATCGGCTACGTCGCAGCGGCTTTCGCAGAGGAGCGCGATAACGCCGCCGCCGACAGAGCGGTGCTGGATGTATTGCGCGGCTTGGGGGTGGATCTCATCCCTATCCAGTTGCCCGACGGACCACTCGACGCGCTAGGTATCATTCTGACTGCCGAGGCTGGGGCCGCATTCGACGAACTAACGCGCAGTGGACGCGACGACCTGCTGGAGCGCCAGATCGCCGAGGCTTGGCCCAATGTGTTCCGCCAGTCGCGGCTGATTCCGGCGGTCGACTACATCCAGGCCCAACGTGTCCGCCGACGGCTGCAAGCGGCGATGGCCGATCTGATGCAAACAGTGGATGCCTATGTCGCGCCGTCGTTCGGCGGCGGCAACTTGCTGTTAACTAACCTGACCGGGCACCCTGCTGTCGTGGTTCCTACCGGCCTGGGCAGCGCCGGCAATCCCACCAGCATCACCTTCACCGCCGGTCTCTACGACGAAGCAGCCGCCCTGACCGTGGCCCACGCTTACCAAGCCGCAACCGACTTCCACCGCCGCGTGCCCCCTGCCGTCGTGGTGGGTCAGGCAGTTTCTCCACAGGAGCCTGCCTGATTCCGCGCCTATTTATTCCTGTGCGGTCTATACGCGCTACCGACCGGGCAATTTGATTTCTACCCGGTTGTTCCAAATGCCGCCGCGTTGAGTGCGATGTAGCGCTCCCATTCCGCCGGCACATCGTCGGCGTGATAGATCGCGCCGACGGGGCATTCCGGTTCGCACGCGCCACAATCAATGCAGTGGTCAGGATCTATGTATAGCTGGACGGCGGCAGTGAAGCCGATCTCGTCTCTACGCGGGTGGATACAGTCTATTGGACAAACCTCCACGCACGACGCATCTTTGGTGCCGATGCACGGTTCGGTGATGACGTAGGCCATTGAGTTCTCCTCGCTGTTGGGGGCGGCGCGACGGACCCACTTGCCCGCTGCTAGAGTTAGCCTACCTGATGGGGCGGCGGAGAACGTTGCGTTAGCGCAATGAGGCGGGAGCGCCGGCCGATTCGACGCCGGCTGGGGTTTCGGCGAGAGCGTGCAGGGCAGCAAGGTCGCGGATCAGGATGCGCGCCCGCCCGCTCTGAATCAACCCCGCCTGCTCCCAGCGGCGTAGCGTGCGGCTGGCAGTGAACAGGGTGGTGCCGGTCAGTTCGGCCAGGTCTTGCCGCGTGAGGGGCAGGTCGAGTAGAACGCCGGCCGCGACTGGGCGGCCCAGTTGCGCGGCTAGGCGCAGTAGGGCATGGGCCCGCCGTTGTGCGGCCTGTTGCGTCGCCAGCTCGCGATAGCGATCCTGCAACTCGCGCACCCGCTCAGCCAGAAAGCGCACCGTGTTCAGTGCCAGGCGCGGGTGGGCTTCTAGCAGCGTGCTGATGACCGCGCTTTCCCAGCCCAACGCCGTACAGGGCCCGACAGCCTGAGCCGAGGCGGGATGCAGCGCGTCGCCTAGCACGGCGACCGCGCCAAAGGGATCGCCCGGCCCGCCCACGCGCACCAGCACCAGCACCCCAGCGGGCGTGATCTGGCTAAACTTGACGCGCCCCGCCGTCAGCACATAGAGCCACCGCGCCGGTGCATCCTGGTGGAAGAAAAACGCCCCGGCCCGCACTTGGTAGGGTCGCCCCGTCGCAATGACGTGCGCCAAGTCAGCCGGAGCCAGATCGCGCAGCAGCACACTAGTCCGCAGCACCATCGGGTCCGCAGGATCGCTCATAACGCTCAGTATAACACGCGGAAAGGATAGCCCGTATGTCCGACGAATCGCTCGCTTGCCCATTTTGTGATAGGCAGGTATGGCAGCGTGAATCTATCGGCATTGAGAATGATCTGTACCTGTTTATCCAACGGCCTGAGCCGGTATTGCAAGGCTCCGGCATGATCATCACTCGCCGCCACTGTCCCACTGTGTTCGACATGACGGTCGTGGAATGGGTGGCCGTCCATGAGTTGCTGCTGCGTGTCAAGGCGCACCTCGACCGGGCACTACATCCGAACGGGTATAATGTCGGTTGGAATGTGGGTGCGATCGGCGGTCAGCACGTCTTCCATGTCCACCTGCACGTTATTCCGCGCTTTGCTGATGAACCGCTAGCAGGCAAGGGTATACGCTATGGGTTTAATCAGCCTGCGAACCGCCGTGCTGCCCCATAAGTCGGTGCAAAAAGAGACCGAGTAACTCGCGTCACCCGGCCTCCATCGTCGAAATATACACGTATAACCGCGCCGTCACTTGCGCGGGGTGCGCGCCTAGTCCAGATATTCTTTCAACCGGCGCGTCTCTTTGGCCGCCCGTAACTTGGTTAGGGCTTCGGCCTCGATCTGGCGCACGCGCTCGCGTGACACACCGAGTTCCTCGCCCAGTTCGGCTAGCGTGCGGTTGTAGCCGTCCTCCAGGCCGTAGCGTAGCTGGATCACGCGCTGCTCGCGCGGGGTCAGCGTGCCCAGCATATCGGCTACTTCCTCCTTGAGGATTTGGTGGCTGGCCGCCTCCGCCGGGGCGACCGAGTTGCGGTCCTCAATGATGTCGCCCAGCGAAGCGTCTTCCTCTTCGCCGATCGGCATTTCGAGCGACACGGTTTGCTGCGATGCGCCGACGATCTGGCGTACCTTATCGGCGGTGATCCGCATCTCCTGGGCAATTTCATCTGCCGTAGGTTCGCGGCCCAGCACCTGCTGCAAGCGATGGGATACCTGAGTCAGCCGCCCGACTGCCTCGACCATGTGGACCGGCAGCCGGATGGTGCGGCTCTGGTCGGCAATGGCGCGCGTGATAGCCTGGCGAATCCACCAGGTGGCATAGGTGCTGAAGCGATGGCCTTTGCGATAGTCAAAGCGATCCACCGCGCGCAGCAACCCGAAGTTGCCTTCCTGGATCAGGTCAAGCAGCGAGATGCCGCGCCCGGCATACTTGCGTGCCACGCTAACCACCAAGCGCAGGTTCGCTTCGATCAAACGGCGGCGCGAGGCCACGCCTCGGGCATGATCCGTGCGATAGCGGTGGCGCTCATCATAGGTCAGGTCGTCCACCGTCTCCAGCATTTGCAGCGCGCGCTTGCCTTTCTGCATCGAGATCGCCAGGGCGATTTCATCGCTGGCCGAGAGGAGCGAAACCCGGCCGATTTCGCGTAAATACATACCAACGGAGTCTTCTGCGCTTTTGTGGTCGAAGCCACTGATCGGCTCAAGATGCAGGAGATCATCTTCCGCCGCGCCGTGACCGGCGGGGTGCTGGCTTTCGTTTAACTCCATCACTGCGCGCTCCTCTTCCACTAGCTCCAATTCGACCTGCGGGGGTTCATCGCCCTCGAAAGTCTGGAAATCTAGATCCTCAAACTCATATACTGCATACCGCGTCACGGCTTCCATGGCTGCTGTCACCACCCTGGCCCAGCTTCACGCGGTGGTCAGACGACCACCCGCGCCAGTGTCGGATTTGGGATCTCATCCTTTCTTGGCGTGTTAGTTGCTGTAAAAAAGCGGACCATGGCGCACAAACCCAACGAACCCGCACGATTCGTTTGAGCCGTTCCTTCATATAACGATCCCTGCTGCACAAAAGTTTCACAGCGTTAGATGGACGGTTATCAACGCACGTTGTCGGAACGCCGCACCATGCGACATTTTTACATTGTAGCAGATTTCACGATCTTTGTCAATCATTTATGCTAAAATAAGCCCATGCGATTTCGCGATGCAGGCTGGTGGTGGGTGTTTATTCCGTTGTTGCTGGGCCACGGCGCACTGCTGCTGGGCTGGGCCTACGGCGGGTGGCTACTGGGTGGGGCGGCGCTGGCGGGAGTTGGTGGAGGCGCGGCTCCCTGGCTAGGCGGCGCGCTGGGCCTCGCCGGTTGGTGGACCGTCGGGGCCGTGCTCGACTGGCTGGGCTACCGCGTCAGCGCGTCGGTGACACGCGGGCGCTACGAGTTCCAACCGTTGGCGGGGCCGTTAGCCGGCTGGACGCTGCCGTTGCTATTGTTCGCCGTGTTAGCCGGTCTGGGCCTGCTGTGTTGGGGCACGTTGCGGCTGCTGGGGGTGCGCGTCTGACAGGTTATGCTGCGCTTTAATCCGCCCCGCCCTAGTGGGGCGCTGCGAACAGCGCCCACCGCCGGGGTTTCGTCTCGAAAGCTCGAACTCCCCAACCGGCACGACGGGTGCCTTGTCGTATATGGTATAATTACGGCTGCGTGAAATGTGACGTGGCTATGGTGTCTTGGCGCAGCAGGCAAGCTGGGTGGCCGGCGCGATTCTTGCTCTGAGCGGTGACGAGCGCACCACCATCACGCTGCCCCGGCGCTCTACTGGCGTGGTCGGCATATGTGGAACAGAATAAAGCGAGGACGAGTTAGTGCAATCCCAGTCTACCCCTGATGTCATACGCGCAGCGGCCGGTGAGCGCCGAGTGCTTGCGCCAAGCCGGCGAGTGGCCCAGCGCCGCTCGTGGCACTGGCCGCTGGTGGCCTTGCGAATGGCGATTGACGGCGTGCTGATTTATATGGCGTTCGTGGCGGCTTATAGCGCCCGTTATGAGTGGCATCTGGTACCGTTAGTGCGCCAGGAGTCCGACCAGCCGTTCACCGCCTTCTGGGGTATCCAACTGGGCCTCGTGGCGACGACGTTGATCGTGTTCCACATCAAAGGGCTATACGCCCAGCCGCGCGGCACCGCTTGGCTGGACCAGATGATTAAAGTCGGCGGCGGGTTGCTGACCAGCGTGGCCGTGCTGATCATGGGCAGCCTGCTGATCAGCCCGGTACTCAGTTCGCGCCTCATTTTCGCCTTCTTCTATGTCGGTTCACTACTGATCTTCGGCCTTGAGCGCTTCGCTGTCAAACGGCTGCGAATGCTGCTTTGGCAGCGCGGCATCAATATCCGTCGCGTGTTGGTGGTCGGCGCGAATTACGCCGGACAGCGCATCATGAAGGACCTGATGGAGCGACCCGACTTGGGCTACACTCTGGCGGGCTATGTGGAAGAAGAGGCCGACGACGGTCCCTGGGCCGTACCGATGAACGGTCACGGGTACCCCGCCCGCCTGGGGCGCATCACGGATGTGGATGATGTCATCGCCGCCGGCAAAATTGACGAAGTAATCGTGGCTCTGCCCGCGACGGCCCACAACCGCATTACCGAGGTGATCGAACGCTGCCAGCGCTATCGCGTCAGCTTCCGCCTTATCCCCGACCTGTTCGAAATCCGCTTCAACCAAGTGCAAATTGACGCGCTGAACGGCATCCCCCTGATCGGGCTGAAAGAAGTGGCGTTGCGCGGTGGCAACCTGTGGATCAAACGCACCATTGACGTGTTGCTGGCCGGGATCGCGCTGATTGTGGTCGCGCCGATTATGGCCCTACTGGCCGTGCTGATCAAGTTGGAAGATCCACAAGGCTCAGTAATGTTCTCACAAGAACGAGTCGGCTACGAAGGCCGGCGGTTTCGCTGTTATAAGTTTCGCTCGATGCGCCCTGATGCCGAGGCATTAAAAGCGGAACTGATGGCGCTTAATGAAGCGTCAGGGCCGTTCTTCAAGATCAAAAACGATCCGCGTATCACTCGCCTTGGCAAATGGCTGCGGAAAACCAGCCTCGACGAGCTGCCGCAACTGTTTAATATCATACGCGGCGAAATGAGTTGGGTTGGCCCACGCCCCTCGGTGCCGAGCGAAGTCGAGCACTACAGCGACTGGCATCTACGCCGCCTGGAAACTACGCCCGGCCTGACCGGCCTGTGGCAGGTTAGCGGACGCAGCGATCTCTCCTTCGACGATATGGTGAAGTTGGACCTGTTCTACGCGGAAAACTGGTCGCTGGGCTTTGATATTAAAATTATCTTGCTGACGATCCCGGCGGTGCTGCACGGCAGAGGAGCCTATTAACTGCTTGATCCCATCCCCACACCAGCGCCCAGGCAGGGGCAAAGGACACCGCCCGGCATGAAAGTCGCCCTCGTCCATGATTATCTGACCCAATATGGCGGGGCGGAAAAGGTATTGGAAGCGCTGCACGCGCTCTATCCTACCGCGCCCGTTTACACGTCGCTGTATAGCCGCGCTGCGATGCCGCCTCATTTTCGCGATTGGACGATTCGCACCTCGTTTATGCAGCGTGCGTCGCTCTTTCGTCGCCGCCATCAGTTCGGCTTGCTGCTCTATCCCACCGCCTTTGAGGGGTTCGACTTTAGTGGCTACGACCTGGTGATCAGCAGCAGCAGTGCCTGGGCCAAAGGCGTGATCACCGGCCCGCGTACCACCCACGTCAGCTATTGCCACGCCCCAATGCGCTTCGTCTGGCAATACGACGACTACCTGCGCGGCGAAAGCGTGGGACCGCTGGGCCGGCTCGTCTTGCCATTTGTGATGGGCTATGTTAGACTGTGGGACGAAGTCTCGGCGCGCCGACCCGATGCGTATGCCGCAAATTCGCAGGAAGTGGCAAGGCGGATTAAGAAATATTATCGTCGTCCCGCGCAGGTTATCAACCCGCCGGTGGATCTCGCCAATTATGCGGTCGCGCCTACTTACGGTGATTATTTTCTGGTGGTGTCGCGGCTGGTGCCCTATAAGCGCCTGGATGTGGTGATTGATGCGTTTAACCAGTTGGGCTTGCCGCTGAAAGTAGTGGGTCAGGGACGACAGCGGGCCGCGTTGGAAGCGGCGGCCGGCCCGAATATCCACTTCTTGGGCGCGGTGAACCAAAACGAACTCCGCCGCCTCTACGCCGGCTGTCAGGCGCTAATCTGGCCGGAAGCCGCCGATTTCGGCATCGCGCCGGTGGAAGTCCAGGCATCAGGCCGTCCAGTGATTGCCTATGCGGCGGGCGGAGCGCTAGAGACTGTAGTGGCCGGCGAAACCGGGTGCTTTTTCCACCAGCAGACCCCGGAGGCGCTGATTGCGGCGGTGCAGAGCTTTGATGCCGCCCGCTTCGATCCGGCTCATATTCGCCGTCATGCTGAGGGCTATGGGGTGCCGGTGTTCCAGCGTCGCATGACCGAGTTTGTGGACGCGACAGTGGCCGACACGCAAGGTCGACCACCCAGCAACGGGCGGCGCCACCATTCCGCTGACCTGGAAGATGCAGTGCACACGGTGCCGGCCGAACCTGGATCACTGGGTCTGCATTTGTAGGAAAGGATCGTCGCGTTTTGGAATTGCGCCAGTATGCAGCCGTCGTGCGCCGGCATTGGCCGCTAGTCGCCGCTATCATGGCGCTGACCGCACTATTCAGCCTCGGCCTCTATCTGCGCTCTCCGCTCACCTACACCGCCGTGACCCGCCTCTCGATCCGTCGGGCCATGTTGCCGGATCAACTGCCCACCCCCGGCCCCAGCGGCTCACCCGGCTTCTACAACTACAACGACTACTACAATATGTATAGCTCAGAGTTTCTGGCCGACGACTATGCGATCATCATCACCAGCCAGGCGTTCGCCCAATTGGTGGAGAACAAGGTGACGCAGACCGGGGGCACGCTGCACGGCCCCGTGTTAGGCAGCCTCGCTGCCGAGCGTAAACAGCGCGAACTGACCGTTAGCGCCGTCGCGGCCAATCCCCGTGATGCTAACGCCATTGCGCGCGCGGTGGCCGCCGTCGTCACCGATCTCAGCCGGCCCGGTAGCGCCGCGCCTAATCTGTATAAAGAAGTGCAGATCCTCGACGGGCTGCAATTCGCCGTGCTAGACCAGCCGGGGTCCGACAATAACGCGCCCTCGAACCGCAACCGCGTGCTGCTCAACAGCGCTATTGCGGTCGGCGTGGGGTTGGTGCTGGCGCTGGCGCTGGCCTTCTTGCTCGAATACTTTGACCGCTCGCTGCGCGATGCCGCCGATGCCGAAACGGTGCTCGGCGTGCCCGTGCTGGGGGCTATCCCGCGTAGGTAACGCCCGTATGCAACTGGAACTCCGCGACTATCTCAATATCCTGATCAAACGCTGGTGGCTAATCCTGCTGGTGACTCTCGGTGCGGGCGGCGGCGCGTATCTTTACAGCCGCCTGCAACCAAGCGTCTATCAAGCCACTGTGCAGATCCAGGCGTTCCCCAGCCGTGCTGATAACGGTCTGGTCGAAGTGCTGATCAAAAACCTCAACAGCTATGTCGTGGGCTTACAATCGCTTGATTTCCTCAACTCCGTGCTGACGAATCCGGCGAACAAAGGCTCTTTAGACGATCTGCGAGCCGGCGACGTGCTGGGTCGCCTGAAAGTGCAGGCCCAACCCGATACCCATATCTTGTTGATGACCGTTGACGCAGTTAGCGGTCGGCAGGCCGCCGACTTAGCAAACGCCATTGCTGCCTCCTATGTGGATCAGCAAAATGCGCTCTCACAAAAAAGCCAGAGCAGCGACAAAATCTTTTTGCAACAACTTGATACAGCCCGTGCGCCGACCCAGCCCTACCAGCCGCGTCCGTTGCTGACCGCCGCCGCCGGTGCGCTGCTGGGTTTGGTGCTGGGCCTACTGCTGGCCTTTGGGCTCGAGTTCACCGACACTTCGCTACGCACCAGCGACGATGTGCAACGCTTTTTGGCCCTGCCCACTATCGGCGTGATCCCGCACCGACGTTAGTTCGGAGTTCTGAGATCCTCATTCATTGTGGGGGGTTGCGCGATCTGTAGGCGCACAACTCATTGCGCGGCGATTGTGGGTTGCAGCGCCAAGGAGAAGCCCATGCCGGCGGACGATCTACGGACTGAGTATGACACGATTGTGGCTGACCTGTGTGCTACCGCCGACGTGACAAGCGGTAAAGCTTTCAGTATGCCCTGTCTGAAACACGCGGGCAAAGTGTTTGCCGGGTTCCGCCACGGCGCGATGGTCTTTAAGCTGGGTGGGGCCGGCCACGCCGAGGCATTGGCCCTCAGCGGCGCGCACCTGTTTGATCCCTCGGGCGCAGGCCAGCCCTGGAAAGAGTGGGTTGAGGTGCCGCCCGATCATGCGGCACGTTGGCCTGCCCTGGCTCGCGAGGCGCTGTATTATTTGACTTCGACGCTGTGACGCGGTAGTGGACATCCCGGTAGCAGGAGTTCTAAAGACCTGCTACCTCGAGAGAGAGGAGCCTTCCCTGAACGATGCAAAAGCGGCCAAAGCCCCAGCAAGCGGCAGCGGCGATCTGGTGCTGGTGAGCGACCCGCGTGGGGCGGCGGCGGAAGCCTATCGCACCCTGCGCGTCAATATCCAGTTCGCCGCTCCTGACCACCCGCTACGGACCATTCTGGCGACCAGCGCCGGACCGGATGACGGCAAATCCACTACGCTGGCGAACCTAGCCGTAGCTCTGGCCGAGACCGGTGCGCCGACCCTACTGGTGGATTGCGACCTGCGCCGACCCAGTCTGCATACCCTGTTCGGCTTGCCCAACGAAAGCGGGCTGACCAGTCTGATGCTGGCCGGCACACCGGTGCCCGATGCCGGCGGGTTGCCGATGCAGACCACGGCGGTGCCCAATCTGCGCCTGCTGGCGAGCGGACCCTTGCCGCCCAACCCTGCCGAACTGCTGGCCTCGCGTCGCATGGCCGACCTGTTGACGTTGCTGGCCGCGCAGGCGACCTATGTGCTGTTCGATACACCGCCGATCCTGGCCGTGGCCGATGCCGCTGTGCTGGCCGCGCGCGTAGACGGCGTATTGCTGGTGGTGCGTGCGGGCAAGACGCGCCGCGACCTGGCCGTGAAAGCGCGCAAAATGCTGGAGCAGGTGAAAGCCAATTTGGTCGGCGTCGTGCTGACCGATGCGACGCTGGACGGTACCGCCTACGGTTATTACGGCAAGAAATAGGGAGCCGCTAACGGTATGGTGATCCACGAACTTGCTGCCGCCGACTTCGGCAAAGTGCCGCCGCTGTTTGACCTGGGGCCGGTGCAGTACGCCGGCCGCGTCATCGCCGGGGTTGCGGCGGGCAATAGCCCCGGCCGTATCTGGGTAGACGATCTCGCCGCTCCGCAGACCGCCCTGCTTTGGGATCGGGGCCACAACTATTATCTGGCCGGTCGAGCGGACAACAGCGCGGTCAACGCCGCGCTGCACGCCTTAGTGACGGCGACCCTTGCACCGATTACCCTCGGCACCGCTTTGGCTGCCTTCAAGTTGTACTATACACCGGATGCTTGGGCGGCGCCCGCCCGCGATATTTTCGCTGCGGCCCCGTTGACCCCCCGTGATCGTGTGTACTGCACCTTGCGTGCGCCCCGCTTGTCGGATTGGCGTGCTGCACTGCCTGCCGGATTTATTATCCGCCGCATTGACGCGACCCTGCTCGCTGATGCGGATCTGCAATATCGGGACTATGTGCTGGACGAGATCGGCTGCTGCTGGAACTCCGTGGCCCATTTCCTGCGCCACGGCTTCGGTTTTGCCGTGCTGGAAGGCCAGGTGATCCGTGGCTGGTGTACGGCGGAATACTGTAGCTCCGATCATTGCGGCATCGGCATCGAAGTGCAGCGCACGTATAATGGTCGCGGGTTGGCGACGAGCGTCGCCGCCGCCTTCGTGGAGCATAGCGTCGCCCACGGCCTCAGCCTGCATTGGGATTCTTGGGCCGACAACGCCGCGTCGCTGGCAGTGGCCCGCAAGGTCGGCTTCGCGCCGGCGTTGACCTACTCGATCTATCAGGGACAATTTACCGGCGCGTAAGCGGGCCGACCCAGACAGAAAGCAGAACAATCCGCAGCCATGATTGACCTACACTCGCATATCTTGCCCGGCGTTGACGACGGGGCCGAGACTCTGGAGGAAAGCCTGGCGATGGCTCGCCAAGCGGTGGCCGGCGACACCACAGCAATGGTGTGTACCTCGCATAGCGCCGAATGGTTCGAGATCGGTCCATTGCCGGTGATGCAGGCGCAAGTGGACACCCTCCAGGTGGCCCTGGACGCGGCGGCGATTCCACTCAAATTATGGGCGGGCATGGAGATTTTCCTGACTCCCGACACACCGCGCCATTTGGCCGAGGGCCGCGCCTGGACGCTGGCCGGCAGCCGCTATGTGCTCGTCGAGGTGCCTTACACCCCCTGGCCGCTTTATGCCGAACAGACACTGTTCGACCTGCAACTGGCGGGCTACACGCCGATTCTGGCTCATCCCGAACGCTATACGGCTATCCAGCACGACCCCAACCTGCTCTATCGGCTGGCCGAGCGAGGTATCCTGGGCCAGGTCACGACCGGCGCGTTCTTCGGTCACTTCGGCGAACCCACGCGCCGCTGCGCCGTCACGCTGTGCGAACACGGCCTGGTGCAGATCCTCGCTTCCGACACGCACAGCCCGACCAACGCCCGCCGCTTGCCGGGCCTGCGCGAAGGCTACGACACGCTGGCCGCGTTAGTTGGGGCCGAACAAGCGGAGGACATGACGACTACTGTGCCCGGCCTCGTCATCGCGAATACACCCGTCACGCCCGACCCGACCCCCATTGGTCCGTCCCGCTCGTTCTTCTCGCGCTTGCGCGGTCAGTAGGCGGGCCGGCGGTCGTCGGTTGTGCGAAAAAGTAGCGCACAAAGGGCACAAAAATGACGGGACACTGCCGGTTCTCCGGCGCTTTTGGTGATCCAGAGAAATGGCCTGCCTGAAATAGACGGTTCTCCTCAACAGGTCACTTCCTGCGATCCATCGGCATCACCAAAAGCGCCGGAGACCCCAAATAATTCTGAAGTTCACATGATCGAGAGAGGGGGCGGGATCTTACGCCTGCCTACTTAAGTACTACAATTAGTAGTAGAATAAAAGTTCCCCCACCGCCTATTCTGGGAACTTCCTATCGCCGAAATAGGGGATTATCAGCTACTACAGGGCTGTTACATTGCGGTTAAAATCAGTAATGTTCGGTTTACCCCGGATTGGGAGATTGTCATTCGGTTGCCGCACGAGCAACTCCGCCCGGCGTATGGTGCCGGGTTCGGGGGCGCACCGCTAACCGGAGCGTGGGTGCCCAGCACGGATTGCTCCTCGCCGGCTAACCAGTCAGGAGCTGCCGATGTCTCGTCCCCCTCCGTCCCCACCCCCGGTTCCCCAGGTGCGGCTGATGTTTGAGCCCTCGCACTTGGCCTTGGGTTGTTTAGCCACTGCCTATGCGCGCTTGGTGCCCCGACGGCCCCGTAGCGGCCCCGGCCCCTCCTCGTCGCCGGCTGCGCCAGACCCGCCCTGTGCCCTACCCGCCACCCCGTCGCCCCCAGGAGGAACCCAGCCATGACGACTCGTATTGGGGCCTTGTATGCCCGTGTGTCTTCTGCCCAGCAAGCCGCTGCTGGTACCATTGCCAGTCAAGTCGCGGCCTTGCGCGAACGGATTGCTGCCGATGGCTTGCCCCTATTGCCGGACCACGAATTCATCGACGACGGCTACAGTGGGGCGACGTTGCTGCGGCCCGCCCTCGAACGCTTGCGCGATGCCGTCGCCGCTGGCCACCTTGACGTGCTCTATGTCCATTCCCCGGATCGGCTGGCCCGCAACTATGCCTACCAGGTCCTCCTGCTGGATGAGTTTACCCACGCGGGCGTGCCGGTGGTGTTTCTCAATCGCCCGTTGGGCGACAGCCCCGAAGACGACTTGCTGTTACAAGTGCAAGGGATGGTCGCGGAATACGAACGGGCCAAAGCCCTAGAACGCAGCCGGCGCGGCAAACGCCATGCCGCCCAAGCCGGGGCCATCAGCGTGCTCTGCGGCGCGCCCTATGGCTACCACTATCAGGCCAAAGCGGATCGCACTGATCAGGCGGCCTACGTGGTGCTGCCGGAGGAAGCCGCCGTCGTGCAGCAGATCTTTGCCTGGGTCGGTCAAGAGCGCCTCAGCATTGGCGCAGTCACGCGCCGCTTGACGGCCAGTGACCACTCCACGCGGCACGGTAAAGCCGTCTGGGATCGCTCGGTCGTCTGGGCGATGCTGCGCAATACGGCCTACAAAGGCCAGGCGGCGTTTGGCAAAACGCAAGCCACCCCGCGCGCGCGCGCCTTGCGTGAACAGCGGGGGCGACCGGCCGCGCCGCGCCGCGCGAATGGGGGGCGCGACCGCGACCGCAGCGAGTGGATCTATATTCCCGTCCCGCCGTTGGTGGAGCCGGCGCTGTGGGACGCGGTACAAGAGCAACTCGGCGAGAACCGGACGCGGGCCCGCACCGGGCAGCGTGGGGCGCGGTATTTGCTCCAAGGATTAGTGGTGTGCGCGGAGTGCGGCTATGCGTATTATGGCAAGGCGATCAGCCCGAGTGCCGCCAAACACCAGGAGCGGCACTATGCTTACTACCGCTGTACGGGCATGGATGCCTATCGCTTTGGCGGGGAGCGGATCTGCCCGAACAAACAAGTGCGCACCGACTACTTGGACGCGGCGGTCTGGGAGCACGTCGTGCGGGTGCTGGAAGACCCGGCCCGCGTGGCGGCCGAGTACCAGGCGCGACGGCGGGGGCCAACCACAGCCGACCAGGCCGAGCAGGTATGAACCGCAAGTCAGGTCGCGCGCTTGCAGCAGAGTGTGCGGCGGTTAGTGGATGGCTATATGGAAGGACTGTTGACGAAAGAGGAGGTCACGCCACGGCTAGCGCGGTTGCGGGAGCGGTTGGCGACGACGGAAGCGCGGCAGGCGGAGCAGGTAGCAATACAGCAGCAAGTAACGGCCGAGCAAGAAGCGGTCAGAGCCTTGGAGGGCTTTGCGGCGCAAGTGCGTGCGGGACTAGCGGAGGCCGATTGGGCCACCCAGCGGGATCTGATTCGGGCGGTGGTGAAGCGAGTGGCGATCGGCGCGCAGGAGGTACAGGTGGTATTGCGCATTGGACCGGGGCCGCCAGAGGTGACTGCCCAAATTTTGCAACATTGTGGAGAGTGTATAATAGACTGTGTAAATGGCAAATCCAACGCTTCTACCTTATACTAGCCGTAATTACGGCTCAGGAAGGATTGTGCCATGACTCAGCAGAAGATCCCGCCGGCCCCAGTGAATGCACTACCCTCAGCGGAGC
>JBBRPH010000079.1:0-20293 GCA_038228295.1 Chloroflexia bacterium | reverse complement strand
GTGCTGCGCCACATCGCGCTGAATCTACTGAAGGCCGAGCGGACAGCCAAAGTCGGGGTGCATGGCAAGCGCCTCAAAGCCGGGTGGAGCGACGATTACTTACTCCAAGTCTTGCAAGCAATTTAGATGCGTAAGCCCTACACTTACCGCCTGTCGGGTGGCGGCGTAGGGAGATTCGGATCTCGTATCGTGCGAAGTGCGCGCTGTACTGAATTGCGGCATTATGCTTGCTATCTACTCGGTTCGCCGTGACTATTGACAGCGTACTAGCTGCCGGCGATAATGCAGCCGGACTAAGATCGCAATGCACAAGCCGTAGTACCCACAGGAGGATAGTGATCCCATGCTAAATGCCGATCCCCAGCGCCTGCGTGCCCTGGCCGAATCCGGGCGCGCTGAGATGGTGCGCTTTGCTCAACAACTGATCGCCACGCCGAGCCTGTCGGGCGACGAAGCTGCGGTTGCTGCGCTGGTCGAAACCGAGATGCAGCGCCTGGGCTACGATGAAGTATGGCGGGATGGGGCCGGTAACGTCATCGGCCTAGTGCGGGCCACGGCCCCGCCGGCAGGCGACCGGCCGCGTCGCCTGATGTTTAACACCCACATTGACCATGTAGATGTGGGCGACCCGGCCAAGTGGCCGTACCCCCCTTACGGCGGCACGGTGGCCGACGGCGCGATCTGGGGGCGCGGAGCCAGCGACCTCAAGGGTCCGTTAGCCTGCCAAGTCTACGCTATCGCCGCGCTTAAGCAGGCGGGCGTGCCGCTACCGAACGACTGTTATGTGTCGGGTGTGGTTCAGGAGGAAGTCGGCGGCCTGGGTGCGCGCGCACTGGCGGCAGCCGTGCCGACCGATGCTTGCATCTTGGGCGAGCCGAGCGCGAATCGCCTTATGCACGGTCATCGTGGGCGGGCTGAACTCACCGTCACTTTTAGTGGGCGGTCGGTCCACGCCAGCGTGCCCAGCGAGGGCGCCAACCCGCTCTATGCGCTGGCGCACTTCCTCGACGGCTTGGCCTTGCTGCCGATGGTGAGTGACCCGGCCAATCCCGGTCTCGGCCCCTCGACCGTGGCTCCAACCTTGCTATATACCGACCAGACTAGCAGTAACGTTACACCGGCTGAAGTTACCCAGCACCTGGACTGGCGCAATGTACCGAGCGAGACCCTCGCCGACATCGAAACGCGCGTGCGGGCGTTGGCCGAGGCGAGTGTGGTGCCGGGTGTGACTGCGCACGTTAAGCCGCTGCCCCGTGTACTGACCTCGTATACCGGCGTGCGGATGGAAGTCGGCGCACTCAGCCCGGCTTTCGGCACCGCAGCCGATCATCCGCTGGTCACCGGGGCGGGGGCGGCGTTAGGTGCGGCATTTGGCCGCCCCGTCCCGCTCGGTCTCTGGCGCTTCGCCACCGACGGCGGTCACTTTGAGGAAGCCGGCACCCCCTGTATCGGCTTCTCGCCCGGCTGGGAAGAAGTGATCCATACGGTGGATGAGCGCATTTCGATTGATCTAATGGTCGAAGCCTTTGCCGGCTACATGGCGCTGGGCCTCGGTCTCTGATCCCGCTTTACGGTGGAGGAACGGCATGAAACTCGATATCGGCACTCCCATTCGCTATCCCGACGGCGAGCAGGTCGGTACCATCCACAAGGTTGTCTTTGATCCCGCTACCGCCACTGTGCATGAAATCGTGGTTGAAACGCCCGATCTAGTGGGGCGCTTGATTCTGGTGCCGGTAGGCGAGTTACGCGAAGACAGCGGCGATGTGTTGACGCTGGCGGCCGACCGCGCGGCGGTGGCGCAAATGTCGGATTATATCGTGGAACGCTACATGGACCCGCCCGACGGCTGGGTGTTGCCCACAAATTATGTGCCCGGCGACGGCCTCTTTTCGGCTACTATGTACTATCCCACGGTGCCGGTCTTCGAGGAATCCAATACGGATGAGGGTAGCGTGGAATGGGGCGAAGGCACCGAAGTATTGTGCAGCGATGGGCGCTTCGGCACGGTAGACGAAGTGCTGATTGACGAAACCGGCAACCTGACCGGCCTGGTTGTCCGCTCGGACGACGCCGGCTCCGTGCGCCTGCTTATCACCCCCGATCTTATTAGCAGTACCGACTCGCAGACCGTTGAACTCACCTGTAGCCTAGCGGATCTGCCCACCCAGACGACCGTCTACAGTGAAGCCGGTACGGAGCCGGAATCCGAGTCGCTAGTGCCGGGCAACTGACGAATGCGGCGGTAGCGGCGTGAATCGTGCGTTATAGATCCGCAATGAATAGCGGGGCGTAGGAGAGAGAACGATGAGCCAACCAACAAGCCAACCAACTACACGGAGTGCCGCCCCCACGCTGCCCAGGACTGCAACTGCACCCGCCGCGCCTGTCGCGCCCACGCGCAAGGCGGTGATCCAGGTCCAGCACGTCAGCAAATCCTTTGGCGATACAATGGGTGTGGATGACCTCAATTTCGAGGTCTATGAGGGTGAAATCTTCGGCTTCATCGGCCCTAGCGGCAGCGGCAAGACGACCACCATGCGCCTGCTAAACGGCATCTACACCCCGACGAGCGGCAAGGTAGATCTGCTGGGCTGCGACCCGGCGCACCCCACCCGCGCGCTGCATGAAGGCTTCGGCTATATGCCGCAGCAATTCGTCCTCTACTCTAACCTCACGGTCTATGAAAACATCAACTTTCTGGCCGCTGTGCAGGGGCTAGGCTGGCGCGAACGCAAAGGGCAGATAGAGAACTTGCTTCATTTCGTGGAACTGTGGGATGCCCGCAACCGTCTGGCTGCCAACATCTCCGGTGGGATGCAGCGCCGCTTAGAACTCGCCTCGTCGCTGATCCATAATCCCCGCTTGCTGTTTGTGGACGAACCGACCGCCGGCATTGACCCGGTGCTACGCGGCAAATTCTGGGAGGAGTTCCGCCGCCTGCGCGATAGCGGGCGCACAATCTTTGTCACCACGCAATATGTCGGCGAAAGCGAGTACTGTGACCGCGTAGGGGTGATCCGTAAAGGCAAACTGCTGGCCGTCGCCACGCCGTTGGAATTGCGGCGTCTGGCCTTGCACGGCGATGTAGTAGACCTGGAAGCCGCTACTCTAACCGGCGAAGCCGTCCGCAAATTGCTGATCCAGCCTTTTGTCGTCAAGGAAGCCGGCAAACCGCTCTACCAATGGCGCGCCTATCCCACTACGATCCGTATCCATGTCACCGATGCGGGCGATACGATCCCCCAAATATTGAGCTTATTGCAAACCGAAAACATCGAAGTGACCAGCCTACAAGAATACCGCCCGACCTTTGATGAAGTGTTCATCGAATTGATGGGTGGCCCAGACTCCGGTGACCCGGAGGCGTAAAGCGTAGCTCATAAACCCTTTGCCCGGATACCCCATTACGTATTAGGAGAAACCCTTGATAAAGAGGCTGATCCGCATCAGCGGCTTCGTCGGTAAAGAGGTGCGGGAACTCGTGCGACAGCCGCGCCTGCTGCTATCGCTGCTGCTGGGGCCGTTCCTGATTTTGCTGGTGTTTGGCGCGGGCTACCTAGGTACTGCGCCACGCCTGCGGGTGGTGATCGTAGTCCCCAACACACCTGCGTTTGCCGGGCAGGATGCGGCGATTCGCACGCAGTTTAGCAAAGGCGTGGATGTGATTGATCTCACCCGCGATCTGGAGGCCGCCCAGATTCGGTTGCGGAACGGCGGCATAGATGCCGTGATCGCGGTGCCCGCCGATGCCGCCGAAAAGATCGGCGCAGGTGCCCAGGCCATCGTACCGGTCTACTATAACGAGATCGATCCCATCAGCGAAGGGCGCATTGTGCTGGGCACGTTGCAATACACCAACGATCTGAACAAAGAGACGGTGGCTGCTGCCTTCAAGCAAGGCCAACAAGGCGCAGGCAATGTCAATGACGCGCTGGCGCGTATGGATACCGCGTTAGGCCGCATCAGCGACGACCTGGGGCGCGGCCAGGTGCAAGACGCGCAAGGCCAAGTGACGGAAGTCCGCAGCGGAGCAGGTGTGCTGGCCCTTAGCGCCGGACTAATGCTACAGTTGTTGCAAACTGCGCCGGTGGCCGGACCACAAAGCACGGCTCAACAGCAAAATCTGACTCGCACCACGGGTGCGATTACTAGCCTGAACAGCGATGTAGGTGCCTTACAGAGCGAACTCGCCCAGCCCGTGCCCGATCCCACCCGCGTACGCGCCCACAATGATGCCATTCGCAACGACCTGCGTGCGCTGCAAGGGGTGACCACGCAGTTCCAGAAAATGAATGCTTATGTGCTGGCCGCACCCTTCTACGGCCAAGCGCAAAACCTAGCCCGCGACAAGCCGACCTTCCTCAACTTCTACACGCCGGGCGTGCTGGCCCTGTTGCTACAGCATATCGCGGTAACGCTTGGCGCGCTTTCGATGGTGCGCGAACGGCTGCTCGGCTCAATTGAACTGTTCCGCGTCTCGCCGATCACGCCGGGGGAGATCCTGACCGGCAAATATATCGGCTTCACGCTGTTCCTGGCGGTGTTGGCCGCCTTGTTAGTGGCTCTCAGCATCTTTGTCCTCGGCGTGCCGATGGCCGGGGACTGGTTCTGGCTAGCCGGTTCGCTGCTGTTGGTCATCCTAGCCTCGTTGGGCCTCGGCTTCGGCCTGTCTATGATCTCAAAGACCGAGAGCCAAGCAGTCCAGCTAGCGATGCTGACCCTGCTGACCTCGGTCTTTTTTAGCGGCTTCTTCCTATCGCTGAACAGTTTTATCATGCCGGTGCAGTATGCGGCCTACAGCTTGCCGGTCACGCACGGCATCATCAGCTTGCAAACGATCATGTTGCGGGGCCGTGAACCGGACCTGTTCTACCCGGCTATGTTGGGCGGGTTGACGGTGCTGTTCGCCGCCTTCAGTATGTGGCGCTTCAGCCGCGAGTTTCGTCGGGGCTAATGCTATTTGGCCGCTAACTGCGTAAGCATTTGCCGGCTTTGCAACACATAAATGGGCGAAAAATTCGGGTTAACCAACAGCGCCTGTTCCAGCCGGGCGCGTGCGCCGGCTTTGTCGCCGGCGCGTGACGCAATCACGCCGGCATGGTAGAACATCAGCCCGTCTTGTGTGCCGATCTTCATCGCCTCTTGCTCGTAGCGTTGCGCTTCGCTCTGTTGCCCGGCCTGCGAAAGCGCCCAGGCCAGTGTGTCGGCGGCCTTGTAATTGGGGCGCTCGTTATAAGCGATACGCGCCTGGGCCAACGCCTGTTGTGAGTCGCCGTGATCGGCCTCAAAGAGAGCCAACTCCATGTCGGTGTTTACGCCGTTGGCCTGGAACAGCTTTTCGATCACTCGCAGTAGTCCATACTGCTCATTGGCTTTGGCCGTTTGCCCGGCAGCCTGCTCCGTCTCGCCCAACGCAATGACAAACTCCGGCAGTGGGATACGCTGGATAGCCTGTGTGTAGAGCGCAATCGCTTCATCGGTGCGGCCCTGCACGGCGCGTATGTGGGCCAGCCCGGCTTGGGCATAGGCATAATTCGGTAGCGCGGCGAGTGCGTGTTGATACTCGGTTTCGGCTTGTGCCAAGTTGCCTTTGTTGAAATACAAGTTGCCCAGTTGCACGCGCACCCACTGCACATTTTCGGCGTTGGGGCCACCTGATCGGACGGCCTCTTGCATCAAGGCAATCGCTCCGTCTATGTCACCGTGCAATTCACGCTGGTAGGAGGCGCGGCTATAGGACGAGAGATCGGGCCGCTTGTCCACCATCGTCTGGATCGTGGCTAACGCTTCATCGTACTGGCCGAGTTCGGTCTGGGCATCGCCAATCACACCGTAGGTTACTACAACGTTGGGGTCTAGATCATGCGCCTGTTGACCCAATTTGAGCCCGGCGGCGAATTGATGGCGCGAGAGGGCCAATGTGCCTTTGCCCACCAGGGCGTTCACATTTTGACTATCGCGTTTGAGCGCTTCATCAAAGGCAGTCTCGGCTTTGCCGTAATAGGTCGGATCGCCGGTTTCGCGTACCTTTTGCAGATAATTGATACCCTGTGTGTTGAAGGCGGCAGCCTCATTCGGATCTAAGGGAACCGCCGTCACGCTCAGGAACCGGCTCGTAAAGGTGAAAACCAGAGCGGCAAACAACAGTACACCTGCAAAAGGCAAACCGCGATGTCGAAACAGGGCCATAACTAATCTCCTTCTCAGGATCAGTTCAAGATCAACTTAAAGCTTGGGATCTAAGTTTTAGCGCGCCCGGCGGTTGCCCTACGGCGACCGCCGGACGCGCCCCGTGCCTCGACGGCACGGTTACACGATTACTTGCCGTTCAGATCCTGGCGTAGCGCCGATATGACGACATTGTGATGTGCCGGGTCGTAGCCCTGCCATGGGCTGGCGACATAAGGGAACGTGCTCAGGAACGGCTTGTCGTTGGCATCCACACCGTCGCCGAGCGCGTTGTTCGGGCTGCGGTTGGGTACGCCATAGAGCGCGTTCAACACCGGGCCGTAGCCTTCGGCCGTGGCGCGCAGTTCGATATCCACCACGTCGTCGGCCAAGCGGCGACCGTTCGGGAAGCCTTGCAGGTCGGCTGTGGCGGCGGTGCGCGTCGTATCCAGCACGCTGAGGCGGCTGGGGTTAGTCGAGACCGGGATGTTCATGTTAAGCCGCAGCAGGTCCGCTTTGGTGTTGCCGGTGACGTTGTAATTGGGCAGGCCGGTCAGCAGGATACCGACCAGATCCTGGCGGTTGGTCGTGTTGGCGGGCGAGATCACCGAAGCGTAGAGTAGGTTCTCTAGACCCGTCAGCTCCGGCGTCAGGTAGTTGTTCAGGAACTGCTTGTCGCTGGCCGGAGACTGGCTGTTCCAGTAGTCCTTCTGGCCGCGGTGGATGACCACTTCGTTGATCAGTGGGTTCGCCAAGCGTGAAATCTGCACGAAGTTGCCACTCAGGTTTTGCGTGCCGTCCTTGCGGAGGACGCGAGTGGATTGGCGGCTGGCGTTGGCATAAATACCGATGGTGCCGTTGTTAGCATTGGGCGGTTGCCCGTCGCGGGTCAGGTCGGTCATCGGCACCTGAATGGCGATGCTATGCACGTTGTAGCCCTTAAGGCCGTCGTAGCCCACCGTTGTGGTCAGCGGGACAAGATGATACTGGTTGAACGGGCGCAGGCCGCCCAGGTCAAAGATCGAGCCGAGGTCCACAAAGAACGGGTCATCACGCTGACCGGCGAAGAACTTGCTACCGCCGATGGTGTGGATGGCCGAAGTCGCCAGGGCATCATAGTTCGGCGTGGAGCGCGGGCCGATATTGACCGGCGGGGTGCTCAGGTTGCTACCCACCACTGTGCTGACCCCATTAGCAATGCGGGTGACAGTGTAGAACTGCTTGAAGTTCCAGTTCGGCGAGTCGGTCGAGGTGATCGGGCCGGTGGCATAGAGGAACGTGTTGGGGTTGCCGACCACGGTGTTGAAGCGGAACTGGTACACGACATCAGCTTCGCCGTTGCCGGTGTTGTCAATGCGAATTTCGTACTGCACGTTATCGCCGAAAGCGTTGAAGTTGGGGCCGCCGTTCGGCTCCTCGAAGGGCATATAGTTGGCGATAATGGTCACGGTGTTGGTCACATCGGGGCTGACGAAGGCGTACACGTCGGTGTTATCGGCTTCGGGGTCGCTACTGATGAACGGCGCTTCGCGGTGGCTGGAGGCCAGGCTGCGGGCCGGCGTGCCGCCGACCACGAGCAGGGCTAGGGCCATCGCGATCATCATGGCGCTGCTGAGAGTCGCCAGGATGCCCTTGACACGCCGTTGCGAGATAGACTTACGGTTCATTGTTGTCTCCTCTGCTGAATAGAAATCGGTACTTGCTAGGTTGATCGTCGGTCGGCGCGTCATGGCTGCGGCTGCGGTATCGGGGTCGGCACCGCCGCACAACCGGTTGTGTTTACGTCGGACAGGAAGGCGATCTTGGCGATTTGGCCGCGGTTGGCGTCGTTACCGGGGCGGAAGGTATGATCGCTGTAGCCGCTGACGATGCCGTAGCAAGCCGCTGTCTCAATAAACTGGTAGAAGACATCGCTCCGCGGTTCGTCGGTGAAGCTAGGGGTCGCTGGGTTGATCAGGTCTACGCCCTTCGCCACGATGAACATCTTGGTCAACTGCGCGCGTGTGACATTATTGGCCGGGCGGAAGGTGCGGTCGCTGTAACCGGTGACGATGCCGAACTGCTTGGCGGCTTCGATGTAGCGATAGAAGATGTTGCTCGCCGGCACATCGGTGAAGCTAGGAGTCGCCGGCGGCGGGAACAACGGCACGTTAAGCCCCAGTACCACGATCTTCGCTAATTGCTGGCGCGTGGTCGAGTTGTAGGGGCGGAAGGTGTTGTCGCCGTAGCCGGTGATCGCACCTTTACAGTAGAGATAGCTTACTCCACCGTAGAAGTAATCACTCGGATGCACATCGCTGAACGAGACGGGGCAACTGGTGATTGTTGCGGTCGGCACCAGAGTCGGCTCAGTAGTCGGTGACACGGTCGCCTGTGGGGCCGATCCCGGCACTGCCAAGCCCCATGCAGTCAACACGCCGTCATCCGGCACATCGGTGTCGGTGATTTCCAGTTTCCAAATGCCTGCCACCGGTTGGCCGTTGAAGGCCGACAGCGCTTGGACCGGCTTGTAGGCGGTGTTGCCCGGCGGGCAGGTGTCACCAATGGGGGTGACCGCTCCGTCGGATAGGGTGAAGCCAGTGTTTGTGGTGTTCCAGTCGATACCGCCGCACACGTTGTTAAACAACTGCACGCGCGTACCGAGCGGGCTGATCAGATACACGTTCAAGTCACCGGGGAAAGTATGTGAAATCGTCAGTCCGACTACGTCGAGGCTGGTGATCACTTGAACATCAATAATGGTGAGGGTGGACGTGACAGTATTGGTGCCGGTTATTGTTTTGGGTACATCGGTGCTCATATAAGTAGTGAGCGGCGCGTTAGCCTGGGCCTGCGTTGCGTGCTGCGCCGGCTGCGCCGGCGGGCTCGCCAGGGTCACGCTTGCCGTGAAACCCACGCCGAGGAGTAGGATCAGGGCGGGCAAGAGTACCCTCCAGCGCATCCGCGCGGTGGGGGAAAGAGACATATACTTGGTTCCTCTCTGCTGAGTAGAGAATGCTAAGGGATTGCCGCTGCGAGGCGGGTGGGTGTTTGGGGGGCGGCCTCCTTCCTAGCAGACAAACAACACACACTGATCTACCCGTAAGCGGATCGGTTTTGTTGCTTCTGCTCGCACCGGCAGAGATAGTGCTTTTCTATACCAACCGGCTACCTGTTTTTGATAGCACATCGTTGTACGATGTCATGCGGTATACACGCCAACCCATTTTTTGGATTGCTGTTCTACCCCTGCAAAATGTGGGCCGCTGAAACCGGCCGCTGGGATGATGCATAGAAAACAAACGATCGGCCAGCGACGGATACGGCGCAGGCCGACCGGCAAACCTACATCATGACGGCCGCGCTGCACCCGGTTGCGGGCCGGGGCGCATTGGCGCGTAAAGACAAACGGCCGTGCAACTAATGGGGCAGGCGGATCGTAGAGGTGAGAGGAAGACAAGATGAAACAACAGCGCGTGAAATTGGTAGCAGCAGATCTTGTTGCAGCGGACCGTTTACAGCCCGCCTTCGGCGCGGAGCACGATTGGGCAATGACAGTTCTTGGTTCGCTATTGCCGTTGTATTTGCCTCTGTGGGCGACCTGCGTCGGTCCAATGGATCACCCAAGTAGTAGTTAGAGGAGGGACTATGACCCTGTTGGAAGTGGAACACGTCGCCAAGGCGTTTGCCGATAAAGAGGCGGTGTGCGACGTGAGTTTTCAGGTGGGCGCGGGCGAACTGTTTGGCCTGCTGGGGCCGAACGGCGCGGGTAAGACAACGACTATCCGCATGATTCTCGACATTCTCAAGCCGGATCGTGGGCGGATTGTTGTGCTGGGCGGCCCGCTGACTGAAGCCAAAAAGAACCGCATCGGCTACCTGCCCGAAGAGCGCGGCTTGTACCGCGACCTCAAGGTGCTGGATTGCATGGTTTACCTGGCCGAACTGAAAGGCGTGGAACGGCGTGAGGCCCGGCGCCGGGCGCTGGCCTATTTGGAACGGGTGGACCTGGGTCGCGAAGCCGGCAAAAAGGTGAGCGAGCTGTCGAAAGGGATGCAGCAAAAGGTGCAATTTGGTACCACGATCCTGCATGAACCGGATGTGATGATCATTGATGAACCTTTCTCCGGCCTCGACCCGGTGAACACGCAAATGGTCAAGGAGCAGATTTTCGCCTTCCGCCAAGCCGGGCGCGCGATCCTGATGTCTACCCACCAGATGCACCTGGTCGAAGAGATGTGCGACCGCCTGGTGATGTTCAACCAGGGCCGCATCGTCCTCAGCGGCACACCGAATGAGATCCGACAACGCTTCGCGTCCAACGCGGTACGCGTCGAAGGCTGCGGCGATCTGAGCGCAGTACCGGGCGTGCGCGAGGCGCGGCCGGATCGGGCCGGTGGGACCGATCTGCTGTTGGAGCCGGGGGTTGCTCCGGGCGACGTGCTGCGCGCACTGGTGGCGCGGCCTGCGACCGACATCAGCCGCTTTGAGGTGATTACGCCTTCGCTCGATGAAATCTTCATCCGCGTGGCCGGCGGCGAGAGCGGTGACGGCTTGGCGGCGCGAGGTGCCGCATGAATAAGTGGCGTGTCGTGGCCGCTCATGAGTATCTCAACGCTGTGCGGCGCAAAGGCTTTTTGATC
The DNA here is from genome assembly GCA_038228295.1 of Chloroflexia bacterium. GTDB lineage: Bacteria > Chloroflexota > Chloroflexia > QHBQ01 > JAICKM01 > JAICKM01. The sequence goes on along the minus strand of JBBRPH010000079.1, from coordinate 9,500 downwards.
GCTACCTTCGGGATGCCGTTGCTATTCGTCGTATTGTTCGCCGGTGTCGCCTGGCTGGCGCTGTCTGCCGAGCGCGTGGATATGCTCGGCTATGTGGACAACGCCGGGTTGCTGCGGAATAGCCCGGCACAGGTAGTGCTGACGGGCGATCACCTCAAAGGTCAGGGCGGTCTCTTCCCTGACCAGCCGGTGGCGATCACGCGCTACTCCGACCTGACCGCCGGTCGCGCCGCACTCGACAATAAAACGATCGCTGTGCTGTTTGTCGTGCCGTCCGACTACGCCGCGACCGGCCATGTGACGGCCTATGCGCCGAATCATGTGCCCGATTTGGCCCAGACGCGCTTTACGGCGTTACTGCGCCAGGCATTGTTGGCCGCGTTGCCTGCCGATCCACGCCTAATCGAACCGGTGGTCGAAGTCCAGGTGCGCACACTGGATGATCAGCCGAGTAATACCGTTAGTCGGATCCTCATACCGCTGCTCTATGGCATCTTGTTCTATGTCGCCACCTTTTCGTCCAGCAGCTACCTGATGCAAAGCCTGGTGGACGAGAAAGAGAACCGCGTGATGGAGGTGCTGGGCACCTCGTTGTCGCCGGGCGGGTTGATGCTGGGCAAGATCCTGGGCCTGGGGGCGGTCGGGCTGACGCAGTTAGTCACCTGGGTGACGGGGGGCGTGCTGGCGCTGGCCGTGGCAGGCAACTTTGTGCCCGATTTGGCTGGAGTGAGCCTGCCCTGGCCGACGATCGCGCTGATGATCGCCCTGTTCGTACCCAGTTATCTGCTCTATGCCGCTTCGCTCGCTACCGTGGGGGCGATGGTGACGGTGCGCCAGGAGGGCCAGCAACTGGCCGGTATCTTTAGCCTGCTGGGCGCGCTGCCCTCCTGGTTTTTTGTCTCGCTGCTAACCGACCCTAATGGTCCACTGGCGATAGCCCTCAGCCTGTTTCCCTACACCGCGCCGATGACGTTGCTGTTGCGCCAGGAGACCACCGCGCTACCGGCTTGGCAGATCCCGACCGCGTTGGTAATTATCACGTTAGCGGCGGCGGGCATGATCTGGTTGGCCGGCCGGATGTTGCGCTATGGAATGCTGCGTTACGGCAAACGTGTCGGCTGGCGCGAGCTGGGCCGCGCCCTGCGAGGAGCCTGATCATGCACAAGCTATTGACCGTCGCGCTGCGCGACTTCGTGACCCACCTGCGGAAACCGACCTTTTTAATCACCACGCTAGGCGTGCCGTTGGCGGTGGCCTTCTTCCTGTTTATCACCAGCAACAACCGCCACGACGAGAGCATCAGTAATCTGGGCGGGCCGGCCGGGGCCGCCCAGGCGCAGAGCCTCAAACCCTTCGGGTATAGTGACGGCAGCGGCACGATCCGCGCCTTGCCGGCGAGCTTTCCGCCCAATCTCGTGCGATCCTATCCCGACTCTGCTGCCGGTCGCGCTGCGCTGCGCGACGGAACTATCGCCTCGTTCTATGTGCTGCCGGCGGACTACCGTACAACCGGCATACTGATCCACTACACCTCCGGCGTGGATGCAGCTAACGGAGTCAGCAGCTTGCAACTGATGCGCCTGATTTTGCGGACCAACTTGCTGCCCACGGCTGACCCGGCGCTGGCCTTACGCCTGGAAGAGCCGATGCAAGTGCAGACGGTCGCCACGGCCGCACCTGCACCAGGCATGGCCGACGCGCAAACCGGGTTGCTGCTGGCGACCGGCTTCGCCACGGTCCTGACCTTCGCCATCTTCATGTCGTCAGGTCTGCTGCTGCAAGGTTTGCTGGAAGAGAAAGAGAACCGCACGCTGGAGGTGACGCTGACTTCGATTGCGCCGCGCCCGTTCCTGCTAGGCAAGATCCTGGGTCTGGGGCTGCTGGGGTTGGTGCAACTGCTGGCGTGGCTGGCGCTGGCGCGCGGCGGCATGGGTCTTGGCGCGGGCAGCCTGGGCGCGCTCGGCCAAATCGCGCTGCCGCTGGGCGTCTGGGTGTTGGCGCTTGCCTACTTCTTGCTGGGCTACCTATTTTATGCAGCGCTCATGGCGGGCATTGGCGCGATCAGCCCGTCTATGCGCGAGAGTTCGCAGTATAGCGTGGTGGTGTCGTTGTTCGCCAGCCTGCCTTTGTTCATGCTGAGTCCGCTGGCGGGCGATCCGGCAGGCGCGCTGGCGGTAGGTCTGAGCTTGTTTCCGCCGACCGCTGCCGTGACGATGCCGATTCGTTTGGCGGTAAGCAGTGTGCCCGCCTGGCAGGTCGCTCTTAGCCTAGCGCTGCTAGCCCTCGCCATCGCCGGCGTGATCGGGCTGGCTGCGCGCCTATTTCGCACCACCACGCTGCTACGCGGCAGCCGCCTTTCGCCACGCGAGATCCTGCGGGCTATGGCGGCCTAGCTGCCTTCACACGGCCTAAGCCGCAAAGAACGCGAGGATCATTGAAAATCCTCGCGTTCTTTGCGGCTTACGCTGAAAACTAACGGACGTGCGTTTTAAGGAAGGCAACGGCCCGCGGCCAGGCATCTGCGGCGGAGGCGGCGTGTAACGCGCCGTGGGCCGGGTTAAGGAAAGCATGACCGGCTTCGGGGTAAATCCGCACTTCACTGTTCGGTTTGTCTTTCAGCAATCCCTCGACTTTGTGGATCGTCTCCAACGAGATGCTGGGGTCGCTGCCGCCGTAGATCGCTAGTACGGGGGGGTGTAGATCGGCTAGTTGCGCCGGGGTGGGGTCGAAGCCGCCGGCATACCAGGGCACCGCCGCCGCCACATCGGGCGTGCGTAAGGTGACTTCCCAGGTCAGCAGACCGCCGACGCAAAAACCCATCACGCCCACCTGCTTGGGCTGCACATCGGCCCGCGCTTGCAGCGCGGCAATGCCGTGTTGGATTTCACGCACGGCCCTGTCCATATTACCGCGCAGCAGCATCACCGACTTGCCGGCCTCGTCGGGTTCGGTGACAACGCGGCCATGATAGAGGTCGGGCACCAGCACGACGAAGCCTTCACTTGCCAGTCGTTGGGCTACCTCAATAACGTGCGGCTCGATGCCCCACCACTCCTGGATTTGCACTACGCCGGGCAGCGGTGCATCCCCCTCCGGGCGGATAACCAGCGCCGTCAAGCGTCCGTCGGCGGACTCTAGCTCAATGTTCTCGCGGTGTAAAGTTGCCATCGGTTACTCCTTTAGGGTACGGGTTTGAGATATTTGCCCGATACCCAGCCGAGCGTGCCGCCGTTATCCCAGCCGGTAATCTGCCACCAGCCCACGCCGTCGGCTTGTTGCGGGCCGGCTTTGATTTGTGCCTGTCTGCCGTCTACCAGATGCCCGACGATAATCCCTTTCGTGCCGGGGTTCTGGCGCACATTTAACGCTGCTCCGGCCAGTCCGGTCGTTTGCACCTTCGCGCCCAGACCAACCATCAGCGGGGCTGGAGTCACGATAACAGTGGGCCGCACATTGGTTGGGGTGGGCAAAGGGTTGTGGGTCGCCGTCGGCGGCGCGGCAGCCGCCACCGGACTGCTAGGCACCACAGTAAGCGTGTCACTGGTCACCGACTTGACGGGATGCCGGGTGAGGACAAAGCCCGCGCCCAATGCCGCGATCAAAATGCCGCTCACCAGCACATTGCGGATGCTACTGCGGTCTTCTTCTAGCGCTGGGGTCGCGTGCGGTGCGGCGGGCAGCGCCGCCGGCTTGGCCTCAACGGGCGGTGGAATTAGCGGCAAGGGGAGAATATCGAGCCGCAGCGGGGGTTCAATAGTCGGTTCAGTTTGGACCGGTTCAGAGCGGATCAGGGAGAGTTGCGGCGGGCGTTCCCGCTCGCGCGGTTGTGCGGCTGCGGCTTGCACAGCGGCCACGGTCACGGCGGTGCTTCGCAACGGCGTGCCCCCCGGCCCTGTCGGGGTCATCTGGATGGAAGGCGCCCGGCGCACCGGACTAGGGCCGAGCGGTGCGTTGGGTGCAGTAGAGCGGGTGCCGTCACGGGCTTCCCAGTAGTCAATAAAGGTGCGGCTACAGGCCAGCGCGTCGGCTTCGACTAAGTGGTTGGTTTGCGCGTCGTAGAGCAGTGGATTGCGACACCAGCCCTTGCGCCATAACGGTGACGCTTGATAATGGCGACACGTCAGACATTTGCGTTCGCGGGGCTTCGCGCCGTCTCCCTGTCCCATACCCAGGCTCCCTTCGCATTTGCCATGGATCGCCACCTTGCCCAAAGGGGACGACAGTTGCCGATGTGGGATCGTTACTGCCCCGCCTACTATACCATGTCCCCACCCGCCGCGTCAATGGCCTAGTATGCGGCGCGGTTCAGTGTCCGCGCCGGCCCGGTTAATTCGACCGTTCTGTAACACCGCAACAGCGCCGGGTGTTCCGTGGGCGGCTTTTGTGGTATGCTACCGCCGTATGGATGCAGAGACAAGGGCGCAGCGCCGCCGCCGGCAGCAGGGCATATTAGCGCTGGCCGCGCTGACGATATTAGCTTGGGTATTGGTGCTGGCTCGACCTAGCCGCCTGTTGGTGCAGATTGCCGTGACCGATAAGGGCGCGGTGGGGCGGGTCGGTGATGGTAAGCTGTCGCTTGACTTGCCTGCCGCCGAAGTCGCCGCCGGTGGGCGTATCGGCTGGTGGGTGGCCGCCCCACGTGCCTCGATTACTTACCAACTCCCGGACCCTGCTGCCCCGCTGCCGGTGCTGGGGCAGCTTGGCGCAGCGCTGCAAACCCGGCCCGCCACTGACTGGCAGTTTGTGCGCGTGCCGACGGCGGGCCGCCTCTATCGGCCCGGCCCCTGGCAGCCGTTCGCCTTGCCGGCAGGTGCGACCGCCGCCCTGGATTCCACTGCTCATACCACGCCTAATCTGCGTATTTTCGCTGATCTCGTCGCCGGGCGTGGTCCTGCCGGGTTGCTGGTCTACCTCGATCCCGCCGCCGACGGCTACGCCTTTATCGTCCAGCCCGAACGGCGCACGCTTGAATGGTGGCGGGTAATCGCCGGCAGCCCAACCGTCTTGCTGCGCGATAGTCTCTATCATCCTGATGCCTGGACTACGCTCGCCGACGCGTTGCTGGAGGTCGCCCTCGCCCTCACCGCCACGCTGGCGCTGGTACTACTGCTCTCGCTGCCGGCGGTGGTCCGTGGGCGGTCGGCAATTGCCGCGCCTCCTGTAGCTCCGCTTATTGCGTTGCACGTTGCACCTCGCACGTTGCACCTCGCACGTTTCGCCCCGCTGCTGTTCGCTGCGGCCGGCACGCTCGCTGCCGCTGCTGTGGCGCTGGGCCCGCTGGACGGTATTCCCCATGTGCAGGACGATGTGGCCTATCTGTGGCAGGCGAAAGTGTTCGCGCTGGGCCGCGCCTGGGTGCCTGCCCCGCCTCTAGCGGATTTCTTCACGCAAGGCTTCATATTGATCACCGACGGGCGCTGGTTCGCTAAATACCCGCCCGGCTGGCCGTTACTGCTGGTGCCGGGGATCTGGGCCGGCCTACCCTGGCTGATCAACCCCCTCTGTGCCGGGGTTAGTCTCGGCCTGATCTACGCCACCGGGCAGCGACTTTACGGCGCGGCCACGGGTGCGGTGGCCGCGCTTTTGGGTCTGCTTTCGCCTTTTCTGCTCTTCATGTCCGGCTCCTACATGGCGCATCCGGCGACCATGTTGGCCGTCTGTGTCGCGCTCTATGCCTTTGTGCGGGGCCAGTCGGCGCTGGGCGCTGGGCCGGGGGCGGCGGACGGCGGGCGGCAGTCGGCGGTTGTCACTTCAGCACGCAGCACGCAGCATGCAGAACTCGTCCCCCCGCCATCGTGGCGACGTTTCACGTTGCACGCGCCGGCTGGTTTCGCGCTGGCCTGGGCCTTTATCTGCCGCGAGGCGACGGCAGTGGGCGTGGCGCTACCGTTTGCGGTTTGGGCGGGAGTTGACCTAATCTATACACTCTTCTACTGGCTGCGCCGGCACAACTCCGTCAGCATAGCAGTCCGCCCAGCGCACACAAAACTCTTTGCGTATACGGCACTGGTACTGGGGGCCGTGCCGCCGCTGCTGGTGCTGGCTTGGGTCAACCAAGCGCAATTGGGATCGCCGTTTCGGTTGGCGCAGGAGTTGGTGGGGTCGTATGATCAGCTAGGCTTCGGGCCGGGCTTTGGGCCGGAGGACGGCGGTCATACCCCTGCGCTGGGACTGTTCAACGCGCTGGTCTATGCCCGTAGCCTGAGCAGTGTATTATTCGGCTGGCCGCCTGCACTGACTTTCGTGCCGCTGGGCGTGGCGTTGGCGGCGATGTGGGGGCGGCCCTGGCGCTTGGCGCGCTGGGATCTCTTTTTGTTCGGCGGTTTCGTGGGCTTGGTCGGGATTTACTTTGCCTGGTGGTCGGCGACGACGATTTTCGGTCCACGCTATTGGTATGAGGCATTGCCGTTTCTGCTGCTGTTAAGCGGGCGGGGTATCGTGGTGTTGGGCCGCAGCGGGGCGGCACTGACCGGAGCGGGGCGGCAGGGGCGGACGCGATGGGTCATGGCGGCAGTGATCGGTCTACTGTTGCTCTATAATCTGACTCAGACCCTGCCCAGCCAGGTACGGGCCTACACCGGCTACAACGATGTGGATGCGTCAAGTCTGCGGACCGTAGCCGCTGCCCACCTGGATCACGCGCTGGTTTTTGTCGGCCTGGAGCGGGCTTTCGTGCGCCGCGACTTCGGCAAAGTCTTCTTCGCCAACGATCCGCTGTTGCATGGCCCGGTTGTCTACGCCCGCGATCTCGGCGCTGCCCGCAACCGCGATCTGCTGGCCGCTTTTCCCGACCGGCAGCCCTATTATCTACCACTGACCGGCCCGCCTCAACCGGGGCTGGGACCGTAAAACGTGCAGGGGGCAGGGTAAGTCACTACGGCAGCCTGCTTTGTAGCGACAATTCGCTGAGGGGATGCAAAAGGGCGGCGCAATCGCGCCGCCCTTTGTTAGTTAGCCGGCTAGACCGGCCCTAGTGGTTAGCGTGTACAGTCCGGGCCACTGTTGAGGCCGAGATAGACGATCTTGGCGACCTGGCCGCGGAAGGCATTGTTATTGGGTAGGAAGGTACCGTCGTTATAGCCGTCCAGCACCGCATGACAGTAGGCTGTCTCCACGTAGGGAAAGAAAGTGCTACCCACCGGCACGTCGCTGAAGCGGGCCGTAGCCGGGCGACTTAGCGTCCAGGCGGCGGCCCCGACGACGATTTTGGTGAGTTGCCCACGGGTGACAAAGGTACCGGCGCGGAAGGTGCCGTCGTTATAGCCGCTCACGATGCCGCGATTAGCGGCGGTTTCGATAAAGGGATAGAATCCGTCACTGGGCGGCACATCGCTGAAATGCGGGCCGCCGGCCGTATTAATAGGCAAATTGAAGCCCAGCACCACGATCTTGGTCAGTTGGCCGCGCGTGGTGTTCAAGTAGGGGCGGAAGGTACAGTCGCTATAGCCGCTGATCACGTTACGGCTCGCCAGATAGCTCACGGCCTGCGCGAAGTAGGCGTTGTTGGGTACATCGCTAAACACGCCGGTGGTGCAAGCAGTCGGGGTGGCAGTCGGCGGCGCGGCAGTGGCGGTGGGTGTCGAAGGCGCCGCGCAGCCGGCGAACTTAAACGAGCCGATGCGGGTTTTCCAGGCCACATTCGCGATTGTTTGATAATATTCGTTGGTATACCAGAAGGTGCAGTCGTCGGTCGGGTCCACTGTCAGATCGCTGTAATCGCCCCAGCGGTTGTGCGAACTCGTCTGCGCGCCGCTGCCGGCGATCAGCGTGGTTTCGCCCTGCGCCAGCGTGTTGGGCGGATCACTCACAAGGCGCCCGGCATAGCGAATTTGTGGGCTCAAGCTATCGCTGGATGCGCTGAAGCCGAGGGCTAGGTTACCTTGCTGATCCATGGCCGCGCTGCCCATCCAGCGCCAAGTGTTGTCCGGCTGATAGGTGCTTTCCTGGGAAAGAGTAACCGGACCGTTGGTGGGATTGCGGAGTTCAAACCAGCGAATACCCGCCACCCCGCCCGCACTGACTGTGTAGTTGCCCACCAACGACTCGTGCCCATCGGCAAAGTTGCGATAGGCTAGGCGGAACATCAGGCGGTCGGCAATGCCGTCGAGTTTGACCCCAGTGCCCGCCTGGGGTACGCAGTTGGTCGTGGTGCCGCAGAGCGTGGTGAAGGGAGCCGCCGCCGGGCCGGCAAAGCGGCTAAAGGTGGAGGCTGCCGGGTTAGCCCAATCCACATGGTAATGATACAGATCCATGCTGCCGGTATCGGGGAAGCGTAGGAACGTTTCGGGTGCGCCGCGCGGCGGCAACCGCGATCCCTCTAGATCCGCCGGCAAGATCGGCGCTACTGTGTCGCCCAGCGTATTAGCGGTGGTTTGGAAGTCGGCCCGGCCGCCCGCCAGCATCTGGGCGCGATCGAGCGCGAACGGCTGCGGCCCCAGGTAGGCGGTGCCGGCGGCGTTAAACACGTTCATACTCATATAATAGGCATCGGGCCATACACCGAGGTGCGGGTAATCGTAGAAGTTGCTACCCAGGTGGAACCCGTAGCGATTGTAGCTGCCGGTTGCATCGGCACTAGTGGAAACGGCGACACATTCATCGGTAATCGTGTTGCCGCCGGCAAACTGGCTGATGACCCAGCGGTCGGCTAGTTGATCGAATAGCACCACCGGATCGCCCTGGCCGCTCGTTTCACAGAGGCCGCTGAAGCCGCCCCAAATAGTACTGATGTTGAGCGGACCGAGCAGCGATGCCCCAGTCGCTTTGTCAAACACCTGGTAGCCTTGATTGACCAGTTGCACATATTGGGTGGTGCCGACTTCGCCGTTCGTATCGGGCGGTGAGCAGTTGCAGCCTACGCCGGGGTAGCCGATGCCGTCGAAATTGCGGATCGGGGCGGGCATTGCCGCCGGCGCGAGCTGCTTCTGCACCACCGAGTCGAGCGCATCCTTGTGCCGGGCCGGCGTACGCATCGCCTCGCGTGTACCCTGTTGCGTGCCGCTGCTTAGCGGGCGCGCCGGTAGGTCGCGCACTGCCGCTGAGGTGTCATTATGGTAGGAACTGCCTACTATCATGCTGCCGCCGCTGGGCGTGCCGCCCTGTGCAGGAGCGGCACGCACCGTGGACCCGCCGGTGGGAGCCGCTAACCGGCCGGCGCTCCAGGCTGCGGCCGCCAGCATCACTAGCGCAAGGAACAACCATCGTATTTTACTGGACACAACGTTTCCTCTCTTGGGTGCGGTGGCGGTGGGTTAATTAGTTTGCCGAGCCGTCGGCGCGTTCAGCCGGTGGAATTGACGGGGCTATCTCTATCATACCAAACCAGCAAAAGTAACGTCAACTATGGTCGAAATCCGCCTCAGGGCTTACGCATCTAATCTGGAAGGGGGTCAGCGGCGGGTGGGGGCGCGGATTTGGTAAGATTAGGGTAGCCTTTAGCAAAGGAGCTACCATGCCATCTACTGACCAGCAGTTCGCCACCGTACTCGAACACCTGCGCG
>JBBRPH010000078.1:0-20308 GCA_038228295.1 Chloroflexia bacterium | reverse complement strand
GGGGGTGAATTTCTATGCCTACGTGCGGGACCGCTTACGGCAGGGCGGCCAGATTCCGCCGTTGGCGGACTTGGTGCGGCAGACCGCCGCAGCGCTCAAGTTAACCCCGGCTTAATGCGCCCCCCTTTTTTGAGCAGATACAAAGCATCTGTCTGTAGGTAATTGCCTGCATTATCGTTGCACGTATAATTGTGCTGATCATCACATCTAGCAGCTATATTGGCTTGGTTCAGAGGTAATCCTGCCTCCCACTGACTGGTATAGTGCCCCCAGTACGCTTCTATTTCGTAAGCTACTGCCGGTCCACAGTAATAGCCGTTTTGCTGAGGTTGCTGTAGCACGTTCCATATTACGTGCTGGCGGTACCTGGGGCGCAGATTGTACGGGTAGGAGGCAGCGGTAGCAGATGTTGAAAATACATTGGACGCAGTAGGATCCGTCCCGCCTTCGGTTTTATCATAACAGGAACCGTCACTGCGATAGGCCAAATCGGATGCGGCGATGCCAGCACAATCGGCAGCCGTCTGCTGGTGGTCAGGGTGAAGCGCCTCGGTGTTGGTGATACCATGTGCGTTGTAGAACTGATCTAGCTTGCCATCGTATTGGGCTATGGTCAGTGTGCCTGCTGCGACTTTGGCATAAGCTGTGACCAACTCCTGCTTTTGATCCAGAACGGCCTTGGAAGCTGGATCCATGACGTAGTTCGTATCCGTCAGTACATCATACTGTCGCGGAATATATGTAGGTGTGGCGGTAGCGGCGCTGCTGAGTGCCGGGGTGGGTGTAGGTGTTGTGTCCGCGAAGGCTGGGTGGACGGGATAGAAGTAGGCGACTGCGAGTTATACCAGTACGGGTATGACCGCGCTTATGCGCTGCCTTTTGCTCCACCCGCCAGGGTGCATCCGAGCCGCCGATAATAACTTGTTCAAGATCAATCTCATCCTCAGTTTTGATGGGTAGGGTTGAATATTTTTATCCATATTGGATTATTACGATCACTGGGATTTCATCACTGCCACCGCTATTATAGATCATCATCTCTGCTGTGTCAAGTGGGTTGGCGAGTTTTTTTTAACCGATTATGTCGGGACACAAAAAGACACCCAGACCCGGAACGATGGCCTGAGCAACGCGAAATATGCGCCCCACCGGGGCCAGGGGAGATGCCCGGCCCGTGAGAGCGGTTAGCGGTAGCGGAAGGTGATGCGGCCTTTGCTCAGGTCGTAGGGTGAGAGTTCCACCGTCACGCGGTCGCCGGGGGTGATGCGGATGAAGTTCATTCGCATTTTGCCGGAGATGTGGCCCAATACTTGGTGGCCGTTCTCCAACTCGACGGTGAACATCGCGTTCGGCAGGCACTGCAAAACCTTGCCCTCGACGGCGATCACATCGCCGGTCGGCTGCTTCGGTCCGCGCGGCACCGCCGGAGTGGCTGCGGGGCTAGACGGTTTCTTATAGACATTATAACGCGGTTTCTTAGGCAAAGATCCGTTGCTCCTTTTAGATGAAGTACGAGTAAATAACACGCACGCAAATCGGTAAACGTATAAACGGAGCCAGGAGATGCCTCCTGGCTCCGCTCCCTCAGAGCTATGCGCTGCTTAGTAGCGGCCGCCGCTGCGACCGCCGCCGCCGCCGCGCGCACCGCCGCCACCCTGCTGGCTGAAGCAGTCGGAGCAGTACACCGGGCGATCACCACTGGGGACGAACGGTACTTCGGCCGCTTTGCCGCAACTGGAGCAGGTGACTTGGGTCATCGTGCGCTCACTGCGCCCGCCGCCGTAGCCGCCGCCACCACCGCTGCTGTAGCCGCCGCCGCCGCCGCTGCTGTAGCCGCCGCCGCCGCCGCTATCGTTACCATAGCTGTCGCCATAGTCCGAAGACTGGCGCTGGGCCTTTTTGGTCGCCCGGCACGACGCGCAGCGGGTCGGCTGCGAGTAGCCTTTGCCGGCATAAAAATCTTGTTCGCCTTCGGTGAAGGTAAAGGGTTGGCCGCAATCGCGGCAGGTCAGGGTCATATCCGGCATCTGTTTAGGACACTCCTATAGTGGGTTATGCGAAAAGAGCCAATTCAACGAATGGAGAAGGCTGTGCGAGGATACCGGAGCTCTGTTTCTGCCCTTAGTGTCTGAGGGAACCCACGGGGAGATTTTGCGCGACCGCATCACTGCCGACTTCAACCATTTGTATTATACGCCATAGTGCGGAATAAAGCAAGCGGTTATAGGCACGAATTAGTGACTATCTACTATATTGGCGCACATAGAGAGGCAGATATGTGGCCGCACCGTCCCCGATGGCGATACCCAACCAATAGAGACCCGCATAGGCAACTTCAACATTCCGCACCGCGATCCGTAGTGCCACAACCCCCGGCAGATCCGCATACTGGGCCGGCGTGAACTGTACTTTCGTCTGATACTCGAATAACGAGGCCGCCGCGTCGCCGTCCGCAAACAGCACAAACTTCAGGAGCCGGCTCCCTCGGCCATAGCCGATCAGGCGGACACCCAGATGCACAGTGGTGGGAAGCTCCTCCGCTACGAAGATGTTGCCTAAGTTTTCCTCTTCCCGACCGATCTTTTGCGGCCACGGTACATAGGAGGGGTGTTGTACCCACGATCCACCGGAGTTAGCTGCCAACAGCGTCTTCCCGTGCGCTGCATCAGGTAGGTGACAAAAATAGGCCGTGGTAATGCGGGGTAACAAGTCCGCAGAGTTTGGCATGATGGGAACTGCTCCTTATCGTATCGTGTGCCGCACAAAGCGGGCAAGGGCTAGACCGTCATTAGGGGGCTGCTTGCCAGGCAAAGTGGTTGAAGCCCGCTTGCGACCACAGCACGCGATCTGCGCCGAAGTGCTGCGTCAGCGCGGCGATCAGCGGCGCGGGGTCGCCGGCGCGCCAATCGCCCCAGCCGGCAGCGGCGTAAATCGCCGGGATGGGGCTGCGGGCGCTGCGCCGCCCGTTCGCCCCATCGCCCGCCGTCAACGTGTCCACCACCACCGTGTCGCAGCAGCCGGCCAGCCAAGCGGCAAACGCGCCGGGATCATGCGGCAGCAGCGGCGCGACGGCGACTTGGCTGGGAATGCCTGCCGCGTGCAGGGCCGCGACCGCCGCTCGCCGGGCGGCCAGCGGCGGCGCGTGCGGAGCCACCCGCCGCCGCACCGCTTCGTCCTCGGTTTCGATAGTCATAGACACGCGCACGCGATTACCCAGCGCGGCCAGCAGATCCGCATCGCGCTGCACCAGAGGGCTGCGTGTTTGCACCAGCAGCAGCGCCGGCGGCCGCTCCACGAACGCTTGCAGCAGCGCCCGCGTCAGCCCCAGGCGGCGCTCCGGCGGCTGGTAGGGGTCGGTGGCCGACGAGAGGAAGATCCGCAGCGTGTCGCGCGGATGGGCGGCCAGTTCGCGCCGTAACAGGGCGGGCGCGTTGATCTTGGCCTTGAAATACTGCCCCCACGGGCGCGGATCGCGGGCCGCCACCGGCGCGCTCGCCACATAGCAATAGGCGCAGCCGAACACGCAGCCGCTGTACGGATTGAGGCTGTGCGTGAAGCCGGCGAGATAGCCGCCGGTTGGGGTCAGGATGGTGCGTGCTTCGGTGGTTTCCATCGGTCAGCGGTCCATTCGTTGGTGGTTGTTCGTCGGCAGGGGTAGCGGCGTGCTTGCTGCGCCGGGGCCGACAGTTAGCGCTACTCGTCTTTCTCCAGCACCAACTGCATCCGGGCATGGTCGGGGCCGGCGGGCTGGGTCTCGTCGAACTCGGCGCAGATCAACGCGGCATATAGTCCCATTGGTGCCACCAGCGCGGTGATCTCTTGCGGCGTGTAGAGTTGCCAATCAAAGCGGTCGGGCGGTTGGGCAAGGCCGTAGTCCAGGGTGACGGTGTAGCGGTCGCCGTTGAGTTGCCCCGTTTCGCGGATGCTATGCCCGGCGCGTTGCATCGTCCGCACGCCCTGGTGGGCGGCGAAAAAGTCGCGGTGGTTGATATCGAGGATCAGTCGTCCACCGGGGCGCAGGCCCGCAGCCAGCCCGCCCAGCACGGCGGCGTTCGTCGGCGCAGCGAAATAGCCGAAGCTCTGCCAGAGGCAGAGAACGGCATCGAAGGGGCCGGGCAAGGCTGTTAGATCGCGCATATCGCCGACGCGGAACACGGCGTTGGCGGGTGCCTGCCGGCGTGCCGCGCTGATCGCCACCGCATCCTGATCTATGCCGGTGACGTGGTAGCCCTGCGCGGCCAACGGCAGCGCGTGGCGGCCCGGCCCGCAGGCCACATCCAATACGCGCCGATAGGCCGGTAGCGGCAGCCGGCGGCGTAGCCAAGCGATTTCGGCAGCAGTGCGGGCCGGGTCGTAAGTCGTCAGGAACGTTGCAAACCAGCCGCGCGAGTATCTGTTCGCCATCTCGTTGTTATCCCCATTCCCTTCTGCCATGCCCAGCCGCAATAGCGCCGACACAGAGACACGGAGACTGTATGCGAACTCATGATCTCCCCGTCTTGTTTATACAGGAATCTTCCCTATGCTGACAAGACACCCGCAAAGCCCGGTACCGGGTCGCCGTGCCGGTGCGGCGCGTAAATCTCCCATTGGCTGATCTGTAGCGAAAGCGGCTATAATCGGACCAGACACGCTAGGGGGGAGTTTGTACGGTGCAGCAGGATCATCAACGGGTGCCGGGCTGGGCTTGGCTGGTTATTCCGGTACTGGCGGGTATCGCCTGGGCACCCGTCTTGACCTTGTGGTTTGTCAGCGATGATTTCACGCTGTTGCGTGCCAATACGCTCCAGCCCTGGCCGCAGCCGTTTCTTGGCTTTGGGCGCGGCCATGCCTTCTACCGGCCCCTCAGCACCACGCTCACCTGGAATCTGGGTAGCGCACTGTTCGGCACCAACGCGCTGCCCTATCACGCGCTGAGTTTGGGCTTGCACGCGCTAACGGCCTGGTTGCTGGCGCGCACGGTGGCGGCGATTAGCGGTCAGGGACGGCTAGGCTGGGTGGCTGGGCTGATTTTTGCCGTTTGGCCGCTCTCAACGGAGCCGGTTGCCTGGTTGGCCGCGCAGTGGGATCTGTGGGCGGCGGTGTACGGCTTGGCGGCGCTCTGGGCGTATGCTGCCTACTGCCGTAGTGGCAGGCGTCATATTTATGGCTTGGGGCTTGCCGCCTACGGAGCGGCCTTGCTGATGAAAGAAACCGTGCTGCTGCTGCCGTTGCTGTTGCCGGTGGTAGCCTGGCTGGTAGCGGCGCAGCGTGATCCCTCACCCACTGTGTCCCCGGCCGGGCAACCTCGCCGGCGTGCGGCGGCGCAGTGGTTGGGTAGCCTGTTACCTTTTGGGCTGCTAACCCTGTTGTTCGCGGTGCTGCGGATCTCGCAGGCGGGTAAAATCGGCGGCTACCGGGGTGCGGCGACGGATTTCCAAAACTTTTTCTGGGATAAAGGGTTACGTGCGATGGGCCAGATACTGGATCCGCTGAACCGTAGCGCCTTTCCTTTGCCGTTGGTGCAGATGGCCGGTGCGTTGGCGGTCGGCGGGCTGGGGGTGGGACTGGTGCTGCGCGGCGCGCGGCGCGGGCCGACCCTGACCCTGGCCGCCGCCTGGACAGGCGTATTCCTGCTGCCGGTGCTGAACCTGGTGCCCAGCCCCAACCCAGAGAGCGGCGGTAGCCGCTTGCTCTATTGGAGCCTGATGGGCGTTTGTATCGCCGTGGCCGCATTGCTGATCGGGTGCGACGGCGCATTGCCCCGCCGTTCGTGGCGCGCCGTGCTGTTAGCCGGGCTGCTGCTGCCGGCGGTGCCCGCCTGCTGGGGGCAGTTGCGGCCCTGGCAACAGGCGTCCGGCCAGGTCCAAGCGCTGGTGGCTACGCTGCGTGCTGTATTGGTACCGACTGTGGGGCCGGTGCAGATCAACGTGCAGGGCTTGCCTGATGCGTATCATGGTAGTTACCTATTTTTCGAGAGCAACGGAGCAGTAGATGCGCTGGCGCTGTTTGCTCAGCAACCGGCCCAGGTGGCGCGCCGTGCCGCACTCGACCCGGCCGCGCTTCAGGCGCCGCTGGGCGCGCAAGCCGGTGTATACAACCTGAGCATCGGCTTTGACCCGGCCGGGGAATTGTACCAGGTGCGTGCTTGGGACGGGCTGACAACGGTCGTGCCGTTGCCGGATGGGCTGCGCTGGGATTTTCGTGGCTGTGCGCCGGCGACCCTGGCTTCGTGGCGACCGGTACAGTTGCAGGTCGGCTGCACGCGGGGATCAGACTCCGCGCCGGCCGGCGTAGCGAGCCTCACGGCCGCCGGCGCGGCTGCCCGCTGGTGGTCGCCGGTGCTGCAAACTGACTTGCGTGGGCTGCGCGGGCTGCGCCTAGCGGTTTGTCTGCGCGCCGGGGCCGCGCCCGTCGGCCCCGGTGCCCGTTGGTTGTGGCTGGGCACTGCCGCCGGCGGATCGGACCGCCCGCTGCTACTCGACCGCAGCGGTGCATGGCGTGTCTATTGGACCTATTTGCCCGCCGATCAGGTGGGTACCCAGTTGCGCGGTGTGGGCTTTGTGCCCGATCCCGCAGTCAGGGGGCTACAGGTGGCCTGGATCGTCGTCACACCTATTCACTGACGCCGCGAGTCGCTACGGTCGCCTCCTTCCCGCCGCAGGAAAGTGCTGCACATCTGAGCCGCCGATCGGTTGGCGCGTTTGGGCGGCTTGGGGTACAATGGGGCAGGCGTGGCTGGGGGGAAGCGCGCCTGCCCTTAGTGCGAGAGAGGCCGTATGTCTGCGCCGCCATCCATTCACAAACTGAGCCACACGGCTCCGGCCGCTGCCTTGCGCCGCTTTTATGCCGCCACACACGATTTGCGCGAGCCGGCGCGGCTCTACCCTGCGCTGGCGGCAGCGTGGTCGGAGGTGCTGGGTGATGCACCGGTGGCGCTGCTGCGGCCCGATCCCTACCGCGGCGGCTATCGCTTGCGCGCCGCTGTCGGCTGGCCGGACGCGCCGGTTCATGACTTGCGCCTGGATCTCACCGATCTACCGCCGGCCTTGCGCGCCGCCGGCTTCCCGCCGGACGAACTGATCCGCCTAACGCGGCCCGGCGCGGCGCTCGCTCCGTTCCGCCCGGTATGGGCCGTGCCGGCCGTGGATGCCGAAGGCTTGCTTGGCCTGATCCTGCTCGGCGCACGACATGACGCGACCGGCCGTCGCCCCTATAGCGCCGCCGCCCGCACCCTGATGCGCCTACTGGCTAATCCCACGACGGTGGCCCTGCGTGCCGCTGTCGTGACCCGGCGCGCTGAGCGTAACGCCGAACAACTCCAGGTGCTGCATCAATTGGGCGAGGAATTGAGCGCCAACCTCGATCTAGAATCGGTTTACACCATTGTCTACGATCAGCTACGCCGTGCGCTGCCCTTCGATTCGTTCTTCATTTCGCGCTATGAAGAAGAATTAGGGATGCTGGCCTTTCCTTTCGGGGTGGACGAAGGCGTGCGCTATACGCTTGATCCGGTGACGCTGGGCACTGGGCTAACCAGTGCCATCTACCAGAGCGGGCGACCGCTGGTGATTGATGATCTGCGGCAAGGGGTGGCCTATCTCAACATCCCGCACCAACCTGATGCTTTCGGCTCACCGCGCCGCAGTCGGTCGTGGATGGGTGTGCCGATGATCGCCAAGCACCACGTCATCGGCGTACTAGCGGTGCAAGCCTATACCCCCAACCTCTATAGCCACGAGCAGGTGCAGTTCCTAAGCAGTGTGGCAAACCAAGTAGCAGGCACGCTAGAAAACGCGCTGCTGTTGCGCGAACGTGAACAGCGCATTAGCGAGCGCGTGGCCGAACTGTCGGCGCTGGAAGAGATCGCGCGCTTGTTAAACGCCGACCTCGATCTGCGGCGGGTGATCGGCATCGTGGTAGCTCGTGCCGTGGAGACGACGCATATGCAGGCGGGCGTGATGGCGCTGTTCGATCCTGCTGTGCAAGGCTTGCAGATCCTCGGTCATATTGGCTATTCGCCGGAGGTGATCGCACCGTACCTGGCGGCACCGCTGCCGATCAGTCGCGGTTTGCTGGGGCGTGCGCTGCGCGATAATTGTACCGTGCTGGTGACGGATGTGCAGGCCGATCCTGACTACATCGAAGTGCTGCCCGAAGTGCGGGCGCAGTTGGTGGTTCCGGTGCGCCGTAGTGGGCAGATCCTGGGCCTTCTCAGCCTTGAAAGCACCGACCCGGCCGGCTTTACCGTCGAGATCGTTGACTTTATCGAGCATTTAGCGGAACACGCCGCACTGGCGGTGGACAATGCCCGCCGTTATGACCGTGAGCGCCGCCAGAACGAGATCTTGCTGCGCCGCGCCGGTGATCTCGCCGCGATTCTCGATATCGGCAACGCACTAAACGCCGACCTGTCAGTGGAACAGGTACTACAGCGGGTGGCCGAAGGGGTCCGCAGCAGTCTCGGCTTCAACATCGCTATCCTGAGCCTGTATCGCGAAGGCCCGCCGCCCCATTTCCAACGGGTGGCTTCGGCCGGACTGGCCCCCGCTGTGTGGGAACAGCTCAAGACGCACCCTTCGCCCTACGCTGAGGGCGTATTGCTGATGAACCCGCGCTTCCAAATCAGTCAGTCGTATTATATCAGCCATGTGTATAACATTGTCACGCAGATGGAGCATTACCACCGCCCCGATCTGGACCCGCGTAGCGAAGGCGAATGGCATCCCGATGATCTGCTGTTAGTGCCGTTACGCGGCAAAGACGGCCAATTGGTCGGGGTGCTGTCGGTAGACGACCCTGTAGACCGCCAGATCCCGTCGCGGACCACCATTGAGACGCTGGAGATTTTTGCTAACCAGGCGGTGGTAGCTCTGGAAAACGCCCGCCTCTTTGCCGAGCAGCGGGCGCGGCTGCGCGAGTTGACGCTGCTGCAAGAGATCGGCGTGAGCCTCACTGCCACACTGGATCCATTGACCCTGATCGGTGAGGTGGGGCGGGCGGCAGTGCGTCTATTCGACACGACCGCGAGCGCGGTCGTGTTGCGCGAAGACCTGCTTAACCCGCGTAGTCCCGCTGGAGCCGTGCGTGTAGTGCAAGTGGAGGGCAGCCTGGAGGTACAGAACTTCCCCCCCTCGCAATTCGAGTTTTGGGATGATCAGCTGCTGGCCGCCAACCGGTTAGTCTTGGTGCCCGATGCCGCCGCCGACGCGACATGGGGGCCGGCGCTCCAACGGGCCGGCTATCAGTCGGGGGTGGGCGTGCCGTTGCGCGCCGGCAGTCGCTTGGCCGGCGTGTTGTATATTCTGCACAATGTGCCACGTCGCTTCGGCCCGCAGGAGCAGCAACTGATCCAGATTTTCGCCACGCAGGCTGCGGTCGCCATCCAAAATGCCCGCCTGTTTGATGAGGAGGCCCACCGCCTGCGTGATGTGACTTCGCTGCAAGCGGTGGGTCTGGGCCTAACCGCCACGCTGGACACAACGGCGCTGCTGGAAGAGGCGGTGCGCCTCTCAATCCGCCTGCTGGATGCGCATTCCAGCGGCATCCTGCTGCTGGATGCGGGAGGCATCCACTCGCTTAATGTGCGCTGTTGGAGCCGCGAGAACGGCCAGTTGGAGCTGTCTACCTTCACCAGCGACGTGCGGCCGGGTGGCCTGACCGACCGTGTCATGCGCTCCGGCCGGCCGCTAACCATCACCGATACCACCGGCGAGCCGAATATCAACCCGGTGGTATTGGCCGAGGGCATTCGCTCGCTGGTAGCGGTGCCGATTCGCGTCGGCACCCGCAGCATGGGCGTGCTATTTGTCAACGGCTACGGGCCGCGCGCCTTCGCCGTCCATGAGCAGCAGCTGCTTCAGGTGTTTGCCAACCAAGTGGCTGTAGCGTTGCAAAACGCCCGCTTGTTTGAGGAGCGGCGCGCCTTTGAGGATCAGTTGCTAGCCGAAAACGCCCGTATGGCGCGTGAGTTGGTGACGGCGCGGGCTACGCAACGCCAACTGTTGCCGGTCATGCCGCGCCGGGTCGCCGGCTTGTGGATGCACGGCCTTTGTCTGCCGGCGATGGAAGTGGGTGGTGACTATTACGATGTGGTCGCCTTGCCCGACGGCCGCCTGGCGTTGGCGCTGGGCGATGTGACCGGCAAAGGTACATCGGCGGTCATGCTGATGGCGATGATCAAGACTGCACTGCTCTCACAGGTCGCTAACGACCCGCAGCCCTTGGCTGTATTGCGGGCGCTAAACACCCTGGCAAACGAGTATATGCAAGGCCAGTTGATGACTTTTTTCTATGCACTCTACGATCCGCCCTCTCGCCGCTTGGCCTACGGCAACGCCGGGCACCTCTATCCCTATATCCGGCGGGCCGACGGACGGCTAGATAGCCTCGATGAAAGTGGGCTGCCGCTGGGGGCCGAGGCCGAGGTGCTCGTAGACTCCGCCGGCGTCACGCTGGGCACCGACGATCTACTGGTGCTGTTCTCCGACGGCATCGTGGAAGCAATGAATGACGACCGCGAGATGTTCGGCTTCGACCGCCTGGAAGCCTTACTGCGTGCCACTCCCACTGATGTGGACCCCCGTATACTAGTCGAAGACATCGTGGACCGCGTACATACCTTTGCTGCCGGCGCTTCGCAAGACGATGTGACGCTGTTTGTCGCACGGGTGGAGCCTTAACCCGCTGCGCTTGTTAGGCGGCGCCGTAGGCGGTCGTAGGTCTGTTCGAGGGCTTCGGGTAGCACTTTGGTCCGGCCGACCACCGGCATGAAGTTGGTGTCGCCGGCCCAGCGTGGCACGACGTGCAGGTGCAGATGATCGGCGATGCCCGCCCCGGCTACTTCCCCCAGGTTCATGCCTGCGTTAAAGCCCTGTGGCCCATACTCCTCCGTCAACACGCCGACCATACGCTGGAACAAGGCCATGATCTCCGCGCCTTCCGCCGCTGTGAGCCGTGTCACGTCATGCAGGTGACGGTAGGGCACCACCATCAGGTGGGCCGAATTGTAGGGATAGAGATTGAGGATGACAAAGGCGTGTTCACCGCGCCACAGTAGCAGGTTGGCGCGGTCGTGGGCCGGGCCGGCGGCGGGCTTGGTGCAGAAGATGCAGCCTACCGGTTCGACAGCGGCGGTGCTTGCCGTATCCGCCGGCTCCTGCCTAGCGCCGGCGCGGCCGACCGTCTCACCGCCGCTATCGAGCGCGGGCGTGCCGCTGATATAAGCCATGCGCCAGGGCGACCAGAGTGTTTCCATCAGGATCTTCTCCTCTTCAGCGTGCCATAGCTGCGCCGGCTTGGCGAGCAGCTGGGTTGCTAATTGCAGACAGGTGCGGTGTTTCGTGCAAGCATAATCGGAGCAACAAAATCGTTGTAATTCGCCGTTCGCCGGTACTCACGTAGCTATTTAAACTGCTGAGGCCGCTGTTTAGGGAGCTCTACCTACAACCTAGTATAGCATAGTAGCTGTGCAGAAAAGCAGCGGGGCTGAGGATATACGCATCCCCAGCCCCGCTACCTTGTCTAACGCGGTGATCAGAGCTTCATGCGCGGGTCCAGCGCGTCGCGCAGGCCGTCGCCGAGGAAGGTGAAGGCGAGCGTGAGCAGGCCGATACAAGTGGCCGGTACCCAGACCAGATGCGGCGAGGAGTTGATCGAGGCGAAGCCGTCGCTGATAATGCCGCCCCAGGTTGCCATTGGCGGGCGTACCCCGATGCCGATATAGCTCAGGAACGACTCGGCCAGGATGAAGCCGGGTACACCAAACGCGGCGCTGACGATCAACGGAGCCAAACTGTTGGGCAGCAGATGGCGCATCATGATTTGCCCGTTCGAGGTGCCGATGGAGCGCGCCGCTTCGACAAACTCTTTCTCGCGCAGGCTGAGAACCTGCCCGCGCACCAACCGCGCCACGCCCACCCAGCCGATCAGCGAGAGGGCGATAAACATCAGCGGCAGGCCACCGAGTAAGCTGGCGATGGGGGTATCGCGCAGCGCCGAAATGACGATCAGTAGGAACAACAGGTCGGGAAAGGCGTAGGTAATGTCGGTGATCCGCATCAGCAGGCTGTCTACCCAGCCGCCGCGAAAGCCGGCATTCATGCCGACAATGGTGCCGATGATCAGGATGATAAGCATGGGAATAAAGCCCACGCTCAACGAGACCTGCGCGCCGTACATAATGCGGCTCAACACGTCACGCCCGCTAACGTCCGTGCCCAGCGGGTAGCCGGGCTTGCCGTCGGCGACCCAGAACGGCGGCAATTCCACCCCGCCCCCCGTGCGGATGCGGCTCTGAAAGGTCGGATCATGCGGGGCGATAATGGGGGCAGTTACCGCGATCACGACGAAGAACAGGATGACGACGATGCTTGCCACGGCCATCTTGTTCCGCATCAGGCGGCGCAGGGCATCACTCCACAAGCTGCGGGCCGGCGCGGCTTGATCGAAGGTAATCTCGCCACTCTTGGTTGTTGTGGTTGCCATTGCCGACTCCTTCTAGCTGCCGACCTTGACCCGTGGGTCAAAGAGGCCGTAGGTGATGTCCGTCAGTAGGTTGAAGATCACGATCAGGGTGGAATAGATCAGCGTCGTCGCCATGATCATCGAGTAGTCCCGATTACCGATGGCATCAATAAAATAGCTGCCGATGCCGGGGATCAGGAAAATCCGCTCAACGATGAATGCGCCGGTGATCAGGCCGGCAGCCAGCGGGCCGAGGACCGTCCAGACCGGGATCATCGCGTTTTTGATGATGTGCCGTAGCACGATCACGCTCTGGCGTAGCCCTTTGGATTGCGCGGTACGCACATAATCCTGCCGGATCACCTCAACCATCGAAGAACGGGCCAGCCGCGCCAACAAGGCCGCCGAAGGCAGGCCCAGCGCGATAGTCGGCAAAATCCAGGGTTTGAGTTCATTCTGATACGATTCCAGGGTGGGTGCAACCGAGAACCACTGGAAGATAGTTGAGAAAAACAGCAGTAAATACAACGACAACACAAACGAGGGCACCGCCACACCGACTGTGGCGACAAACAGCGAGAGGTAATCCACCCAACTATTCTGTTTGAGCGCGGCCATGATGCCCAGTGGGAGGCCCACGAGGATGGCGAATGCCAGCGCGAAGAGGCCCAGTTTGAGCGAGTAGCCGTAATGCTCTTTGAGGATGTCGGTCACGTTGCGTCCGCGCGTCTGGAACGACGGCCCAAAGTCCAAGATCACAGCATGGCTCATATAGATAAAATACTGCTCATACAGCGGCTTGTTGAGGCCGAATGCCTCTTGCATCCGCTTTTGCATATAGGGATCTTGCCGCTTGCCCTCTTGCCCCTCGAACGGGCCGCCGGGAGCCAAGTGCATCAACAGGAAAGTGATCAGCGACACCGCGATCATCACAGGAATCAGGGCGATCACGCGGCGGATGATGTAAGCAGTCATGGCAACGCTTCTCTCTCCTAGCGCCCCGTGGGGCAAGCCAACCGACCGGAGTACCGGACCGGCCTTGCCGCAGGGGCAAGGCCGGCGGGTGCTGGGGGGCAGAGTCGGCTCCACCCCCCAGCAGACTTACTTCTGAATAGTGATGTTCTCGATGTTCTTGAAGCCCGGTATCAGTTCGTCACTGGCCGAGACGTGTTCGCGCATCCCCTGGACGTAAGGCTTGATGAGCTGATCGGTCACGTCGGACCAGATGAAGACGGCCGGTGTTTCATCGATCAGGATCTGCTGCGCTTGCTTGTAGAGCGCCAGGCGCTTGGTCAGATCTTGCTCCACGTCGGCCTTCTTGGTTAGATCGTCGAATTGCTTGTTGACCCAGCCCTGCGGCGTGATCGCCAGGTCGGAGCGGAAGACGAGGCTCAACCAGTCCTGCGGGTCCGGGTAGTCCTGGCACCAGCCGAGAACGTAAATCTGCGGCAGAGTCTCGTTCTTCTTGGTCAGCTTGGTGTACCCTTTCGGGTCCACCGGGTCCAGTTGCGCGTCAATGCCGAGATTGACCTTGAGCTGGTTTTGGATCCACTCGTTGCGCGATTTGTTGCGGGCCGTCGAGCTATAGGTGATCTTGATCGGCGGCAGCCCCTGCCCATTGGCGAACCCCGCGTCCGCAAGCAGCTGCTTGGCCGCTGCCGGATCGAAGTCGCCCTGCTTCAGGTCTTTTTCGTAGCCGGGGCGGCCGGGCGGAATGAAGCTGTCGGAGACGGTGCCGGCCCCTTTCAGGATCACTTCGACCCAGTCTTGTTTGTTGAGCGCTTTGGCAAACGCTTGGCGCACTTTCACGTTGTCGAACGGTGCCTTCTTGAGGTTGAAGCCCAGGTAGAAGCTACAGTTACCCGGCGTGCGGGCGTATTGCGTCTTCAGCGTGGCATCGTCGTTCACTGCTTTGAGGTCTTCCGGGGCTACACCGGCGGCATCGAGTTCGCCTTGCTTATAGGCGGCAAATGCCTGGGCGCTTTCTTTGATGTCGCGGAACTCCACGCGGTCGATCTTCGGCTGGCCCTTGCGATAGTTGGGGTTGGCAAGCCACACCGAGCTATTGCCGTGGCTCCACTCGCTCAAGATGAACGGCCCGTTGCCGATGTAGTTCTTGGGATCCTGCGTCCAGGTGTCGCCGGCGGCCTTGATGAGGTCGGCGCGCACGGGCATCCCGATCCAGGTGGCGAGGATGTCGTTGAAGTAGGCGACCGGACTGCTGAGGGTGAAAACGATCTGATCCCCTTGCAGCTTGATGCCCAGGTTGCTCTTGGCCGCCGCGATCTTCGTGGTGTCGGTGACCGGCGCTTCGCTCAAATCTTGCGCGCCTTTGATGTCATAGGCGATATAAGCGTAGTTGCGGTCAGGGATGGCCGGATCGAGCAGACGCATCCAGCCGTCGTAGAAGTTCTGCGCGGTCAGCGGCGTGCCGTCGCTGTACTTCAACCCTTTGCGGACGGTGACGGTGTAGGTCAGGCCGTCTTTGGAGACATCGGGCATTTTTTCGGCGGCGGCCGGCACGGGTTCGTTCTTCTCGTTGAATTCCAGCAAGCCTTCGTAGGCCATGTGGACCCAGCCGATTTCGGTGACGAAGGAGCCTTTTTGCGGGTCTACCTGATCGGGGTCGCTACCGATATTGATGCGTAGCGTTTTGGTGCCGGGTTTGGCCGTGCTGATCGGTGCTACGGTGGGGGTCATGACCCCCCCGACACTCGCGGCGGTCGGGGTCATCGCGCCGCCCATCGCGGCGGTCGGGGTCATCACGCCGCCCATCGCGGCGGTCGGGGTCATGGCGTCGCCCATCGCAGCGGTCGGGGTCATGGCGCCGCCCATCGCAGTGGTCGCTGCCGCTGTGGGCGCAGTCACCGGCGCGGTAGTCGCCGGAGCCGACGTAGTGGTGGGGGTCGCGTCCGTACCGCCGCAAGCGGTCAGCAACATACTAGCCGCCAGGCCCGCAGTCCCCAGCAGGGACAAGAATCGGGTTTTTTTCAACTGCTCTCCTCCTTATGGTAAATAAATCATAGCAGCCGGCCTTCAGCCGGCGCTACACGGTATCTTACGACCCATCGGGATTGGGTCGCTTTCTACTCCGGCGGCGGGGCTTTATCACTGCACCTGTAAGTTGCCCACCTACAGAGCTCCGGCGCAACAGAGTATGCATCAATCTTACCACGTTTTCAGGTACCGTTCAAGCCGCTTTTCCGCCGCACGACTTGTGAGCACGTGGTCCTGTAGTATGTACCCGCGTGAGGGGCAAGCGGTTCACACGGAATCCATATTGTGTGGGATGCCGCGTGCAAGATTCGCGCCACTGCCCCTTTCTCCACTGTCCCCATCTTAGTGACGCAGTCGGATGCGCCAGACCATCAGCATCGCTTCGAACACGATGGCCTGGCTCATCTTGCTTTGGCCCACGCGACGATCTACAAAAATGATCGGGGTTTCGATGATCCGCAGGCCCTGCCGGTAACAGC
Source organism: Chloroflexia bacterium (assembly GCA_038228295.1). Classification (GTDB taxonomy): domain Bacteria; phylum Chloroflexota; class Chloroflexia; order QHBQ01; family JAICKM01; genus JAICKM01. The sequence continues at coordinate 4,388 of JBBRPH010000078.1, read as the reverse complement.
GGTAGGTTACTTCGATTTGGAAGCCGTAACCGTTGGCGTCAATGCCCGCCAGGTCCAGCGCTTCGAGGGCACTGCGGCGGAAGCATTTAAAGCCGCTGGTCAAGTCCTGAATCGGCAAACCCAGAATGGTATGGGCATACAGCGATCCGCCGCGGCTAATGAAGCGGCGCAGGGCCGACCAGTTGCGCGTGCCGCCGCCGGCGATGTAGCGCGACCCCAATACGACATCAGCCCCGGCATGGATGCAGTTGACGAACTGCGGCAGATGGCGCGGGTCATGCGAAAAGTCGGCATCCATCTCAAACAGCAAGTCGTAGCCGTGCGCCAGCCCCCAGGCGAAGCCCGCCAGGTAGGCGCGCCCCAAGCCTTGCTTGGCGGGCCGGTGCAGCACAAACAGTTCGCCGGGCCGTTGGGCCGCCAACTCGTCGGCCAATACGCCGGTGCCGTCGGGCGAATTGTCGTCTACCACCAGAATGTGAAACGGCCCGACCGCCTGGATCGCGGCCGTAATCGGGGCGAGGTTATTGCGTTCGTTGTAGGTGGGTAGAATAATCAGCAGCTTTTCAGAGGTCATATAGCAATGGATTCCTTTTCCGCTTGTGGCGGGCGACTGTCCTGCGGCTCGGTCGGCGGAACCAGCCATTGATAAACGGTGTAGAGCAAGACCGGCGCGTTGACCGCCAGGGCGGCGCTCCACTGCACCACGGTGCCCCAACTGTTGTTCCAGAGCACTAGATAATCCCAGACAAAATAGTTGGCAACCCCGCCGCCGTTGAGGACCAGGGTGCGCTTGCTATAGCCGATGCGCGCCGGCAGCGGCGTAAGAGCCACCAGCCAACTCTGATACCAGGGCTGGAACCAAAGTGTACCGCCTACCAGGTAGACAAAGAAAATCAGATAACAGGCGCGGAATAGCCGGTCGAGGATAACTGCGCGGTCACCGGGACGTGTGCTGCGTAGCAACCAGATCGTGACCCCTAGCACAGTCAGGCCGACTATGTCGGTCGCCGCCGAGCGCACCAGGTCTGCCGCCGGCCCTGTGCCCAGCATTGGGGTGAGCCATTCTTTGAGCGAGTTGGGGATGGATGCGGTGAACAGGTCGCGGCGGGCCAGTGCGCCGATGGTTTGCGGCCCGCCCCAAAACGGCGCATAGCAAACCAGCACCGTGAGCAGAAAGGCGGCGGCACTGCTGAGGACGCTCCCGGCGGCGCGATACCAGCCCTCGCGGTCGCGCACACCGGGCGCAGGACGCCGCAATTGCCAGACGACCGCCAGCATGGGCGGCAGCAATAGCGCAGGCACAAACTTGCATAGCGCCGCCAACGCGAGCAGGATCGGCGCGACCAAGAGCGCCCGCCCCCTGCACGTCAACAGCCACAACGCTCCCAGCATAAAGGCGATCATTACCATATCGTTGTGTCCGTTGCCCGCCGTTTCCCAGAGCACAAGCGGACTCCAGGCGAACAGCAGCAGGCCGCGCGCTGCCCAGTCGGGTCGGGTGCGGTGTAGCGTGGCGTAAATCAGGCAGCAAGCGGCGGCATAGGCCAGGATGACTAGCCCTTTGAAGGCCAGTACCGCCCGCCAGAGATCGTCGCCGGCGAGGCGGGCAGCCCCAGCCGCCAATGTTTCCCACACCGGACCATAGGGCGAAGTAGTGCCGGCCCAGCCGCCGACGTAGGGTCGGAACGGATCGCCCGCGAAAATCGGCGCGTTGGGCGCGACCAGGAAGGGATTGCGCCCGTAGATAGCCAATTCACGGGCGCGGAATATCTGGTCGAACAGATCGGCCGCTCCGGTGGGTACATCAGGATCAACGTCAGGTTAAAGATCAGCGCCGCGCCCCCCAGCACAAGCAGGTAGGCGCGCGAGGGGCGGGGCGGGCAGCGGCGATAGGCGATCCATAGCGCCGTGAAGGCTACCGCCCAGGAGAGGGCAAACCAGTTGGCACTCTCCGGCGTGTGGCCGTTGAGGCGGTTGAGATCAAGCAGCGGCGTGGTGTAATTGCCGGCCAACGGGTAGGGTAGCACAAAGCCGAGCGCATAGACGACCTCCGTGACCAGCGCCAGCGCCAGCAACAAGGTGATCTCGCGTCTGTTGTGCGCCGGGGCGCTGCGTTTGGGCAGTGGTGCCGGGTGTTCGGCGGCGGCGCTATGCAATTGGGGGGGCGCTGCGATCATTGGACCACCGTTTAGGCTAAGGCAACCGGCGCGACTTGACTGCTGCACTCGGCGAAGCGGTCCATTATACCACACGTTACCCGGCACACGGCGACACGGCGAGCGTAAGATCCGCTGTCGGTGCTCCCTACGCCCGCCGCCGGAACAGCCAGACCAGAATGGCCCCGCTCACGAAGCCGCCGACATGCGCCCAATAGGCCACGCCGCCCCCGCCACCGGTGGTCGGTACGTTGACTACGCTGCCGATGCCGCTGAACAGTTGGGTGGCGAACCAGAAGCCGATCATCAACAGTGCCGGCACGCGGCCGATGCCGTAAATGCCGAGCAGCACGCGCACCTGCGCTTGCGGGAACAGGATCAGGTAGGCAGCCATCACGCCGGCAATCGCGCCGCTGGCCCCCACGCCGGGGATTGGCGAGTTTGGACCGGCGAAAATCTGGGCGAAGTTGGCGGCTAGGCCGGTTAGCAGGTAGAAGGCGGCATAACCGAGGTGGCCCATTGCGTCTTCCACGTTGTCGCCGAATATGAAGAGGAACAGCATATTGCCGCCGATATGCAACCAACTGGCGTGCATGAACATCGAAGTCAGCAGGGTGATATAGACCGGAAAGGCAATCGCCTGTTCAGGCAACCCCTGGCCCACACTTGCGGGGCAGAAGCTCGGTCCTAAGTCTACGCCGTGGGTGATCTCATAGGGCACTGTGCCGTAAGCCAACACGGATATGTCTGGCCCATAAACCTGCTGCAACAGGAACACGCCAACACAAGCCGCAATAACCGCTAAGTTGACGATGGGAAAGCTGCGGACAGGAGGCGTATTGTCGTCACCGATAGGAAACATAGCACTCCTTCATAGGCTAGGGTCAACCAACCCGCGCAGGGGTGTTCACCGATCTAGGGGGTGGGTCGTGGGATCAGGAAAGCGCCGCTCATCCAGAGGATAAGAACAACGAGTACCAGCAGGACAATAACCACCACTATCGTAGCCGTTGCGTTGATGCCGCTATCGGCGTCAGGGTCAGGGAGTCGCATAGGGAGTGCTCCTGGGCACAATTGCCTAATAGCAGGCAGCCGCCCACAGCCGTTGGGGCTGGGGCGGCTGCACTCGCCGTTATTTGTACGGGATATTGCGCCCGGTTATACGGCCGTGCGGCCTTTTGTCACCATGCGTACTACCCAGATGACGATGACCGCGCCGATAAAGGCAGTGATCAGGCTGACGAACCAGTTGGAACCATCATAGCTGAAGTTCGTGTTGAACAAGCTGACGATGAAACCGCCGACGAAGGCACCGATGATACCTACAATGATGTCACCGATGAGGCCGTAGCCACCCTTGCCCATGAACATACTGGCGAGCCAACCGGCCAGACCACCGATGATGAGCCATCCAATAATACCCATTGCGCTTTCCTCCTTAGTTACTGAATGCTTGACGCGGCGGCATTATCATAGCTCCGCCCGTCGCTCTTGAAATTGTCCTGCGCCCCACTAACGGCCTGATCGCGGAGATCACCGGCCGCTCGGCGGCCGCTGCTGACCAGTTCCTTAATGTACTCTCGCCCGCGATCAACCAACAGGGTACGGGTGTCGTCACCCTTGCGCGGTGCCAGAAGCAAGCCGGCCAGCAGACCCAACGTGAAAAATTTGAGTGCGGAACGTAATCCTTTTAACATTACTCCATGAGCCTCCTTTACAGCCGTGTTGCTCCGGCAACCGGAGCCGCTTGCTCCGACAGCGAAGTATTAGGCATATTCTGTGCCACGGTTTCCACCTGTTTATTGCCTCGATCCGCCTGCTGCTGAGTTTCGGCCTGGAGGCGTGCGCGTACTTGCTTGCCGGCGGCCGGCGTGACGAGCAAGGTCAGACCAGCCCCCACCAATGCCCCCACCACCAGGCCTAGTAAGCCGCTATTGTCACTTGCCGGCGCGGATCGCATATCTAATGTCGTAACGGGGCGACGTTTCGCCGAGCCGGCAGATCGAGTCTGACCGGCAGGCGGTGCTGCGTCCGCTACAGGATCATCCCCCTCATCAAATCCGTCGGCATTGGGGTCGTCATGCAGCGGTTCATCATCCGCTAACAGATCGGTATCGTCGGCAGGATCTTGCAGCGGCAGGGGAGCCGGCGATCCTTTTTGCCGGCGTTCGGTGAGATTGTTGATGCTGCCGCTGGGGTGGGGGGTGGGCGGTGAGGGATCCGCCGCCCTTC
>JBBRPH010000077.1:0-22025 GCA_038228295.1 Chloroflexia bacterium | reverse complement strand
GACGCGGCGCTACACGGGCCAGGTAGACGAGGCGCGCCGGGCGATGGAAGGCATCTTGGGCGCAGTCGGGCGGGCCAGCGATATGGCGCAGCAGATCCGCTTGGCGACCCAGCAGCAAACGCAAGCCAGTAGCCAGGTGAGCGACGCGATGCGCGAGATCGCCGGCTCCATGGGCACCGCCAGCAGTGAAGGAACCGCCGTCGCGACCGCCGCCAATAATTTGCGCTGCTTGGCTGATGATCTGCGCCATTTGGACCAGCCGGCACCGACCTAAAGGAGATCCTTACCCAATGGATGATCCCGCCGCCGATCCTAATCTGCCCGCACCGCTCGAATCGACTGCCCCGCCCGCCCCCGCCGATGCCGGAGCGGGCCTGGCTCCGTCGGCTACTACCGACGCTGAAGCCTGGCAGCCGCCTGCATCGCGCTGGCCGGCGCTGAACCAGGGCGGCGCCGCTTTCGGCCCGTTCACCGTAGCGGCCTGGGAGGCCGACACGCAGCGGCTAGTGGCCCGCGATGCTGCCGGTGCCACGCTGATTGTGCAACCGTTGGGCTGGGCTACGTTGCGCCTGACGCTGCTCACGCCCGGCACGGGCGCGCCGCCCCCCTCGTTCGCGGTGATCGGCGAAACACCCTCCGGTGAAGAAGCCTACCAGGCGTTGGACGGCGGCCGGCTGGTGCCCACCTCGGCGGGGCCGCTGCATTTGGCTCCCGACGGGGCTCTGCGTTGGGAGCGCGCCGACGGTAGCCTGATCTTCGCTACCGCACCGGGCGTGGCCGGTGGGACAGGCTTTGGCTGGGCCAACGACTGGGCCTGGGTTTGGGCGGCACGCAATCCGGCGGCGGCCTACTTGGGTTGCGGGGAGCGCACCGGTCCTTTCGACCGCAGCGGCACACGCATGACCTTCTGGACCTCCGATGTGGGACCGCATCACCCCGGCACCGACGCGATGTACCAGAGTCTACCGGTTGCCCTGGCCTGGGACGCGACAAGCGGCACCACAATGGGCCTGTTTTGTGATCATCCGGGGATGCAGCGTTGGGATCTGGGGCAGGCCACGGAGGGTGCGCTCTGCCTATCGGCTCGTGCCCCCCAGTTGGATCTCTATCTATTCGCCGGGCCGACGATGGCCGATGTACTGGCCCAGTACACCGCACTCACAGGGCGGATGCCGCTGCCACCGCGTTGGGCACTCGGTTTCCAGCAGTCGCGCTGGAGTTATTTCCCTGCTCGCCAAGTGCTGGAGATCGCGCAGGGCTTTCGCGAGCGCGACCTGCCCGGCGACACGATCTATCTTGACATTGACTATATGCGCGGCTTCCGTGATTTCACTTTCGACCCGCAGGGTTTTCCCGATCCGGTCGGCTTACTGCGCCGGCTCGCCGACCTGGGCTTTCGCGTCGTGACCATCATTGATCCCGGCGTCAAGCGCGAGCGTGGCTACCATGTCTACGATCAGATGTTTGCCGGCAGGCATTACGTCAAATGGCCCGACGGGCGGCCTCATGTCGGCGTTGTCTGGCCGGGGCCCTGCGTCTTTCCCGATTTTTTCAACCCGCGCGTGCGTGCGTGGTGGGGTGGGCTGCACACGGCGTTGCTCAACGCGGGGGTGGCCGGCATCTGGGATGACATGAATGAGCCGGTATCCAACCCGTTAAATCCAGCGGACCGCCCTTCGGCCGCTCCCTCGGCCGGCGGCGCGCTAGTTGTTGACGAGACGCGCGACACCGATACAGTCGGTGCGGTCGGCGGCAGTTGGTTTGCGCCCAGCTTTCCGCCCGGCGTGCAGCACGAGACCGATCATGGCCTGCGCCGGCATGACGAGATCCATAGCGCCTATGGGATGCAAATGGCCCGCGCCACTGCTGAGGGGCTGGACCGGCTGCGTCCAGAGGCCCGCCGCTTTATCCTCACGCGCGCCGGCTACGCAGGGGTGCAACGCTACGCCGCCGTCTGGACGGGCGATAACCAATCATGGTGGGACCACCTGGCGATGGCGGTGACGATGTGCCAGGGGCTAGGGCTGTCGGGGGTGGCCTTTGCCGGCACCGACATCGGCGGCTTCAATGACCGCTGTACGGGCGAATTTTACCTGCGCTGGCTGCAATTTGGTGCAGTGATGCCGCTGGCCCGCGCGCACTACAATTCGCACGAAAGCGGCGGTCAGACACAGGAGCCGTGGAGCTTCGGCCCGGAGATCCTCGATCATGCCCGCCTCGCCTTGCGCTTGCGCTACCGCCTGCTGCCGTACCTCTACAGCCTGTTCTACGCCGCGACCCAGACCGGCGCGCCCGTCTTGCGCCCGCTGGCCTGGGAGTTTCCGCACGACCCGCGCGGGCGTACCGCCGACGCGCAAGCCCTGTGCGGCCCGGCGCTGCTGGCCGCACCGGTGCTGCGGCCCGGTGTGGCAGCGCAAGCGGTCTACTTGCCCGCCGGCCGTTGGCTGCACCTGGCAAGCGGCGCGCTATACGAGGGCGGTGCGGACCGACTGGTGCCCACGCCGCTTGCCCACTGGCCGCTATTTGTGCGCGGCGGCAGCGTCGTGCCGTTGGGCGAATCGGCCCGCAATACCGAGGCCGCCGCCACGGGCGACATCACGCTGCTGGTTGTCACACCCGCGCCCGCCGTGCCCGCGCTGCCACCGTTGATCTGGTATGAAGACGACGGCGAGGGCTATGCCTACCGCGACGGCACGTTCCGGCAGGTGCCGCTGGCCTGCGCCTGGACGGATGAGCGTCTAGTGATCACCGTCGGCCCCGTCAGCGGTTCCTGGCTGCCGCCCACCCGCGCCGTCCACCTGGCTGTGGCCGGTCTGGATCACGAACCGGCGACCGTGCAACTGAATGACCAAGCCGCCGCCGCCACCTGGGACGCGGCCACACATCGCCTTACTCTACCTTTGCGCGATCCGGCCGCAGGCGAAAGCCTGCGCATAGCGATTAGCGTGTGAGCCGCCGGCTCCGCCCACAGAGAACAGGCGGCGCTGCGGGCCATCGTGTCTGACGCCAACGCTGCCTACGAAACTCTCTACGCCTGCGCCTGGGCCGACCTCGTGCGGCTGCGGCAGGCCGCGCCGACGGCGGCCTGGCTGCTACCGGAGGCCACGCCGGTATTGGCCTACGGGGAATGGGCGACGGCGCGCCTGGTGGTGGCGGCACTCAACCCGTCGGAAGACGAGTTTCAGACCCGCGACCGGCCGCGCCGTCCTCTGCCGCCCGATAGGCAACGCCTACTGCCCTGGCCCGCCGACAAGCAGTTGACCCCGGCGCGGCTAGCCGAAGCGCGGCGGCGCGCTGAGGGCTACTTTCGGCTGGGCCACGCCTACTGGGCCTGGTTTGGTCGCTATCGCCCGTTGCCGGCGGCGCTCGGCTGGAGTTTCGAGGATGGGCAAGCCTGCGCCACCAACTGGGCCTCGCCCTATACCACGACCGTCGGCTGGGGGGCCGTGCGTTCGGCAGCGGCGCGGTGCGTGCTGGCGGCGCACGGCGGCCCGCTCTGGCGGCAACTCTTGGAGATCCTGCCACAGGTCGAGATCGTGCTGGGGCAAGGGGCCGGCTGGCGCACGGTGCCACCGTTGTTCGGCTTCACGCCCGCTGACTGGATCGCCGTGCCCGCCGCCTGGGACACAAAAGGCGGCGCTGCCGCCGGGCCGCGGCCCCACCTGCTCTATCACCCCATCCGGCTAGCCGGGCGGTCCGTGCTACTGGCTTGGTGGCGGCCTAATCGGGGTGGGGCGCTCACTTGGCTGGATACCACCGAAGCCGCCCGGTTGGGCGTGGCCTTGCGCGCCCTCGCTTGCGGCGCAGCACCAAACCTGCTATAATCGCGAGTGCCCATTGCTGTAGTCACGCTCTTGCGTGTCGCCGTTAAACTCTTCAATGCCGGGAGGCCGTTATACCGATGAGTCGTCTTCTGCTACCTTATCCCATGCGTGTTCTCGCTGATGTGCCCGCTGTTCAGGCGCGCCAAGCCGTCACACAGACCGTGACAACTGCCCCCACGCGCGCCTCTGTCCTCACCTCAATTGTCCCCAGCAGCCAGATCCCGGCCGGCCAGGCCGGTGGCAATCCCTTGAGCCTTGACTACCTGACTCAGGCCGCGCAGAGTGGCATCGGTGTGCTATCGGGGATTTTTGCGCTTCTCAGCTTGATCGCGCTGCTAGGCGGCGGCTATTATTATCTGGTCGGCAAAAACCGTTGGCGTGGGCATCGGCTGAACTTCCGCCTTGCCAATTTTTGGAGTCTGGTCGTCGCTGGGTTGGGCTTGGCAGGCGTGCTATTCATGATCTTCCGCGTGGTCGGCATCGAGGGGCTGAACGCCCGCTTCTGGCTCTATTTACTGCTATTGGTCGCGCTCGGCTTTGTGGTCTATGCAGCTTTCTATTTTCGTATGCGCTATCCGGCTGAGTTGGCGAAGTACCTGACCACCCTCAAGCCGCGCAAGGCCGCCGCCCTAGCGGCCGGTGCGCCGCCCGCCCGCCCGGCGACGGCTCCCCGTGCGGCCCGCGGCACAGCGGCCCCATCTGCGCCCGACAGCACCACCGTTGTGCGGCCTAGCGGCTCGGCGGGCAACCCGCGTGGTACTTCCGCTCGTGGCGAACGCCGGCGGGAGAAGAAGTAGGCCGCCCGGCTTCTAGTCCTTATAGCCCCAAACAACAAACCTGCGGCGCGCATCGGGCCGCAGGTTTGTGTCTCTCAGGTAGTTGAGTGAACCCGCGATTGAGGCGGCTAGGCGCAAGCGATGGGAGTAAACCTGATGAGCGATGTAGTACGCCTCAGCGACAAGTTCGCGGAGTTTCAGCAGTATTGGACGCCCAAAATCGTGGGTGAGCTAAACGACAACTATCTACTCTTAGCGAAGCTGAAAGGCGAGTTTGTCTGGCATCAACACGAGGCTGAAGATGAAATGTTCTTGGTGGTGCGGGGCCGGCTGCTGATCCGTTTGCGCGACTGCGACGTGTGGCTAGCCGAGGGGGAGTTGTTTGTGGTGCCGGCAGGGGTCGAGCATCTACCTGTTGCCGCCGAAGAAGTCCACGTGCTGCTGGTGGAACCCAAGCAGACCAAACACACCGGCAACCTGCTGACCGAGCGCACCGTCAGCACCTACGAACGCCTATAAGGGCGCCGCAAGCGCGGCTACATTACTCCGCCTAACGGCGAGCGGCACGCACTGTGCCGGGGGTGAGCAATGCCTGGATGCCGGCGAGTTGGCTGCGGGCGGCTTCTTCCCCCAGGCGCACAAACTCATCCAGCCGCTCGGCTTCGGTGGCGCTGTACATCCCGACTTTGGGGCTGATCAACACATCGTAGGGCGACATTTTCAGAACGGCGATCTGCGCTTCCATGATTTCGCGCATACTGTTGTAGATTTCCAGGATCGTCGGCGGGCGCCCAGGGCCGACGCGCATCCGCACGCTGCGGTAGGCACGCTCCTCTACCTGCGGAATAACATTCGAGGCAATGATAATGTCGGCTCCCGCGCCGGCCAGCGTGCTACACGGCACCGGATCCACCTGCCCGCCGTCCACCAAAAACTCATCGCGATAGAGGACCGGTTGCATCACGCCGGGCATCGAGACGCTGGCGCGCACCGCCTCCGACAACTTGCCGCTGGTGAACGTGACCGCCCGCCCGGTTAGCACCTCAGCAGCGACCACGAAATAGGGAATCTCCAGGTCTTCGAACGATTTGCCGCGCATCCAGCCGTCAATCCAGCGTTTGGCCGCGTTGCCCTTGACCACGCCGGAGCGCGGGAACTGGAAGTCCCAGAACTTGCGCCAGCTACCAAACTTTTTGACCAGTGAAAACTCTTTACCCAACCGATACAGGTCATCGGGGGTGTTACCGGCCACGAATGCGCCGCCGATCAGCGACCCCATGCTGGTGCCCGCCACCATATCAATCGGGATGCCGGCTTCGACCAGCACGCGCAGCACGCCGATATGGGCCAGGCCGTGCGCGGCCCCGCTGCTGAGGGCCAAGCCTACCCGCATCCGCACCACGCGCCGCGCTAGCCGGTCTAATTCGCGGCCGGCGCGACCCACCTCGTAGCGCGGATCGCCGGGGCCGAGCACTTGCACGATACGATCCGGCGCTACCGTGCTGCGCAGCAGCCAATGGCCTAACCGCTGCCCGAAAATAATGATCGTGTCACACAGATCGAGCGCCTGGGTCATGTACGGCCCGCCCTGATCCGGCAGACGCACCAGCAAGTGGTCGAAACGCACCAACAGGCGCGACGCAATCTCGCTGAAGTCGCCGCTGCTAACCTCCACCGGCACGTCTACGCGCGACACCCGTTCGCTTATGGTCACCACATCGTGGAAGGGATCGGCGGGGTCAATGGTGCTGCACTCGTCGCCGGTCTCCACCAGGTCAAGCAACAGCACCTGGCGACCGCTCTGGCGGGCCATACTTTCGGCCAACTGGGCGGCATCCTGCGGCGTGCTGACTAGCCCCACCAGGCGCGAAAAATCCTCGGTGTCGCGGCGGTTGTCGGTCTGCATCAGGCGCTGGGCCAGTACGCGGCTAAAGGTCAGCGCAATGGTCGGGTACTCGCGTAGCACGGCATCAAAGTCGCTTTTGCTCAGTTCCCAGAGCTCGGCATCAATGCTGATGATCAGCGTGGCACTGCGCGGTTCGCCGGTCAGCAAGGCCATTTCTCCCACCGGGGTGCCGGGGCCGAGCGTCGCCAGCACGGTACGTCCTTCAACGTTCTCTTTGTAGACCTTTACCTGCCCGGCTTCGATGATATACATCGCATCGCTGGGGTCGCCTTCCCGGCAGAGAATCACGCCCTTTTTGGCGCGGCGATAGCGTAGCCGCCCGGACAGGCGCGCTAGTTCTTCGGGCGACAGCCCGGCGAACAGCGCGTTGCGCGCCAGCGCGGTTGGTGACAGGTGAGCTAAGGCGTGTGCGTCAATACTGGGGTCTAAGATGGCCTCGTCCATAGCTGCATTGTACCCCTCGTACCTGGGCTTGTCAACTGCCGTCCGCAGCCTAATTCCGCTCCTGAAGGGAGCCGTGCGTAATAATTGCGTGTGCACTATTTGCCTGATCGCGTAACCAACCGCCGTTCCGTAACATCTATCAAGCAGAGGATGCGGTTGGGCTTAAGATTGGTCTATCTACCTCTTGATCTCTGCCGGCAACATGGTTATACTGAAAGCAGTATTAGAAAAGCGGGTACTATTAGTACCCGCTTTTGTATCCTAAGTCTTGCGGTAGTGTGACGGCGGCCGCAGCCGGCCGCCGCCCGGAGACCGAGGCACCTCGCATGGCTGATGCTGTAGGGGAGATCGACGAGAGTTTGCCGCGCCGTTACTTAGCGGCCCAACGCCGGGCGCAGGCGCTCTACGATCTATCCACACTGATCACTTCGACGCGCGAGATCGAACCGATTGTCGCTCTGTTGCTGAACCAAGCCCGCCACGTTTTTGACGCGGACCGTGCAGCGGTCTTCCTGCGCGAGCCGGGTGGTCCGTTGCGCTGTGCGAATGCCGTCGGCTTGTCCGATACCTATGTGGCAGCGGTCAACGCGAACTATCGCCAGGCAGCCGGCGGCGCGGCGGAGGCGCGGCGGCAGCCGGTCTATATTGCGGATGTGCAGACTAATCCGCTGATGGGGCCCCTGCACGACGCGGTGATACAGGAGGGCATCCGCAGCCTAGTCGTTGCGCCGTTTATTCAGAAAGACGAAGCCTTGGGAGCGCTGGCGCTCTACCATAATACGTCTCATACATATAATGCCGACGATTTAGCGGCCTTGACTACCTTTGCTAATCAGGTAGCGGTGGCGCTGGCAAATGCACAACTGTTTGCCGAAGCCGAGCGCCAAGTGCGCCGCGCCGGGTTCCTGGTCCAGACGGGCCGGCTACTTAATTCAAGCCTCGAAATGGGTCAGGTGCTGCACGCGCTCAGTCGCGCGGTGACCGAGGTGCTGGGCGAAGCCTGCGCGATCTATCTACTGCACAAAAACGAGGAAGATCTAACCCTTGCTGCGTATACCGACACGCGCCCTGCCGACGGATCGGACCGCATGGCTTATTTGCAGAGCCATCCGCCGCGCCTGGGCGACAGCGGCATCGGCCAGGCGGTGTTACACGGGGAGACTCTGTTGGTCAATGCCGCCCGCCCGGTGCTCGGTGATGCGCCTGATCCGTACCGAGTCCCATTCGGCGCGCACACCTACATAGTCACGCCCTTGCTGGCCCAACAGCGTTTGGTCGGAGCGGTGGTCGTCTGGCTGTTCGACCCGCGCCTGACCAACACTTCCGACGATATCCAGTTGCTGGATGCGCTGGCCGATCAGGCGGCCATTGCGCTGGAAAATGCGCGCCTCTATGAACGTGAATTGCGCGCCCAGCAGGCTAAAGACGAGTTCCTGTCCGCCGTGTCGCACGAATTGCGGACCCCCCTGACGGCCATCCTGGGCTATACCCAGTTGATGCGCAAAAGTGCGCTGGATGAGAAGAGCCGCTTCGGGCAGCAGGTGAATATCATTTGGTCGCAGGCACAACGGCTGAATCGGCTGGTCGATTCGCTGCTTGACATCTCCAACATTGAACAGGGCCAGCTACACCTGGCGCTGGAGCGGATCGACCTGTGGACCGTGGTGCAGGGCGCGTTGGAGCGTGTGCGTGCCTCCAGTCGGCCCGGTTTGCAGTTTGAGGTGGATACGCAAACCTTACACTGCTGGGTGATGGGCGATGCGACCCGCCTAAGTCAGGTATTTGAACAGTTGCTGGCGAATGCGATGAAATACTCGCCCGCCGACGGCATAATCTGTCTGGACCTCACAAGCACCGACAGCCGGGCCGTTGTGCGCGTGCGTGACAGTGGACCCGGTCTCAGCGCCGCGCAACTCTCGCAGCTCTTTCGGCGCTACTATCAGGGCGACACCCCGCTGAACCGCACCGGCGGTCTCGGTCTGGGCCTCTATATCAGCCGCGCCATCATCGAAGCGCACGGCGGCACGATCAGCGCGACCGGCGCACCCGGCGGCGGCGCAGCCTTCCAAGTGACGCTGCCCTGCGAATAGGCCATGAGCCGACAGGACTACACTAAGTTGGACTGACCCCGCAACCCAGTGCTAGCGCAGCAAGCAGGGCTGCTACAGCACCGACATTAGCGCTGTAGCAGCCCTGCTACATTCCGTCTCCTGCCGATTGCCGACTAGACGTATACCTCGTCCACGTAGCACCAGCGCCAGTCCTCGCCGGGTTGGAAAGACTGGATGATCGGGTGGTGGGTCGCATGAAAGTGCTTGGTAGCGTGCTTGTTTTTCGACGAGTCGCAGCAGCCGACGTGGCCGCAGGTCTGGCACTCGCGCAGGTGGACCCACGTATCGCCCGTCTTCAGGCAATCTTCGCAGCCTTGTGCGCTGGGGGTCACTTCGTGGATCTGATCGAGATGGGTACAGGTTGCATTTGCCATGTATAAGCTCCTTGTCACGCACAATAAGAGGGTGCGCGCCTCACCGCCCGGTAAACGATGACTCAGCCGTCGAGCGGCAAGCGCACTTGGAAGCGCGTGTCGCCGGGCTGCGATAAGAGGCGAATGTCGCCATGATGAGTTTGCACGACAATGCGATGGACGATGTCTAGGCCCAGGCCGCTGCCCGCGCCCACGCCTTTGGTAGTGAAAAACGGCTCAAAGATGCGCCCCTGAATGGCCGGCGGGATGCCCGGCCCCGTGTCGCCGATCTCCACCACCACACAGCTATCCGCCTCGCGCCAGGTGCGGAGGCGCAGCGTGCCCGCCTCGCCCATCGCATCCAGCGCATTGTCAATCAAATTGGTCCAAACTTGATTGAGCTCGCTGCCATGCGCGCAGAGGAGCGGCAGGGTGCGGTCATAAGCGCGCTCCACCTGGAAGGGGCGCAACTTGTGGCCCAGGATCAGCAGCGTATTCTCCAGCCCTTCGTGGATGTCGATCTCCTGCACAGGAGCCTGGTCCATATAGGTGTAGGATTTAACCGCCTTGACCAGCGCTGAGATGCGCCGGGTGCTGCCTTCGATAGTGCTGATCAGGCTGCATACCGCCAGTGCCTGGCCCAGCCAAGTGACGGTACGCTCCAATGCCGCCGCAGGGAGCCGGGCTGCTACATCATCCAGCCAGGCCGAGTCCAGTCCCGCCTCAACGAGCGTGGGTGCTAGATCCCAGGCGGCGGCTACGCCATGATCGTCCAGCCAGGTGCCCAGCGCGTCTTCGGCATCACCTTTTTGCAGTGGAGTCAGGCGTGGTGCCGTCGCGGCATGGGCGCGGGCATCACTGATGATCGCGTTCAGGGTCGCTGCGTTAGTGCCTTCGCTGCCGGGTGTGGCGGCGAACAGCGCGTCCAGGTTGCTGTGCAATTGCTCGGCGGCACGTTGCGCGGCGGCGGCGGGGTTGTTTAGTTCGTGCGCCAGTCCTGCCGACAGTTTGCCCAGCGCGGCCAGCTTTTCGCGCTGCTGGGCGATCTGCTCGGTTTCGGCCATCCGCCGGGTCATCGCCACTAAGATGATCCGTGCGCCGGGCGCATTTTGGGCCAGCGCGTGGCGGAACGCCTCGGCGGTGACCCGTAGTACGCGCGCCGGGCCGAGGGCGTAGGCGTTGGCGATATAGTTGCCGCCGGTCAGCAGCGATAATTCACCGCTAAACTCGCCGGGATCATGAATCGCCAGTACGGTCTCTTCCGCGCCCATCTGTTTACTGATTTTGATCTGCCCATCGAGCATCACATAGAAGCTGTCGGCGGGTTGGTCCTGCGTGAACAGCCGTTCGCCGGGAGCCAGCGTCTGTTCGCTGCCGTGGGCGCGTAGGCAGTCAATGTCGTCGTCCGACAGGTGCGGAAACAGGGCGTTTTGGCTTGCAGTGGGGGTCATGGGGTCGCCTTTCGCCGTTACAACTTGCTCAAATACTGATGGATCAAAGCCACGGCAATTGCGCCCTCGCCCACTCCCGATGCGACACGCTTCACCGAGCCGTGCCGCACATCGCCGGCCACAAACACGCCCGCCACGCTCGACTCCAGCAAGAATGGATCGCGATCGGCCGTCCAGCCGGCGGGCCGTTTGCCGTCGGTCAGCAGATCGGGACCGGTCAGAATGAAGCCCTGTTTATCGCGCAGCACTAGCTCGCCCACCCAGTCGGTGCGCGGCTGGGCGCCGATAAAGATGAACAGCGCTGTTGCTTTGAGCGCTTCCGTGGTCCCGGCTTGCGAGTCGGCAAGCGTGACGGTTTCCAGGCTCCCCTCACCCTGCACACTAGCGACACTGGTACAGAGACGGATGACGATGTTGGGCGTGGCACGGATCTGGTCCACCAGATACTGCGACATCCCCTTTTCCAGCGAGTCGCCGCGCACCAGCATGGTCACGGTACGGGCATACTTAGCGAAGTACATCGCGGCTTGCCCGGCCGAGTTGGCCCCGCCGACAATCACCACATCTTCATCGCGACAAGAGAATGCCTCGGTCATGGCTGCGCCGTAATACACGCCCGCGCCGGTCAGCGCTGCGATGCCCGGCGCATCCAGTTTGCGATACGATACGCCCGTGGCGATCATCAACGCGTGGCAGCCAATCGCGCCGCCGTCCGCCAGTTGCACGACCCGATACGGGCCGTCTATCTTCACGCCGGTCACTTCTTGCGGGGTCAGGATCTCGACGCCGAAGCGGCGTGCTTGGGTGACGGCCCGGCGCGCCAGATCGGCGCCGCTGAGGCCGGTGGGAAAGCCCAGGTAGTTTTCGATGCGTGAACTGGTGCCGGCCTGCCCACCCGGCGCTTCGCGCTCGATCAGCAGTGTCCGCAATCCTTCCGATGCGCCGTAGACGGCAGCCGCCAGTCCGGCCGGGCCGGAGCCGACAATGATTAGATCATAATAGGGCATTCCGGCCTGTGTCTGCAAGCCGACTTTGGCCGCAACTTGGGCGATGGTCGGTTGGGTTAGCCAGGTGCCGTCGGGCGAGATTACCACCGGCAGTTGGGGAGCCGGCGTACCCAGCCCCGCGATCAACTTGGGTGCTTCCCCATCGCTTTCAATGTCTAGCCACTCATAGGGGATCTGGTTGCGAGCCAGGAAATCTTTGATCGCGTGTGATTCGGCCGACCAACGGTGGCCGATGATGCGTGTGCCGGAGAACGGCGGGTGGAAGTGGGCCTGCCAATCACCTAGCAGGTCGTCCAGCACGGGATAGAGTTGATTTTCGGGCGGGTCCCAGGGCTTCATCAGGTAGTAGTCAATTCGCACCGCGTTGATCGCTTTGATGGCCGCATCGGTGTCGGCGTAGGCGGTAAGCAGGGCGCGTTTCACGTCGGGGTAGAGCGTCAAGGCTTCTTGCAGGAAGGCTACGCCGTCTAACTGGGGCATCCGCTGGTCGGCCAGCAACAGGGCGACAGGATCATTGCGGCGATGCAGTTCGCGCAGCGTCTCCAGCGCTGTGGCCCCCGAATCGGCAGCCAAAACCCGATACTCTTTGCTGTACTTGCGCCGCAGATCGCGTTCAATCGCCCGTAGCACATCAGCATCGTCGTCCACGGTCATAATAACCGGTTTTGCCACAGAGTCACCTCAATTCCAGCGCCGAGCGCGGATTTATCCGATAATCAGATCTCACGTTTCACGCTTAAAGTGTAATCAATCCTCGGTGTGCGCCGCGACTGACCGCTTCGGTGCGGCTGCTCGCGCCCAGTTTACCATAGATTGCGCTAACATGAAACTTGACTGTGTGCTCGCTGATACCGAGGCGACGGGCGATAGCTTTGTTCGCCAGCCCTTGCGCCAGCAAGTCTAGCACTTCGCCCTCGCGGGCAGTTAATGGTTCGTCGGGGCCGCGATCCACCTGTTCGGCGGCGACCGGGCGCCCGGCTAGTAGGCGGGCCGCCAGCGGCGCGGGCAGCACAATCAACCCCTGTGCGGCGGCTTGCACCGCAGCTTGCAGTTCGGCAGCTGGAGCGGCCGGCGCAACGATGCCCCAACCGGGCAGCGGTAGGCCGCGCAACGCGGCTGCCGTGCGGTCGCTGTCCGACAGCACCACAAACGCCGGCAGGCGCACGCCGTCGGGCGCGCCGCTCACGTCGGTCAACGTGCGTTCGTCGCCGATCACCAGCACGTCTACGATCGGACCGTCAAGCGCGGCTGCCGGGGTGCCCGCCTCGCTGATCACAGCGAACTCCGGCCCGGTGAGCATGGTTCGCAGCCCCGCCCGCATCATCGGGGTCGGGGCTGCGATACCAATGCGTGTCAAGAAGCCAAGTCCTGCACGGCAGGGGTTAGGTCGAGCGATAGCAGTGCGCCACGCCGCAAGACGTGTAGATGCACCGGGCCGTCGCCTTCGCGCCCGTCTACCGCATCAAGCAGCGCGTCGGGGTGGTCTAGCACTTGCCCGTCTATATCGAGCAGCACATCGTCGCGTTGCAAGCCGGCCTGATCCGCCGGACCGCCGGGTTTAATCTCGACGACGCGCAGCCCCGCCGCGCGCCCGCGCCGCCCTTTGGGTAGTTGCAGCGGTTGGATCGCTACACCGAGAAAGGTGCGGCGGCTGGGTTGGCCGGCCACCCAAGCCGTTGCTACATGGCTGGGGATCGCCACGGCCATATCGCCACCAAAGATCATGGCGTTGATGCCGACTACATTGCCGGTCGCGTCGAGCAGCGGGCCACCGGAGTTACCGGGCGCCAGCCGCACATCGGCCCGCACATACTGGGCGTGGTGATCGTCGCCGCCCGGCACCCTCACTTCGCCCAGGCCGCTAACGATGCCGGCCGTAACCACGCCGCGTTGGCCCCACGGATGGCCGATGGCAAAGACCAGTTCGCCGATCCGCAGGTGGGTCGAGTCGCCCACCGGCGCGGCGGGTAGATCGGTCGCGTCTACTTTGAGCGTCGCCAAGTCCAGGGTGGGGTTGCGATGCGTGACCTGGGCCTCAAACGTGCGCCCATCGGTCAGCAGCACTTCCACCGGCCCGCCGTGGCTGACGACGTGGTGGTTGGTGATGATCCGACCGTCCGTTGTCCAGATCACGCCCGCGCCGCCGCCCTCGCCGCGCCGCCGCACCTGTACCACGCTCGGTCCGACGCGCTCGACCATGTCGGCGATCGAGTGCGAGATCACGTTGGGAAGAAAATCGGTCAACATGATTAGTCCCTCTGTCCCACCGTGACGGTGATTTCATGCAGTGCCCCGGCGCGCAGCACACTTAGCTTGACGGGTTGGCCCACGCGCCCGCCGCTGAGTAGCGGTTGCAGGTCGTCGGTGTCGCTGATTGGCTGACCGTCGAAGGCCACGACCACATCGCCCAACAGTAAGCCGCCTTGCGCGGCCGGGCTGTTCGGCTCCACGCGCACGAGCAGCAGCCCCGCCTCGGCTTTGCCGCCGCCGCGCTGGCCTTCCGGCAACTGCACCGGCTGGCTGCTGATGCCTAGGTAGCCGCGCTTAATCGTGCCGTGTTGGGTTAGGCTATCGGCGATGCGCCAAGCAATCGCCGCCGGCACGCCCAGCGTCACGCCGTTGATCAGCCCGGTGGTGGTCAGCCCAACCACCGCGCCGGTCGCGTCCACCAGCGGTCCACCGGAGAAGCCGGGGTAGGGGGTGGCATCGGTGCGGATATACTGCTCCAGCGCCGCGCCCCACTCGGTCCGTAGCGGCCCCCCAACCGCACTGACGATGCCCAGGCTAGCCATCGGGCCTTCGGCCGACGGACGGCCCACGGCCAGGATGAGCTGGCCGACGCGCGCCCCGTCTTCGGCCTTCGCCACCGGGGCCAGGTTCAGCCCCTCGACACGCAGCACGGCCAGGTCGCTGGCCGGGTCGCGGCCCACAAACGTCGCGGGCAGGGTGCGCCCGTCGGGGGTCTGGATGCTCAGATCTTCTTCGCGTTCCAGTACATGATCGGCGGTCAGTATCAGGTCTTGGGCATAGACAATGCCCGTCGCGGCTTGGCGCGGTCGCCCGGCCACCGTGACCAGTCCCGCGCTCACCTTTGCCACCGCATCGGCCAGTCCATGCGAGACCTGGCGCAACACATCGTTTTTCTCTGTTTGGGTATCCATTGGTTCCTCCATACTGGGGCTTTGCGCCCCGCTGTTGTCCTATGGATACACTATAGCGCCGCGCCGGGCTGCGCAGCATCAGCCGTTCGGGGGGCGCGCACCCTGGCTAAACGGGTGGGTGCGCTGCTCTAAACATCGCCGCGCGGCAGGAGGGCACGCAGCGGTGCTGGGACGATCTGCCGAAACTCAGTGGGCCGTATCAGCCGCAGGATGATCGCGGCTTGCAGCGGATCGTCATTGATCATTTTCGCCGCATTGGCCGGCGTACTGAAATATTCCAGCGTCATAGACATCACCTCGGTGCTACCGTCCGCGTAGGCTTTGGCGCTGTAGGCTCCGGTGGCCGGCATGACGGCGTTAAAGGCCGGCTCTTTGCGCACTTCCGGGTCGGTGTGGTTAGGGTAAATCGCAACCAGATTGCCGCCCTGATGGCGCATCCGCAACAGATCTTGGATGTCGCGCCATTCCTCGACCGACAGGAAAAACTCCACCTGATGACCGAACTCATGCACGACCGTCGCTACATCGGTCAGCGCGGAGAGGCGCACACGATTGTTATCGCGGTTGGCATCGGCGCGGAAGACTTCGACCACTTGCTTTGTCGCCCCGCGCAACTTGCCGAGTATCGAAGTGTCGGGTTCCTGCACAATCTTGTCGGGGTTGACTTCGATGTTGGGCACGCGCGCACGGGGCGGCAGCTTCCCACTTTCCACCAAATCGCCTAGCTTCGTCAGCCCGTCGGCCACGCGGTTCACAAACTGCTCGGTGATTTTCGCGCCACCGGTCTCGTCCATGCCTTTCAACAAGTCGGCCGCCTGGCCGCCGCCGGTGCCCAGTGTGTCGTTCAGCATCCGTTTGACCACCGGCATCTCTTTGAGGGCCGCGCTGAGGGCTGTTTTGTTCTCGGCACTCAATTCGTGCACTGCGCCGCGCACATTGTTCGCGAGGTGGGTGGTCGCCGCCTTTTCTAGTTGATTGCCGCCCGTAGTTGTCGCGCCGACCATCGCTCGCAGCTCCGCGTTCGGGTTGTGGACGGCGCTGGTGTAGATACTGCGCTCGGCCCGGCTGATATAGGGGTCCAGCAAGCTGTCAATCGCGCCTACGAGGTGGTCCACCTGCTTTTGTTGCACCGCCTCCTGTAGGGACTTGTTGGAGACATAGATCTTAAAGAACCCTACATCGGGAACGCCGCTATTATCCGCTGCTAATTGGCTGTGTAAACCGCGCAAAGCAATCTCTGCGGCGGTTGCCGGGGCCGGCACTGCTAACGGGTGGGCAAGTACCGGGGCGGGGGGGATGACCAGGATCGCCGCGACAATATCGGCGTTGATGAGCCGAATCATCTCATCTACGATCTTTTTGGGCGTAATCCCGGCTTCGTTCGCCATCTGCCCGACGCGGTTGTTCAGCTGCGAGGCCAGGGTTGGCGGCGCTTTGCCGACCTCCACGCGCTGGATCGCGACGGCCGGCCGGGCCGCCGCATAGCGTTGGGTGACCCGATTGCCGTAGGTGCGTTGCAGATGGAGCAATTGTACTTGGCGCAGCGGGGCATTGCCGCGCCCCTGGATGTGCGGGTGGTTCACTAATGCCATGCGTTGCAGGGCGGCGGTATTCTCCGGCCCTGCTGCCGCTCCGCTGTTAGCAGTCGTCTCCTGCCGTGGGCTGCGCTGGGCCTCCGCATCCGCATGGGCCTGATCCTCAGCCATGACGATACCTCCTGTCGTGCTGCGATCGCGTTTATTAGGCGGTTAACGGTACTTGAGCGCCGGATTAGCCTTCGCTAATGCGGCGGCGGACACCGGCGAGTTGGGCTTCGAGGTCACGGATGCGGTCTTCGGCAGCGGTGCGCGTGTTGAACTCATCGAGCACCAGGGCGACGGCTTGTTGCAGGCGGTCTTCCAGGTCCATCAGTGCGCCGCGCAGGGCTAGTTGGGCATCTTGCGCGGCAGGGCTGAGGCTGTTGAGCGCCACGGGAGGGGCGGCGGACAGGGCAGGATTGTAGGACGCAGCGGACGGCAAGGCGGGTGCTTGCGACTCGATCAGCACCCGCTGTAACTCGGCGGCCATGCCGGCGATGCTGCGGAGCTCGCCTTTGAGCGTCTCGATGGTGGTGCTTTGGTGCCAGGCTTCGCTGTCTTTACGGTTGAAGCCCTCTTGCAACCGGCGAACCTTGTCGCGCTCCAACACCAGTTCAGCGGCCAACCGAGCGGCGCGAGCACGCTCGGCCCGCAATTGCTCGGCCAGCGCCTCATTGTTGGGAGTCGCATGGCGATCAGTCATGGCCTGATTCTACTCCTGCGCCGGGCGCGCTGTCAAGCGGCTAACTTCACCGCCACGACATGAAGGCAGCGAAGATGCTGACGAATGTTTCGCGCGCTTCGCGGTGTAAATCCTGCTGTGGCCGACGCTATACGACAATACATAATCACGGATTAGGAATTATGGGAGGAGCGCCAATGAGCCGAAACGACGTAACGATCCTGTACAACGTCCGGGCCTACACGATGGATCCGGCCACACCGCAGGCCGAGGCGCTGGCTTGGCGTGGCGAACGCCTGCTGGCCGTGGGATC
The DNA here is from genome assembly GCA_038228295.1 of Chloroflexia bacterium. GTDB lineage: Bacteria > Chloroflexota > Chloroflexia > QHBQ01 > JAICKM01 > JAICKM01. The sequence continues at coordinate 4,420 of JBBRPH010000077.1, read as the reverse complement.
GCGCACCGCCGTTGCGGCGACAGCGGGGCCGGGAGCGCGAATGGTGGACGGCGGCGGGCGCATCGTGCTGCCGGGGCTGATTGATGCCCACATCCACTTCATGTGGTATGCTTGGGGGCTGCTGCGCGTGGATCTGGAAGGGGTGCCTAGCTTGGGCGCGGCGTTGCAGCGAGTGGAGGATCGCGTTGCCACGTTGGAACCGGGCGCTTGGGTACGCGGTAGCGGCTGGAACAACAACCTCTGGCAGCCTAACGGCTTCCCCACACGGACCGACCTTGACCGCGTGACCGGCGACCACCCGGCGGTGATGACGCGCAAAGACGGTCACTCGATCTGGGTCAACAGCGCGGCTCTGCACATGGCGGGCATTGATCACGCCACCGTGGACCCGGCGGGTGGTCGCATCGGGCGCGATGCAACGGGCACACCGGATGGGCTACTCTATGAAGGCGCGGCGATGGATCTAGTCTATCGCTTGGTGCCCGACGAAAGCGCCGCCGAGCAAGCCGATGCGGTGCGCCGGGGCTTGGCGGCTGTGGCTGCGGCGGGGCTAACCGGCTTCCACGATATTGAGGACGCGGCCACGTTCCACACCTTTCAAGAGCTAGCGGCCGCCGGTGCGCTGCCGGTGCGTGTGGTGATGCTACTGGCCCTCGCCACGCTGGATGCGAGCCTAGCCGCCGGACTGCGCAGCGGCTTCGGCAATACGCGCCTGCGGATCGGGCCGCTCAAAATCTTCTCCGACGGCAGTCTGGGATCGCAAACCGCTGAAATGCTGGCCCCGTTTGCGGGTAGCGCCGCTAACTGCGGCGTGCAGACCGTCGCGCAGGACGCGATGGAAGCGGCGATCCTGGCGGCGGCACGGGCGGGTATCCCCTCGGCCATCCATGCCATCGGCGACGCGGCCAACCGGCGCGTGCTGGATGCCTTCGCGCGCGCCCGGCAGGTGGAATTGGGTGACCTGCCGCGCCCCCACGGCCCGGAGGTGGACGGCTATAGCCGTTACGCGCTGCGGCACCGCATTGAACACGCGCAACTGGTGGACCCCGCCGACTGGCCCCGCTTCCGCGAATTGGGCGTGATCGCCTCAATGCAGCCGATCCACGCGACTTCCGACATGGAAGCCGCCGACCGGCTGTGGGGCGCGCGGGCCGGGCGCGGCGCCTATGCCTGGCACAGTTTGCAGGCGGCGGGTGCCCGTCTGGCCTTCGGCTCCGACTGCCCAGTGGAAACGTTCGATCCGCTGCTGGGTATTCACGCCGCCGTTACGCGCCAGAACACAGCGCACGAGCCGCCCGGCGGCTGGTATCCTGCCGAACGGCTCTCTGTTGCCGATGCTGTACGCGCCTACACCCACGGCGCAGCCTACGCTGCGGGCACGGAGTCTTGGCAAGGCACTCTCACCCCCGGCAAAGTGGCCGACCTTATCCTGCTCGACCATGATCCGTTCACCGAAGATCCCACCACGCTCCCGCAAACTCGCGTGACGGCGACGCTGGTGGGCGGGGAGGTGGTGGCGGGAGCTCTGTAGCAGCGGTCGTCAGTGGGCAGTCGGCGGTTGGCGATCGGTGGTCGTTAAACGGTGGACCCCGGCCGCCGTCGTGCTGACCGTGCCGCCGGGCAAGCATCGGCTCAGCTTCCGCAGCTCCACGCCCGCGCTCACCACTGGCACACCCCAGGATACGCGGCGGCTGTCGTTCGCCCTGGCCGCCGTGCGCCTGGACGCGAAGTAGGGGCGGGGGTTAGGTCCGGCCCCCGCGCCGGCAGCCCCCTGACTGCCGGCGCGGGGGCGTTTCAGCGTGCGTAGGGGCCCTAGCGCGTTAAGGGGCAGGGCACGCGCCGAGGCCCGCGTTGAGCGCGAGATAGACGATTTTGCTGATCTGGCCGCGTGTGGCCGGGTTGCTAGGCCGGAAGGTGCCGTCATTGTAGCCACTGATCACGCCGCGGCAGAACGCGGTTTCGATGAACGGATAGAAGATGTTGCTGCTCGGCACATCGCTGAAGTGGGCGGTCGCGGGGTGGACCTGCGGCCAGCCGGCGGCGAGGACCACGATCTTGCTGAGTTGGCCGCGCGTGACGTTGTTGCTGGGGCGGAAGTAGGGCCGGCTGGCCGGGTCGCAGGGTTCGGCGCTGGGCGGCGTGGTCTGCGGGTTCGTACCGCCGCAGGTGTAGCCGCTGACCAGATGATGGGCGGCGGCGGTTTCGACCACCGTGAAGAAGGTGCTGCCGGGCAGGACATCGGTGAAGGTATAGGCCCCGGCGGCGGGGGTTTGGCTGGGTAGGGCAAAGCCCAACGCCACGATTTTGCTGAGTTGGGCGCGGGTGGTGGGATTGTTGGGGCGGAAGGTGTTATCCGCGTAGCCGCTGATCACGCCGCGACAATAGAGATACTGCACCGGCGTGTAGAAGTAGTCGCTGGGCTGCACGTCGCTGAAATTGATCGGGCAAGGCGTGGCGCTAGGGCCGCCGGGCGTGACGGTGGCGGTGGCGGTAGCCGTGGGGCCGCCGGGCGTGGCAGTCGCGGTGACGGTGGGCGTGGTGGTCCCGCAGGGCGCTTCGGTGTACTGCTGGACGTTCGCGCTGTAGTATGATGAGCCAAGTCGGAATTGGCCGCCGACCGTATAGAACGATTCGCCGACCGTGGCTGCGCCAAAAATCACTTCGCCCTGTGGCATGGTGGTGAGGCTACTCCAGGTGTTCGCGGCCGGATCCCACGCCACTACGCTATCGAAGATGCTGTTGCCGTTAGGAGTGCCGCCGGCGAGTAGCCAGCGCCCATTGTAGAAATCACCGCTGCCGCCGTAGAGCGGCCCCGGCAGATCGGCGATAGCGCCATCTTCCCAACAGTTGAGGGACGGGTCATAGCGGTAGGTCTTGACCGTGCCACCACTGGTAGCGTCCTGACCACCGGCGGCATACAGGAAGCCGTTATGGGCCAGCACCTGCGGTCCACGTATGGACTGGGGATAGTTGACGACGGCGGCCCAAATGTTGGTGGCGAGGTTGTAGACTTCCACCGTGTTCGTGTTGCCGCTGGTGCCACGCCCACCGACGCGGTAGATTTTGCCGCTTAGGTAGGCTGCGCCCTGGAACATCGTAGCAATGTTGGGTGCCGGTAGACTGGTATAGGTGTTGTTCGCCGGATTATAGCGATACAGCGTATTACTAGGCGTACCGGGGCCGCCGTTGAGGATGTAAATGGCGGTGCCGTCGCTCACCGCGCCGGCCCCGTAGCGCATCGCCGGTAGGGGTGCCAGGGCGGACCAGACTCCGGCCGCCGGGTCATACTTATAGGCATTCGCGGTGATGGTGCCGCTGATGATCCCGCCGAAGCTGTAGAGCGCGCCGCCTTGCGCGACCACCGCCGCTGCTACTATCGGCCCTGGGTACGGAGCCGCCTGGCTCCAGACCGCCGGCCCACAGGGCACGACCGCCGCGTAGGTGACGTGCAGGTCATCGATCCACCAACCTGCGTCCGCACCCGAGGCGTCGGTGCCCAGGCGCAGGCGGAAGAGCAGATTCTGGCCGGCGTAGGGCAAGAGGTTGACCTGCACTTGCTGGAACGCGTTGCCGGTGCTGCCGCCCCAGCCCATACGCCCGCCCAGCGGGTTCCCAGTACCAGTGGCAATCGTTGCCGTGTAGACCCCGCTGGTGATATTGGCCCCGGCATCGGTCCACGTGCTGCCCCCGTTGGTGGAGACTTCGAGGACCCCGCCGTCATAGTAGCTCGTGCCGCTGGTCTCGAAGCTGTAGCGCTGCCAAAAACTGAGACCGGCACTGGTCGCGCCGGCGGGCAGGGCCAGCGCACTGGTCAGCACCAACTGCTGATCGCTGATGTTGCCCACGTCGGGCAGGAAGGCGGCGTAAGCGCCAGAGTGGGTGTAGGTCATGACGGGGGTCGCGCCGCAGCTGCCAGGCGCGCAGGTGGTGACGGCGGAGGCGAAGTCGCCGAGCGTGCCGCTCTCGAAGCCTTCTTGCAGCGGGTTGACCACGCCGGCGGGCGGCGGGACTTTGGGGCTGTGTAGAACCCCTGCGCTGGGGGGGAGCGGACCCGTGCCGAGTGGCTTGGGATCCGCGGCCAACGCGGCGCCCCCGAGCACCAACAGCCCGGTCAGCGCGCCGAGCAGGGACCACCAAAAACGGGCGGGTTTCATCCAGAGAACTCCTTATTGTGAAAAGCAATAGGCTAAAGCATCGTACTACACGTTAAGAGTGCGTTAAAGAAGTTTGTGATGTATGCCTGACAGATATGACTTGTAGGCAGCTTTTTTAATGCGCTCTAAGCTCGACTTTGTACAATTTTGCGCTGAAGGCCGATGCAGGTGCGTAGCTAGGCACGGCCGCGTTTATAGATTTATGGTACAACCACCCGCACAACGGCATATACAAAAAGTCCCAGGCACACGCATATGCACTCCTG
>JBBRPH010000076.1:0-22304 GCA_038228295.1 Chloroflexia bacterium | reverse complement strand
GCCATATCACCCAGGATCTCGCCTACTACCCGATCCTGCGCCCCAGTCAATTGGAACGGCAAGGTGCTGCGGAAGCTGTCGAGGATCGGTCCGTGATCGCCGAAAGCTAGGCCCGGTTGGTCGTGCTGCCAATGCTGCTTGCGCTGCAACATCCCCAACTGGATCAAGAAAAACTCGTCGAAGGCCAGACGCTTACGGGCCGACTCCAGCAGCCCCCATTCGCTGGGGAAGTGGATCTGGCGCAGCGCATTGGGCAGCGGCAATAGGCCCGCCCGCACGCGGATCGCGTCGGGCAGCGCATCCTCCACCAGATCGCTAAAGCCCATCACCGCCTCATGCACGATGCGGCGCACGACCCGCTTGGTCAGCCCCTCGGTCAGCGCGTAGACCGGCACCAGCCGCCCGGTATGCAGCAACTCCTCCTGGTCATACGGCTCAAACTCCGGTCCGTTCAGTCCCAGCCGTCCATTGAACTCGTTGACTTTGCCGCTGAACACATACTGCTTGCCTTCGATCAGTTGCCGCGCCATCCATTCGCGACCGAACCAAATCACCCGCAGCGACCCAGTATCGTCCACCACCGTCGCGCTAATCATCGCCATGTTATTGCGCGTGCGCTTGACATCCACCTGCCAGATGGTGCCGATCACCGTTTCCATCTGGCCGTAGACTAGGCTGCTGATCGGCTTCAGCGCGCTAAAATCATCGTAGCGGCGCGGGAAGAAATAGAGCAGGTCGCGCACGGTAAAGATGTTGAGCCGCTCAAACAGCTTGGCGGTCTGCTCACGCACGCCTTTGACTACCAGGATCGGGCTATCCAGCGACGGCGCACGCCGGTGGGCCGTCCGTGCGGCATCCGCCGATTGCGGGACGCGGCTTCCAAGCTGCGGAAGGGCCAACGGGGCCAACTGCGCGGCGGTCAGGCCGCTGGGTTTGCGCGCCCCATCCCCAGTTGCTGCCCCATTGCTGTCCTGCTCTGTAGACGGTGCAACGCCGTTGCTCCCATGCTCGGCAGGCGCGGCACCCTCATTACGCCCGGCTCCCGCCGGCGCAGGTGCACTACCAATAGCCGCCCCGTTCATTGGTAGTGCAGAGGAGCGGGGGGGTAGGTCCGTCGCCCGCACCGATGATGTACCGCCTACGGCCATGCTTAACGGCGACACTGTCGGGGCCGCTTTGCGCGGTTTGCGTTTGGGTGCATCGGCTTCGGTTACCTCATCGGTCGGAGCCGCTGTCTCACCGCCCGCCAACCGGCCCAGCAGGTCCAGCGTTCGTCGTAAGCGCACCTCGCGGTTGCTGCGTCCCTGTTCCGAATAGGGCAGCAAGGTATCGCGGATGGCGTTGATCAACCCATCAGCCAGTGGCTGGCGTGCGCGTGCCTGTGCCGCCCAGCGCTCGGCAAACGCGCTTAACCCGCCGCCCACAGCGCTGTCCTGAAAGCCCTTATGCTCTTCCAGTTCGAGGATTTTTTGCAGAATATCAGTCGCTTGAGACATCAGTTAAAATTCGCATATTGATCTTCCCGAAAATCATACGCACATTCAGCAGCAACGCCCGTAGATAGCGGATTGCCGGTGTGGCCTCGTTCGGGTCGGACAGTTCGTGAGCGATCAAGCCCTCTATATACGGCTCAAACAGATCGGCCAGATGCAAATAAGCGTGTACCGTCGTCCCGGCGCGCATCCGATCCGCCGCCGCCGGTTCCAGATAGGCGCGCATAATCTCAGCATCCCCATCCACTGCCGTCTCGGCTAATTTGCGGCAAAAGAGCGCCATCCGTTCGTAGACCACAGTGCGTGGCAGGGTGCTATACAGTGGAATGTCACGCTGCGCGGCATCGGTCAGCAGCGTCACCAGAGCATCCTGATGCCGGTCAATTAAGTGCGCCAGCCAGGGACCAATCGGACGGTCCATCGCGTTTGCCCTCTCTCGCCGCTACAGTCGCGCCACCACGCAGCAGACTCCCACCGCGCGCGGCCCTACGTGCGATCCCAGCACCGGTCCGATATGCGACACCAGAATCCGCTCGCGCGGATAGATCGGCGCCAGCAGATCTACCAGCCGCGCGGCCTCCTCTGGGTCGTCGCCGTGGACCACGGCCAGCCCGTCCAGCGGGCCGAAGCTCTCGGTCAAGTCTACCATGCGGCTAATCGCTTTCGGCTTGGTGCGTACCCGCTCCATCGGCACCGCCTTGCCCTCTTTCATGTGCAAGATCGGCTTAATCGCCAGCATCGTACCCAAAAAGGCCGAAGCCAAGCCCAACCGCCCGCCGCGCTGCACCCATTCCAGCGTATCTAGCACCCCCAGGATGCGCACGCGCGGGATCATCCCCCGCACCAGATCCACGATCTCGGCCTGCGTGCGCCCATCACGCGCCGCCCGCGCCGCGAAAATCGCCATCCAACCCAGGCACATGGACAGCGCCTGCGAGTCGATCACTTGCACCGCCCCCGGCACCAAATCAATGGAAGTCGCCGCCAGCGCGCAAGTGCTATAGGTACCGCTCAACTCCGACGACACATGGATCGACACCACCGGCGACTCATCGGCGGCCAGATCGCGATAAATCTGCTCGATTTGCCCAATCGGCGGTTGCGAGGTAGTCGGCACGCCCGGTGTATCCTGCAACAGCCGGTAAAACGCCTCGCCGCTCAGGTCAATTTGGTCCCGATAAACCTGCTCACCGAATTGCAGCAGCAAGGGCACCACCGTGATACCCAACTCGCGTGCCAGCCCCGCCGGAATATCCGCCGTGCTGTCGGTCACAATCTTCACAGTGGGTTGTGCAGTGTTCATGGAGTTATTATACCCGATTAGGCACACAGTTCGCACTGCGCGCCCCGCCCTTGTAGGTCGAGCTTTGTAGCTGTAGGCGCAACTAAAGATCGTAAGCGGTGCCGGCGACCGAGGCGTGCCCACATAAGCGGGCAGGCCGGCAAGTGGGGAGTACCGCAAATGGGGTGCCTAAAGTTGACATCCGGTGCCACCCAACATCTCGGTCGCATGGATCAGGCGGTTGCCGCGCTATCAGCTGAGGAAGGTGCGATCTCCAAGCAAGCGTTAGACTGGGCGGCAACCGCAACAGCGCCCGTCGGCGTCGGCCGGGTTAGAGTTAGACGCAGAAAGGGCTGTGTCCCCACCGTTACCGACAAGAATCAATGGATCTTGTTAGGGACACAGTCCTCTCCCACAGAATTATCCTTGACATAACACGACACACGCGCAACAAATTACGTTTCATGCTGCACGGTTCGCGCGACCCGCACGATTCACACGGCCGGCGTAGTCGCGCGGGGCCAGGCGAGGCCTAGCAGCACCAAGCCGCCGATGCCGAGTAGGATACGGACTAGCTTGAGATCCACATTGATCAGACTGCCGATGATACCGCCGAGAAAGGCCAGCGCCAGCAGCACCACACCGGCCAGCCACAGTGCGTCGCCGGCGCGGCGCAGGGGCGGGGGCAGGCTCGCCGTCATAGATGATCCCGTGTAGGCCAGCACGCCATAGGCCAGCAACAGCAACCCGACAATCAACCCCAAATATGCTAACATTCGGACTATTCCTCCTCTATCGTTGCAATGATCCTGTTTATAGTGCGCGGCATTGGCGCATAGTGGAGAGCGTCCTCTCCCCGGTATCCGTCTCCTAGCTTACACTAAACCAGCCCGGTGGCGCAAGGACCGCCGGACCCCTCCCTTTGTGGGGAGGGGAGTTAGACAGAAGGCTCCCCCTTCCTGCTTAGGCCAGGGGGTTAAGTCGGCCCCTTGCGCGGGGGCACAGGAGTTGTTATTATAGGCAGAGTCGCCGGGGTGCGCTGGGGGATGGAGCTGGGGTGGAGGATGCGATGGCTGGAGTGCCGGAGACGTATTTTGCGCGCGATGACGAGACGGCGGACGAGGCGTTTTACGCGCAGCCGCGCCTGGTCACGCACATTGACGACGGCGCGATTGGGGCGGTGACGGCGCTCTACCGGGAATTCTTCCCGCCGGGTGGGGCGATCCTGGATCTAATGAGTAGCTGGGTCAGCCATCTGCCGCCGGAGCCGGCCTATCGCGGAGTGACGGGCCTGGGCATGAACGCGACAGAGTTGGCGGCCAATCCGCGCCTGACTGAGCGCGTGCTGCAAAACTTGAACACTACGCCGCGCTTGCCGTTCGCCGAGGCACAGTTCGATGGAGCCGGTATTTGTGTGTCGGTGCAGTATCTGACACAGCCGGTGGCTGTGTTCCGCGAGGTGGCGCGCGTGTTGCGACCCGGTGCGCCGCTGGTGGTCACGTTCTCCAATCGCTGCTTCCCCACCAAAGCCGTGGCCGTCTGGCAGGCGCTGGATGATGCGGGTCACGCCGCGCTGGTGCAACGCTATTTTGCCGACGCAGGCGGCTGGCAGGATGTTGCCGTGCGTGCCCACCGACCACGGCGGGGCGATCCGTTATACGGGGTAGTGGGGCGGCGTAAAACGTGATAAAGGCAACCGCGCAAAAGTCGCCTTGTACGGCCGACGGATAAGGTGAGCAAGAATTCGTCTGAGCACAGAGATGGTGTCCTCATGCGGTTCACCTTCGGCCTCAGAGCGACTTATACGCGATTGCCTAGGTATTCCTGTTCCGACCTGCCGCGCCCACGCACCGGCAAAATGTGCGCCGCCTAGTGGGCCGGTAACAGCGAACTGAAGTCCTGGGCCTAGCGCGGCGCGCAAAAACCCGGCCGCTCACGCCGAGAGCGGCCGGGTAGCCGCTCACGCCGATTAAACGGCCGCCGCTTCCGGCAGTTTACCGTCCACCAACCCATAGAGCGTGAACTGCGGGCCCCCGGTCATCGCCGGTTGCAGCACATCACGGATTTGGGCCAGCATCAGATTGTTGGCGACATGAGTGGCGAGCGCGGCGTGGTCAGTGTAGGCCGACAGATGGACAAAGTGGGTGGGATCTTCCGCGTTTTGCACTACCAGGTACATCAATGTGCCGGGTTCGGCGTGGGTCGTCTCCACGATGGCTTGCTGCGCTGCTTTGCACGCATCAAGTGTTTCCGGGCGAACGCTATATTGGGCTGTGCGAACGATGGTCATCTCTGCGGCTCCTTCTAGGGAATGATCGGGTGTACCTTAAACCGGGACTTGTTACTTGCCGTTTACGGTGCCCGGTGCTATACTTGTGATAATAAGTCATACTTACCATCCCTGTATATAATAAGCTAAACTGTCTAATTTGTCAAGAGGGTATACGATGGAATCTGTGTTGGTTGTGGACGACGACTTGGTGGCGATGCGCCAGCAGAATATCGGGCGGTTGTTTCAGCAGGCGCATCGGGCCTTTAGCCGGCAGGCGGTTCACAAACTGCGGGCGCGCGGTCATGCCGGGCTGACGCTGGCGCATTCCCTCTTGCTCTCGAACCTGGATCTCGACGGCACGCGCATCACCGTGCTGGCCGGACGGGCGGGTATTACCAAGCAGTCTATGGGCCAGTTGGTGTTGGACCTGGAAGGGCATGGCTACATTGCGCGGCAGCCCGATCCGCTCGACCGGCGCGCTACTTCCATCCGCTTTACTGATCTGGGCCGACAGTTTTTGCGTGATGCTTATGCGATCAAGCAGGAGATTGAAGCCGAGTACACCGCGATCCTGGGTGCGGAAGGCTTGCAGCAGTTACGCGCTGCCTTGCAACAAATACAACAGGGTTCAGCGCCCGACTCGGCGGAGAGCGCCGCCTTACCCGAGGGGTGACGACCTCTGCGTGTGGTTACGAACTGGGTGTTTAGTGCTGTTCTATTGCGTTTAACAGATAACTCTCACGGCATAAAAGCGCAAAAGTTGCCTGTACATCCACAACGGATGCGGTGCGCAAGGATTCGTCTGCGCACAGGGGTCGTGTCCCCACGCGGTTCACCTACGGCCCCAATGCGCTTTGGCGTGATTGCTGAAAAAGGAGTAAGTAGTTATTGGCTAGTAGCTTGATTACTGGTTTAGAGCCTGCAGCCGGCGGCTTTTTGTTGTGCCTCCCATCTCCATATACTCATTGCGTTTCACGTTTCACGTTTCACCTTTTAGGATCTGTTCGTGAGTGATATGCGCGCGTCAGTGCGCTGCCCCATCTGTGGACAGGCAGCGGAGCCTGCCCTATTTGCCGAGTCCGTCGGGCTGGAAGAAATCGTCATGCGGACGCTGGCCGAGTTGCATCTCGGCTGGCAGCCGAGCCAGGGCGCGTGCCCGGTCTGCGTGGGGCGGGCGCTGTCAGCGCTGGCTGCGACAGGGGTGGATCTGCACCGCATTCTGTCGCACCACGGTACACGCAGCGATCATCCGCAGGTGGCGGTGCAGGGTGATCCGGCGTTGCCGGTGCCGTTGCGGCTGCACGCCAACCCGCTGTTTCGTGGCGCGGGCGTGACGCTGGGGATGCTCGACAGCGGCTTCTATCCGCACCCCGACCTGATCCAACCGGTCAACCGCATCCGCTGCCTGGTGGATGCGATGCAAGACCCCCCCCTAGAAGGGGCCGACTTTTCCCTGCCGGAGGTGCGTAGTTGGCATGGGCTGATGACCAGCGTGGTGGCGGCGGGCAACGGCTATCTGGCGGGCGGGCGCTATCGCGGCATCGCGTCGGAGGCCACACTGGTGCTGGCACGGGTCGGTCAGCCCAGTATGCGAATCCCCGACCGCGACATTGAGCGCGGGCTGCGCTGGATGCTCGCCAATCACCGGCGCTTCGCCATCCGCGTGCTGAACATCTCGCTGGGCGGCGACGAGGAGGCGACTACCCTCGACAATCCGCTGGACCGCTTGGCCGAGGCGTTGATGGCCGAGGGGGTGCTGGTGGTGGTGGCGGCAGGCAATGCGGGGCTACAGTACATCGTGCCGCCGGCCAGCGCGCCTGCCGTCTTGACTGTGGGCGGGGCGACCGATAGCAACCTGCTGCATTCCCATCTCGACCATTTCGCGCCCTGGCGCTCGTCGTTCGGGCCGACGCGCACGGGCTACGCGAAGCCGGAGGTGGTCGCGCCGAGTATGCTGCTGGCCGCGCCGCTGCTGCCCGGCACGCGCCAGATCCGCGAAGCCGGGCGGCTGGCGCAACTGATTCGGCTGGACGATGGCGCGCTGGTCGCCGCCCGCGACGAGGCGCGGCGGGCGCTATATTTGCGCGCAGGCGCATTGGATCGCCTGGATGGACCGAAGATCCGCCTGCTGTTAGCCCAACGCATGGCCCGGCAAAACTGGCTCTCCGGCTCCTATCAGTTTGTGGACGGCACCTCGGTGGCCGCGCCGGTGGTCTCCTCGATTGCCGTGCAGATTGTGGAAGCCAATCCCACGCTGGCCCCGGCGGCGATCAAGGCGATCCTGACGGCGACGGCAGTGCCGATGCACGACGTGCCGGGCGTGAAGCAGGGCTACGGAGTGGTCAACCCGGCGGCGGCTGTGGCGGCGGCGTTGCGGGCACCGGGCGGCCCGCTTGCCAACTACCCACCCTCGCCGCAGCGCACGGCGGGCGGCATCTTGTTCACCTACTACAACCCACGGGTGACGCAGGTGACGCTGGTGGGCGATTTCAACGGCTGGTTTGGCGCGGGCTACGCCTTCACGCGCATGGGGCCGGGCATCTTCCAGTTCCTGCTGCCGGCGCTGCCGGCGGGCATCTACCGCTACAAGTTCCTGCTCGACGATCAGACCGCCGTAGACGACCCGGAGACGCTAGACAAAACGCCGGACGGCTATGGCGAGTTCAGCAGCCGGCTGTGGGTGCCGTGAGCGCGGACTCTTACCGGCTGACGGAATGGAGGGTGAGGGTAACCACAGTCGGCGAATCAATTATGGCCTGAGTCCAAACCTCGAATGTATATAGTGTAGGTGGCTCGCTTGCTGCCACCCAAAATGCCTCTAGCTTTGTCGGGGTACGATCCTGGGCCTTAACCTTCCAGCCATCATGCTGGAGCGTGTCATGGTAATAATCGAGGACAGTCGCGGGGGCTGCCGAAGCCTGGAAGGACACGACTTTTCGCCCGATAGGGAATCTGGTGTGATCATGCAGATCCCGCCCCTGAGTAGCTACCGCTTGTGCGCCAGGGTACACTGGTGTATCGAAGTAACTGGCGGGCGGTTTACCCAACCGAGTCAAAAGCCCGCAACTCAGCAGCACGCCGAGTACCAGTAGCCCGCTCCCCATTCTGTAAAAGAGTCGCTTTGCTAAATATGGTCGCATACCTTTCATAATCTGAAATACCCCGATCCCTAGCCGACCGGTTCACACCGCGACCCACTTGTTTACCAGCGGCGAGTCTGCGCGAGGCGGCTGGAGGGTACTTCCTTCAGCCTCTTCGCTTAATATATACTAATGGAACTTAACTTAATTATCGGATTTATCTTTTAGAGGCGTAACTATATCAATAGCATTATTATGACCTAGACTTTAGACAAACGGGGAAGTCTCCTCGCTCACGCGCGGCTCCTCTAGCACCTTAACATTCTTCGCTTTAGGCCGCTTTTTTCGCCGGCGACGCACGCGCGGCCCCCTTGTTCACCACCGCACAGCGTTCCCGGCGCGTGCGCTGCCGCCCGACCGGCCAACTGGGCGGCTTTCCGCGCGGTTGGGGGGGCCGCGCCGGGCTGCCAATCTGTACGAAAAGCGCCCCGCACCCCGCCCGCACCCGGCCGGGGGTCTTCGCCGCCGGCTGCGCCCGTTGCCACGGCAGCGGCCGGTCGCCCACCAGGGGGGCCGCCAGGTACAACTGCCACACCGCCACACTCACCAGCGTGGTCCAGCGGTCCATGGCCGCCAGGCTCTGCCACGCCGGCACCGTCCAGCCCAGCGCCGTCTTACGGAAGCGGATGCTTGGCTCAATCGTCCAGCGCTGTCCATAGGCCCGCCATAACGTCACCGGGTCGGTGGCCGGTCCCTGCCACGCCAACCACAACGGCTCCGGCGGCTGGCTGCGCTCTTGGTGGGTGGCGACGCAGACCACGCCAAAGGGGGTGGTCGCGGCCTTGCGGTCGTGCTGGTCGGCCCAATAGCGCACCCGCACTTGGCCCCACCGTGCGTCGGCGACCGTCAGGTCAGCGCTCGGCGGCGGCCCACTGGCCGGATCGCGGAACGCCAAGCGCACGCCATGCACGGCGGGCCGACCGCGCCCCGCATAGGGTGGCGGCGGGCCGTACAGCACGCGGTCGCGCCGCAAGCGCACCCGTACCCCGATGCCGCAGGCGGCCAGGGGAGCTAAGAAGGTGCTGTTGCCGTAGCCGCCATCAGCGACCACCATCCAGGGCGGGGCGGTAGCGGGCCGGGCGGCGGCCAGGGTCTGCACTTGCGCCACGCCGGTGGTGCCGGCATCGCTGCTGCTGGGGATGCGGCGCACGTCCAGCGGTAAGGCCCAACTGTCGCCGCTGCCGGGCACCCAGGCCAGCAGCGAATAGGGCTGGCCGACGACGATAGACTCGGCCAACACGGCTCCGGTGGGACTGTGAACATACTGGCGGTCGGGCAAGGTCGGGGCGGCGGGGCGCGGCCAAGCAGTGCTGTCGAGGGCGAAGACTAGCGGCTGATCGGGCGGCAACTGGCCCTGCAGCAGCCGTTGCAGGGCCGGATTCTCCTGGCGACCCTGCTCAAGCGCGGCATAGGCACTGGGCCAGGCGCGATGAAAGACGGGCGACTGGCTGAGGGCGGGAAACGAGAGCAGGGGCGGACTGAGCAACAGGGCATCGAGCAGTTCAAACTGGGCATCGCGTTGCCGGGTGAAGACCTGCCCGTACAGGGCTTGACGAAATTGGATTAAGTTGGTAAGCTGCGCCTGGGCGCAGGAAGTAGGTTCACACATAGCCTAATTCTGCCCCAAATGGGCGGCGCGTGCAAGTCACACGCCGCCCGTTTGTCTAAACTCTAGCATTAACGTCCTGTAGTATAGGCACGGACCTTAGTGCTTGATCCTTCAGCCAAGCACTTTCTATACTCCCAGCAACCTTCCAAGTATCACGTACTAAGTTAGCAAACTGCTGACCCTCCCAAAACGCTGTAGAAACACGGCAATCGGAATCACCATTACAGCCACTAATATTACATTGATAACAAAAGCCCTGGCGTGCTTGCGGGCCTATTAGATACCACACCTCTGACATTGATAATCGCTTACAGCAAATACACAAGTTCTCCATAGTATGCACTCCTACTGATAGCTAGTCAAAATCAAGCTCTTTAACGCGCCACACATTTCACGCTTCACGCCACACATTTCACGCTTCACGCCACACATTTCACTGCTTGCGCTTCTTTCCCTTGCCTGCCGGGGCGGGGGCCGGGCGCAGCGCGGCGGCGAAGTTCGGCTGGGTGCGGCAGCGGGCTAGGTACTCGCTGTCGCGCGCGGCCGTGGCGAAGCGCGGGTCGGCGGCGACAGCGCGGCGCAGCAGTTCGATGGCTTGCGGGCAACGGTCGCGCATGGCCTGGGCACAGGCCAGGTTGAAGAGGGCCGCGCCGGAGCCGGGAGCCGCGTGCAAGGCGGCTTCGTAACTGACCAGGGCATCGGCGGGGCGGCCGGCGATCATCTGGGCGTTGCCGATGCCGGACGAGGCCGCAGCATTGCCGGGAGCAATTTCCAACACGCGGTTGTAGTCGCTCACGGCAGCCAGTATATTGCCGTTCTCCAACTGGATGCCGGCGCGCAGCAGCAGCATATCGGTGTCGTGCGGCTCTACAGTGAGGATGCGGTCCAGGTCAGCCAGCACGGCGCGCGTGTTGCCACTCCGCAGCCCCAAGCTGATGCGGGCTTGTAAGGCGATGGTGTTGCTGGGTTCCAGGCGCAGCGCCCGGCTGATATCGGCATCGGCGGCGCGGGGGCGGTCGAGTTGCAAGGCCAGCGCGCCGCGCATCGCCAGCGCCGTGGCGTTGTCGGGCGTGGTTTCGATCAAGCGGGTCCATTCTCCCAATGCGCCGTCGAGATCGCCCTGCTCACCCCGGATAAGCGCCGCGCTGAGCGTTAGACTGATCTCCGTCGGGAAGCGCTCCTGCCCTCGGCGCACCGTCGCCAGGGCGTTGTCCCAGTCACGGGCGGCGGTGTAGGCACTGACCAAACCCAGCCAGGCGGCCGGCCGGTCGGGATCGCGGGCCAACACCTGCTCGTGGGCGGCGCGGGCGGCGGCCGGGTCGCCGGTCAGTTGGGCCACGGCGGCCCGCACAGCCCAGGCATCTGTGGCGAGCGGATCGTCGGGCACCAGGGCTATGACGGCAGCGGTAGCCTCCTGCGCAGCGGCGAACTCCCGCGCTGCTTGATACAGCTGAGCGCGCGCAACTTGCACGCGCGCGGTGGAATGATCGGCAAAAGCCGGGTCGCTGCCGGTGAACGGCGCGGCCAGTGCGGCATCCAGATCCGCCGCTGCGCCGGTCAGATCACCGGCGGCGGCGCGCACTTGGGCGCTGGCGATGTGGACTTCGCGTGGTTGCCAGGCCACAATGCGGTCGTAGAGTGCCAGCGCGGCCTCGCTCGCGCCCAATTCGGCTAGATTGCCCGCGACGCGGTAGAGCGCGGCCGGTTCATCGCCGGCCAATACCGTAGCGCGGTCAAGCGCGTAAAGGGCCGCCGCGCGGTCGCCCAGCGCGGCGTAGAGTTCGGCGACCCTGGTGGCGGTAGTTGGGTCGTTGGGGAAGCGGTCGGTGATCGTGGCGGTGGTAACGCGCGCCCCCGCCGTGTCCCCGGCCTCCCGCTGCGCCCAGGCTAGGTCGACCCAGGCGTCGGGATCGCTAGGGGTCTGGGCCGCGAGTTGTTGAAAGAGCGGTACCGCTTCCGCTGCGCGGTCGGCTTCGACATAGTTCTGCGCCTGCTCGCGCAAGGTCGGGCGCGGATCGGGAGAATCCGGAGAATCGGCCACAGGATCTCGCTTTCAGGCGTGGCCCGTCAGGCGGGCGGTTGCCGCTATATTATACCATACCCCACTCTGCGTTCCGCTCGCTGCCGGCAGGCGGCTTGCCCGGCGGCGGGCGGTCTGGTACAATGCGGCAAGCGGGGGTGTTGCCGCGCCCCGCCTGGAAAGTTGAGGCTGTTGCGTGTCCCATACCCATCGGCTCCGGCTGCCATGGAGCCGCTCCTTCTCTGCGCCGGCCGAGGTACGCCCATTGCCGGCCGACGCAGGGAGCCACTTGCGGCTGGGCTGGCAGAGCCGCTTTACCGCCGACAGCTTGGCGGCCCATCTTCAACACCACCCAGATCTCGGCTGGTGGCTACCCGCTAGCGGCGAATACTTGGTGGGCGAACCCTGGCGGCGGCGCGACGAAATTGTGGGGTTGTTGGAGATCGGGGCGCGCGGGGCGAGCCGGGCGGCATTGCTGGCCCAGGCGGCAACGGCGGCCCAGGCGGCGGGGCGGCGCCTGCTGATCCTGCCGGAAGCGGAGTGGACCCCGCACAATGCGCCGGGCGATACGGGCTTTGGCCGCTTGGAGCGCGTGGTCTATTACCAGTTGAGCGGCATGAGCGGCCCGCCCGCGCCGACCCGCCCACTGCCGCCGCTGGAGTTCGCCCCGCTGACCGCGCACAACCTGGCGACGGTAGTGGCACTTGACCACGCGGCGTTTCCCTGGTTGTGGTGGAACTCCGAGGCCGAGTTTCGCGCCTACAGCGGCTATGCAGGCGTGCAAATCTGGTTGGGGTGGACGGCGGGTGTGCCGGTAGCCTACGCGGGCTTCACTACGCTGGACCGCTGGGGGCACCTGGATCGGCTGGCGACGGCCCCAGCCTGGCACGGGCGCGGCTACGGCGCAGCGATGCTGGCCTACGCACTGGGGCGCATGGCAGCGCTGGGTGTCGCCCGCGTGACCCTCAGTACCCAAGCGACCAACACGGATTCGCAGCGCCTCTACACAGGCTTCGGCTTCCGCCCGACGCATGAGGTGTATGATATTTACGGCCAATGGCTAGGCGACGCGGTTGGTGGTCGTCAGTCGTTGGTTGTCAGTGAGTAGCGGTATCCCGTAATCTCGCTGCACAACCGACGACCGATGCCCGACGACTGACGACTGACGATGGATGGAGGCAGCGATGCGCGTTTTGATGCTCTCATGGGAATGGCCGCCGCACATGGTAGGCGGGCTGGGTAAGCACGTTGTCGAACTGCTGCCCGAACTGGTGGATGAGGATGTCGAGGTCCATCTGGTTACGCCGCGCTTTAAGGGCGACAGCCATGATGATGCGATCATTTCGGCGGCGACGGGGCAAGCGGCGACGAACGGCAGCCATTTTTACCGCGTAGATCCGTTCCCCTATCAGGTAGGCAACTTCTACGCTAACACCGTGCAGACCAACGTCATGCTGGAAGCCGCTTGTCAGCAAGTGATTGATGCGGTGGGGCCGTTTGACCTGATCCATGCCCACGACTGGCTGGTGGCCTTCGCGGCGGTGGCCGTCAAACAGAGCCGCCGGCTGCCGCTACTATCCACGATTCACGCGACCGAGATGGGGCGCAATCGCGGCCGGCTGCACGAAGAGATGCAGCGCGACATCCACATGGCTGAGTGGCGACTGGTGTTCGAGAGTTGGCGCGTGATTGCCTGTAGCGACTATATGGCTTGGGAAGTCCGCAATTATTTCGGCGCGCCGGCCGCGAAGATTGACGTGGTGCCCAACGGCGTGGACCCGCGCCCGTTCGACCGGCTGAACGGCCAGGATCTGAGCTGGTTCCGCAACGGCTTGGCGCAGCCTGAGCAGAAGATCGTGTTTTATGTGGGGCGGCTCGTTTGGGAGAAGGGGTTGCAGGTGCTGGTGGATGCTGCCCCGCAGATCATAGCCCAGTACCCGAACGTGCGCTTTGTAATAGCCGGCGGCGGCGACTTCCGCTTTGAGTTGGCCGAGCGGGCGCGGCAGCGCGGCGTAGGCGAGTGGTTCCTGTTCCCCGGCCGCATCTCCGATGACGATCGCGACCGTCTGTATAAAGTGGCCGACTGTGCGGTGTTCCCCAGCCTCTATGAACCGTTCGGCATTGTGGCGCTAGAGGCGATGGCGGCCGGCACGCCGGTGGTCACGAGCGATACCGGCGGCCTGTCTGAGGTGATCAATCTGCACGAAAACGGGCTGAAAGTCCACCCCGACGATCCCGGTTCGCTGGCCTGGGGCATCTTGCACACCTTGCAGCACCCCGATTGGTCGCAGAGCCGCGCGATTCAGGCGCGTAAAGATGTGGATGCGCTGTATAATTGGGATCGCATCGCCAAGATGACAAAGGGGGTCTATGCGCGCATCCTCGGCGAGGCGCAGGCGGGCGACTGGGCTTACCGCAGCAGCCCGGTGCAAGGCGTGCAGCAGCCGGAAGAGCCGGTCGTGCAGCTTGGTGCGGCTCCGCCGGGTGCAACGCCGGCGCAGGCGGCAGTGGGTGCGGCACCGGCCGTAGCCCTGCCTACAAGTGCGGCAACACCACTGCCGGCGCCGGCGGCGGATACCGCGCCGGTGGTGCCGCCCGCGCCGCCCCGCCGGCCACGGCGTTGAGCGTCAGGCCGTCAGCGGATAGGTGGGCGTTCGCTGATCCGCACAATGCCGCCGCTGTAACGACTGCTTCAATCTTGGCGCGCAGTCGGATGGCAGGCAGGTGGCGTGATCTGCGCCTAATGCGCTGTGGCAGCAGGTGCCACACGAGAAAAACGTAATCGCGCAACGCACTAGCTAGGAGCAAACTGTGTTATTATCCGACAAGCGGATTTTAGAGGAACTAGAAACCGGCAATATCGTGATCGAGCCGTTCGAGCGGCGGCAACTAGGCACTAACTCGTATGATGTGCGGCTGGGGCCGTGGTATTACTTGCCTAACCACAATATGATCAGCGTCAGCTTCACCGATGCGGCGCAGGCGCAAGAGTTCTGGGGCGCACCGCAACGCGCCCACGAAGGCATGATCGCTATCCGGCCCGGCGATACGATCCTGGCGCACACCGAAGAGGTGATCGGCGGGCGCAACGGCTACACCACTTCGATGCGCGCCCGCAGCAGCATCGGGCGCAGTTGCCTATCGGTCTGCAAATGCGCAGGCGTGGGCGATGTGGGCTATGTGTCGCACTGGACGATGGAGATCACCAACCATAGCCACGCTCTGGTGACGTTGCCGGTGGGCTTGCGGGTGGCTCAGATCCTGTTCTACGAAGTAGGCGAGACGCTGGGCGAGTATCACGGCAAGTACGGCGTGCGCGAGGGCTGGACCCCGGAAGATATGCTGCCGAAACTCTATCGCGACTGGGATCTGGACCGCTTAGGACCGGCGCGGCTTGTGGCAGGTGCGGCCGAATGGCGCTAAGGTGCGAGTCGGGCTTGGTCCTGTGCCGCACGCCGGCTGATGGGCAATGCGCGGTCTGTGGCCGCTATTTCTGCGCCAAGCACGGCGACCCAGATGCACCGCACTGCCGCCGTTGCACCCGCGCCTTCGCTGTGCGGCAACGTGACGCGGCAGCGGCGGTGGCTGAGACGGTGCGCCGCGAGACGGCGGCCGTGCATAACAGCGACGGGCGCTGCGGCTGGGCTAATTGCGCCGAACCGCCGCTGGCGCAATGTGACCACGATGGGCTGCACTACTGCTCCCGTCACGCGAATCGCTACAATTATCGCTATCGCTATCGCACGCGGCGGGGCGTAGAGATGCGGGCGGCGACGGTGACGCTGTGTGATGCCTGCAAGCCCCAGTTGCGGCTGTATAAGCGCGAAAAAACCTGGCTGGAGGTCTAATTGGCAACCACGCACACGCCCCGCTCGCGCCCACGAGTGTCCCTGGTCGCCCGGCTACAGAGCCGGCTGGATGTGCTGGTAGATCGGCTGCAGCTCATCCCGCTGCCGCTTGAACAGGTTAACGGCTTGGTGGCGCTGCTGGACGTGGTGGTGACGCAGATCGCGGCCGCTGAACGGTCGGTGGGCGGGCGCGAGTGGGTACTGGCCCTGCGGGCCGCGCAAAACTGCCGCCCGCCGGTGAGCGAGTTGCTGGAGCAAGCGCGCCTCTTGCACGCGCAGGGCTATATCCACCCTGACCCAGTGCTGACTAGCCAAGGGGTCTGGGCTTGGCTGGTGACGCAGGCCGAACTGTACTGCAAACTGCAACTGATCCACCAGGGCTTGGCCTTGCGCGACCCTGAAGACCTCGACGATGACGATGATACGGAGATGTTCGATTTCACCGCCCACATCGGTGAAGAATGGCTCCGTCAACTGAATACCGCCGAACGGACGGCCTTGCGCGGCTGGCAATATGATCGCTATCGCCTGTACCGCACGCTCTACACCGATTTCTCCCGCCTCCGCAGCTACACAGTGACGCGGGGGTGGGCGGAAGAGAGCGATGCGTTGGACTACATGATGCGGCGGGCGCGGATGCGTGGACTGACCCAATATGTGCTCGGGCGTGGCACGCACCAGCACGACAAACCGCCGCCGGGCTGGCAGCGTAGTGGGCGCTACGACCGCCTAGGGGCGCTAGGTCGGCTGTTGCTCGACCGTTTCTACTGGCTGACGGCGGGCTTCGGCTACCGGCCGTTCCGCGTGTTGCTGGTCAACAGCGTGGTGGTGCTGGCCTTCGCGTTGGTCTACTGGCACTATCATTTGCTATGTGTGTTTTACACGGACGGCGGGCGGACGGCGGCCCCGCAGTGCCAGGATGTGAGCTTGCCGCAGTCACTCTATTTCAGCGCGCTGGCCTTTTTTCTGGCGGCGATGGGCGAAATCCTGCCGCGCCCGCTCTGGGGCCAGGCATTGCTGGTGCTAGAGAGTATCTGGGGGTTCCTGAACGTGTCGGTGGTGATCGCTATCGTCATCAACCGGCAGACAAGCAACGGGTGACGCCCGGTTAGCGTCTAGCGTGCAGTGTTTGGTGTTTATTTCCGAGTCGTAAACGACCGATGACTGACGATAGGATACGTCCGTGAATATTCTCGCTATCGAAACTTCATGCGATGAAACAGCGGTTGCCATTGTGCGCGATGGCCGGCAGGTGCTGGCGAACAGCATTGCTTCACAAATCGCACTGCATCAGCCGTTGGGCGGCGTGAAACCCGAACTGGCCGCCCGCCAGCACATCCTCGCCTTTGTGCCGACGCTGGAAGAGGCGTTGCAGCGCGCCGGGCTGGATTGGGACAGCATTGATGCTATCGCCGTCACCTGTGGGCCGGGGCTGGCCGGTGCGTTGCTGGTCGGGCTGAACGCGGCCAAAGCGCTTGCCTTCGCCCGCGCCAAGCCGTTGATCGCGGTCAATCATCTGGAAGCGCATATCTACTCCAACTGGATCGACCCAGCTACGCTCGACGCGGCCCCGCCCACCGCAGCGGAGCCGCCGCCGCCCCGCCCAGAGGGCCGCGCCGGCTTGGCCTTGCGGGCGCTGGGCATCGAACCGCCCATACCCACGGTAGCGGAACTCCCGGCGCAACGGCTTACGGGAGGTCGCCCGCAATACACGCCGCCGCCCCCGCCGCCGCAAACCGGACCGGACCTCGCTACGGTCGTGCCGGGCGATCCCGCCTTCCCGCTGCTCTGCTTGGTAGTCTCCGGCGGGCACACCGAATTGATCCTGATGAGCGGGCACGGCCAGTATAGCCTACTAGGCAAAACAGTGGACGACGCGGCGGGCGAGGCGTTCGACAAAGTGGCGCGTATCCTGGGCCTGCCTTATCCCGGCGGTCCCGCCATCCAGCAAGCCGCTGAAAGTGGCGATCCACGCGCCATTGAGTTGCCGCGTAGCACTATGCGTGGCAGCTATGATTTCAGCTTCAGTGGTCTGAAAACCGCTGCGCTGCGCCAGGCGCAAGCCTACGCCCCACCGCTCACGCCCGCCGAAGCTGCTGCCGAGCGCGAAGCCGCCGAACGCACTGCCGCCGAAGCCCGTGCCCGTCAGGAAGCTGAGATCCGTGCTGCCGCCGAAGCCGCCGAAGCTGCCCGCCGCGCCCAGCGCGAAGCCGAAGCCGCTGCCCGGCGCGCCGCCGAGGACGCGGCGGCCGAAGCGCGCCGACAAGCCGACGAACAGGATCGCCAGGAGGCCGCCGAAGCGCGCCGCACCGCTACCGCCCGCCGCGCCGAAGAAGCGCGCATCCGCGAAGAAGAGGACCGCATCCGCCGCGCCGAGCAGGAGCGCCTCAGCTTGGCCGAGGAACGTGCGCGCCTGGAAGCCGAACGCGAACGCCTGGAGGCTACCCGCGCCCGCCAGACCCCTGCTGCCCGCGAACCGCTCCCCGACAACCCCGCCGCGCGCCCGGCTCCTGATCGCTCTCGCCGTGCGGGCGACCGCCCACCGATCTCCATCCTGGGCAGCACCGGCCGTACCCCGGCTCCCGCGTCGCCGTCTCCGCCCGCCCCGCCGCCGCGCCGCTGGGGACCACCCGACCGCACCGCTGATGAGGAACAGCCGGAATCCACTGAACCAACTCAGAGCGCACCCAAGCGGCGGAATACATCCGGCTTGATCCGCATCCCGCCCAGCGAAACAGGACCGGCTCCCGATGAGGCGCCCCGCAGCCGCTTCAACTCCACCCCGTCCGCGCCGACGGAGCAGTTATCGCCGCGCGTGCTGGGCAAAGGCGACCACGAAGCCGTGCCGCCGCCGGCGTTCCTAGCCGAGCGTGGCGGGGGCACCCCGCCCACGCCCATGCCGCGCAACCGCACCACGCCGCCCGACCCCGACGTGCCCGCCTTCCTGCGTGAGCGCAGCAGCGGTGCGGCCCCGCAGGCTCCCCCTACCCCACCTGCCAAAGCAGAGGGCGGCAAACCTGCCGACAGCCCTATACCGCGCCGACCCAACGCAGAGGCCGCGCCACCGCGCCGGCCCGCTCAGCGTTCGCTAATCGAAGACCTAGTGGACGAGGATGCAGCTCCCACTACGCCGCCTGCGCGCCCCTCCACGGCATCCGTTACGCCGGAAGCCCGTCCAAACGCCGCGCGCCCGGAACTCAGAACTCAGAACTCAGAACTCAGAACTCCGCCCACGCCGCCCCGCCCCAAGCCGCCGATCCGCGAAGCCCGTCCCGTGCCCAAGCCCGGCGGCCGGGCGGATGACGACGAGGCGGACGCCGCCGAGGTTGCAGCCGGTGATGAAGCACCGAAGTCGCGCGCCGGGCGCAGCCGCGAAGAACTGATCCGCGACCTGTTTGCCGACGATGAAGACCTGGGCAGCGACGATGAGCCGCCGCCCCGCCCGCCTCGCCCGCGTAGTCTCGGCCTTGATAGCACGCGACCGCCCGACGCCCGTGTGCCGGTGCCCTCGGCTGACGACCCGCCCGCCGATCCGGCTGAGGGCCGCCGCGCCCACCCCAAGCCCAACAAACCACGCCTGCCGGTGGCCGATTTCGCCGCATCCTTCCAGGACGCAGCGGTCGAGATGTTGGTAGAGAAGACTGTCAGCGCCGCCGCCGCCTACAAGGTGCGGACGGTGCTGGTGGCCGGCGGGGTGGCCGCCAACCTTCGCCTGCGTGAACGGCTGCGCGCGCGACTTGGCCCCGACATCCAACTGCGCTATCCGTCGCCCATTCTCTGCACCGACAATGCGGCGATGGTGGCCGCCGCCGCCTATTTCCGCTATGAGGCCGGCTTGCAGCACGACTGGACGCTGGACATTGACCCCAACGCTCGCTACGTTGAGTAGCTTCGGCGCGTTCTGGAAGGAACCCGATGGATTTTCCGCAACCGAAACCGCCCGCCGCCGATGCCGAATCCCTCTTTGAACGCATCTGGGAGATCCGCGACGATCTGGTGCGCCGCGTATGGGGGGATTTTGCCGAGGTTTATGTGCAGCGGGCGGCTGCCGAAGCCGGGCCGTATATCTATGTCAGCGAGATCGCGCCCGCCGCCCAGGCCACGCCCGCCGCCCGTTGGACCTACGTCACCGGCGGCCTGGCCCTGCCCTGGACCGCCGATCTGAGCGAGATCAACCCCGACGATTACACCGCTACGGTGGATGCGGTGCCGATCACCGGGCAACCGGCTGCCGACTCAGCGGCAGAGGTCTGGAGCGGTGCCGGCTGCGAGATCGTGCTGCACACGCCGGAGCGTGCGCCGTGGGCCGTCCCGCTGCTGCACAACCTCGGTCAATATGTGCTGACGAGCGGCGACGGCTTTGCACCGGGCCACCGCATCCCGCTGGGCGGCCCCATCGTGCGCGACAGCGATTCGGCGCTCCAGGTGCTACTCTTTGTGCCGCCCGCCGACCGCGCGCCGCGCTTCCGCCTGCCCAGCGGCCTCGGCCAGTGGCTCGTGGCCCTCGGCATCACCCTCGACGAATGGGCCTATGCCCAGCAGGACGGCTCCGCCGCCCTGCTGCGCGCCCTGCGCCATGCCGGCCTCGCCGACCGCACCGATCCGGCCCGGCGCTCGGTGTTTGACGCGCCGGATTTGATCCACGAAGATCGCGAAGCGCACGGCAAGGCGGGCTGAAGATTGTCTTAGCCGCAAAGACTCTATGGCAGTAGCCGTCGAACGCAGGACCTCTACTTGATAGGGGATTTTGTTAAATCACACAACCTCTCGACACTATATTTTAATCTTCGCTCCCTTTCGCATCCTTGCACGCCCTGCGCGGACCCAATCATTCGTGATCCTTCGCGCCCCTTCGCGTCCTTCGCGGATCAAATTCTTCGTGATCCTTCGTGCTTCTTCGTGGATTAAACCGTGGAACCCTCACGCCCCACGATCAAACTCCCACAGGTCATCGCCTGCGCCGGGGCGAGGTCCAGCAGATCCAGGATGGTGGGAGTGACATCGCACAGGCGGCCGGGGCGCAACTGGGCGTGGCGCAGGGGTGAGCCTTCGGGCGCAACGAGTAGGAACGGCACGGGGTTAAGCGTGTGGTAGGTGTGCGGTTCGTCCGTTGTGTAGTCCTCCAACTGCTCACAGTTGCCATGGTCCGCCGTGATCAGCAGCACCCCGCCCTGGGCCAGCACCGCCGGCACTACGCGAGCAAGGCAAGTATCAATGGTTTCCACCGCCTTGATCGCTGCGCTCAGGATGCCGCTGTGCCCCACCATGTCGCCGTTGGCGTAGTTCACCACCATGAAACTGTACACGCCGCTCTCGATATGCGTGATTAGCGCGTCGGTTAGCGGGCCGGCCGACATTTCGGGCTGTAGATCGTAGGTCGCCACTTTGGGCGACGGCACTAGCACGCGGTCCTCGCCCGGATAGGGCGCTTCTTGCCGCCCGTTGAAAAAGAATGTCACATGGGCGTACTTCTCGGTCTCCGCCGAGTGGTACTGGCGCAGCCCATGATCGCTTAACACTTTCGCCAGCGGTTCCTCTACCGCCATTGGCCCGAAGGCCACCTGCACCGGCAGCCCCGCCTCGTAGTTGGTCAGCGTGGCGAAATAGAGGTCGGTCAGCTTGCGGCCCCGGTCGAAGCCGGTGAACTCATCCAACACCACGGCTTTGGTTAGCTCGCGTCCCCGGTCACTGCGGAAGTTGAAATAGACCACCGCATCTCCGTCGCGCAACGGCGGGGCCGGGGTGGGATCATCCACGATGGTCGGCAGCACAAACTCGTCGGTCACGCCGTCGGCATACGAGAGCCGGATCGCCGCAACCGGCGAGTCGGCGTGGCGACCCTGGCCGTCCACGATGGCGTGATAGGCTTGCGCCACGCGCTCCCAGCGGTTATCCCGGTCCATTGCGTAGTAGCGCCCGCTGACGGTGCCGACGCGCCCCACGCCGATCTCGGCCATGCGCGCTAGCGCCGCTTCCATGAAGGCCGCCCCGCTCTGCGGCGGTGTGTCGCGCCCATCGGTGAACGCCTGATAAACTACGTTCGTAATACCCTCACGCTTCGCCAGTTCCAGCAGTGCGTAGAGATGCGCCCAATGGCTATGCACTCCGCCCGGTCCCAGCAGGCCGAACAGGTGCAGTGTGCTGCCGCGCTCACGCACATGGGTGCAGGCTGCCCGCAGCACCGGGTTCTCGTAGAAAGAGCCATCGGCCACGGCGTGGTCGAGCCGGGTCAGTTCCTGGTAGACCACGAAGCCCGCGCCCATGTTCTGGTGGCCGACCTCCGAGTTGCCCATCTGCCCCGCAGGCAGGCCCACCTCGCCCGCCGAGGCATCCAACTGGGTGTGCGGGCAGGTGGCATACAGTGCGTCCATCGTCGGGGTGTGCGCCTGGGCTACGGCGTTGGCGCGCGGGTTGGGGTTGATGCCCCAGCCGTCCAGGATAATCAGCACGACGGGTTTGGGTCGGGGCATGGCGGCGGTCTCCTTGCATAATGTGTAAGGCCATCAGCTACAAGTTAAGGACTCGGTGGCCGTTGTCAAGTCGGGGATGCGGGCTAAGGCCCGTGGGCGCTTCCGCTTGAGCAGCCCCAACCCTTTGGCCTCAACGGCCAAATAGCCGACTGGATCGGTGGTTTCGCCTC
>JBBRPH010000075.1:0-22954 GCA_038228295.1 Chloroflexia bacterium | reverse complement strand
TGCGGTTCCGTGGCTACAAGACTGTGCCTGGGACTTATTCGATGTCCTCTGCAACCAGGGATATGCAATAAATCCGCCGTTGCTACGTGAGCTATGCTAGACACAAAGCTAGGGTAGTTGGTGAAAATGTGCAAAGTCGAGTTGAGGGGCCGGCATCCGGCCCTGCGGCTTACTCGCTATCGGGCAGGTAATAGGTCATGCTTTGTAGCGCGACCACGGGGTCAATATGGCGGATACTGACGTGTTTGGGCACTTTGACCACAGTAGGGGCATAGTTGAGGATGGCGCGGATGCCGGCGGCGATCAGGGTATCGGCCACGGCTTGGGCGGCGTGGGCCGGCACGGCTAGCAGCGCGATCTCGATCCCATCGTCGTGCAGGCGGCCCGCTAACGCATCCATACCTTCGATTACCAGCCGGCCGACGCGCTGGCCCTGCTTGCGCGGATTGTGATCGAACACCGCCGTGATGCTAAAGCCGTTCTGCCGAAAAGCATCATAGCGCGCCAGTGCATGGCCTAGATCACCCACGCCGACCAGCACGATATTGCGTGTGTGTTGCAGTTGCAGAATCGTTTTGACCTGGTCGAGTAAAAACGCGACATTATACCCTTTGCCCTG
This sequence comes from Chloroflexia bacterium, assembly GCA_038228295.1. Lineage (GTDB taxonomy): Bacteria > Chloroflexota > Chloroflexia > QHBQ01 > JAICKM01 > JAICKM01. The sequence goes on along the minus strand of JBBRPH010000075.1, from coordinate 22,335 downwards.
CTTGCCGAAGTCGCCGAAGTAGGCTAAATCGCGCCGGATCTGCGCCGCGCTGACATCAATGCGGTCGCCCAACTCTTCCGACGATAGGTGTTCAACGCCCTCGGTGTGCAGATATTGCAGCGCGCGGGCGTAGATCGGTAGGCGGCGGATCACCACATCGGGAATATTTTCGCCACGCCCGTTTTTGCGCGTGCGTTGGGCCTCGCTATCGGGATCGAGGTCAGGATCCAGATCGGGATCGTGGCTGGGAATCATGGCAGCTAACGGCTCTTTCATAAGTGGCTCAGGGTCGCGTGCCGACGTGAACGGCGACGCTGCCGAACATCAGGCGCTTAAAGCGCACGCGCGTCAGACCTGCCGCGCGCATCACCGCTGCCAGACCGGGCCCATCGTAGAAGCGGATCATCGAACTCCGCAAATAGGTATACGCTTCAGCATCGCCGGCGATCAGGCGGCCCAGTAGGGGCAGCATCAGCGTGATATAAAGCCGGTTCCCGACGCGGAAGGGGGCCAGCGGCGGCTGCGAGGCTTCGAGCGTGACCACGCGCCCGCCGGGGCGCACCACGCGGCACAACTCGCGCATGGCCTGCGGCACATCGGTCACGTTGCGCAGCGTAAAGCCGCTGGTTACGCAGTCAAAGCTCGCATCGGCGAACGGCAGCGTCAATGCGTCGCCCTGCACAAAATGGACGTGCTGCGCCGGCGCGCGTAGCTGCGGATCGGCATCCAGGTCGGCCCGCCCGCGCACCATCATCGCGTGCGTCAGATCCAGTGCCCAGACATCAGCGCCGTGTTGTGCGAGTTCGGTGGCAATGCGCCCGGTGCCGGTGCCCATGTCCAGCGCCCGGCTACCGGGCTGCGGCCGCGCCACGCGCACAGTCAGTTGCCGCCAGCTTTCGTCCTGCCCAAAGGTCATGACCGTGTTCATCAGGTCATAGCGCTGGGCGATGCGCGCGAACATCCCGGTCACATACTGCCGCTTGGCGGCGCCTTGCAGCGTCGCATCGGCATTGTGTATTGGTGCTGGTCTCTGATCCTCCGGCGGCATCGGCTCTCCCTTACATTGTGACTATTTTAACATTCTTTCGCCGCTCGATCAAGGTAGCGTCTAGCGAGGTACAAAAGTGAACGGCACATCATGGTACAGCACGCGGTAACCGGCGCGTAGTGCGGCGCGCATGGTGGGGGTGAGGATGTCGCTCCGCAATGCTACGCTCGGCGGCGAACTCACCGGGTCGCCGGCCAGCACCAGCAAGGGGAAGCCGCCGCCGCGCAGTTGCGCCTCGAACGCCCCCGCATCCCAGCGTCCGGCGGCGGCCAGCGCGGTCATGGTGAACGGATCGTCATAGGCCGTCGTCTTGCCGGCCAACGCCAGGATGCCGGGATCATCGGCGAAATAGGAGCCGGACGGGCTGCTGCGCACCAGTTCCACGAGCTGCCGCAATTGGTTCTGGGTCGCAGCGTCGGGCAGCTTGAGGTCCGCCGCATACCAATCAGCCGGCGTAGCGGCGAGGTGCAGGAAGGCGAGGCAAGCCCCCAGCGTGGCGATCACCACTGCGGCGTGCAACGTGAAACGGAAAACAGCAAACGCCTTATGGGTGGGTAGCGGCGACCCACCGGCCGTCGGCCCTCCGCCTGCCGCCTGCCGCTTGCCGCCTGCCGCCCATTCACGGCTCACGGCTCCCAGCGCACTGCCCGCCGCCAGCACCAGCGCGAGATCGATGCCCAGCAGGTGGTTAGAATCGGCCCCGACCACACCGGCGGTAGGCAGCACGGCGAAGGCAGCGATCACGTACCAGACAACGGGGCTATTGCGGCGCGTCCAGGCAGCCCCGGCCAGGTAGCCCCCCGCGACCAGGATTAGCGGCCAGTGGTTCTCGAACCAGGCCGTCAGCAGGCGCGTGAACGTGGGGGCCGACCAGGGTAGGCTGTGATAGACGACCATTTTGAGGTAAAAGCCGTGCCCCGTAGCGAGGTCCAGCGCCACAAAAATCCCGCCGCCCAGCACGCCCAGCGCGGCGATCCAGCGCAACCCTTGCCGCCAATCGCGCACCAGCAGCCACGCCGCCCCGCCCAGCGGCCCAGCCAGCGCCGTCTGCTTGGTATAGAGCGCCAGCACAAAGCAGATCAATGCCGGCCAAATCAAGGCAGACTGGAGACTGTGGGCTAGGGAATGCTGGGATTGCGGCCTAGCAACCCCCCGCGCATCCTCCGAGTCTCCAAGTCTCCGAGGTGACCGTGCGCCGAGCACTAGGCAGGCCAAGCCGGCGGTTTGGAAGGCCATCATCAGCATATCGGCACGGAAGCGGGTACTCCAAATCAGTACCGGCGGACAAGCCAGCCACAGCCCGGCCGCCGCGACCCCGGCTGTGAGGCGCACCGCCCTCCCCACCCACCCCGGCCCCGCAGGCGCCTCTGTTGCGCCCCTGTCGGCCATAACGATCACGATAATTAACGCCGCGACGGTCAGCGCCGCCCACAGCGAAAGGCTGCGCCCGTCAAAGAAGCCGGGCGTGGCCGGCATGACGCGGCCCGCCAGCCAGTAGTAGATGGGGGGATAGGGACCGGAAATAAAGCGCTCCGGCGTGATCGGCCCGTAGAGATTGCCGCCTCCCCGCAGCAGCAGCGTCTCATAGAGCATCAGCCCCTCGGAGCCGGGGCGTGGATAGGGATAGGGCAGCCACTGCTGGGCACTGGTGATAAACGCGGCCACCGTCTGCCCGCAACCTACCAACAACAGTACCACTAGCGCAACGGTTAACCCGCCAACGCCATAGCGTAGCGGGCGCAACGGTAAGGTGGGTCCACCGGGCGCGTTGTCGTTCACGATGTAGGGTAATCCGCTAAGCCGGGCGTGAGCCTGCTATTCGGCAGTGCCGGGTTTACCTCACGATAGAACGCGGCCCAAACCGCAACTTCCCAGGCGACAAGAATAACGGTGATCGCGCTATTGAGCAGCCGTTTCGCGCTGCTGGGTTCGATACTCGGTACCACAGCATGGATTCTACCGGCCGTTAGGTCGGCGAGAATGCTGATTAAAAGGCCGATTACCACGAAAACGATGTTCATCAGCACTACTAGGTGCAGGTTGGAACGTACCAAATCAAGGGTGCGTCGAATGGCTTGTCGGGGGGTGTCGGTAGTAAGCACCAGAACGCATTGGGATAAAAGAGCTACCACGGATAAGATGACAGCACAGGGCGTAGCAATAGCTACTGCCGTGGTCTGCGGTAAAATCAGAAGCAAGATTATCAGACCCACAATGATCGGGAGGAATATCAGGAGCAACTCTAAGACGAAAAGTGTCCACCACCGTCGTACTCCCGCCTGCCAGGCCCCCCGTAACGTGAGTGTGTTACCTTGTAACGCTTGGTCTGTCGCGCTGATTAAACCTGCTTGCAACACTACACTAACCGCAAAAGCGGCTAATCCCACAAGTGGTGCTACGCAATTGATAGCTGGTGCGAAGCCGGTTGGTGGTTTGCTATATGAACCGTTGACCAAGTTAATAATTGACATCAACACAACTGAGAGGAAAATTAATAGCCGGAGTATCCGATAGCGCATAAACAGCGCCCAGCCTTGCCGTAGGCGCGTGTTAAGATCTTGGATCATGCAGAATCCCTTCCTCGGCCTTGCGATAGGCCCAGTGTAACACGCAGACACCCACCTGCACGCAAGCCGGGGCGCCGCTACACATCTTTAGTAGCGGCGCCCCGGCTTACATAGACAGCGGACGCGGCCTGCTGCCTACTGCCCGCCCGCAGCGGGACCACCCCGCGCCCGGTCGTCGCCCTCGGCTTGGGGGCCGAAATGCTGAGTCGGCGGGCTATCGCTGGGCGGGGCATAGCCGCCGGGATACTGGCCGGGCTGCACATAGCCGCTCTGCGGCGGCGGAGTATATCCGCCGGTGTAGGGGTCGGCTTGGGCGCCGCCGGGGTATTGGCCGGGCTGGGTGTAGCCGCCCTGCGGCGGCGGCGGGGCATAGCCACCGGGATACTGGCCGGGCTGGGTATAGCCGCCCTGCGGCGGCGGGGCATAGCCACCGGGATACTGGCCGGGTTGGGTGTAGCCGCCTTGTGGCGGCTGACCGGGATATTGGCCGGGCTGGGTGTAGCCGCCTTGTGGCGGCTGGCCGGGATAGCCGCCGGGGTAGCCTGGTCCGCCTGGATAGCCCACCGGCTGTAGTGCCTGGCCGGTCACGGCGCGGTAGAACAGCGTCCAGAGAGTCGCATTCCAAGCGGCAGGCAGGGCCGCCAACAAGCCGGTGAGTGCCCAGAGCAGGATGCCCCCCAACAGGCCCACCACAAGTCCCAGGCCACCGCCGGATAATGCCAAACCGAGCAGCGGTAACGTGGCAATAAAAATAATTATTCCCACGACCAGACCCACGACCAGCAAGATACCGAACTCGACCAGAACCAAGAGCAACGCGCTACCTAGATTGGCCCGCAACAGGCTCCAGCCCCGGCTCCATGCTTGGCCGACGGCGCAGTTTTCCAGCACAATGGCGCGTTCCCCCAGTTGCAAGATCATGTTGACTACAAAGACGAGCGGAATGCCCAAAATGATCAGCAAACAGGTGAGCAGCAAAAAGCCCCCCACGGCGGCTGACGCGGCAGTGGCGCTAGACGCACTGCTCGCTCCACTGCCCAGGCCCGCGAACAGGCTCGCGAATGACGCGCCTAGTAGCAGCGCCATCACAATGCCCACGATGACGACCACCACAATGATCATCAGGAAGACAATCAGGTTTAAGCCTAAGATGCGCCACATCCAGGTACGCCCGGCCGTGAACGCCTCGCGGAAGCTGGGCGGCGATCCCTGATTCGCATGGTCGGCGGCGTAAATCGAAGCCGCCTCGAACACCGGACGCAGAAACAGGAAAAAGATCAGGAAGAGGATGGAAGTTACGCAACTGCCCAGCGCGGAGGTGCCCACCGCCGTCGCAGCCGCGTCCGAATTGTAGCCGGTGCGGGCATTAAAGCTGCTTAATCCCCCAGCTAGGTTGAAGTTGATAGTGCTGCTGAACAGGATCACTGCCAGACCAAGAGCCCACAGCACGCGGTTTTGTGACACGATCTGAAATGAGCGCGAGAGGATACCCCCAATGTCTATGTTCATGTTTGCTCTCCATCCTGTAATAGCGCTTTTCGCAGCAAGTTGAGCGCGGCGAGGGCGATCAGCCGCTTCACTTCGCCACGTGCCGCCCGTATAGGCAACTGCACGGCGCGTATTTGCGGCCCGCCGGCTGCTTGGGTCAGCAGTATAGCGACCCAGGCGATGCCTTGCACGCGGGCATCGTCGCGCCCGGCGGGCAACTGCCCCACCGTGACCAGCGTGGCGGATGCGCCCCAGCGCGCTGCGGCCGTCGCCAGTGCCTGCACACCGTCTTCGCTAGACACCTCTTCTACGTCAAACGCCAGTCCCGCGTTACGCAAGGCGCTGCGGGCGATCTCCGGCACCGTGAGCGCGGCAATCACCGGGCGCGGATCGGCGGCGGCGGTCAGCAGGCGGGCCAGCGCGCCGCCGGTGACCCCGCCCACCTCGACAACAGCAAGCCGATGATTGTGCGCGGCCAGCAAGCCGGTGATCACATCTTCTATGGTTTCTTCGTCCATACCCCAGATTGCGTCGCCCAGGCGCGCGCGCACAGCGGCTTCCAGCGGCGCCAGCAGCCCGCGCGCCGTGGCTTCGTCGCCGGCGCGTGCCGTGATGCGCAGGTGGATGCCGTCGTTCTTGGCATAGGTCGCCAGCGTCGGGTTGGTGCCGTGGATCAGGTCCAGCACCTGCGCCTCGGCCGCCGACTCACCGATGCCCAGCACTTTAAGCGTGCGCGACACGATTTGCCCCTCGGTGTGCGCGACCAGTCGCGGTGCGGCCTCATGGCTCCACATGCGCGTCATTTCGTGCGGTACGCCGGGCATGGCGACGATGATGTGCCCGGCGCGCTCCACCCACCAGCCGGGCGCGGTGCCTACCGGGTTGAGCAGGATCGTACCCGACGCAATACAGGTGGCCTGCTTGATATTGCTCGGCGGCATGGGTAGGCTGCGCCCGGCGAAAAAGGCGCGCAGTTCGGCTTCCAGCGCGGGTTGCACCACCATCTCCTCGCCCAGCACCGCCGCAATCGCCTCGCGCGTCAGGTCATCTTCGGTCGGCCCCACACCGCCGGTCACGACGGTCAAATCCGACCGCTCGAAGGCGCGTGCTAGCACCGCCCGCAGTCGCTCCAGGTTGTCGCCCACCTGCGACACCCAGTAGCAATTGATGCCTAACGCGGCGAGTTCGCGCGTCAGGTAGGTGGCATTCGTGTCGGTGATATTCCCCAGCAGCAACTCGGTGCCGACGGAGACAATCTCAGCATTCATGGGCATCCTGTGGGTGGTCGGCGGTCGGCGGTCGCCAGTCGGCAGTTGTTAGTTGTCAGTGGTTACGTTTACACTTCCATGCTCGCTGCCGCTTCCACTTCGGCGATCACCTCGCGGGTGAGACCGGCGTGTTCGGCAGCGGTGGCGAAGGCGGCGGGGTTCATGGCACGGCGGGCCTGGAGGATGGTGAGCGCGGCATAGGCGGCTTCGGGGCGACTGCTGCCGTGGAAGATCGAGAGCGCCTGCCAGGCGTTGGCGATAGCGGCGGTGTAGTCGCCTTCGTCCAGGCGTAGTCGGGCCAGTTCAGCCAGTGTGCCGCCCACGCCCGACCAGTCGCTCAGACGCTGGTTGATGGCGAGTGCCAAGCCGTAATATTCAGCAGCTTCCTGCCGGTTGCCTTGCAGGCGGCGCAGCATTCCCATCTGGTGCAACGTGCCTGCCATGCCGCTGCGGTCACCCAGCGTCGTTTTGAGCGATAGGCTCTGCGCGTAATAATCGTCCGCCCCGGCATAGTCCCCGCTTTGCAGGCGTGAGCGGCCTAACTGGTGCAGCGTGCGGGCCAGCGCGGCCCCATTACCACTGCTCTCGGCCAGTTGGGCGCTCTCTTGTAACAGCGGCTCGGCCTCCGCATACGCGCCGGCATACTGGCGCAGCACGCCCAACTGGTGTAAGCAATCGGCCAGCGCGCCGTTCTGACTGGCGGCCCGGTAGTCGGTAGCGGCGGCTTCGTAGAGAGTTTGTGCAGTCGGCAAGTCGCCTGCCTGGAACGCGCCGTCGGCTTCGGCGAGTTGCATAGCGGCGCGGGTGATGCGGGCTTCGGGCGACAGGGCATCGGGTGAGTCCACAGGTTCTCCTCGCTTCCGCCGCTATTGTAGCCGGCACAGTGTGGCTTTGTCAATAGCGCCCGGCCGCAAAAACGGGTCGGTACCCCATAGGATACCGACCCGTTAACCCCTATCTGCGAGGGGCGGCAGTTACTTAGTGCTGGTGTCCATCGCGCTAGTGTCTTTAGAAGCACGCCACACACGCTTGACCATCTCTTCGCTTGCGGTCACGGCGCTGTTGTCAATGCTTGCGCCGCTGTCTTGCAGGTCTTTGATCACAAACTTCGGCATATGGTTGTTGATCCAGACCACGAAGTCCGCGCTGTCTTTAACGTTGCGCTCGGCCAGGGTCGCCGTCTCATGGTCGCCCAACGCCAGCGCCGTGGCGTTCAACATGACATAGCTGATGATGCTCAGGTTGATCGCCGTGTAGTCGTCGCGCAGGTCTTTGGAGATTTCCTCAGCGCGCACTTTGTCGATCAGGCCCGCCGCCACACCGAGGGCCGCCGCGCCGGCTTCTTTGATCGGGTGGGTGGCGCTACCACCGAGTGCCTTGAGACGCGTTTCCAGCGATTCCAGGTGGCGCTGAATCGTGCTGCTCATCTCCTGGAACTTGGCTTTGGCTTCTGCGTCGTGGGCGGCCAATTTCACTTGCTTATCGATCGCTTGATGAATATGGCTCTCCAGCGCGTGCTGGTCGCCCACGTATTTCTGTAGAATTTGCTCATTAGTCATTGGATACTTCTCCTCACAAAGCTATAGAGTCAGGGCAGCATGACCCCGGTTTGGTCGGCCCTACTGTTTCAACCCTGAACAAAAAGCAAATTATGTGCCAAGTCGCTGATCAGTCCGCCGCTACCGGTTGGACTTTCTTGCTCTGGCCGGCCATGCGCCCGCGATCCTGATGGGTCAGGACGCGCTTGCGGAGGCGGAACCCTTTGGGTGTGACCTCCAGTAGTTCGTCATCGGCTAGATACTCAATGGCATCGTCAAGTGATAGGTTGCGCGGCGTTTCGAGGCGCAACGCTTCATCGGCGTTCGAACTCCGCATATTGGTTAGGTGCTTCTTTTTGCAGACGTTCACTTCGAGGTCTTTTTCGCGGATGTGCTGGCCGACGATCATACCTTCGTAGACCTCGACGCCTGCGCCCAAGAAAAGCTGGCCGCGCTCCTGTGCCCCATAGAGGCCGAACGTGGTGGTCACGCCCGGCTCCCAGGCCACCAGCGATCCGGTGCTGCGCGTGGAGAGCGCTCCGGCTAGGGGGCCGTACCCCGCGAACAGGGTATTCATGATGCCCATGCCGCGCGTATTGGTCAGGAACTGCTGGCGGAAGCCGAGCAGCCCGCGCGTCGGCACGCGCGACACGATGTGTGCGCTACCGTCGTCGCGATATTTCATGTCCTGCATGGCGCCGCGCCGTTCGCCGAGCATCTGAACGACCACGCCCATCACCTCTTGCGCGACTTCGATCTCTACCTGCTCATACGGCTCCTGGGTCTGGCCGTTGATCTCCTTAAAGATCACTTCCGGTTTGGAAACCTGAAACTCGTAACCCTCGCGGCGCATATTTTCGATCAGAATGGTCAGGTGCAACTCGCCGCGCCCCGACACGACAAACGCATCGGTCGTATCCGTATCTTCCACGCGCAAGGCCACGTCATGTTCCAATTCGCCGTAGAGTCGTTCGCGCAGTTTACGACTGGTAACAAAGGTGCCATCGCGCCCGGCGAACGGGCTGTTGTTGATATTGAAACTCATCCGCAGCGTCGGCTCTTCAACGCGAATAGGCGGCAGGGGCAGCGGGTTGATGGCATCGCTGATCGTGTCGCCGATGTTGGCATCGGGCACGCCGGCAATCGCCATGATGTCGCCGGCCAGCACTTCGTCTACTTCGGTGCGGCCCAATCCCTGATAGCTAAACAGTTGCGTGATGCGGCTGGGGGCCATGTTGCCGTCATGATCAATCCGCATCACCGACTGACCCTTACGGAAGGTGCCGCTGTGCAGCCGCCCGATCAGGATCTTGCCTTTATACTCATCGTTGCTGAGATTGGTGACCAATAATTGCGGCGTGAGGGAGGGATCCGCTTCGGGTGCGGGAATATGCTCCAAAATCGCATCGAACAGCGATTCCAGCGTCGGCCCCATGTGGTTGTGATCCGTACCCGACTGCCCGCTGATCGCGTTGGTGAACTGCACCGGGAACTCGGCCTGCTCTTCGTTCGCGCCCAGGTCCACAAATAGGTCGAACGTTTCGTTGATAACGTGCATCGGGCGGGCATTGGCGCGGTCGATTTTGTTGACCACGACGATGGCCTTGTGGCCCCGCGCCAGCGCCTGACGCAGCACGAACTTAGTCTGCGGCATGGGGCCGTCCACTGCGTCCACCAACAATAGCACGCCGTCCACCATGTTCATCACGCGCTCCACCTCGCCACCGAAATCGGCGTGACCCGGCGTGTCTACGATATTGATCTTCACTCCGCGATAGACGATTGATGTATTCTTTGCCAGAATGGTGATACCGCGCTCGCGTTCCAGCGCGTTCGAGTCCATGACCCGTTCGGCCACTTGCTGGTTGTCGCGGAAAATATGGCTCTGTTTGAGCATCGCGTCCACGAGTGTCGTTTTGCCGTGATCAACGTGGGCGACGATAGCGATATTGCGAATGTCAGTGCGCTGCATGAGAATGAGACTCCCCTGTACTCTGCTAAAACGATCTGTCAACCTCTTATTATACCCGATTTCACCGCAACGTGCCGAGTTGTGCTTCGGCCCGCTGTGTGCCTTGCTCTTGCGGCAGGTACCCGCTTATAAGATTTTGCTGGCGAATTGCTTTGCGCTGCCTAGCGCCCTTGCGTCCTACGGTGCCTGTACGCTTGATGGGGGAATTCGCCAGCAAAATCTTATAATGCCCCGCCCGTCATCCTAACGCTGCCCGCCGGCTCTCTCGTTTCATGTTTCCTATATGCCTGTTATCAAACTGTGACCTACCCCCTGGTGGAGGTTGACTAGGGTGTGGTACAATAGAGATGTATCCACTACATGGGGGGCCATTTTGCTTGTCCGTTGTTATACCGAGGTAGTCCATGCTCAAATGGAGTCCACGCGTGCCGCCGAGTGCGCCGCTCTGGGGTACCGGCCCCGGACCCACTGCTGAGGCGGTGATCCCCTCCCCTATCACCCATAGTCCGTTCCGCCGTATGCTCGATGTCGTGGTCGCGCTGTTAGGGTTGCTGCTGCCGGCGCCGCTCTGGCTGGGCCTGGCGCTGGCCGTTAAGCTCCAGGACGGCGGGCCGGTGTTCTACCGGGCGCGGCGCGTCGGGCAAGGCGGACGGCCGTTTTGCCTTTACAAGTTTCGCACCATGATCGTTGCCGCCGACCGCCAGGGGCCGGGCATTACCGCCGGCGGCGATCCCCGTATCACGCGCCTGGGGCGCCTGCTCCGCCGCACTAAGCTGGACGAGATGCCGCAGTTGCTCAATGTCTTGCGCGGCGAAATGAGTCTAGTCGGCCCACGTCCAGAAGACCCACGCTATGTCGCGCTCTACACGCCGGAGCAACAGGCGGTTTTGCAAGCGCGGCCCGGCATCACCAGTGCCGCCTCCCTGGCCTTCCGCCACGAGGAAAGCCTGCTGGTGGGCGCCGACCCCGAAACGCAGTACCGCACCGTCGTCATGCCGGCGAAACTCGCGCTCGATTTGGCCTATCTGCAACGGCGCACGCCCCTAAGCGACCTGGGGCTGATCCTGCGCACGGTTGCGGTTATGTTCCAGTTCCCTCCCGGCACCCACACTCCGACCGACCGTCTGGTGAGGGGGCTGTTGGCTCTCCGCAATCGCCACTTCCTAGCCGCCGATATCGTGCTCTTCTTGCTGATTCCCATGGTCGCCTTGGCCCTGCGCCTCGACTCGGCGCTAGAGTTCCGCCACTACGGCCGCTCGCTGTTGGTCACGACCCTATGCTTCCTGATCATCAAAATCGCCGTCTTCTATCGCGTTGGGCTGTACACGCGCTTCTGGCGTTATGCCAGCATTGACGAACTGGCCCATATTATCGTGGTGGGCCTGGGCGCGACGGCGGTGCAGTTGGCGGGCTACCTGTTGCTCTTACGTCCGCTAGGGTGGATCAGCGATGATTTCCCACGGTCCCTGCCACTGATTGACGGCTTGCTGACCGTTGTGGCTGTGGGCGGCGTGCGCTACAGTGTACGCCTGGCCGAGCGTCTGCAAGATCAACGCGCACGCACCCCCAATGGGGAACGGGTGCTGATCGTCGGCGCGGGCGAAGCCGGTGTGAGCATCGTCCAGGAGATGCAGAGCAACCCCCGCCTGGGCCTACTGCCGGTCGGTTTTGTGGACGACGACCCCGACAAGCAACGGGCGCGTATTCGGGGGGTGCAAGTGCTGGGATCGCGCGGCAGGATCGGCGATATTTTGCGCGCGACCGGCGCACGGCAGGTGATTATCGCGATGCCTAAAGCGCCCGGCAAAACAATCCGCGAGATCGTGACCGTGTGCGAAGCGGCGGGCGTGCGTACCCGCATCATCCCCGGTATGTACGAGATTCTCGGCGGATCGGTTAGCATCAACAACCTCCGTAATGTAGACATCGCCGACCTGTTGCGCCGCGAACCCGTGCAGACTGATGTGGCCGCCATGCACGATCTATTGCACGGCAAGCGCGTCTTAATCACCGGCGGCGGTGGTTCTATAGGCAGCGAACTCTGCCGCCAGGTGCTGCGTTGTGGCCCGGCGGCGCTGATCGTGCTCGGTCACGGCGAGAATAGCCTGTTCGAGATCAGCAACGAACTGCGCCGCCTTGAAGATCACCTGCCCGACCATGTACCCGGCAGCCCCAGCGTGATCCGGCCCGTGGTCGCCGATATTCGCTTTGCCGAGCGGATCAACGCGATTTTCCAGGCGACTCAGCCCGAAATCGTCTTTCATGCGGCTGCGCATAAGCACGTGCCGTTGATGGAAGAAAATCCTAGCGAGGCGATCACCAACAACGTCTGGGGCACGCGCAACCTGCTGGATGCGGCGCTGGCGGTGGGCGTGGCACGCTTTGTCATGCTTTCGACCGATAAAGCCGTAAACCCGACCAGCGTAATGGGCGCCAGCAAACGGGCCGCCGAACTGCTGGTTCACCAAGCGGCGCAGGTTGGTGGCAAGCCCTATGTAGCGGTGCGCTTCGGCAACGTGCTGGGCAGCCGGGGCAGTGTGCTGCACACGTTCCGCAGCCAAATCGCTGACGGGGGGCCGATCACAGTTACGCACCCGGAAATGCAGCGCTTTTTTATGACCATCCCCGAAGCGGTGCAACTAGTGCTTCAGGCGGGTGTACTCGGTAGCGGCGGTGAAGTCTTTGTCCTCGATATGGGTGAGCCGGTCAAGATGGTGGACATGGCGCGTGACCTGATCGGACTGTCGGGCCTGGAGGTAGGCCGCGATATAGACATTGTCTTTACGGGGATGCGACCGGGCGAAAAGTTGTACGAAGAGCTGTTTGTCCGCGGCGAGGGCTACGCGCGCACTCGCCACGAAAAGGTGTTTATCGCCACTCATGCCGGCAATGTCGCGCAGGCCGTGCTGGACCGTTGGCTACCGGTATTGGACGCCGCTGTTTGCCGCGAGGATCGGGTGGCGATTGTTAGTGCACTGCAAGCGCTGATCCCAGAGTTTCAGCCGGTGGGCGACGCAGTGATCGGCCTGGGCCGGCGGGTCGAGCCGTGGCAGGCCGAAGTCCCGCGCCTCTCGGCGTGACGCGCCGCACAGCGGTGCTGCTCGCCCTCGCGCTGCTGCTGGCGACCGGCGGCTATGCCCTGGGCCGCTTGACGGCGCCGCTCGACACTGGCCGCCCACCGGGATTGCCTGCCCGCGCCGCCCTGCCGCAGGGCTATGGCGTGGCGGCCGGCTTTGATGCCGCCGGCGCCCGGCCCGCCGATCTCGACCGCTTCGGCCCGGTCTGGTACTACGATTATCGCTTCCGCACCACCGATGATCAGCCCGGCCACTCGCGCCTGCTGCTAATCGAGGCGCGTAGCCAAGCGACGGCGGGCGAAATCGCCGCCCTGGCGCGCACCCGACCCGGTCACTGGTGGATCTTGGGCAACGAGCCGAACGATCCGCATCAGGATAACTTGCCGGCCGCCGATTACGCCCGCTGGTTCGCCCGTACCGCCGCTGTACTACGTGCTGCCGATCCCACAGCGGGCATTCTGTCGGCGGGCATCGCCAATGCCGACACGGCCTGGGCGCAGGCGTTTGTCGCGGCTACCGTGGCCTGGACTGGTGCACCGCCCGACCTGGACGGCTGGAATATTCACAATTACTTGCTAGACGGCCCCGATCCCTACGATACGGCCCGCTTCCAGGCGCGCATCCTAACCTTTCATGATTGGATGGTCGGGGCCGGGCAAGGCGGTAAGCCGCTGGTGCTGGGCGAATGGGGCGTACTCTATGGGCGAGGCTGCTGTGGCCGCCCGTTGGACCCCGTCGAACGCGGGTTGGCCTATATGGACACCACCGCCGATTGGCTGGAGTCGAGCGGCCTGGTCACAGCCTGGGCTTGGTTCACTCTGCGCAGCGGTGGGCAGCAGTTCAACGGCGACCTGCTCCAACCCGACACGTCTGCCCTCTCGGCGTTCGGCGACCATTATCGTGCCCGCGTCGCCGCCTATGCCGCCCGTCCGCGCCGTTAGCGGATTGTGGACATAACTGGTACAATAACGACGGCACCACAGAGACACGGAAAAACAGAGTACGAAGCGAAAGGAAGTCGCGTGCAAACATATTTGGTCACGGGTGGGGCCGGTTTCATCGGCTCAAATCTGATCGAAGCGCTGGTCAAGGCGGGAGCGCACGTGCGGGTGTTGGATAACCTCAGCACCGGGCGGCGGGCCAACCTCGCGGCGGTCGGCGATAGCATCGAGTGGCACGAAGCCGATGTGCGCGATGCCGAGGCCGTGCGCCGCGCCGTGACCGGGGTGGATGTGGTGCTGCACCAGGCTGCGCTGGCCTCGGTGCCGCGCTCGGTAGCCGAACCGCTGACGGCCAACGAGGTGAATGTGACCGGCACGCTGCACGTCTTGCTGGCGGCGCGCGACGCCGGGGTGCGCCGCGTGGTTATCGCCTCCTCGTCCTCGGTCTACGGCAACAGCCCCACGCTGCCCAAAATCGAGACGATGCCTGTGGAGCCGCTGTCGCCTTACGCGGTGAGCAAACTGGCCGCCGAACGCTATTGCCAGGCGTTCAGCGAAGTCTACGGTCTGCCGACGATTGGCCTGCGCTACTTCAATGTCTTCGGCCCGCGCCAAGATCCCAACTCGGAGTATGCCGCCGTCATCCCGCGCTTCCTGACCGCCATGCTGCGCGGCGAAGCACCGACTATCTACGGTGACGGGCAGCAATCGCGCGATTTCACCTATGTGGACGACGTGGTACAGGCGAACCTGCTGGCCGCCGATGCGCCGGCCACGGTGTCGGGCTACTACAACGTGGCCTGCGGCAGCCGCATTTCGCTGTTGGAACTGGTAGACACGCTGAACACCTGCCTCGGCACCCACCTGACGGCCCGCCATGAGCCGCCGCGTGCCGGCGATGTGCGCGACTCGCAGGCCGACATCGGCAAAATCCAGGCAGCGCTGGGCTTCGCGCCGCAAGTGTCATTTGCCGACGGCTTGGCGCGCACCGTGGCCTACTTCCGCGACCCGGTTGCGACCGCGTGAGTCGCCCACCGAAGCCCAGGCCGGCCCCAGCGGCGCGCCCTCGGCGCCGCTGGGGCTGCCTGCTGACTCTGGCCTTGCTCCTGGCCGGCCTGGGCTTCGCCGGCGCCTACGGCTATGCCGTTTACAACACCGTGCGCCCGCATTTGGCGTCGGGTCAGGCGCATTTGGAGCAGGCCGTCGGCACGCTGAACGTGAACCCACCGACCGGCATCACGCCGGCCACGCTGACTCGCGCCCGCCAGGACTTCGGCATCGCCGCCGACGACTTCCACGCAATCCAACGCGCCGCCGGGCCGCTGCTGGGCTTGGCTCCGGCTTTCGGCTGGCTGCCGCAGGTGGGTGGCGATGTGAGCCAAGCACCCGCGCTTGTGGCGCTGGCCGCCGACGGCTCGGACCTGGGTATTGCCTTGAGTGACGCGCTCGGTCCGGCAGCCGCGCAGTTTCAGCAAGGCGCAACAGCCCCACCCAGCGGCGACAGCGGCCTTGCGGCGACTCTCAGCCCGCTGATTGACGCACTGGAAGCCGACCCCGCCGCGATTGGCCGCGCACGCAGCGCCCTGGCCGCCCTACAGGCCGATCGCGCCGCCCTGGACCCCGACCGCCTCTCGGTCGCCAAGCTACGGACGGCGCTCGACAAGGTGGACGCGCAACTGCCGCTGCTGGTCCGTGCGCTCAACAGCCTGGACGGCCTTTCGCACGCCGCCGACACCCTGCTGGGCCGCAGTCGCCCCATCACCTTCCTGGTGCTGCTACAAAACAGCGACGAATTGCGCGCCACCGGCGGCTTTATCAGCGCGGTCGGTCTGTTGACGGTGGATCGGGGCAAGTTTACTCAAGTTGAGTTCAGCGATAGCTATGCCATAGACAATTTCAGCCGCCCGACGTTAGCTCCACCCGCCGATTTGGCGCGCTATATGCAGGCGCAAGCCTGGTTTATCCGCGATTCGAACTGGGCACCCGACTTTCCGCGCAGCGCGCAAGCCGCCGAGAACTTTTACCAGTTGGACAAAGGCATGACGGTGGACGGCACGCTGGCGGTGGATCAGCACCTGCTCGACCTGCTGCTCCAGGCGACCGGGCCGATCACCCTGGCCGGCTACCCCGACCAGATCCGTAGCGACAACGTGGTGGACCTGATGCGCCACTATTTTATGCCCACGCCGGGCAACCTGACCAACGAGTGGTGGAAGCACCGCAAAGACTTTATGGGTGACCTGTTCCACGCGCTGGCGGCGGATTTGCACACGCTTCCGCGCGCCAATCTGCTGGCGCTGGCGCTGGCGCTGGAAACGGGCATGGAGCGCAAGCACCTACTCGTTACCACGCACGATGCGGAAACGATGCGCTGGCTGACCGCCAACGGCGCGGACGGGGCGGTGCGCTTCGCCCCCGGCGATGCGTTGGCGGTGGTGGATACGAATATGGGCTTCAATAAGGTCAACGCGAGTATTACGCAAACGCTCGCCTACACCGCGACCCTGCCGAGTGCCGGCGGCTTGCAGACCGCGACCGTGGCCGTCACCTACCACAATCCCAGCCCGCCGCTTAACACGCCCTGCGTGCAGGATTCGCACTACAAAGACAGTTATCAGGCTATGACGCAGGGCTGCTATTTCGACTATGTGCGTGTCTATGCGCCCGCCGGGGCCACGCTCACCCACGCGCAGTGGGGCGACGGCACGCCGCAGGTGCAACGCACCGACGAATACGGCCTGACCAGCTTCGTCAGCTTCCTGACCCTGGCCCCCGGTGAAACGCGCACGTTCACCCTGGCCTACACCCTGCCCGCGTCTCCTGCCGGCAAAACCGCCTACCGCCTGGGCATCCGTAAGCAGCCCGGCACCGACGCGATCCCCGCCACCGTCACCGTGCAACTGCCGCCCGGCACCACCCTCCGCACCGCCCACCCCGCCGCGCCCCTTGCCGCCGGCGGCTGGGTCCACTTCCCCGTCGTCCCGCTGACGACGGATTTGGCGTTCAGCCTGGACTGGTGAGGCAGGCGTGAAACGTGAAACGTGATTACGGGGATCTTGGGGTAGGGTGGGGCGGGCGAGCGTATAATCGTGGGGGTAGGCGCGCACGGCGTGTGTCGGCGTCGGCAAGGGGGTTATAGCAGAATCAGAGATTGTCTACTCAGATCCGCCCACGATACTGGCGTATGCTTCCTTCATGCGTTGCCTTGTGGAGCATGAATACTTTTCGTGGCTGATCGCTTGCTGTAGATTCACTTCGGCTTCTTTAGCACCCAGCTTACCTATTCCCCAGGCGGCCACTCCTCGCAGCGTCTGGGACTCAGACTCTAATGCTGGGAGCAGAATCGCTAAAGCCGTGGCGGAATCTACAGCGTTCTGTGCCTGCTGTAGCACTTCCAGGGCCGCAATGGCCTCTTCCATGCGTTCCATTGTCCACCAGTCAGACTCTCGATCTAGGGCACGCCGCAGTGGATCAAATGCTTCGTCTGCTGCCATGACACCAAGCGCCCACGCTGTAGTGCCACGCATTATTGCGTCCGAGTCTTCAAGCAATTCGATCAAGAATGGAATCGCGGGGCGGTAATTAACCGCTCCTAATCCTGCGACGAGATCGCCTTTAATGCCTTTGGCCTTACTGAGGTCCATTAGATGTTCAAATAAGGCAGATCCGGTACTTGGATCGCCCAGCTTTCCAATATCATCCACTGCTATAGATCGTAGTTCGTGCGATTCGTCATCCAGCCAGGGGAGCATGATTTGGGCAGCTGCGGTTTCACAGCGCATCACGACGACAGCGGCTAAAATTCTGCGTGCAACTAGCGTATCAGCCGCCGCGAGCGCCGCTAACAGTTCAGCGCTTGTTGCGTCACGCGCAATGCGTTGTTGCAGCGCGTAGTAGTTGCGACGCGGCATATTGACAACTTTGAGGATCTTTTCGACCTTAAACACAGCCAACCTGCCTTCATCACTAAAATAAAACTGGTGACGTACCTGCCTCAATGAGAAATAACCCTTTGCACCTACTTAATCACGTTGCCCGTTGCCCGTTGCCGGTTGCCCGTAATCACGTTGCCCGTTGCCCGTAATCACGTTTCACGTTTCACGTTTCACGCCTTACGGCTTCGGCAGTAGCGGCCCCAGCAGCGGATCGGCAGCCAGTTGGGCCGGCGCGGAAGGATCGACGGCGCGCAACTGCTGGAGAGTGGCGCGGGCAGCGGCGGTATCGCCCATCAGCGCCTGGACGCGCGCCTGTTGCAGCAGGATCGGCGGGTAGGCCGGGCGCAGGGTCAGGGCGTGACTGAGATCGGCTAGGGCGGCGGGGTAGCGGCGCATGGCGGTGAACGTGATGGCGCGCTGGGTCAGCAGCAGCGGGTCGTCGGGGTGGGTCGCTAACGCACGGTCATAGTCAGCCAACGCCGCGGCGGGTTGCGCCAGTTGTAGGTAGGCCAGCGCGCGCCGGCGCAGGATGGCGGGGTCGTCGGGCAGCAGCGTCAGTGCTTGCGTGTAGTCTGCGATAGCGGCGGCGACTTGGCCCAGACGATCAAGGGCTAGGGCGCGCAGGAAGTGCGCCCGCCCGGCATCGGCGGGCGGTAGCGTGCCGGATGCCAGCGCCGCCGTCAGCGTATCCACGGCTTCTTGCCGGCGTCCCAGTTGGATCGCCGCCGGTCCCCAGGTGGCGACCAGATCGGCCGGGCGGGCGGCGGCTCGCAAGCGTGCCAGTGAGGGCGCGACTGTCGCCCCGTCTAACAGCGTGTTGACAGCGGCCAGGGCTCCACGCTGCTCGGTGGTCAGTGTGCCCTGTTGGTCTTCCACTCTGGGCGGGGGATTGAGCAGCGCCGCCTCGTTTATTAAGCCTAATACCATGCTGGGATGGGAGGCGAAACGCACGAGAATGGCCCCCATTAGCGCAGCGGCGGCCGGCATATCGCTATCGGGCGCGCCGGCGAGTTGGCCTAGCAGGCTCGGTAGATAGTTGTGCAACGCTTGCAGGCCGGCGAGCCGGCGCAGCACCGCGATGGCGATAATCTGGTGATCGGTGCGCCAAGTACCACCGCATTCACCGCGCAAGAACTCGCGGGCCATGCCCGTCTGCCCGCCGCCGGCGTCGCTACAGAGCAGTGCGTTGACCTGGCCGTGCGGCAACCCGGTGATCGCGGGCAACAGCACTTGCGGCGTGTAGACCCCACAGGCGCGGCAGATGACAACCGCGTAATAGACGCGCATAAACGGTTCCCACCGGCTTGGCTCCTCGCCCGCCGGATCGCGTCCGTTGTTGATCTCCACCAAGCGCCGCGCCACATAGCCGTCAATGCCGCCACGGTTGGTCAGGCGCAACACCGCCAACAGCAGCGGGATACCGTCGGGCCCCTGCGCGGCGGTGATGACGGCGGCCGGGTCGGGGCTTTGCAGCGTGCCGAAGTGCTGGATTTTGTCGATCAGCGCAGCGGCCTCGCGTGCGTTGAGGCTGGGCAGATCGACCGCATCGAAGGTTGGCGGATCAAGGGGGCGGCGGGGGTCCAGTGGCAGGGCTGGGGCGGGCCGGGGTGCCTCGGCGCTCAGATCGCTGTAGCCTGCACTCGCCAGGATGGTCAGGTTGGGGATGCGGAAGGTCGCCAGGGTCGCCAGCAACGGCGTGTTGAAGCGGTAAACGTTATCAAGAAACAGGAAGACGCGCCGGTCGGAGCGGGAGCTATCGGCAGTCGCCGCCGCCGCACACGCCGCCCGCAGAGCCGGCGCATCCAGCGTGGCCCCTTCGTTGCTTGGCACCAGCACATACTCGCCGATGCGGGCCAGTTCGTATTCCAGGCGCAACAGTAGGGTGGACTTGCCGTTGCCCTCGGCGGCGGTGATCAATTGAAAGCGCATCCCCGGTGTATCGCCCACCGCCTTGATGGCGGCCAGCAAGCGGTCGGTCAGATCGCGCCGCACATCCTGACCAGCCACGATCTGCCAGAACGCCGCTTGGCCGGGCCGTGCATACATCGAATCGGCTCCTGGAAAGACCGCCTCGGCCTGCGCCGCTGCGATGGCCGCCGTGTCAATCACCCGAAAATCGCTCGGCCAAGTCGGTGTGGGATCGGGTGGCCCCATGATCACCCGCAACGCCTCGCGCGCGGGCGCAATCTGGTCCAGTAGGATGTCGCTGATCTGCGCGCTGCGGGCCAGCGGCGGCAGGTGGTGGGTATTGAGCTGCGCGTTGACATACGTATAGAGGCCGGAGTCGGTGATATGCCCGGTGGCGGGGTCGGCGGCCTTGCCGCGCCAGCCCTCCAGCGCATAGTAGGTGGCGACGCCGTGCCGCAAGCTGTCCAGTTCGCGGGCGGGCACGTTGCCGGGGCAGGCCGCTACCAGCGCGCGGCTGCCGGCGACAGCAACCGTGCTGTCCAGCGGCTTTTTGTGCAGGACCGCATCGCGCAGCGCGCTCTCGCCGTTGGTGATGTCCTGGCCCCAGCGCGTGCCTGCCGCTGTCCAGTTGGTATTGATGGGGGTACCGGCCACCACACCGGCATAGCAGCAATCGAACAGGGCGAAGGCGTTCAGTGCCTGCAACCGCCCCTCGAACGCTGCGGCCAAGTCGAGCATCGGCACGGCCAGCATCGTGTCGGTGGGGTCAAAGTCGAACGGCGCATAATAGACCCGCCCGTCGTCGAGCAAGCCGGCGCCGTGCAAGCCGTGGCCCGACAGATAGAGTACAAACAGGTCGGTGGGGGCTGTCGCCAGTGTTGCCAACGCCTCCACGATGCTCCGCCGCGTCGCCGCCTGGCCTAGCACCGTGGTCACCTGGAAGCCGCGTTGCCCCAGCAGGTCGGCCATGCTGCGCGCATCGGCCTCGGCATATTGCAACGGCGGAATACCCGGCGCGGCTCCCACATAGTTGATGCCGATGCACAAGGCACGCTTCACCGTCACCGGCGCCCCAGTCGGCGGGGGAGCGCTAGACGGGGCCGGCGGCGCGCTAGCCGACGACTCTCCAGGCAAGGGAGCGGGTGAGGTGGTGGGAGGGGCGGGATCAGGCATCTGGGCAATCTCCTACAGATCGGCGAACCCGTCAAGGATACGCGCAATATGGCGCGCTCCGTTCAGGAAATGATCGAGCCGGACGTGTTCATCGGGCGCGTGGGTGCGCGAGTCGGGATAGCCCACCCCCGCCGTCATCACCGGAATGCCCAGCGGCCGCGCGAACGCATAGACCGGGCTGCTGCCCCCAGTGGTCGGGATCAGCCGGCTTTCCAGCCCATAGACCTCCTCGCCTGTCCGCGCGGTCAGCGTCACGAACGGATCATCGGCGGCGGCTTTGTCGGGCCACATAGCGCCCAACCGCCGCACCTGCACATCCGCGAAACCTTCGGCATCCAAGTGGGCGCGCAGCTTGGCGAGAATATCGTCGGGGTCTTGATCGGGCACCAGGCGGAAGTCTACTTTGGCCGTGGCCTGTGCGGGAATCACCGTCTTCATGCCCGCGCCCTGGTAGCCGGCCGTGAGGCCGGCGATGTTGCAGGTGGGATCAAAGTTGGCTTGCATAAAACTATCGCCGGTGCGCCCATTGACAAACTCGCGCACGCCGTAGTCTTCGCGCATCACTGCCTCGTCGGAAGGCAGCTTGGCATATAGCGCCAGATCGCCGGGGGTGGGCGGCTGGGCCGCATCATAGAAGCCGGGGATACGGATGCGCCCATCGGGACCTTTCAGGCTACCGAGTGCCCAAAGCAGCCGCCAGGCCGCGTTGGGCAGCACCGACGCTCCTCCCGAATGGGCATCGCGGCGCATCGTTTCAGCGCTCAACTCCACATACAGGATACCGCGCCGGCCCAGGCTGGCGGTTGGGCGCCCCTCGGCGTTGATGCCGCCTTCCTCCCAGATCGATGCCTCACAGCGCAACGCATCCTTATGCTCCTGCACGAACTGCGCGATATGCGGGCTGCCGATCTCCTCCTCGCCCTCAACCACGAACAGCACGCCACAGGGCAGGGCGCCGTCGTGTGCAGCGCGCACCGCGTCCACCGCCGCCAACCGGGCCACAAACTCGCCTTTGTCGTCTTTCGCACCCCGCGCATAGAGCGCGCCGTCGCGCAGGCTCGGCTCGAACGGCGGCGCGGTCCACAGATCCAGCGGCTCGGCGGGCTGCACATCGTAATGGTTATAGAATAGCAGGGTGCGCTCCGATGTGCCGGCGGCCCGCGCCAGCACAATCGGATTGCCGGCCGTCGGCACCAGTTCCACAGTGAAGCCTCGACTCCGCAGCATCGCCGCTACCACCTCGGCGCACGCAGCCATCGGCGGCCCTCCCACGGCGGAAACACTCGGCACAGCACACAACCGCCCGGTCTCGGCGATATACTCGTCCAGTTCGCGCTGCAAAAACTCGTCTATCCGTGTGGCGTGGTCGGTCATGGCACTGATCCTTTCGGCTTGTGAATGCACAACGTAAAACGCAAAG
>JBBRPH010000074.1:0-22980 GCA_038228295.1 Chloroflexia bacterium | reverse complement strand
GCTTCGATTTTATGTGGGAGATCCTGTCGGAGGGAGCGCTGGGCTATCTGATCTTAGTGCCCGGTGATGACCCGGCCGCGCTGCCGAAAGCGCGGCGGATCATGGATGTCCTTGCCAGCCGGCTGGATGTGCCGTTTCTAGTGGGAGTGTCCAAGCAGGATAAAGAGCGGGTTTGGTCGCCGGAGGATGTTGCGTTGTATTTCCGCTTACCGCCTGAGTTGGTGCGTGGCGTAGTCTGCATCGAACGCGACTCCAGCCGCGCACTGCTGGCGGAACTCTTTGACCTGATCGCCGCCGACCCACCCACCTCCTAGCGCTAACTACCCTGGCACGACTATCGTGCCTCCTGTCCACGCGCACCATTCCGCAAGAAAGGAGGTCTGTGCGCCTAACTACTAGACTCCCGCCGATTGGGAACAAGCTTCGTGTTCTCAGTGGGCCGCTTGTTCACTGCGCGACAACTCAGGTACGGATCTATCACATACCACCAACTCTATTGGCTACATACAGGCTACATACAGGCTACATACAGGTTATATAAGGAGAATCATACCATGGCTGAAAATAAAGACGATCAATTACGGAACGTACTGGTCAATCTACACAGCTCGCTGTTTGATGTAACCGGCGTGTTGCTGGCAAGCTCCGACGGCTTGGCGCTGGCCGCCAATCTCCCCGCCAGCGTAGACGCGGCACGCATCGCGGCCATGGCCGCCACAGCCATCGGCCTGGGCAAGCGCATCGCCAGCACCGTCGGCCTGGGCAGCTACGACGAGTCGATTGTCAAAGCCAACGAAGGCGCGTTGTATCTCTACACCGCCGGTGCTAATGCTGTGCTGGCGATCGTTTCCGGGGCGGGATCGAATACCGGCCTGATCAATCTGGAAGCGCGCCGCGCAGCGAAAGAACTGGACAAGATTCTCGGCTAGGCGCCGCACCCCACCGCACCTAACTACTCAGCAGTACACACGAAGCTGGGCTAGGCCCCAGCACGAAAGGATGCCTCGAATGACGACGAAAACCCAAACGGCCAGCAAGCGCCCGATTCTGGGTGACTTTATGAGCCTCACCTGCTTCCATTTCCTGCGCGTAGGGGCCGAAGACATTGCCGGGCGCGTGCCGATTGTCGCCGCCGGGCGCGAACGCGGCAGCAATGTGGCCGAAGAACTCGGCCTCGCCGGCGCCACCAAAGACCCGGCCGTCATCTGCGAGAAACTGAAGACAGCGCTCGGCGCGGAGGGCACGCGCCTCTGCATCGTGGAAGCGGTCACGGCGAAGCCGAACGGCGGCTATGAAGTGCGGATCAGTGAAGGCGCGTGTACCGCCGGCGTGGTTGACAGCGAACCGCACTGCGCCTACACCATGGGCGTGTTTGTCGGCGCACTGAGTACGATCACCGGGCAGCGCCTGAAAGGCAGCGAGACAGAGTGTTCCGCTATGGGTGGGCCGCACTGCGTCTATCAGATCGACCCGATTTAAGCGCCCGCCCGCGCTATAGTCGGGTAAGCCACGGCGCCGCCCGTGAAAAGGATACGGCATCTACGTCGCCTGCCTTTTCCACGGGCGGCGCCGTGGCTTACCCAGTGTCTGTAGCCACCCACCACTGTCGCGGGGCACAGCCCGCGCCTACAGGGTTATGTTAGGTGGCGCAATCGCCATGCGCCGCCGCTCACACAGCCCAGCCCGATCAGCAGCACGCCGGCCGCCAGCGGCCAATTGATGCCGCCACGCACCTGCGCGGCCCACAGATACCAGGCCCAGTGGTCGGCGAGGTGATCGCTTTGCGTGTCGTAATACCAGCGCGGGGCGGGATAGTAGGGTTGCACCGGCAGCGCATCCGCGAGGCGCAGCGGACGACCGGCGGCATCCAGCAGGCTGAGCGACTCGATCAGCAGGCCCAGGTCTTCGTTGCGCGTGCCGGAGCCGACCCGCTTCGGATTCCAGGTCGGGCTGGTCAGCGCCAAGTTCAGCAAGCGCCAGTGGGCGACCGGCGGCGCGGGGATGGTCGCCGTCAGCACCGACTCGATGGGGCTGTTGCCGACCGGCCGGCGGTCGGCGGCGAGAGTCTGCCCGGCCAGGCTTACGCGCAGATCGGTACGCGGCAGGGTCGGCGGGCGGTGGTCGGCCAAGCGTAGGGTCAGGGTCAACGGGTAGGCGGCGACCGGCAGGCCGATGGTCGCTACGCCGGTAGTCCAACGCGGGAACAGGTCGCCTGCGTATTTATCGCCCTCACTGTACGACACCCCGCCGGTCAGCAGGGCCACGCCGTTGTCGGGATAACCGCGCCGCGCCCACCAATCGCCCAGGCGTGTCGTCAGCACGGTCCAGTGGCCGCGCACCGGCGTGTAGGTGGCGTTCCAGTAGCGCGTTTGGTCGTCGTTGACCAGATTGATGTAGGTGTCGAAGTTGACCACTGCGCCCAGCGCCTGCACCGCCGGCCCCGCTAGGGCCAACACCCCGATGCCCGCCGCCAGCAAACGTCGCGCCGCCGACCAGCGCACCAACGGCACCGGCGGCGCGTCAGCGGCAGGCAGCAGGGCCGCGGCAGGCAGCAACGCAAAGGGCACGAGTGGGAGTAGGTAACGTGGCCCCCAACTGCCGTCGCCGGGCCAGAAGCGATAGAGGCTGAACAGGACTAGCAGCGGCCCGATCACTCCAGCCCCCGTCAGGGCCAGAGCGGGCCGGCGGCGGGCGAACGGCAGCAGTCCGATCAGCCCCAGCAGCACCGGCGGCGCGTAGAGCCACAGCCCTTTGCCGGGACTGAGGAGCAACCCGTTTAGGCCGAGGAGGAGTGGCGTGGTGAACGTTTCGGCAAACGACTGTTGGTAGCCGCTAGTGGTGGGGCCGCCGAAAACCAGCGTGTTATAGGCCAACAACGGCAGCCCGCCCAACACGCCGCCCGTCATAAAGCCGCCCAGCCACCGCCCCGCCGCCGTGTGTTCACCTGCCCGCCATAGCTGGACTGCCTGCCATACGACCAGCAATCCCAGCGCGGGCACTCCCAGCACATACTGGATCTTGACCGCTGCCACCAACCCGGCCAACAGTCCTGCCGCTAACGCGGCCCAGCCCGTGCGGCATCCGCCTGCCAATACCGCAAACGCGCCGAACAGCAGCAAGCCGGTCAGCGGTTCCGCGAAAAAAGTGCGGCCCAGCGGCCAAAGGAAGGTGGCAAAGGCCAGCAGCCCGGCCAGCAACCCGGCCCCGCGCCGCCCCGCGCCCAGCGCACCGGCCAGTGCATAAAATACCGTTGCCAGCCCCGCCGCCACCGCCGCGCCAAAGCTGCCCAGTGCCAGCCGCACTATAAAGCCGGTCTCGTTCTTACCAGCTCCCAGCAATGCGGCCACGCCATGTCCGGCCCAGATCCAGGGCAAGACCGCCAGCGGCTGGCCCGGTCCGTACTGGCTGTAGTAGCGCCCATCCTGCCCCGGCACTTCGACCAGAGTCCCAACGCGCGGCAGGGCAAACGTGCCGTGCAGCCCCACCGCCTCAGCGCTCGCTAGCATTGTCTCTTCGTCCGGCGAATAGGTGTGCCCGCTCATCAGCAGTAGATACAGACCAAAAATGAGCGCAAACACCACGCCTACGCCACTGCCCGCCAGACGGTCAACCCCCCGCTCCCCTTGTCTACCCGGCACGCCAACCCTTTCTACGGACCACGGACCACAGACCACGGATTACGAACGACCGCCGCCTACCGCCGCCCGCGGACTGACGCCGGGCGACCGACGACCGCCGGCCGGCCGGCCGCCTGCGCCCGGCGGGCCAGCAGATCAAAGCGGTCGCCCGCCTGGAGCCGGTAGAGCTGCAAACCGTCGATCTGGAGCGGCAGGGTCATGTCTTCCACATCGGGGCTGGTGTTGAAGCTAATGCCCAAGCCGTCTACTACCGTAACGGTGCCGGGGCCGGACACCTCGAACGTGCCGTCCGGCTGGAACAGCGCGGCGGTGTCTTCATCAATGCCCACGCCGATCTCTTCCGGATTGTACGACACGGCCGTTTCCAGCCGCCCCAGCCGGTCGCGCTGGCTGAAGTGCTGATCGAGGATCACCCCGGTCAGGAAGCCGAAGCCGGGGGCTAAGTTAACCAGATTATGGCGCGGGGTGACCCCTTCGTAGCCGAAGGCGATCATCGTGCTGCTCATGGCCGAGGTGCCGGCACTAGTGCCGCCCAGCAATGCGCCGGCGGCATGGCGACTCCGCATGATACGGAGGGCCGCGCTGCCGCCCAGCCGTGCCGTGATGCACAACTGTTCGCCACCGGTGAAAAAGAACGCATTAGCAGTCTCTAATCCGGCCAGCAGGGCGGGGTCGTTCGCCGTCGCCCGGTCGAGCAGTGCGTAAGCGGTAGCCTGTGCGCCAAAGCCGCTAAACACGCGCTCATAACGTGCGCCCACCGACTGCGGCGAACGCGAACCGCTAGTGATCACGGCGATCTGGGCGCCGACTCCGCCCGCCAGTTCTGTAAACAGGCGTAACGGGTCGGTCGGTTGGGCGGCGGAACTGCCGCCGATCATCAAAAGCGGCGCAAGGGGTGCGCGAGGCATTGCCATAGGTCAGGTCTCCATCCAAGTGGTGCAAAATATTCCTGCATTATACCACAACCTATCACCTGCCCTAACCTCGGCAACGGCACAGCTCTTGCAACAGGTTTTCCGGTTGTCCGTCGCCGGCGGTCGTCTCTTACCAGCCGTGATTTAAGGCGCAGTGATTACGGTCGGCGGTTATATGTGCCGGCGACTAGCCGCACGTCGCAGGATTTGGGCTGCGAGACGTAGTGTAACTGACGACCGACAATTGATAAGCGACGAGCGAAACGAGGAGACCTACTGATGTCCGCACAATCACCCCGTAGTTCAGGCCCGAAACTGCCGACCGGCTTAAACGACATTCGCGCCCTGCTCAATACGCTTAATTGGAGCGGGATGCAGCAAGGAGTGGCGCGCGAAGCCGATGCACGGCTGGCGATTGTCGGCCCGGTTAATTCCGGCAAATCCACCTTATTCAACCTGATTAACGGCAAGATGATTTCACCGGCTAGTCCCATCCCCGGCACCACGCGCACTGTGATTGAGGGCGACCTCGGTCCGTTCGTGCTGCTTGATACGCCCGGCTTTAGCGAGGCCGGCGGCGAAGACCGCGCTGCCACCGCGCTGGCAGGCGCCGCTACCGCCGACGCGCTACTGGTCGTCTTTGATGCCGCCGCCGGCCTGCGCCAGAGCGACTTACAACTAATGGATCAACTGCGGAAATTCAACAAGCCGATGGTCGTGGTCGCTAACAAGATTGACTTGGTGGGCAAAGACGCGCGCAGCGTCGCCGCCGATATGCTGACGCGCCTGGGTGTGCCGGTCATCCCCATCTCGGCCAAAAAGGGCACTAACGTCGGCGAAGAACTGTTGCCCGCATTGGTGGATGCGCTGCCCGAACTAGCTGTACTGCTGGGCCGCAATCTGCCGGCTTTCCGCCGCACCGCCGCCAATAAAGTCGTCCGCAACGCGATGATCATCAACGGCGGCATCGGGGCCGAACCGATCCCGTTTATAGACCTGCCGTTATTGATCGGTAATCAGGCTCGTATGGTTCTGCGAGTAGCGGCTATCTATGGTGAGCCCTTCACCGCCACTCATGCGCGCGAACTGATCTCTACCGTGGCCGGCAGCGTGGCCCTGCGCTATCTGGCGCAAGAGGCGGCCAAATTCGTGCCGGTCGGTGGCTCGGTGGTCGCAGCGGGCGTGGCGGCGGCGGGCACCTGGGCGATGGGCCAAGTCGCGATCCAGTATTTTGAGGGCGGCAAGCGTCTCAGCCGTAAAGAACTCCGCACTGCCTACGACCAGATCCTAAAAGCAGCCCCGCCGCGCATCGAAGGCGCACCCGATCCCGTCGAAGTAGCCGCGTTGGCCGCCACGCCCGCGATCGATATGCCAGCCAATGCCGGCCCCACGCCGGTGCCCGCCGAAGCGCCGCCCCGCCCCGGCCTACACCTGCCCTTCGGTCGTGACCGCTAATCGGAACGATTGCTTCAGCAGGCAGACCCACAGAACGCGAAGATTTATATTCTTCGCGTTCTGTGGGTCTGCCCGCTATTAAGCGCTTAAGTCGGGCGCGTGGCGGCGAACAAGATGCGACGGAAACCGTAGAAGACCGGTCCGGCCGGCCATTGGGCCCGCAAACCGGCGCGATAGCGGTCCAGAAAAGGCGTGTGCAGATCAGGCGGTAAGCGTTCCAGGTAGGGCACCAGGGCGGTGCCGCGTGTCCATTCAGCCAGCGCGTCGGCTGCGGCCAGGACGTGCGGATAGACCTTCTCGAACACCGTCAATTCCTGCCCACCGGCGTGGTAGAGCAAATCCGCGTAGGCGACCAGGCCCAGCACCGGCACCTGGCGCGTCCAGCCACCCAGCGCGCTGCGGAACGGCTCCTCGGCGGCCAGTGTCTGGATCAGCCGATGCGTGAGGTGATCGTGGTTCGACGGCAACTGCACCGCCAACTGGCCGCCCGGCGCGACCCGATCCAGTAGTCGCGGCACCAGCGTGGCATGGTCGGGCACCCAATGAATCGCCGCGTGCGAAAACACCAGATCCCACTGCTCTGCACCCGCTACCACCGCTTCAATACTCCGCTCGGCAAAGGCTAGGCCGGGCCGCGCCAGGGGCCGCGCCCGCGCCAGCATCTCCGGCGAACTGTCTACGCCCAGCACCGCACTCTCCGGCAGCGCATCGGCCAGGCGGCGCGTCAGTTCGCCCGTGCCGCAGCCCAGATCGATCACGCGCAAGCCAGGCCGCACGCGCACCAGGGCCAGCAGGTCCACAAACGGCGCGGCGCGCTCGGCCTCAAATTGCCCGTATTGGTCCGGGTTCCAGGGCATAGCAATCTCTCCTACTCACGGCACTGGGGTAAACCCCGCCGGCGCGAAATGATGGTCGAACGTGAACGCCGCCGCAATGCCCCGTTGGGGCATCAGTACAAAGGAGATGCAAGCCGTTAGCGAATACGCCTTATCCGCGTGCTGCACAAAATACGCTCACCCCGCCTCAAACAGTTCCTCGTCCACATGGACCAGTTCAACAAAGGAGCTACGTAAGCTGTTGCCGACCTTAACAGCACGCCCATGCTGACCACGGCTGTTAAAGAACGTCATGACCTCATCAAAAATATATGTGGTAGTTATAAGAGGCGGTAGCTTTCCTTGTAGATGTTGCCAGTGCCGCACCGCAGCTTGATGACTTTGCTCAGTAGCAAGTTCAAGCGCAACCAAGTAATTGGTATCTATGAACACTGCCTTCATCAATAGATATACTTGTCAAAATTGACTGAGGCATCGGTGATGCCCATATCAATAGGATCTTTGCCGAGATCGTAGATAGGGTCGTCATCGGGGATGATCGGGTAGGTGTCGGCATCCGTGTCCGGCTCTGCGGCAGCAACAGGAGCAATCATAACCCCGCCGTTCTGCCAACGGATTTCTACCTCGTCTAGCTGCCCTAGCAAAGTCTTAGGGATCAGCAAGCCTGCGGCGGTGACGTGCATTCGCATAGCGGTTCTCCTCGCACTGGCGGGTGGATTGGCCTACAGCGGCTGGTATTGTACACTCTGTTGCATTGTAGCGCGCTGCTAGGCGGGTGTCAACGAATAAGAACTGGACCGCCGCGCCGAGCGTAGGCCATGCGTGTAGGACCGCAATTCATTGTGGTCCTACACGCACGTCGCCCTCATGCGGCGGGGCACGGCATAATCCCCATAGGCATCAAGTTAAGGAATTCACAATCTGGTGAGAGGAACTGCTTTTGCCAAGATAGACGGTAGCGAAACTGTATCTCCGTAGCGAAAGGAGTTCCCGATGCCGGATCTTACGACCATTGAGCGCACCTTACAAACCTTATTCACGGCGGAGGCCGCGCGGCTCGCCCGCCAAACGGGCCTAGTCCACCGGCAATCGAATTTGACTGGGCCGCTCCTGCTGCTGATCCTGGTGGGAACACGGGGCAGCGGATTGAGGTGCCCGACGACTGGCAGCAACTGGCGCTCTTAGTGGGATCGGCGGAGCAGCGGACCTACGGGCGCATCCGCCCAAGATCACGGTGCATCTGGGATTAGGCCGCCGTGGTGATGAACTCGTTGGTAACCCACCGTGCGACGTTTTCGGGATAGGGGGCGGACAATCCTAAGACGATGTGCTGGAAGCCGACGGCGCTGGCTTCAGCGATGCCGGCTCGGGTCTTGCTGGGCTGGTCGTAGGAGACCGGCAGGAAGATCGAGCGGGTGACTGCGGCAGGGTCGCGCCCGATCTCTGTGCAGAAGCGGTCCAGCAGGGCGCTGCGCGAGACGGCATCTTCGATGTCACCGCCAGGGATGTTCCACAGGTCGGCATGCTCGGCGACCACGCGCAGCGTGCCGGCAGAGCGTCCGCCGATGATGATCGGCGGATAGGGGTGCTGGATGGGTTTGGGGTTGCAGAATGCGCCGGTGAGGTGGACGTAGGTGCCGTGGAAGTCGAACGGTTCGGTCGCGGTCCACAATCGCCGGATAACCGTGCATGCTTCGGCAAGGCTTCCTACGGCGTAGTCGGCATCATGGAAGGGTAGTCCGTGTGCCTCGTACTCGCGCCGGGCCAAAGGGTAGCTGGGGCGTGAGCCTGCGCCGATGCCGAACTCGAGCCGTCCGTTGGAGACGATGTCGACGGTCGCGGCGATCTTAGCCAGCATCGCGGGCGGGCGGAAGCGGTTGCTGGTCACGAGCAGCCCGAGGCGCAGTCGTTCAGTTTGTGCGGCGAGGGCTGCGAGCAGTGTCCAGCCTTCGAGGGTCGGTCCGTTCGGGTCGCCACCAATCGGCATGAGGTGATCGAACAGCCACGCATGCTCGATCTCCGGGATCGTATCCGCCTCTTGCCAGACCCGCAGAACGTCGCGATAGCCGACCTGCGATGGCGGGGTCATGATCCCGAAACGAGGCGAGGCTGTGTGCATCATGAGCCGTTGATCCCTTTCTGCTGCGTCCGTTGCGGGTGAATAGCGCAGTTGCTACAAAGGTCTTGATTGCGGATGGTTTGCCTAGTATCATGGAGAAGCGTAACTCCGCTCCACAAATATACAGAACTCTGCTCCGTTTGTCAATTGTCGGTGATAGATTAACTGTTCAGTCTGCATCGCCAATTGCGGGGAAAGGAGTAGCTGTCATTCTGAACGCAGTGAAGAATCCGCTGCCGCACCAGTTAGTCTCCTAACAGCGACGTGTCCCACGCAGAAGACACCTACGGGCAAGTTTTGACTTACTTCGACAGATTCTTCACTGCGTTCAGAATGACAAGATTCCTCTCTTATTACAGCATAGACTGAACAATTACGTGATAGAGGCCCAGGACAATCGCATCTAAATTGGCTTCCCTGCTAAGACCTTGAGATCGTGAATTCCTTAACTTGACGCGGATGAGCATAATCCCAACATTCACCGAGGGACAGGCAGGGGCGCGGCAAGCAGCGCCCCTACCTCCCCAAACACGTTTGACGCCGCCGACGATCTTGCGCGCCGTGGGGCGGGGCCGTATAATAAACACGGTGCCCAAGAGGGTTATGATGGCTATAGAGTAGGAAGAGGAGTGCGACCTGCGATGAGTACAACAACTCCGCCGCCGGCGGTTTATGATGAGAGCGGCAGCAGCGATGAGACGATGACCACGGTTGGTTGGGTGGGGGGCGGCGCGTTGCTCCTGCTGACCTTCCTGGCGTTCTTGTGCGTGGGCGGCTTTCTGCTCAGTTCCGCTGTTGCGGGCCACCCGATCACCGATTTTATCATGACCCCAGTCGGCAAATAACCCGCCACCACAAAATCAAAATGCCGCCGCGTGCGTATACTGTATAGAAAGATTGTGCAAAAGTACACGATCTGGGCAGGGGCAGCGGGCGGTCTCGTGCGATGAACGGGGAGCCGTGTTGCGGGAACAGTGGGGGTGAATCGTGAGCCAATTGTTGACGACGGAGTCGGTCCAGCTCTTTGGGTCGGGCGGCAAGGCGGATCAGAAGCGGATCGAGCTGCCGTATTGCGCCGATCCCTATAGCTACAAGCGCCGCCGCACGCGCGAGGTCATGGTGGGACCGGTGGGCGTGGGCGGCACCAACCCGATCCGCGTCCAGTCCATGACCACCACGTTGACCAAAGATGTACAGGCGACATTTGAGCAGACGCTACGCCTGATTGACCTGGGCTGCGAAATCGTGCGCCTCACCACCCCGACGACCGCCGATGCAAAAGCGTTGGGCGAGGTCAAAGCCCGCCTGCTGGCGCGCGGCCTCACCACACCGCTCGTCGCCGACATCCATTTCAACCCCAACGCCGCCATGGAAGCCGCGCTGTGGGCCGACAAAGTGCGCATCAACCCCGGCAACTTCGCCGATGCCAAGCTGTTTAAGGTGCAGGAATACACTGACGGCGATTACGGCGATGAGCTGATCCGCATCGAAGAGAAGTTCGCGCCGGTGGTGCTGCGTTGCAAGGAGCGCGGGGTCGCCATGCGGATCGGCACTAACCACGGCTCGCTGTCCGACCGTATCATGAACCGCTTCGGCGATACGCCGCGCGGCATGGTTGAGAGCGCACTGGAGTTTATCCGCATCTGCGAAAAGTACGAGTATTACAGCATTATCGTCTCGATGAAAGCCAGCAACCCGAAGGTGATGATCCAGGCGTACCGGCTGCTGGCCGCGCATATGGCCGCCGAGGGCATGGAGTATCCCTTCCACCTGGGCGTGACCGAAGCCGGCAACGGCGAAGACGGACGCATCAAGAGCGCCATCGGCATCGGCTCGCTGCTCGAAGACGGGTTGGGCGACACGATCCGCGTCTCGCTAACGGAAGACCCGGAGTTTGAGATTCCGGTTGCCTATGCGTTGGCCGACCGCTACACCCCGCGCGCCCATCGTCCGACTCTCGGCGACGGGCGGCTGTGGCCGATAGGCGGGCCTGCGCCAGCCGCGACGAGCGCCGACGAAGCCACCGCCGATAGCGCGCCGCTGCTGCCGGACGGACGCGATCCGTATGCCTATGAGCCGCGCTGGACCCATGCGGTGCAGACCGGCAAGAGCCGCGCCGGGGGCAACCTGCCGGCGCAGGTGGTGGTGTCGCTGGCTGGGCGGCTGTCGCCCATGCCGGGCGCGCTAACCGATGTGCTGGCGTTAGCCCGCCGCGCCGGCGAACATGGCGTGCGCGCCGACATCCTGAACGTCGGCGTGACGGGGATGGATGACCTGACCACGCTGGGCAAAGTAATCGGCGAGATGCGCGAGATCGGCAAGCCCTTCCCGGTGGTGGCAGTGGTCGGGCGGCCCGAACTGGTAGCGCCGGCGCTGGAAACCGCCGCCGGCGTGAAGCTTGCCTTGATCCGGGGCGGCGAAACCACGCGCTTACTCGATGCCTACCTGGCCGCGCCGCACGCCGGGCAAAAGCCGGTCTGGATCGATCTGCTCGACACGCGCGGGGAGCGCGAACTGCGCAACGCCGAAGACGCCCATGATTACGGCATTGTGGACGACGTGCTGGTGCTGGCCGACCGGCTGCACGCGGCGAACATCGCCCAGGCCGTTTTCAGCATGACGATTGACGACACCGGCTACCGGTTGCGCGCCTATCGCCTACTTGACACCCAGTTGCGGGCGCGCGGCTACCGCTACCCGCTGCACCTGATCGCCACCAATGTGGACCCGGCGGACGAAGCCGGCCAGTTGCACGCCGCCGTGTCGTTGGGCGCGCTGCTCACCGACGGTATCGGGGCCAGCGTGCAGACCTATGGCACGGGTGCCTTCGACACGCGCCTGGTCTTCGCTTTCAACCTGCTGCAAGCCGCCGGCGCACGCCTGAGCAAGACCGAGTTCGTGGCCTGCCCCTCCTGCGGGCGCACCCTGTTCGACCTGCAAAGCACCACCGAGCGCATCAAAGCACGCACCGGCCACCTAGTTGGGGTCAAAATCGCGGTCATGGGCTGCATTGTCAACGGGTTGGGCGAACTCGCCGATGCCGACTTCGGCTACATGGGCGGCGCGCCCGACAAGGTAAACCTGTTTGTCGGCAAAGAGTGCATCGAAAAGAACGTGCCGACCGCTCTGGCCGTAGACAAACTGATCGAGCTAATCAAAACGCACGGCCGTTGGGTCGAACCGGGTGCGCCGGTCGAGGATTAGAACAAGCACCAACGAGCGTTTGGCAAAGGGCCGGTCCACAATGGACCGGCCCTTTGCGCGTGGAGTGGTCTGTGTCGTCGGTTGTCTGTAAACAGAATTTTACAGAGGAAACACAACAATAAATGTGATCTCCGTGCCTCGGTGGTGGCGTCCTGCTGAAATACGATATAATGCGGCTAAAGCGTGAAAGTAGTCGGCAAAAGAGAAGAGAGGGCACCATGCAGGAGGCGGGCACGAAGGCGGCGTTTGATGCCGGGGTGGAGCGATTTGTGGCCTGGTATCTGGCGCAGAACCCGGTGGGCGCGACCGAACTGGGGATGCACGCCTACGACAACCGCTTGGCTGAAACCTCTGAGGAGGGTATCGCCACCGCACGCGGGGTGTTCGCGGCCTACGGGGCGGGGTTGGCGGCCTACGACCCGGCGGCCGATACCGCGTGGGAGATCGACCTACGGCTGATGCAAGGGTTGGCCGGGGCGCACTTGCGCCAGTATGACGCGCAGGATTTGCCGCACCGCAGCCCAGACTATTACGGAGCCGAAGCTCTGTTCGGGCCGTACAGCCTGCTGATGAAAGACTTTGCCCCCCTACCCGACCGCCTGCGGAACCTGACGGGGCGACTGGCCGATGTGCCGCGCGTGTTGGCTGATGCCGAGCGCAACCTGGGATTCTGCCCACGCCTATGGGTGGACATTGCTATCGAGGCGGCCGACGGCGGGCTGGCGCTGTTCGAGGGGTTGATTCCCGCCCTGGCGGGGGCGGTGCGCGTGGACGACCCGATCCTGGCGGCGCGCATTGAGGCAGCTAATCGCAAGGCTGTCACCGCAGTTCAACGTTATGTCAACTTCTTGCGCGAGACAGCGCTGCCGCGCGCCGGCGGTTCGTTCGCGGTCGGTGAGGCCACCTGGAACGCGATGGTGCGCGACGAGCATATGCTGGACCTGGACGCAGCGGCCATCGAAGCGCTGGGCTGGGAGCTAATCCGCGAGACCGAGGACGCGCTGGCGGCCGAGGCGGGCGCGATCTGTGCGCGCGAAAGGCGCACGCCGTGTGCGTGGCAGGACTTGCTGGATGAGGTGCGCGCCGACCATCCCAGCCTGGACGATCTAGTGCCCGCCTACCAGGCAGCGATGGAAGCGTCACGCGCCTTTGTGATTGATCACGATCTAGTAACTCTGCCGCCCGATGAGCATCTGCATATTGTGGAGACCCCAGCAATGGCCCGCCCGCTCTACCCGTTCGCCGCCTATGTGCAGCCGGGGCCGTTCGAGGGGCGACAGTTGGGCCTGTTTTGGGTAACGGCCGTGCCGCCGGGCCTACCTGCCGCTGTGACCGAGAGCCTGTTGCGCGGCCACCCGCGCGTCAAGATTCCGATTATGGCTGTGCATGAGGGCTACCCCGGCCATCATGTGCAGTTGACACGCGCCAATGCCGTAAATAGCCTACCGCGCAAGCTGGGTGGGCGATTAGCAAACCTGCTGGTTGAAGGCTGGGCCTTCTACTGTGAGGAACTGATGGAGGCGGAGGGCTTTCTGGGTGACCCGCGCGGACGACTAATGCGTCTAGCCGAGCAACTCTGGCGCGCCTGCCGTATTGTGCTGGATGTGGGGCTGCATTGCCGCGACATGAGCTTTGCCGACGCAGTGGCGGTGCTAGTGAACACAGCGCGCCTGGAGCCGCCCAACGCCCACGCCGAAGTGCAACGCTACAGCCAGAGTCCTACACAACCCATGAGCTATCTGCTGGGCAAGCGCGAGATCTTGCGTCTAGCTGCCGACTACCGTACCCGCGAAACCGCCGCAGGTCGCTCCTTCGCGCTCAAGCCTTTCCACGACGCGCTGCTGGGCTGTGGCAGCCTACCCCCGCGCCTGCTGCGCCTGGCCTTACTGGGCCGGGCGGTGTGAAACGTGTTGCTAATTGCGTGTGCGTAGTGTAGAAAGCCATACCCTTAGCCCGCCCCGTAATCTACCCAACAAGCCTCTAACAACCGACGACCGACGACTGATCACCGACGATGGACGACCCACCCATGACTATCCACTGCCCCCATTGTCACGCCCCCAACCAAGCTGGAGCCGGGTTTTGCTTGGAATGCGGCGAACCGTTCGATGGAAACGCCTCCCCGACGACGGCAGTGCCGGCGCGCCCGGCCGGGCGCGGGTGGACTGGTCGGCAACGCTGGGGCACACGGCTAGGCCTACTGTTGGGACCACTGCTGATCGGCCTGATCGTGTTCAGTGCCTGGTGGGGCGATCATGACCGGCGACAGGTGGCCTATCAGCGGGGCCTAAGCAACCTCACCGACCATCAATGGTCAAGCGCGATCACCAACTTCCACATTGCAGGCGACCTTAACGATGCGCCTACCCGGCTACGCGACACCACACACTTCAGCGCTACGCTGCAAAGCTACGTCACCGCCGCCGACCGCGCCGTGCAGGATAACGCTTGGGGCGATGCCGCCGTCGCGCTGCGCCAATTGGCTACGGCCGATCCCTATTATCCCGAAGTACACAACCGGCTGGCCGCCGCGCGCAGCCTGGCCGGGCGGGTGATCTACCACGTGCCGCATGGAGCAGACGCGGGCCTGTGGTCGGCGGAAGCCGACGGCTCAAACCGGCAGCGCTTTCCGGCCCCGCCCAATGCCGCCGTCCACGGTATCTCGCCCGATAGCCGTTGGGCCGTCTATACTGTCTACCAGTTCTATCCCTGGCCGCCGGGCCGCCACGAACTGATCGTCGTAGACCTCGATAGCGGCCGGACCCACCGCACGCCGTTAGCCCCCGCCGATGAGCCAAAGGCCGATGCGGTGCGCTTCCGCGCCGACAGCAGCGGCTTCTGGTGGGTCAGCGGCCACGCGTGGCGCTACTACGACCTCGCCACGCACACGCTCACCTCGATCCCTGCGCCGGTGTTAGCCGCCGACACGCAGCAAGGACGCTTGCTGCTGGGCGTGCCTGCCCAACCCACGCCCAGCGGTGAGCCGCGCACGCAACTCATGCTGGCGAATGCGGGCGGCACGCCGTTATTTGGGATCCAAACTGAAATCGGTCTAGTTAGTCAGGCAGGCTTCAGCCCCACCGGGAATGGGATCATCTACCAAGTGCAAACATCGGCCGGCGATGCGCCGACCGAGCGGTTGGTCGCGCGCAGCCGTGCCGGTGCGCACGCCTTCGGCCTGCGCGTCATCGGCAACGCGGCGACCACAACGGCGTCAATCCGCACCGGGTTGCTGCCGCTTGGTCCTAATGGTAGCCCCGCCTTTCTGATTGACTGGCCCGGCCAAGCGCCTTTCCTGCTCAACCTCGGTTCAGGCACAAACGGCGCGTTCAGCGGGGCCGAATCGATCTCCGGCGATTCTACCGCCCCATTGAGCGCAGCAGCGCTACACCTCGGTGACGGGATCCGGATCACCGGAGTGCCGGCCTCCGATCTAGGCTTCCCCCTGACGATCCAGGCCACTACACGCACAGGCCGGCCGGTTGAGTGGCTGGGTCTCGCGCGGAACGGGCAGACCGTCCTCTACCGCACCGCCGGCGCAGACGGTCTGCTGGACCTCTACAGTGCGCCGATCTCTGACTCCATAGCTAGCGGCCCCACTGGACTGCCGCGCGACGGGGTGCGGCTGCTGACTCGCCCAGCCGACCATTTCGCCTGGAGGCGGAACACGGCACTCAGTCACGACGGCACGCACCTGCTGGCGATCCAAGCCGCCGCCGCGGGCGCTGATTCGTCGGCGGGTCTTTGGGCGCTGCGCCTTGACGGCAGCAACCCGACCCTGCTGGTGCCCGCTGCCAGCGAGTTCTGGACCGCCGATGGTTGGTTGCCGCCCCCGTAGTAGGCAATCAGCAGTAAGCTGTAGGGAGGAGATAGGGATGGACACTAAGAAAAGTGATGTGGGATCGGGGCGACCGCTATTGGATAAGTTGGGCATCAAGCCAGGGATGCGGGTGGCATTAGCCGGTGCGCCCGCCGGTTATGATGCAGTGCTGGGGCCGTTGCCCGCCGGGGTGATCTTAGTGGATGGGCCGGAAGCGCGCCTCGACTGTGTGCAATTGTTTGTCCAGACCGCTGTCGATCTGATGGCGGCGTTGCCAATCTGGCAAGCGGCGCTGGCTCCGGCGGGAATGTTGTGGGTATCGTGGCCGAAGCGCGGTGCGGCGCTGCCGACCGACCTAACCGAAAACCACATCCGCGATCTAGGCCTGGCACAGGGGCTAGTGGATGTGAAGGTGTGCGCGGTGGACGGCACTTGGTCAGGCCTCAAGTTTGTCTATCGGCTGCGCGACCGGGCACGTTAGGCATCGGGTCGGGTCAGGGGGTGCCCATAAACGTGGCCTGCTCGTCGGGCGTCAGCGTGCGGGTGACATGTGCGGCGGCCAACGCCAGCAGATCCTCAGCCCCCACCGCGTATTGCCGCACTACCCCGTCAGCACCGGAACAGGCGATCCAGTGTCCATCGGGGCTATAGGCCGCCCCACTCACTTCAGCATTCGCGCCGTTTAACCCATATACCAGCAACCCGTCGGCAGCAGACCAGACCTGGGCACTGCGATCCGCCGACCCGGTGATGATATATGCGCCGTCGGGGCTATAACTCACACTGTTTACCGCCTGGATATGACCGCGCAACACATAAAGCACAGCGCCGTTCTTGGCATCCCAGATGCGGGCGGTGCGGTCGGCACTCGCCGTAACCAACTGTTTGCCGTTGGGACTCCAAGCCACGCTGCTGATCCCCTCAGTGTGGGCGCGCAGTGTCAGGCGCAGCTTGCCGCTCTTTGCGTCCCAGATGCGTGCCGTCTTATCTGCGCCGGCCGTAGCGATTTCGCGCCCGTCGGGGCTATAGTGAGCATCGTTCACCGCCCCGTCATGCCCGTTCAGGCGGCTCAATTCGGCGCCGGTAGTCGCATCCCACACCCGCGCCGTGTGGTCCTGACCTGCCGTCACGATCCGCTTGCCGTCGGGACTCCACGCGGCGCTTTGCACGCCCCCTTCATGCCCACTGAGCGTCGTCACCGTATCGTGTGTTGCCACATCCCACACCCGCCCGGCACCGTCGGCACTCGCCGTGACCAATCGTTTGCCGTCCGGGGAAAAGACGGCGGTCAATACGTTATCATGGTGGCCTGCCAACACCGTTAGCTGTTGCCCGCTAGCGGCATCCCAAAGGATTGTCTGGTTGTCGTCGCCTCCGCTGACCAGGTACTTGCTATCAGGACTCCAGGCCACATTCTCGGCAGCGGCGGTATGACCGCGCAACAGCGGGCGTTCCGTCTGGTCGGCTACTGTCCAAACCCGCGCCGTGCCGTCTTTGCTGCCCGTTACGATCTCGCTGCCGTCGGCCCGATAGGCCACGCTGGTCAAGTCGGCGCTGTGCCCACGGAACGTCTGTAGCTCACGCCCGGTGGTCGCATTCCAGATGCGGGCCGTGCTGTCAACGCCCGCCGTGGCGATGGTCTGCCCATCCGGCGCATAAGTGATGCTGATCACCTTACCCGTGTGTCCGTCCAGGGTCAGCCGGATGGGGCCGCCCCTCGCATCCCAGACCTGGGCGATACCATCGGCGCGCCCCAGCGCCAGGCGCGCTCCGTCGGGACTCCAGGCCACACTCAGGACCGAGCTGGTACTGGTGATGGTCAATTGGGGCCGGCCGGTAGTGGCGTCCCACAACTTGGTCGCCGCACTCAGGTCGCCGGTTGCCAACCGCGTGCCGTCGGAACTCCAGGCCACGCTCGCCACTTCTGCATCCGCGACGGGAATTGCCAAGCGCTCCTGACCGCTCGCGGTGTCCCACACGTGAACGCTGCCGTCGTGGTAGGCGGTCGCCACGCGGCTGCCGTCGGGACTCCACGCGGCGGCTACAACAGCGCCAGTGTCCGGGGCCGTGAGAATGTGCAGTGTGCGGCCGTCGGCGGTGTTCCATAGCCGCGCGGTGCCGTCTGCCGATGTGGTGAGTAGGCGGTCGCCGTGGGGAGCAAACACGGCCTGCACCACCGGCCCCGTGTGCCCCGTTAGCGACCGGCTCATCCGGCCGGTCGTCACATCCCACAACCGGGCGGTTTGATCCTCGCCTGCCGTCAGCAGCGTGGCCCCGTCCGGGCTGAAAGCGGCGCTATAGACTGTCCCGCTATGTCCCCGCAAGGTCAGCCGAATGTGTGACTGGAGCAGCGTGCGATGTAGCGCGTCCAGTACCATGCCGGGTATCATTAAGTGGAAGCGCCCGCTTTCAAGAGTGGCTTCGCGAGCCAACAGCAAGGCCAGCTCCGGGTCGCGGTCGATCTGCCCAACCGCCGCGCCGGCCAGCGCATCAACGGTACTGGCCTGCGACTGCAGCATAGCGGCATCCTGGGCCGCCCGTGCCGCCTGGGCGCGGTTGACGGCATAAACTCCGATTAGCACGGCCAGCAAGAGCAGCCCAGCCAGCCCCAGCGAGAACAGGCGAAAGCGGTGGGCCGCCTGCACACTCTGTTCAGCGCGACGGCGTTCGGCATCGGCGCGCCGGCTTTGCGCGGTGGCGAGCGCTTGTTGCTGGGCCAATTCACGCTGCTGGACCGCTTCCCGTTCGGCGGCGGCGGCGGCTAGCGCGGTGCGGCTGGCGGCCACAAACGCTTGCAGCATCGCGTCGGTACCCAGCTCGGCAGCCTCGACGCTGCCCAGCCGGCGGTCGGCTTCGTGCAATTCCACATCGTCCAGCAACCCACCTTGCTTGCCCAAACGCACCCACTCGGCGGCCAGATCTTCCAGACGGCGGCGCGCCTGCTCGGCTTCGCGGCGCTCCGCGATCCAACGTTGCAACGTAGGCCAGCCGCTAATCAACGCTTCGTGAGCCAAGTCCGCGCGTCTGCCGTCGTCCCCACTGTCGCCGCTCATCGTCAGCAGGCGCGCCGCCGTCAGCGCCCCCAATGTCGCATCGAACACCGTGGGGTCATCGCCTGCCGCACGCAAGTCGCCTACGGCTTGCTGGCGGCGCGTGTCGGCGCGCCCCTCCCCGAATTGGATTAGGCGCAGGAAAATACGCTGGGCTACAGTGCGTTGTACATCGCTGGGCAAGGCCGCCAGTGTCGTATCGGCCCGCCGAGCAATCGCCACCTGCAAGCCGCTACGCCGCGTCGCCCCACGGCCCTCACCCAGCGCCGTATAGGCGGTCAACGGCAGGAAACGCCGCAACATCCGACCCCACAGCAGCACTAGCGTCTCCTGGATCAGCGGCAACGCGCCCGCCTGCCCAGCGGCATCACTCACCAGGCACTCGATCAGTGTCGGTTCCACGCCCACGCCCACGCCTTCGGCGGGTGAATTGATCGCCGCGCGCAGCCCATCCGCACCCAGCGGCAGCACCTCCAGCCGGTGCGCCTGAATGGCCGACCATAGTTGGAGCGTCATCACACCGGGGTAGAAATCGGCCCGCACCGTCAGCACCACATAGCAATTAGGCGCAGCCGTCAGCCCTAACAGAGCTTGCTGGAATGGGCCGGTATCACCCACGGCCAGCGTAAACATCTCCTCAAACTGATCGACCACCAGCAGCAGACGCGCTGTGTTGGGGGTAGTAGTCAACACTCCGGCGAGGGTCGCCGCGTCGGTCGGGTCGCCACCCAATACCGCCCGTAGTGCGCCTAGCGGATCAGTACCGGGCCGCATGGTGCGGACGGTCCAGCTGCCGGGGCCGAACGCTGCACCTATCCGCAGGGCCGGGATCAGCCCGGCAAACACCAATGACGACTTGCCGCTGCCCGATGCGCCGATCACCGTGACAAAGGGATAGCTCCGCAGCCGCGCCAGCAGTTCGGCAATCTCACTGTCGCGGCCAAAAAAGCGGGCGCTATCGGCTTCGGTGAACGGCACCATGCCGGGATAGGGACAGGCGGGCGGCGGCACCAGCGGCGGCGCGGATCGCTGCGCCTCACGGCACAACTGAGCCAGCACATCCGACCAGCGCATTGCGTCCGTCGCATCCAGCACCGATAAAGCGGCCAAGCGCGGCGGCAGCGTCACCGGCGCCACGATCAGCGGAATGACCGGCCATTTCGCGGCTTCCGCGCCGTAGCTCTCGGCCACTAGATCGGTAAATTG
Source organism: Chloroflexia bacterium (assembly GCA_038228295.1). GTDB lineage: Bacteria > Chloroflexota > Chloroflexia > QHBQ01 > JAICKM01 > JAICKM01. The sequence continues at coordinate 2,738 of JBBRPH010000074.1, read as the reverse complement.
CGCCGTATCGTCGGCTAGGTAAGCCGGCGACAGCACCAGCAACGTGCGCCGGCTGCCGCGCATGGCCCGCTCGAACTCGCTGAGACGTGGCGCACCCAGCGCGAACGTCGCCTCCGAAGCCGTCGTCACTCCCGCCGCCGCCAGTCCATCAGCCAGATACCCCTCGACCCAGGCCCGGTCCGGCTCAACATAGGAAAGGAACAAGTCCACCATGGGGGTGGCTGCTATCGGCGCAGGCGTTGTAGTGGGGGGTATCGTCATAGCAATCCCTTGGTATAGTGCCTATTGCGTACTGTATTATCAGGCGCGAGATAGCGTGGATGAGCGGGATACAGCTATACTATTATAGCAGAACGCGGCGGATGGGTACGGCAGGATACGCCGTGCAAACAAAAGCCGCCTTCCCCACAGAGGAAGGCGGCTGTGGAAACTTAGGTCAGTCGTATAAACAATCCAAGCACGGGCCGCTCGGTCCCTGCGCCACCACTTGGCCGGGTACCGTGATGCCGTAGGTGGTCGGCGGGTCCATCCCCGGCATGGGCGGCAGGAGCCGCACGCGCCCCACACCGTTGCCGCCGACCAGCACGCCCCGTCCCTCAGCCAGCAACCACGTAAACCAGGCGGCGCGGGCCGTTGCGGGCCGACCCAGTTGCCAGGCCAGGCGTGCCAACAGATCGGCGGCCCGCCCCGTCTCGACCATAGTGCCCGGTGTGCCGCTGTTCGTCACGGGGAATAGGTCACCGCCTAAGCAGCGAAAGCACGGCCCGCGTCTCCCATCCACCACCACCGCCTCGTAATGCGTCACATCGTTATCACAGCGGCCTACGATATGCGGAATGCCGCGTTCGCGCAGCAGGGCGGCCAATTCGGCATCGGCAGCGTTGCCCATAGTGAGGATCGCCAGCGTTGGACGTAGACTGGTTAGCAAGGCGGCGAAGTGGGCGTTGCGCCCAGCGTGATGCGCCACACGTGTGAAGGACCAGGCGGCGTTGGCCGTAATCGTACCGTTCCAGCCCTCATCAAACACCGACACCATCCAACCGCTATTCTGACCAGCGGGCACCAAGCGCAGCAGCGATTGGGCCAGTGCATCGGCCTTATTCTGCCCCACCTGGGCGGCGGTATAGAACTCCGACACCAGATCGTCAGGGGTAACCCGCGCCGGGTCCACCAAGATCAGTTCGCGCGCTGCCCCCGCCGCCACCAGCGTGCGAGCGGCCTGACTGCCCAAACTGCCACAGCCCACCATCAGCACCCGCCCCGCTATTGGTGTAGCCAAAGGCGAAGCTACAGTACCGTCGTCGGCATTCGGTACTACGTATTCGGCAGTGCGCAGTGCTTGCATCTCACCCTGTACGGCATATTCCGCATTCCGCATTTGCGCAAGATTGCGATACTCCGCCTGCCACGGCCAGTCCGCCGCGCCGATCAGCAAGGCAGTACGGCGCTCAGCCACGACTAGGCGCGTTAGGTCGGCCGGTGCAAAGCGGCTACCCTGAAGCAACAGCATCCGGGCCAGGGCAGCTGCATGACCATTAGCGTCTTGCCAGTCCAACCGGAGGTCAGGGGTTGTTGTGGCCCGCAAGGGATCGAGGATCACCGCATCGCCCAACGCACGCAGCAGATCGCCCCAGTCGCGTCCCTGCCCGCCGTCCCCCGGCAGCGAAACCAGCACAGCGGTATGGGGTGCGGCCCCAGCCAGGAGGGCCACACCTACCGCCGGGATGTCTAAGTCGCGGGCCAGGCGATACAGCAGCGCTAGGGCCGACTCATCGCCGCCACCCAGCAACAGATCGGGCGGCTGCGCCGCCAGCGCCGCCCGCACCGCGAGATAGCTCTCCGCAGTCAGCGCCGGCACCGGAGCGCAAGTCCAGCGGCTATCCTGCGGTGCGCGGCTCTGCACCACCTGGGCAAAGGCGGCATTGGCCGTCATTCCGACGACCGCGCGCCCGCCCAGCCGTGCCAAGGGATGGCCGGCGTGCAACGGATTCGCCTCGCCAATCTGCCAGTGGAGCACGCGGCAGTCGGCCAGCCGTTCCGCCGCCCCCGCTACCGCCGCCAATCCAAATACGGCCACCCGCCGACTCTGGAGGCGCGTCCCCACCAGCGGGGTCAACAGATTCGCGTAAGTGTCGGGCAGCACGGTCGTAGCAAGCATAGCGATAATCCCTTCTTCTATTTGTTAATTCTACACTAACTTGACGGCAAAAAAGAGCTTTCCCAGTGGAAAGCATCGAGTGTTGTTGTGTGATTTACACACTTACTATAGCATAAGCCTGCTGCCGTTGTCAATAGGTAATTCTGAAATTGATGACCAAAAGGCTTGACTCAGGGCAGCCATTGGAATATAATAACAAAGTCAGGAGAGAAACACTCGCTCCGGCAAATCGGTTTCGCTCATCTTAGATGAGAAAACCTAGCAGCCTAACACCAGAGGAGGCAACAGACAAATCTCACAATACCTAGCAATCTGCTTGGCTGTGTGTCTGTCCCGCCTGTCGCTTCGACAGCGGTTTTTTGTTGCCTCGGCAATTTAGTCAAGCCTTGACAAAGACTGCCCATCTCTGGTATAGTAGGAAACACCGCGTAAGCGGTCGGCACCTTAACAACAGCAGAGTGGTGAGCAAGAACGCTCATCGCAAGTGACAAACACAGTCAAGTTCAAGTAGCCCAAACAATTCCCGGAATCGGCGCTCCGGCGGAACCTGTCGGGAGATAGGGGTCGCCGGCGATGGTTC
>JBBRPH010000073.1:0-23214 GCA_038228295.1 Chloroflexia bacterium | reverse complement strand
CGCCGCGCTGGGCCGCTCCCTGATCCGGCAGCGTCTGCCGGCGGGCACCGAGATCTACACCGCCGCCTATAGCCCCGACGGGCAAACCCTGGCCCTGGCCGGCGGCGACAAATTGGGCCGCGTGCGCGTCTGGGATGCGATCTCCGGCGCGCCGGTGGTCACCCTCACCGGCCATAGCGGGCTAATCTACAGCCTGGATTACAGCCCCGACAGTAAGCACCTGGTGAGCGGCGGGGCTGACGGGACGGCGCGCCTATGGGACCGCGCCACCGGCTATCCCCTGGTGGCTTGGATCGCGCAAAGCGGTAAAGCCGTGCAAAGTGTCGCTTACAGCCCGGACGGCAGCCGCATCCTGACCGCCGGTGCGGACAAACAGGCCGCAGTTTGGGCGATCACCACGACGCAGGCACTGACGGTGAGCCGCGTCTTTACGCTGCCGCATGGTGATGGGGTGATCTTCAGCGCCACCTACAGCCCCGACGGCACCCACGTTGCTACGGGCTCCGACAGGGGATCGGTCATCGTCTGGAACGGCACCGGACAGGCCGTGTTTACACTGCGCGACTGCAAAGGCAATACCGCGCAGCCTTGCCTAGGCAAAGCCCACGACGACCGCGTGACCAGCATCAGCTATCGGCCCCCTTTGGGCTACGAAATCTTGACCACCAGCTTTGATGGTACGGCCAAAATCTGGAGCGCGCGGGACGGCACCTTACGCCGCACTCTGCGCGGCCACACCAGCCGGGTCAGGCACGCCGCCTACAGTGCGGACGGCAACACCATCCTCACGGTGGCCGATGATTATACTGCCCGCCTGTGGGATAGCGAAAGCGGTAGCAGCGAAACGGTGTTACTCGGCCACACTGCCGAAGTCTACACAGGCGCATTCAGTCCGGACGGTAATCAAATTATGACTGCCGGCAACGACAACACAGTGCGCCTGTGGACCGCCGGCTCCGGTGAAGAGTACCCGACCCTACACGCCGGGTCACCACTCTACAGCGCGGTGTATAGCCCGGATGGACGCAACGTGCTAACCGCCGGCCTGGCCGGGCGGGCGCAACTCTGGGATGCTGCGACAGGCCGGCTGAAACCGGGCGCCTTCCAGGCCGACCTCAATCCAGCTAGACTCCCGGCGGCAGTATACAATCCAGCCGGCAATCGCATTGTCACCGCCAGCCGGGATGGTCACGCCTATATTTATAGCCTGATCACCGGCACGCAACTGCTGGCTTATGACGGCAGGGGTAGCGGTGTGACCAGCGCCGATTGGAGCCGCGACGGTAAGCGCATCGCCGACGGCAACCGCAACGGCACGATCCAGGTATGGGATGCGCTTTCAGGCACAACCCTACTGACGCTAACCGACGGCATCAAGCAGGGGCTGATCAACAGCGTGGCCTGGAGTGCTGATGGGGCACGGCTGGTCAGCGCGAGTGCCGATGGGGCCGCGCGCGTTTGGGATACCGCCCAAGGGGGCGCGCCGCTACTGGTTTTGCCGCACAATGCGATTGTGTATAGCGCGGCGTACAGTCCGGACGGCACGCGCATCGTCACCGCGAGTACCGGCGGCTTGCACGAAGCCGGCGGCATGGCACGTGTTTGGGATGCGGCAACCAGCCGACTACTGCTGACCTTGCGCGGACACAGCAAAGGCGTGCTGGCAGCCGCGTATAGCCCCGACGGTACCCAGATCGTCACCGCATCGGAGGATCAAACGGCTAAAGTGTGGGATGCCGCCGACGGGCGAGAATTGTTGACCTTGCGCGGACATAGCAACAAGCTCTACGGCACCATCGGTTACAGCCCCGACGGGCGGCGTATTCTGACGGTAAGCCTGGACGGCACGGCCCGCCAGTATGCGGCGAATCTGGACGATCTGCTGGCTCTCGCCGACACCCGCATTACCCGATCCCTGCGCCCGAACGAACGGGCCAGCTTCCTCGGCGAAATACTGCCCACGCCCACGCCCATCCCCAACGCTCCTGTCACCCCCAGCGTGGGGTTAGTCACGGCGGGGCTGGTTACGGCTACGGTCACGCCGCTAGTGCGAACCGGCCCACCCAACCCTAGCGCCACGCGCACCCCGTAGCCGGCATCGGGCTACGCGCCGTCCCAGCGGCGAAAGAGGACGGCGGCGTTCTGACCGCCGAAGCCGAAAGTCTGGCTGAGGGCCACCCGGATCGGTTGCTGGCGCGCTTCGTTCGGCACATAGTCCAGATCGCAGTCGGGATCGGGCACTGTGTAGTTGATCGTCGGCGGCAAGATGCCGGTTTCGAGCGATTTGATCGTGGCAATCGCTTCGACCGCGCCACAGCCGGCCAGCAGGTGACCGACCATTGGCTTGATCACACTCAACGGGATGCGGTAGGCATGGTCGCCAAACACCTGTTTGACGGCGCGGGTCTCCATCGAGTCGTTCAAGTCGGTCGCCGTGCCGTGGCCGTTGATATAGTCCACCTGTTCCGGTTGCAGGCCGCTACTCGCCAGCGTGCGGCCAATCGCCAGCGCCGCGCCCCGCCCACTGGGATCGGGGGCTACGATATGGAAGGCATCACACGAGCCGCCGCTGCCGATCACCTCGGCGTAGATATGCGCGCCGCGCGCCAGGGCATCGTCAAGCCGCTCCAACACCAGCGCGCCGGCGCCTTCGCCGGCCACCATCCCGTCCCGGTCGGCAGAGAACGGGCGCGACGCATGAGCCGGATCATCATTACGGGTACTCATCGCCCGCGTGGCCGAAAAGGCGGCCAGACCCAGTTCGCAGATCGGCGCTTCCACGCCACCGGTCAACATGACACGCGCTGCGCCCCGGCGGATCATGGCTGCCGCTTCCCCAATAGCGGTGCTGCTGGCCGCGCAGGCGCTGGTTGTCGTCGCGTTCGGCCCGCGCAGCTTAAAGTGGATGCCTAGCTGGCCGCCGGGCATATTGGGCAGTACCATCGCGCAAAAGAACGGGCTGACTTTCGGTCCACCGCCACGCACGATCTGGCGCATCGTCTCCTCGGTTTCGGGCAGCGAGGTTGTGCCGGAGCCGATAAACACGCCCACATCGTCGCGCCCTTCCGGCGGGATAGTGAGGCCCGCATCGGCCAGCGCCTGCGTCGCTGCGGACACGATCAGTTGGCTGGGGCGGCTCATACGGCGCACCTCTTTGCGGTCTATATAGACCGTCGGATCGAAGTCGGGGATTTCGGCGGCGATGCGCGAGGGGTAAGCCGAGGCATCGAAGCGCGTCAGCGCCCGCACACCCGACCGTCCGGCCACCAATCCGTCCCAGAAACTCGCCACATCGCTGCCGACCGCCGTCAATGCGCCCATACCGGTGACCACTACGCGGCGAGCGGGATCGGTCTCGAAGGCCAAGCCGTGGCTCACCGGTGGCGCGGCAGCGAGCGCCGGGCGCGCGGCAAGAATCGCGGCCACCGCATCGCTGATCCCGGCGCTCAGCGTAGCTGCATCGGGGGCTGCGCCGCTGCCTAATAGCGCCGTGAGCCGGCCTTGTAAGGTTGCCTGTTCAGCGGGGGTCAGCCCCGCTTGCGAATCAAATGCCATGATTTCCTCACGAGTTGAAAGTTAAAAGTTGGGCGCACGGCGCGCTGTTTGGGCGATCTCGTGCAGCCTAACCGCACGGGGGCCATACTATTGTACAATATTGACCGGTCTGGTGAAAGTGGACGCTTGCCCCAATCAGTGTATAATAAGTAGTATGCCTATTCGCCGGATGCTCCATATCGGCCTATTGGTGCCGGTAGTCGTACTCTCGCTCACCTGCTTATGCCGGTTGGTGCCAAGTCAGGGTGCGACGCTGCATCCACAACTGTTGCTATTCTCCGGCACACATAACCATGCTGACACAGGCGTAACTGATGATGAGTTGATGGCACTAGCGACGACCACCGGCCAAGCCGTTAGCGTGAGTGACGATGATACGATCATGCTTGCCTATAGCGACTCGCCCGCGCCGGTTGCCACAACGTCCTGTGGCCTGCAACGCCATGATACCGGCGAAGTAGCGCAAAATCCGATCTTGGATGCCCTTGTACCGGCGCCCATTGCCGCCTTACCGGTGGCCGAGTTTCAGCGGTTGTATCCGCACTCTCTAGCGGATTACCGGTCGCCCGCCCTGCCCCCGCCGGTGCGCCCGCCAAACGCAGTCTAACATCGCTCCTGCCGCACCTTACGTTTACTTAATTGAATGACCTGTATAAAGGAAAAGGGAGACTGATCCAATGCAACGCATGAATCAATGGCCGGTGCGCGTCCTGGTCGGCACCTGTGTGGCGCTCATCCTGAGTTTAATCACCGGCGGCACCGCCAGTGCCCACGCACATCTCAAAAGCTCTAGCCCGGCCGATGGCGCGAAGCTAACCAGTATCCCGGCCACCGTCAGCGCCCTCTATGGTGAAGAAACATCGCTAACCGCTAGCAAGTTCGATGTGTACTACTCCTCGGCAAGCGGGGGAAGCCAAACCCTGATCGCAGGCGGCAAAGTGGATGTCAACGACCGTACCAAAATCAGCGCGCCCTTGCCGGCGGGCAGCGGCGACGGCAGCTACACCGTCAAATGGCACACCCTCACCGTAGACGATAACGGTGCCGCCGATGGTAGCTTCAGTTTCACCGTCGGCAGCACCGGTTCAGCAACCAACATGGGCGGCGGTAGCACTGCCCCAGCAACCACTATGGGCGGCGGTAGCACTGCCCCAGCAACCAACATGGGCGGCGGCAGCACTGCCCCAGCAACCATTATGGGCGGCGGCAGCATACTACCCGGCACGGGCAACTCGATAGATACCTTGTCGTGGCTAGCGCCGGCAGGGCTGCTCCTACTCGGCGGCATGGTCTTGCGCCGGCGCAGGGCATAGGCGATCGCCCAATCAGCACACCGGCACTGTGCGTCCCTATACAAACTGCACAGTGCCGGCGTGCCGGTAAATTCCGCTGTGAGCCGCGTGCCGGCCACCGTTAGAAAGCTAATCTTATGCTACGACGCACCTTGTGGCGCGCGATGCTACTCGGACTGGCTTTATTTTTCCTGCTGCCCTATGGGGCGCTGGCCCATTCGCGGCTGATCCGCTCAACCCCGACGGCCGGTGCCCAGTTAGCCACGTCCCCGTCGGCATTGGTGCTGAGCTATAGCGAGGGCGCGCAACTCCAGTTCAGCAGCTTTGCCGTGCTGGATCGCGCCCGGCACCATTGGGAAACCGGTCAAGCGCCGACCCTCGACGCGGCACAGGGTCAGGTAACGGTACCACTCCTGCCGGCCTTACCGGCCGGCGCTTATACAGTGCAATGGAAAGTAGTCTCCGCTGTAGATGGACACATCACACGCGGTAGCTTGGTCTTCACCATAGTAGGGCCGCCGGCGGCTACGCCCGGCGGCGGGCAGGCGACCGTGCCGTCCGCAGTCGGCAGCCCTGCGCCGGCGCAGCCCCTGCCTACGGTCGAAGCGGGTGGGCCTGCGTCCGGCGCGGATGTGCCGCCCGCGACTCCCCCGCCTGGTTTGACCGACATCCTGGTGCGCGGGCTAGGTTTTGCACTGGCCGCCTGGCTAGTGGGTGGCAGCGCCTTTAGCCTCTGGGTGCTGCCGGCGGGACTGGCGAGTCTGAGCGGGCCACTCATAGCAGACCGCAACCGCTTTGCCCGCCGTTTCGCTTTGGGCGCGCTCATCGGTAGCGGGTTGCTGCTGCTGACGTTAGGCGCGGAGGTGCTACTGGAAGGCGCACGGGTAACAGACAGCACGGCGCTCGCGGTGTTGGGCCAACCAACCGTCCTGAGTGGTGTGTTGGCGGGCAACCTGGGCGTCTATCTGCTGGTGCGCCTCGTGCTTACCGCCGGCGGCGCGCTCCTGCTGCTCGGCGGGCTAGTAATCGGGCGGCTGGGGCGGTCGCTTTGGCGCGCCCTGGTCGGTTGGGGCGTAGCCTATTTTGCCGCCGAGACCGCCAGTGGACACGCCGCTGCCTTGAGCCAAAACGCCGATGCCGGATTGTTGCAGCGCATCGTGCCTTATGTCAATATGGTACACTTACTGGCAACCGCCGTCTGGATCGGCGGCATTTTCTACTTTGTCGGCATCTTATTGCCGCTCGCAGCGCGCTGGACCTCCGAGGGGCGGCGCACGGTCCTGCACGACACGATTGCCCGCTTCAGCCCATTGGCAGTGGGTAGCGTGGTGCTGCTGGTTATCAGCGGCAGCCTGAACTATCTCGCCGAACAGCCCAGTGTGTCCAGTACCCTAGCGACCGATTACGGGCGGTCCGTAATCGCGAAAGTCGCACTACTGGCGCTGCTGGCGATCCCAGCCGCCTATAATCTACGCCGTGTGGGGCCGGGACTACGGCCGGAGCGTGGCGTGAAAGCGCCGGCCACCGGCTTGCTCACCGGCGTTTTTGGCCGCACCGTCCGTATCGAAGCCGTCTTGTTGGGCGCAGTACTCATCTTCGCGGCCGTTTTGACCCTGAGCGCGCCGGCCACCGATACCGCAAACGTCGTCGCCGGCCTCGCACCCACCCCTGTCCCCGGTGCGCCCCCGACAGCCAGCGCCGAGCGCTCGCCCAGCGCCGTTGCCGCCGCACCGACTTTGCCACCGCCGCTAAATACCACGCTTACCCTGAGCCAGACCGTGCAGGGAGTGGATGTGGCGCTAACCACCGTTCACGAGACTACCGACAAGCTCATTGTCGGGCTACGGGGCGCCAAGGGATCCATCCCCGCCTGTGCCGCTACCCCCACTGCGGGGGCTGACTGCACCCTGAGCGTCAAAGTGACGATCACCGAGATAGACGACAACACCAGCGATCTCGAGATCGCCGCGCCCGCGCCGGGCGGCGGCTATGCAGTGCCGCCCGGCCCCTACCTGGCGCTTGACGGTAATTGGCAGATCGTAGTCGCCGTGCGCCGCTATAATCAGCCGGAGGATGTCGAAGTCGCCTTCCGCTATGTCGTCAACGGGGCGGCGATGACCGGCAAGATAGGAGATTACGTCCATGTGCGGGTGCAAACTGATCCGTCGCCGCCCCGCTCAGGGCCGGTGCAGTTACGCTTCCACTTGACCGATACGGCCGGTCAGGCGGTCAGCGATGCCACAGTGCAGATGCAGGGAATTATGGCCGCGCATGGGCACGTCAGCGAACTGGTGCCGTTACACGCTGTCGGTGGTGGTGATTACACCGGTGCATTGCTGCTCCAGATGTCGGGCGGCTGGGCGATGGATCTGACCATTCAACGACCGGGTCGGGATGCGACCGTGGCTGAGGTTGCGCTGGACGTAGACAAATCAGACTACGACTTAACGCCCTATCCCAGCCCCAACGCTACACCGGGCGGCCGCTAACGCGGGCGCCGGCAACGTCGAGGGGAGTTGCGTAGGGTCGGCGGCTGGAGTCCCTAGGGGTTAGCAGTGCGCGCAATCCAGCGTTTTACACCGTCGGCCATGCGCTGCACATAAAGCTGCACCCGCAACGCCTGTTTCACCTCCGCCGGCAGATGATCAAGCCAATAGTGCGTGGTCTTAGCGACCACCGTGATCACATTCTTGATCTCGCCTTTAGTGGTGAAATAGGCCGCCACAGGCAGCAGCAATCGGCTGTCAATGGCCTGCGCTTCTACATTCTCCTCTAAAATGGAATCGGCCAGCCAGCGGGCCTGGGCGGCCGATTGACATTGCACCGTGATCCAGCCGGGTTGCACAGCGCTCGCCGTCAATCCGCTTACGGCCCGAATGCCGCGGATGATCTCAGCGGCGGCCGCCTGGTAAGCCGGATCATCCAGCACGACGGTGGTCGGGTCGGGTGCCCGCAGCAGAATGCCACGATGCGGGGGACCACCGCTCTGAGCTAACGCGCAAAAGCTGTCCCACATATCACCCCAGTCTACCGAACCATCCGCCGCATATTTGATTGGCGCGGCCGCCATAGGCGCCCTTGAATCAGGCGCGGTCACCGCTGCTGTCCCTGCGGGGACTATAGGATCCATCCGCAATACTCCTTAGCTCGTCACTTTAGTCTGTTTGGCATCTGCCGGACCGGCGCACCGGCCTAGCCCAGCGCTAGGCCGGGCCGTTCACAGATCCGACGGTCCCGGTGTATAAGCGATTGCGGTCGCCCATAACTCGGCTGCCGCGCTGATGATGTCGCAAACCGGATCTTTCACATCGTAGTACGCCACTTCATCGTTGGGGTGCAGGCGGGCTAGCGCCGTTTTGATTTGCCCATAGGCCAATGCGGCACCGCTATCGGCCCGTAGATAATTGCGGAACAGCAGGGCATAGCGCTGGTTGGCACGGCCCGCCTGCCGAATGTGCAAATGGGTGGGCCGCTGCCCGGCCGGGGGGCGGAAGTACAGCTTCCGCCACTCTTCAGGGGCCGTTGTGCGGCCCGGCGGCAGGTGGTCACCCGTGATGTCCGTGCGTAAGGTATAGCCGAGCGGCGCAAGTGCAGCGCTAATCACGGGCGCGTCCAGCGCCGCCACTGTGACCTGAATATCGATCAAATCTTTGGCGGCCAACCCCGGCACCGCCGTCGAGCCAATGTGGTCGATCCGCACTGCCAGTGCCCCCAATGCCGCACGGAGGGGCGCAGCGATACGCCCGAACTCGGCAGGCCAGCAGTCATCGCTCGGTACAATCTTGATCGCGTTTATCACCCCATCGTCCCCTTATACTCTTGTGGTTAGCGCACCCCATAATCGGCGTGCGCTTTGCGGAGCCGACCGGCGCTGTCAGCCAGGCCACCGGGCCGGTCGCGTGCCCGCCAGAGCCGCTCATAAGCAATCAGAATATCGCGCAGATCCGCAGCTAGATCCTGACGCAGGGCGGAGGATTGCGCCCCGGCGAGGTCAAGCCGCAACTGCCCGCGCCGGCAAGCGTGCCGCATCAGGCGGGCGGTTGTCTCAAACTCGTCCACGATCAGCGCCGCGTCGGGGTGCTGCATCCGCGCCGTACTCAGGGGCTGCATGGCCGCGTCAATTGCGGCTAGTGCTGCTGCGAAGTCGGGTACTGGCCCAGGCCTGAGTGGTGTGTCGAGTGTTTGTTGCAGCACCCAGAACAGGGTTGAGCCGTTCGGCACGGCTATGCCCGGCATTTGGTAGACGTTGCCCAGGTCATAGGCCACACGCCCCATGCTACCGGTGGGATCGTCAAAAGCATAGCGGCTCACGGCGGCAGCGATATCCCCTGTGCGGTTCGCGTCCAGCGCCCAGCTATACGCGGCGCCGGCGGCATAACCCAGGTAGCTGATTGGCAGCATCTGCCAATGGCCCTTGTCACCCCAATCGGTGTTCAGGTAGCCCGCCGCGCCGTGCCGCAAGCCGTTTTCGGTGGCACTCAGCAAATTGCTCAGCGCATTATCGGTGCGCCCGGCCAACGAACACCAGGACGAGGTACCGGGGCAGACATAGAAGGGGATGCCCGACGCGGCAAATTGCGCGCCATGCGCGTCGAAGGGATGATCCGCCTCGTAGCCCCATTCTAACGCCACGCTGTCACGCGGCAGTTGCGAGATTAACTCCGGGGTCTGAACGATAATATCGCCCCAAAACTGCATGGTATAACCGCGTTCCGTCACCTCACGGTAAACCTGTTGCAAGTAGTCCAGGTAGACCCGCGTAGTCCCTCGTTCGGCGCAGGCCGCGCGACTGCGGCCCTGGCCTACATCAAAGGTTTCATCGCAGCCGACGTTAAACTGGGTGCTGGTAAAATGCGGCAATAATTCGTCATAAAGCGTCCATATCAGCGCCAGACTACCGGGATCGCCGGGGCAGAGGCTGAATGGCCCCGGCTCCTGGCCCCAAGGAGTCTGGAACGGCGCCTGCGTCTCGGCTAAGGCCGCATAGCGATCATGGATCAGCCAGCGCTCCATGTGGCCGAATGAGTTTTGGTTGGGCACCATTTCGATGTGGCGCTCCCGGCAAAAAGCATCCAGCGCCAAGATCTCGTCGCCGGTGATCGGGGATGCGGCGGCCCACACATCGGGATGCTGCCGATAGGCGAAGGTATGCTCCGTGTAGAGTTGGATCTGGTTGATCTTCCAGCCCGCAAGCATATCAATTAGCGCGTACAGCGTCTCCTGCTGCGGCACTCGATCGCGGCTAATGTCGAGCATCAAGCCCCGCACGGCAAAATCGGGCCAATCCTCGATATGCAACGCAGGCAACCGGCGGCCCTGCGCCTGGAGGATTTGCACCAGCGTGCAAACCCCGTAGAACACGCCCATTGCGGTCGCAGCAACAATGCGAATACCGGTCGGGTTGATAGTCAGCCTATAGCCTTGCGCGGGTGCGGCCGCGTCGGGCGTGAGCTGTAGCACCACCCCGACTCTCTCCGGTGGGCCGGCGGCAACGGCCGCGAGATCCCAGACCAGATCGGCATAAGCCGCCAGCGCGGCTTGCAAGCGACGACCTGCGCCCAGTAGGGCCGGCGCATCACCTTCCAGCACGATCCGCTGATCAGGCTGTAGTATATAGAAACCCGCCGCCGGCAGGAGCGTGCGTGGCTGAGGTAGCAGCGTGAGTGTGTCCATGGGCTCTAAACCCTCCTTAGAGCCGTAGTGTAGCACAGCCGGGCACACGCTGCAACAGACAGGATAGCGCATCGCATCTGGGCGCATCGTTCGTTCTATGCGCTGTATTCACTAGATTAAGCAGCCACGCAAGGGAGTTACCGCTTCATGTCTGCAGCCTGGCTTCCGTATACGCCGGCCCTGATGCCGCAGCTAATCGCCGTTTGGAACACAGCGCTAGGCGGGACCATCCCGCTTGGTCCGACACTTTGGCAGCAAATCATAGACCGTGATCCGCTGTTCGACCCGGCGGATTGCTTGATCGCGGCCGGCCCCGACGGCAATCCGGTGGGCTTTGCCGTCACACGGCGGGTGCCGGAAGCCGATTTTCAAGCTCACCCTGCCCTGGCTGAGGAGCGGGGCTGCGGCCATCTGTTGGCGCTGGTGGTCGATCCGCGCTATACCCGCCAGAGCTACGGCACGCGGCTCGTGCAAGCCGCCGAAGCGCAGCTACGGGCGCAAGGGATCACACGGGTTGTGCTCGGTGGCGGTCCCGGCCACCTAGTGCCGGGTGTGCCGCGCGCCGGCGCAAGTTGGGGCTTTTGGTCGCGCCAGGGTTACAGCCGGGGGGAGGTCGTGGCTGATCTGCGTGGCGACCTACAAGGATGGATCGCACCCCCCGCGCCGCCCGCGCTGACGAGTGGCGCGTTTGCCTTTCGCCAGGGACGCGCAGACGAGGCGCCCGCGATCCTGACTTGGCTGGATCAGGCATTCCCCGGCGGTTGGCCTTATGGCTTGGCCCGCGCATTCAGCGACGGCTATCAACCGGCGGATGTGACTTTGCTGGTAGATGCGGGCGATGCCATCCAAGGCTTTTGCTGCACCTTCCATCCCGCCGGCGTCCGACTCGGCGGCGGCAGCCTCTATTTTCCGCCCACGGGCGGCACCGATTGGGGCGGCCTGGGACCGTTGGGCGTTGCCGCGACGGTGCGGGGGCAGGGTCTCGGCCAAGCGCTAGTCGCCGCCGGCGTAGCCTATCTGCAAAGCCGGGGGGTGCGTCGCTGCGGCATTGACTGGATCACGCTCCGGGAGTTTTACGGCCGCCTCGGCTTCTCTATTTGGCAGGAGTACGACCCCGGCGAAAAGGAGATCGGCCCGTAGCCGCTAGGCTGCGCCTGGAGCCTCGGCAGGGAGCCGGTCTTCTACCTGAAATCTGTCTAGTACAAATGGGGATATGCATGACCTATATCTTGCTATTACGCCATGGGCAAAACGATTTAGTCGAAAAACATCTACTAGCCGGTTGGATGCCCAATGTCCACCTGAATGCCAAAGGCCAAGAACAGGCGATAGCCCTAGCCGCTCGATTAGCCCACCTGGATCTCGCGGCGCTGTATAGCAGCCCCCTGCCGCGCTGCCTCGAAACCGCCGCCCCTATCGCGCAAGGGCATGGGCTGGAGATCGCGCAGGTGCCTGAGTTGGGCGAAGTGCGCTATGGCGAGTGGGAGGGGCAAAGCACGGAAGAGTTGGCGAAGCTGCCTGCCTGGCAGCAGGTGCAACACTTTCCTAGCCGGCTGCGCTTTCCCGGCGCTGAGGCGCTCCGTGAAGTACAGTTCCGCGCTGTGCAGGCGCTTGAGCAGTTGAGCGAACGACACCCCAAAGCCATCATCGCCGTCGTCTCGCACGCCGATCTGATCAAGTTGCTGTTCGCCCATTACCTGGGGATCCACATTGATCTGTTCCAGCGCATCGTGATCTCGCCTGCATCGGCGAGCGTTCTTGATCTGACGGAAAACGGTCAGGTCCGCATCTTGCGGATCAATGATGACGGACCACTGACGTTGGTCATCCCGCCACCGGAAGAAGCCGGCAAACCCGCCGCCGCGCCGCCGAGTGCGTCCGCCGGCGGCTGAAAATCCGCCTAATGATGGGGACAAACCCCACCGTAAGGCGGTAGCATCAGCGCTCGGTTTCAGGGATAATGGAAGCATCAACCACTCCGATTGTTTATCTATAGGGATATGTCTCTCAGGAAATGCAGCAATCACTGTTCGTGATCGCTGCGACCCTGCCATTCCTCTTCCGGCCGGCGCGGCCCCACAGTCGGGTTGAAATCGCCACCCAGGATCAGAGGGCAAGAGGGAACCGCCGCGATAGCATACTAAGTAGCCACAACGGCGTGCTACTGATCCCCGGCCAATCGCGCTCCGCTATCTCTGCCCCCACTACCCAACCGCCAAATGCTTCAGAAACAGGTAGCAAGTCGCCGCCCCGCCGGCCCCGAGCCCCGCAGCCCCTCAGGGATTCTCGGTGATATGGATAGTACGGACTTCTACCTGCCCATTGCCGTCGTAGCGCACGATAAGCCGACTGGCGGCGGCAATCGCGGGATCGGTGTTGGGCAGGTACGTGAAGGAGGCACTCCGCCAACTGGTCGGCAGATCGGGACTGCTATAGGCGAAGTGCCGGCCGGGGATCATGGAGTCCGGTGCATCGACATACACACTCAAGGGGGGCGTGCTGGGCGCCGGGGCGCGATACTCAAAGGTAATCAGATAGGATCTGTGGGGGTGGGTATGCAGCGCGTGGGCGGTCAGGGCGGCCGGCTGATCGGCCCCGGTCCGCGCCAGGTGCAGCACGTCGCCCACCGCCCCCGCCTGGCCCAATAGCGGTTGGAATTCGCCACTAGCGAGCGCGGTGAAGGGCTGTACCGGCGCGGCACTAGGCGTCGTATCATAGAGCTGAATGTTGCGCACTGCTACCTGCCCACTGCCGTCATAGCGCACGATAAGGCGGCTGCTGGCCGCCGTTGCCCCATCCGCGCTACTGCTATAGAGCAAGGAGGCACTCCGCCAAGTATTGGGCACGGCAGCACTGTTGTAGGCGAAAAAACGGCCCGGAATCGTGGAATCGAGGGCCGCCACCGCCACCTGGAACGGCCCCGTGCTGGGCGCCACGGCCTAATACTCGAATGTCACTAGATACTGGCGCTACGGGGCGACCAGCAGCGCGTGGCTCATCATGCTGACCGGTTGGGCCGCACTAGCCCGCGTCAACGTTAGCACCGCCCCGGCGGCGGCGGCGGTGCCCATCAGGGGCTGAAACTCCGCCGCCGGCAAGGGCACCGGTGGGCGGATCATCAGCCGGCTGTCGGCATAGGCCACTGCGACCAGATTGTAATTATTCAGCCGTAAGCCCTGCGCGGTGATCCACGCCGCCAGTTGATCGTTGCCCTGGAAGTAGGTGCGATTATACACCGGGGCCAGCAAGATCCAGGCGTGTCCCTGCGCTGCCGCGTATTGCGCCTTAAGGTCGTCCAGCGACGGGCTGACGTGGATCCGGGCCGCTAGGTCAGGCTGGTATAGATCGATGCAGTTGAAGTTGAAGCCTAGACCCAGGTTCGAACACCCGGCGGGGACGAGAATCGTATCGCCAGGCTGCTGGTAGGTGTGGATCAGCGCGGCGGCCTGCCGCCAGCCCTCTTCCTGATCGCGCCGTTGCCAGTCCGCCGGATTCGTCGCCAGAGCATTGCTGGCGCCCCACCACAGCCCGCCGAGCAGGGGCAGCAGGGCCAGTGGGCGCAGGACCGGGCGCCACCGCGCCGCCGACCCGGATAATCCAGGTCGGGCGCGGTGGCGGCCCAGCCCCACAACCAGCCGTTGGAGGCCACGCAGGAGCAGGGCACCCCCATAGGTTGCGCCCAGGAGATAAAACGGCAAGCAGAAGATGAATTGGCGGGTCGCGAAGAAGTAGGAGTTGCGGAAAATAAGGGCCAGGGCCGCGGCGATACCGAGCGGGGGCAATAGGGCCACCAGCACCGTGGGCACCTTGCGGGTCGCGAGCATACCGCCGCCGCCCAGCAGCCAGCACCCCAGCACGATATTGCGCGTCAAGCTAGGGTCCACGGTCCACTGCCCAAAGGCGGTCAGCACCGCAGTGACATCAGCGCGCACGAGCGGGAGGCCGGCCGCCCCCAAGCCCGTCGTGGTGCCAAACTGCGTGCTGGGTCCCCAGACGAGATCGTAGAGCAGCCAGGGCAGAAACGCGAGCAACGCCCCGGCCAGACCGAGCGCCACGGCCCCCACCGCCCGGCGCGTGCGCTGCAGCGCCAGCTCGCGAAAACGCCCGAGCGCGTAGAGGCCCAGCGGGGCGATCACCACCCCCTGCACGGCCAGAACAATCAAGCTGTAGTAATGCCCATACAACGCCAGCGTCGCCACACTACCATAGAGGAGGATGCGACGCACGGAGGGCTGTTGCCACAGATAGCAAAACGCGAGCGTCAGCGCCAGGGCCATAAAGGTCAGGAGGGCGTAGCCGCGGGCCTCGCGGGAGTAGAAGAGATGCAAGGGGGCCAGCGCCAGCAGCAGGGTGCTGCCGAGCGCGACCCCGCGATTGAACAGCAGACAGCCTAACCAGTAGAGCAAGAGCAGCGCGCCCACCCCCAACACCGCCGCCGGCAGACGTACCGTGAAGTCGCTGGGGTAGAGGTGCTGCACAACCGCGCCAAGGAGATAGTCGAGCGGAGTAGCGGCGATGAAACTCTGCACACCGGGCAGCAAGGCGGCAAACGAGCGGCGTTCAAGCGCCACTTGCAGAATTTCGTCCAGCCAGAGGCTGGTTTGATCTAGACCGCTAACGCGCAACCAAGCCCCAATAAGCACTACCGGCAGGATCAGCCAGTGGGCACTGGCGAACGCACGAACTTGATTAGGCCCGAGGTACCGTGGGTTCCGTGCTGCTGGGCACGGGAGGGCAAGATATGGCCGCTTCATGTGCGCCGACGGATTGGCTCGACAAAAGAGATCTCCACGATCTTGGCGTACCCAGTTGAGTAACCATAGGTAAATGATTCCATTGATTATAGCCGTAAGCGATCAGCCCAGCAAGCCATATAGGACTAAAGACCAGGGAACCCTATGGTAGTTATCCGTTTCAAGTCTTCTGCGAAGTATCCGCTACAGACAATCGTACGCAGAGATATAACAGGCAATAGCGCGAAAGTCGCCCTGTGCGCCAAATTGAGCCGCCAGGGAACGCCGCCGTCGTGCTCAACCCAACCTCGGCGCGCCCCCTCTTTTGGTGCCACAGGTGAGTTTCACGCTATTGCTGCTTTTGCCCATATCGTGATACTGCTGGCGAATGGCTGAGTGTATGCGACTCAAGTCATCTAGGCAGCAACTCCGTCCTGGAGGAGTGTCCCGACCAGATGTGGGCGGCGGGCGGCGAACCAGAAAGCATCCGCAACCGGGTCCAGCGGCGCGAGTCGCGGCCGACGGTAGGCGCTATCGGCGATCAGCCAGCGCCTACCGTCGGCCTTCGGCCGCTTTCAGCGTTCATTGGTGTCACAATGGTTCCGTTTTGACATACCTTTCTACTTGAGTCGAGCATTATCAAGTATTCGCAGCAGTATCATATCGTGTCCATAGACCAGAAAGAACCGGACGAGTTAATTGGCTGCTCCGCACCCATAACCCACTGCCCCAACGCATCCCCGATCCCAGCAGCGGGGTCCAAAGGCAAACCCCAGCAGGCAAGAGCGGCAACCAACTCGCCTGCGGATCAGCGGTTTGCGTGATCCGGCCGGCAAACCCATTTATAAGATCGTTCCCACTGCTCACTGTCATGGCCTAGCAACCCCCAACGGATAAAGCACGCCGTCCGTAGCGGCTTGTCCCGGCAGCAGCGGCAGATCCTGCCGCAACTGCGCCTCTTGCGGCAGATACATCCGATACACGGTGTAGAAATAGACTAGGTAGACCGCCTGCTGCGCGGCCTGCGCGCGGATGATGCCCATTTGCGCCGCGTAGTAGGTGTTGGCCTGTTGTGTGTAAATATTGGCGAGGGGCGGCAACAGGTTCACCGTCCGCCCCGTAAGCAAATAGATCGCGTCCGGCGCGTTGGTGTAGATCAGCGCATCCGCCGGCAGTGCCTGCACGCGGCGCACTGTGTCCGACTGCCGCCAGTCACGGCCTGTGTAGTTGATGCCCGCGCTGTTGTTGCGCTGCACTTGCGGTATACTCTGGATGAGATAGCCCCCAACCAACGCCCCGCCTAAGCCCAAAAATCCCAATCCAAGCCGGCGGGCCATGCGCCCCCGACTGATCGCCTCTTGCAGATGGGTCAGGACGAGGATCAACCCAGTGACGAAAACCGGCGAGAGAATACGCCCGTCAAGCGGCGTGGCCGCGTCATAAAACGAAAGGGTGAAGGCTAGAAACAGCAAGTACAATCCGCTAAACAGGATGAGCAGGATCGAGAAGCGGAATAATGGCAACCCCGCGATCTGCCGGCGCAAGACGGCCAGACTCGCGCCCACTCCTAGCACCGCTAGCCCGATCAGCGCGCCGCTGATCCGCAGCGGATGCGGACCGGCGAACGGGACGATCCAGCCGGCCACCGTCGTCCACGCTTGCAGCAGGGCGGGACCGGTCAGCGGGTGATAGACCGACTCGCGGTTGGCAAACGAGCCGGCCACGGCCGCATTACGGAGGAACCAGGCGCCGAGCGGCAACCCGGCTCCCGCCGCGAAGAGCAACATATCAGCAATCCGCCGGCGCAGCGGCCGGCTACTCAGCATAATAATCGCGGCACAGCCCGTCAGGATCAGCACCACACCTACGTAGCGGGTGAGACTAGCCGCCGCGACGGCGGCAGCAGCCGGCAGCAGCAACTTGCGCCGGCCGCTATCCAGGTAGCCGGCCAGGCTCAGGCAGCCCGCGACTGCAAAGAAAATAAACGCCGGTTCCGACCAGGCCATCGCATGGATCGTCAGTATGTCAGGCAGCGTCAGTACCAGCAGTGCCCCGGCCGGCGCAGGCCAGATCGGACCGCGGCTATAGCGTTGGATCGCCACCCCCACTAGCAGAATATTGGCGGCAAAAAGCAGGGTATTGAGCAGGCGGGCACTGCTCAGAGGGTCCGAACCCCACAGCCCAGGAACGGCCAGCAGGATGGGGAAGAGCGGAGGGTACTGAGTCAATGGGCGGGAGATGGTGCCCGCCGGACCGCCCGCCCCGCCGGAAGCCGCCCCAAAGCGGCCGGTCGAATAGTACTCTTGGCTCTGATGGATATCCGATTGGACCCACAGCCCGTGCCCCGCTTGGAGATTGTGTGCTGCGCTAACATAGGTAGCTGAATCAGGCGTTGCGCCGGCTCCCCAAACGGTACTGAGCAAGACCAGGATCACACCCACCCCGGCAAGCACAATCAGCAACAGGCGACTATAGAGCGGGGCTGTCAACCGCGCTGCGCTGCATCAGCCGCCGACACAAGGGCGGGCCACGGTTCGGTCGCCCCATCGGCTACAGCCGGGAGCACTACGCCATGCGCGGCATCCGTTTGGAACACTTCGTTCGAGGGACTCGGTAACATAAACAAATACCTCGGGGGGACGGTAGGCGCGCCGCACCCAGGACGATTACGCGGCCGGCAGCGCGAGTATAGCACCGCTGCTCCGGCCCGTCAAACAGAATGCTGGGCAGCGAATCAGGCGATAGCGGCGGCCGCCGCTCGTCCGGCCACCCGCCCCGAAAAGAGGCAGCCGCCGAGAAACGTCCCTTCGAGCGCTCGGTAGCCGTGCATTCCGCCGCCGCCGAACCCCGCCACTTCGCCCGCCGCGTAAAGACCGGGCAGAGCGTGCCCATCTGCACGCAGGACGCGCCCGGCGAGGTCGGTTTCCAGCCCGCCTAGCGTCTTGCGCGTCAGGATCGACAGGCGCACCGCGATCAGCGGGCCGGCGGCAGGGTCAAGCAAGCGGTGCGGCTGCGCCACGCGAATTAGGCGGTCGCCGATATAGGCCCGCGCCGCTCGAATCGCGGTGATCTGGGCATCCTTGCTGAAACCGTTGGCGAGCTGCCGGTCGCGGGCCGACACCGTGCGTTGGAGCGCAGCCGCATTAATCAACGCTGCCCCAGTCAGCGTGTTCATCCCGTGTGCGACTTCAGGCAGTGTGCGGCGCACCACGAAGTCCGACCCGCGCTCCTGGAAGGCGGCCACCGGCTCCGGCGCGCCGGGCAACACCCGGCTAAACACTAGGCGCAAATCGCACTCGGAGAGGTCGGGGTTTTGCTCAGACCCGGATAGCGCAAATTCTCGTTTGAGGATGCGCGCATTTAGCAGCAGCCACGAATAGTCGTAGCCCGTGGTCATGATATGTTGCAGCGCCCCCAAGCTATCGAAGCCGGGGAAGAGCGGCGCGGGGAAGCGCCGACCTTCGGCGTCCAACCACAGCGGCGACGGCCCACACAAGACGCGGATGCCGTGTCGGCTCCAGATCGGAGCGTAGTTGTGCAGTCCTTCGGGATAGTGCCACATCCGATCCGGGTTGATGATACGCCCGCCCTGCGCAGCGACCACCTCCAGCATCCGGCCGTCCACATGATCGGGTACGCCCGCGATCATGTGTTGCGGTGGCGTACCCATGCGGGCAGGCCAGTGCCGGCGCACCAAGTCGAGGTTGCCGCCGATGCCGCCGGCGGTGACGATCACGGCCTGAGCGTGCAAAGCGAACTCACTCACAACACGTCGCGAACTAGACACCCCCCGCGCCACGCTACTCGGTTCCAGCACCTCGCCCTGCACCCCAACGACCGCGCCGCCGGCCATGATCAATCCGTTGACCCGGTGGCGAAAGCGCAACGTGACTAGCCCTTGCTGCACTCCGGCTTGCACACGCTGCACGAACGGCGCCAACACGCCCGGCCCCGTCCCCCAGGTGACATGAAAGCGCGGCACTGAATTGCCGTGGCCGGTCGCCAGATAGCCGCCGCGCTCCGCCCATTGCACCAGCGGGAAGAAGCGCAGCCCCTGGCTGTGTAGCCAGGCATATTGCTCCTCGGCGGCAAAGTGGACATAAGCCTCAGCCCACCGGCGGGGCCAATAATCAGTGGGGCGATCAAACCCCGCACTACCCAACCAGTCTTGCCAAGCCAACGCCGGGGAATCGCGGATGCCCAAGCGACGCTGTTCGGGTGAGTTGACGAAAAACAGGCCACCGAACGACCAGAACGCCTGACCGCCCAACGAGGCCGCCGGCTCCTGCTCCACGATCAGCACCCGGCGCCCCGCATCCACCAGTTCCGCCGCCGCCGTCAGACCGGCCAAGCCGGCCCCCACGATGATCACGTCTACGGCAGCGGCCATCGCACGTCCTCCCTATTCAGTGTACTGAGCGTAGCCGGTAGCGGCGGCTTGTCCCTTCGGCAGCGAATGGGTACAATACGCTATATATGCTAGTTTACATTAGTTTACGCTATCATCGGCAGGCGTGCAATCGCCACAGCCCCACGGAAAGGCCCCGCCCACCATGAACCCCTTGACCAGCGCGCCCGCAACGGTGAAGCCGAACCTGCCGGCACCCGTCACACCTCCGCCGCGTATCGAGCTGAATCGTTGGCTGCAAACTTTCCTTATCCTGATCGCCGGGACCGTGATTGCCGTCATCGCCTGGACGATCCTGGAACGCTTCCAGCATATCATCGTCCTGCTGGGCGCAAGTTTTGTGCTCTCGCTACTGCTGGGACCGCTAGTGGATCGCCTCGAACAGCGGAACGTCCCGCGCCTGCTCGGTACGCTGCTCGCGTTTCTGCTGCTGATCGGCGTATTGGTGCTATTTGGCGCACTGCTGCTTGGTCCGTTGATCACCCAGCTTCAGGATGCGCTCAATGCGATTCCCACGCTAGTCAGCAACCGCACCAGCCTGCTGGCCGATCTGGATCGCTTCTTTCACGATAACGGCATCCCGCTGCAAACAGGCACGATCCAAGATCAGATCGGAGCTTCAATTAGCTCTACCAGCACAGCCTTATTGGGCGGCACGCTGACGGTCGTTACGGGACTCGTGGGACTCGTAACCGATCTGTTCCTGATCCTGGCGATTACCTTCTACCTGATTGTGGATGGTAATTCCATGCGCACAAATATCTTACAACTGCTGCCGGCGCGCATCCGCGAACGCTGGTTCTTTATCGAAGCGACGCTCAACAGTGTGTTAGGCGGCTACATTCGCGGCCAAGTTGTGGTGGCGTTGACGGTTGGGGCGGCGGCGGGGCTGGGTAGTGCCCTGCTCAGTGTTCGCTACCCACTCGTCATCGGATTGCTGGCGTTCTTGTTCGAGTTCATCCCGCTGCTGGGTCCGGTATTAGGGATGGTCGCCGCTGTGTTGATCTCCCTGTTCCAGCCGTTTCCGCTGGTGCTGTGGGTCATTGTCTACTTCATCATCCTGCAACAGGTAGAGTCCAACCTGATCGTGCCCCGCGTCAGCGGCCATGCGGTCGGCCTCCATCCGTTGGGGGCGCTGCTGGCGCTGCTCGCGGGCGTGGAACTCGCTGGGCTCGGTGGAGCGTTGATCTCGGTGCCGTTGGTTGGCGTGCTGTATGTGATTGCGCTGGCGATTTACAGCGACATGACACACCAGACCGCGATCTTCCGCACCCCGCCGCGCCGCACGGTAGTTACCTCATTGCAGGCACTGCTACAGCGGCGCGGCGGAGTTCCGGCGGTTGTCGCCACGCCGGCCACGCCTCCTGTGGCCGGTATCAGTGAGCGACTAAACACCCTAGCCCAAGATCAAGCCGTCTTAAGCGAGCAATTCGCGGCGCAAGCTCAACCCCCAGAGACGGATTCACCCACCACGCCGGCAGCTAAAATCGATCCACCGGCGCATAGTCCAACCTAAGCCCGCAGGCTTTGGCTTAATCGTACCCGGACGAGACCGTAGCCGGCGGCTGGAGGCGAAGAGCGCGCAAGAGCAGCGCGGCCTGCGTCCAAAGCCGGGCTAGGCCGCAGCCGGCCCAAAACGACGCCAAGGCCAGCAGCGGCAGATAATAGCGGTCCCAGTCCATGCCGATGGTCAGCGCGATGCCGCCGTAAAAGACCAGGGTCCAGATCGCCGTACAGCCGACCACTCCTAACCCCAGCGGCGGCGGCAGGTCCACCGCCGCCGCTAAAGGCACCCCACCGGGCCGCCACCAACCCGCCAAACAACGACCGAGCGCGCTTACCAAGCCGAGCGCGACTAGCGCCGCATCAAGCGGTAGCCGTGCGCCTTGTGTGCCTCCGGTATCGCCGGCCAACATCTGGCCCAGCGAGGCGCCGAAGCTGTAGAGGAATAGCGGACGGGTTAGCGCCAGCCAGAAGCGGCGCGGGCCGGCGGGAATAGCGACCTGGGGGAAGGCGACCATCTGCTGGGCCATTTCATCCTGGCGAAACTGAAACAAGCCGATGGACCCGCTGATGGGGTGCGGCCAAACCGCAGGATCGACGGCCACAAAGAGGCCCACTGCCACCACCGTCACCCCGATAATCACTGCTGCCGCCCTAAGTAGCGGACGTAGCAGCCGGGTGGCGCGCCGCGCGGCGCCGCGCCGGCGCACGAATGGGTCAAGCACTAAAACCAGCGCCAGCGCGGGCAGCGCAAAGACAGCCGTGAGTTTCGTGGCCGTTGCCACCCCAATAAGTGCACCCATCACAAGGGTTAACCCCACTACGCGGCGCGCGGTGCTGGGCGGCGCAGTTGAATCGCCCAGCACAGCCAGGGCATCCGCCAGCGGCAGGGTGAGTACCAGAGTCAGCAGCAGCAAGGCCAGCAACAGCCCATCGCCGGTCGCACGCGTCAGCAGCTCCCGTGCATAAAAGTTGCCGGCCAGCCAACCGGCAGCCCCCAAGCCGGCCCCCAAGCCGCCTGCTCGCCGCCCCAGCCGGAACAGTAGCAGCAGCGCGGTGCAGGCAGCCAGCGCACTGCCCAAGCGGGCCAGGGCTAACTGGGCGGGCGTGGGCATATTGCCCTGGGCAGCGTTCTGGGCGAAGGTCAGACTCGTGTCCCACGGACCGTTGAGGTGCAACAGATTGTAGCCGGCCAATTGCAGCGGCAGACCCAGCAGGTAGCGGGCCACCGGCGGTTGGGTATGCAGCCAGTAGCTATCCCATTCCGGCGAGGTGGTCGCGCCTTGCTCCAACAAGGCCAAGAAGCGCGTAGTATAGATCCATTGACTCTCGTCATGATGGAAGCGCGAGAGGAATACGCCCGACAGCATTGCGCCGCAGCACAGTAGCAGCAGTACCCCAACGAGAAGCGGTCGAGCGCGTTGTCTACGCCCGACAAAAAAGGGAGTTAGTGGAGCTGTCGGCTCTATCGCAGAACGTGCCATGATCGCTATATTAGCATAACCTGGGACAAGGGACAAGTAGCCCGCACAGCCGCAGCACAGCGGGCATAGCTTTACTCAGAGAGTACTGCATGGACATAATCCGCAACGTACTCGCGTTCTTCTACTCCGTCCAGCACCATGCTTTCCAACACATCAACCATCTCTGGGGCGATCTCGTGCAGTTCCTGAATGACCGCCCGCGTATTGCGGCCGGCCTGCGGGTCAGTCACAAACGCGAAAAACTCGTCGGTCAGCTCTGTTTCGTCCACCTGGACCCGGAAAAAGCGACGTTGCATGAGCGTGATCCTCCTTTAGATTGGCTAATTCGTTCCTGGGGTGCGCGCCATCCCATTCAGCTCCGCCGGGGGCTGCTAGAATCCGCTACTGATAATGCGTCAATTCTACACCCGGCGGCGGCAATACAACTAAGTGGGTGAGTGGGTAAAGCTCGCAGATTTAGGGTATAGTGGTGGTATGTATCGAATCACGTTGACTGACGAGCAGCGGCAGGACCTGCAACGCCGCACCCGCGCCCCCGGCCTAGCCGCCGCTACCCGCGATCGCTT
>JBBRPH010000072.1:0-23248 GCA_038228295.1 Chloroflexia bacterium | reverse complement strand
TGTATATGTCCCGCCGGCCCCCCGCCCAGTTTCCTGTAACAGGTGAAAAGCTTAGGAAAGCGCGGTGCGAGTCTGCGCCGCTAGTAGTGTGGCTGTAGTAGGCTGATCAGCATCAGCCCAATCAGTACAAGTAGCAGCACCACGACCAAGACAAGCAAACCCACCACCAGCGGCGAGATACCCCAGCGCGCCGGCAATGGAGGCGCAAACGCGGACGCGCCGGCCGCTGCCGCGCTGTAGGTAGGTGGTTCCCGATCAGGATCAGGGTAAGCGCCGGCCGGCGCTGCGGAAGCAAAGGTAACGTCGTTGTTGTCAAGCGCAGGAGCAGCGGGCAATTCGGTTTCGGGGGGATCTACCCATTCCACGCCCGCATTCGTACTGACCCCGCCTGCGCTTACCTCATAAGTGACTTCGATCAGGCGGCCGTCGGTCTCCTCTGGGTCAAGGTAGAGGCTACAAGGCGTGCTGTTGCCGCTGTGAAATGCCTTGATCTGGCGGCGCTGCGGGCCGACGACGATTGCCACATTCCACGGTTCGCCGAAAAACTGGCGCTGGGTCTGCTGGTCCAGCTCCGACAGATACGCATCGAACGTCGGGTGCGAATGATACCAGCCGACCAGGATACTAGCCTGATAGGGTTCTTCATCACGCACCAAATTGGACAGGCGGAACCACTCTTCCGGTGGGATCTCCACTTCGTATTGGTCGGCGTGCCCATGCACTGCCAGCGCGGCGCTGATACGTGTATAGCGCAGCCCTGTCACCGGATCGTAGCCGGGTCGCCCCACCAGCCCGCCGGCCACCTCGTGTTCGGTTTGCAGACCTTTCGCGCCGTGGCGCATGATATTCGTGGCCGCTGCTCGACTGATGAACAGGGCAAAGCCGGTGAGCGGGGCAAAAGCCGGGCCGAGCGCTAGCGGCACCGGTTGCACCGATTCATGGGTCAACACCAGAAAATCATCGTCCACCGTTCCGTCCCCAGCGGCAGCCGGCGCTGGGTGGGCGGGCGCGCCCGCCGGCGGATTCACGACCCAGCGAAACGCGGCTCCTGCATCGTCGTCTTTAGCGGCATCAAGGGGTGTATCACGCATAAGCGGCTACCTCACAGCAATTAAGCGACAGACGACAGCGTTAGCTCTAGCAGAGTATCGCAGGGTGTTCCCGGCGTAAGAACGTCGATAATCTGGGCGGGTGGGCCGGTAGGATCGGGCCGCGGCGTTTTGGTCGGCGGCACCGGCGTCTGTGTTGCTATCGGGCGCGGTGTGGCTGTCGGCGGCACCGGCGTATCGGTTGGCGGCGGGCGCGGCGTAGCCGTCGGCGGCACCGGCGTATCGGTGGGCAGCGGGCGCGAGGTGGCCGTCGGTGGCGCCGGGGTGGGCGGCGGCGGTGCCGGCGTGTCGGTTGGCTGCGGGCGCGACGTGGCCGTCGGCGGCACCGGAGTGGGCGGCGGCGGCGTGTCGGTTGGTGGCGGGCGGGTCGGCGGCGGGCGTGACGTGGCTGAAGGCGGTACCGGTATAGGCGTGTCGCTGGGCACTGGTCCCGCCGTATTAGTAGGAGGCGGGCGCAAAGTAGCCGTCGGCGCTACCGGTGTATCGGTTGGCGGCGGCACTGGCGTGTTGGTTGAGCGCGGACCGGGGGGAGGACCACCGCCCGCCGTCGGTGGGAGCGGCGCGGTGGGCGCAGGCGGTGCGGTAGGGAAGGGGGGTGCAGTGGGTGGTAGGGCAGCGGCCGTGGGCGGCGGCAGGTGCCCTACCACAGTCGGCACCTCTGTAACCGTCGGCGGCTGAATCACACCGGGATGCGCCGTAGGCGGCACCGACGTGGCCGGCACCGGCGTGGGCGGCGCGGTAGCCGGGCGCGGAGTCGGCGGTGGAACAGTGGCCGGGCGCGGAGTCGGCGCGCTAGTAGGGCGGGGATTTTGCGCTACGGTACGTACAGTCGCGGTCGGTGGTACGTTTGCGGCGGCGGTCTGGTTTGCGCCCGCAGCGGTCGTAGCCGCCGCCCCGGCTTGCGCGGCCGCCGTCTGGCTCGCGCCGGCACGCACAGTCGCGGTTAAGCCCACATTAGTCTCGGCGGCAGAACGGGTCGCTGTCACGCCGGCAACGACTGTCTGTTGTATCGGGTTTGTCGGGCGGGCATGGGAAGCGGCATTAGCTGTCAGGCTGGCCTGCGCTTCAACCGCTAATTGGGTGCCCTGCGCTGCGACGGCGATAGCGGTAGCGCTAGCGACTACCACAGTCGCGGTTTGGCCGTTTTGCGAAGAAGCGATGGCAGTTTGCGCCACGTTGGCCTGGGCGGTGGCCGTGGTGAAGTAGGCGGTCGTGCGCGCCTGTAAATTGACGGCGACAGCCGTCTGGATTGCGACGCTGGTTGCATCCGCCAACCCGCCGACCGCCGTTAGCGTGGCGAAACTGCTGGCATCTAGCTCACTGTAGATCGAATTGACCGTCTGGGTCGAGTCGGCGCTGATCGTGGCGTTATAGGCAACATAGGTGCCGGTGGCCGCCGCAGCTTTAAGTTGGCCCTGAGTCGAGGATTGCGTGTTGAGGGCGAACGCCGTCAAGCCGCCGAGCAACAGCAGCAGCACCGCCAGCACGCCCAGCACAAACGGCGAGCGCCAGGGCGGCACGCGCACCACCGTCGGGGCCGGCTCCTCATCGAGGTTGCCGAGGGCGGCGGCCGCCGGAATCAGTGCCGTGTCGTGTGACGAGGGGATGATATAGAGCGGGCAAGGAGTGCCGGCCTGGCCGTTGAATGCGCCGATCTCTACTCGTACCGGGTCAATCACGATAGCGATCTGCCAGGGCACGCCGAAGTGCGTAGCTTGGGTGTTGAGATCGACGGCCGACAGAAAGATCCCGATGTTGGGGTGTGAGTGATACCAACCTACAATTACACAGCGCCCGCGAAACTGCGGCTGCTGGGTGATGTCTTCGGCTTTGCTCCACTCCGTCGGGTCAATCGCTACATCGAAATTGGCCGAAAAGGAACGCACCGGCACCGTCTCGTTGATTTCGACAAAGGTGATACCGGCGGCGGCATCGTGTTGCAGCGATCCGATCAGCGCGCCGGCCACCTCACCGCTGGTCTCGGCATAGCCGGTCTCGGTGTGGCGCAGGGCACGCTTGAGCGCGTCACGGGCGATATAGACCTGGAACGGTTCGCCCACGCGACAGAAATCGGCATAAATTTGCCCGGTCGCGGCGCTCGTTTCCGACTGGGCGACAACACTAAAATCGTCGTCGTCCATGCCTTGCACGATGCTCATACGGCCTCCTTAGCGCTACGCAGACCGGCGGGGGGCTTAGCGGATAATAAAATCGTCATCATCATCGGCGGCGGCTACAGCCTCGGTTGCACCGGGCAAGGGAATACGCTGGTAGTCGGTGGGGAACAGGTCGCGACGGTGCATATTGTCCTGATACCAGCGCGCTGCCGCATCGTTCGGCCCCAGGTGAACCTGCGTCACTTCCGGGTCATATTGCAGCATTCGAGCGATACGCACCACCAGCAAGGCCAGCGTCTCGCTCGGATCGGCACTGACTTCGCCGCCGCCATGCGTACAAAGCAAGCCATAGTTCGCGCCGTGATTCCAGAAGTTGGGATGAAACGGCGGCGGGGTGCCGGCGGCCAGGCGCGCCACGGGAGCGGTCTCCGGGTAGTCGGGCGGCACATCAATCACCACTTGCCAGCGCTCCCGATACACCGGATTGCCGCTATCGTCAAGCGAGGCGATGCAACGGATGTTGTAGGTGATATACAGGTGGTCGAACGGGATGGTGCCGGGTCGCTTGAAGGCAATGGCCGCGCAACGAATCTGGTCGAGTTGTTCCAGTTCCGCCGTCAGCCGTACCTCCAACCACTCGTCGGGAGCGTACATTTACCGCCCCCCCCGCATCACGGCGCCGGCTTGCAGCAGATCACCGTCCGTCACCCCCGCTTCGCGCAGGGTTTGGGTAGGCAGCAGGCGGCGTGTTTCACGCTTGAGCATCAGCACATATTCCTGCCCCGGCTGCAATGGGCTAATGAACGAGTTTTTGACCAGCTTTTCAATGGTCTGTTCGACCGTGTAGTTGGCTCGGATCTCGGCCTCAATGGTCTTGCCGCCGTGCATATCAATAAACTTGATCCGAATGCGTTGCTCCATCGCCATAGTTTTGCTCGCCTCCCCTTACGCTAAGTGTTGAATGTTGCGTGTTGAGCGTTAAGTTCGCTGGTGTCAAAGTATATGAATGGCCTACCGACGCAGGAGTTACGGCCAAGCGCAACTCCACGCGCACCGCACCCCCTACAGCGCCCCGTCCTAGCCCCAGCGGCCCAGTACTGCTGCCAAGTCGCCGGTAAGTTCGACATAGTGTGTCGCCCCGCCGGCGCGCACCTGGATCACATGAAGCGCCGGCAGGCCCAGCCGGCCCAGCGTTAGCGCCTGCATAGAGTCGGGGGCAGCGGCGTTCGCCTCGCGGGCGGTGGTAAAACGGATCGCGAGGTCTTCGATACGCGCCGCATTGCCGCTGGATGTGGAGCCACAACTGGGGCACGCTTGATATTCGTCGGCCCAGATGCGCGGCAGCGACCGCAACACCGGCTCGGTATGGCCGCAATTGGTGCAAACGGCATCGGTGACAAAGGCATGGTCCAGCCGGATCGTAGCCTCGGCGCCGAGCGTTTCCCCCAGGATCGCCAGCGCGTCACGCAGTGGGGTGTCGTGGCTCAGGCGGCGTTCCTCATGGATCTTACGGTTGACGAGCGTGGGATGGTGCAGCGCGTGTTTCGCGACCGCACTCATCGTGCTTTGCTCCATGCGGTTATTGACGGCATCATAAAAGATGCTGCGCGGTTCGCGCTTACCTTGCAGCAATTTGATCGCCTCTTGCACCTGGGTGGCGGCGATGATCGAGGAGACAGTTTGCACGGCGGCGATCTGGTTTGACATGGCATAGCGCTGCTTACGCTGATCACAGGAGAAGCGTTGCCGCTCGTTGGCACGGTCAGCTTCCGACAGGGTGCAAAGGTAGCACGGCCCATCCACCGGCGTGAAGATGGTGACATTGCCGTGGTAGCCGGCCATGCCGCCTTCGACCCAGGGTACCCCGAACAGCCAGCAGCCCGCATCGGTAGCGATGCGCGCCGCCACATTGTCGAGGCAACCCAGCACCACATCCATGCGCCGGTAGACTCCCGAGCCTAGATCCAGTGTAAGATCGCCGGTGAACTGGCGGATATGGACGTTTTTGGAGAGCGCCAAGCGGCGAGTGCTGCGCCCGGCGGCTTCAGCCTTACCTTTGCCCTGATCGGCACGGCTGAATAGCACGGAGCGGCTGAGATTAGAACGCGACACAGTATCCATGTCAATAATAAACAGGTTGCGGAAGCCAAGCAGCGCCAGGTTTTTCAGCGCCTCGTTGCCCAGCGCGCCTGCGCCGACGATCATCACCCGCGCCTGGCTGATCATATCCTGATCCCAGCCGTCAAGCAAGCGTTCGCGCGCGAATTCTACATCGGTATCTTGGGCGACCGTCATAGTAAAGTCGCTGTCGTTGCCGCCGGCGATAGCGGCGGGCGCGACTAATGCCTGATCCGCCACCGCAACCGGCGCAGTGGTCAGGGCAAAGTCGCTATCGTCGCTGCCGACGGTAGCGGCAGGCGGGGCTACTGGGCGATCCTCTACCGTGGACACAGGGGGGTTCCTCCTCTGGCGCGGCTGCGCCGTTGTGACCGCTTCGGCTTACATGATCTTAAAGTCGTCGTCCTCATCCGGCGGGCCGGGCGGCGGCACGGTGCCGGGCAACGGCTCAGGCGCGACAACATAGGTCGAGTTCGGTGTCACCACCAGCTTGTTGCGCGATTCCAACATTTCCGGCGTAGGCGGCGACTCTTGGCGCATGGGAGTCAGGGTGCGTGGCAACGGGCGCACGAGTTCGGCAGTCGGGTCTATAGTAACCGGCAGGGGACCGGCGGGTGGCGCGGGTACAGGCGGCGGTGCAGCGGCGATCACCGGTGACGTAGGTGGGGGTACAGCCGCTGCCGGCGGGGAGTTGAGTATGAGCGGCGACCCAGTCTCTAACGGCGGGGAGTTGGGTATGAGCGGCGCCGCGCTCTCATTCGCCCCGTTCGGCGGCAAATTGGTCGTCACCTCGCGCAGACGCACCGTCGGCGGAGTTACGGCCTTCGTGGGCGTCGGTGCTTTTGCTGCAAGGGCGCGCTTGCGCTCTTCGATCATATCGGCAGTGGGCGGTGCTTCGGCGCGCGTCGGGGTCAAGTTGCGCGGCAACGGGATCGGTGCCACGGGTGGTCCTCCGTTACCTGCCCCGGTTTCGGTTGTGGTCAAGTGGGCAGGCGGCGCTTGCATGGGCAGCGGGGCCGGCCGCAGCGCAGCCACGGGCACGGCCGGCGGCGCGGCGGCCGGGATCTTCTGGAAGAGCGTCAGATCGCCTTTGCAGTTCCAACAACGCCCACTCGACAGCACGGCTTCCCAGCAGTTGAGGACTTTGCCGCGGGGACTGGTCCACTGCTTATGATAAGGCGATTTGCAGTGTGGGCACAGCACAACCTGGAGCGGCGAGCGACACGAGAGGCAGGTACTCCACTCGACAGGCGATTTGAGACCAATGTCGTCGTTTTGCTCTTGCTGCTCCGACTGCATCCGAGCCATTTCCTGCTGCATCAGCACCTGTTGCTCGCCGGCACTCAGCAGGTGGCCTTCGGCCAGCGCCAGTTGTTCGCGCAATTGCTCGGCTTCGGAGCGTTGCCGCCAGATAATCAGGCCCAGCATCGCCATTGCTAAGACGGCGGCCGCAAACACGGCGGCTAGAGCAATAATAGGGGCGGAGGCAGAGTTCATAGTGCTTTCACTTTGTAGGTGGGCCTAGCAGGTCTGTTAACAACAGGCTGAGGAGCGCGGGACAGACCCGCCGAACAGAAATTAGCGTGCCGCAACGGCAACTTGCCCGCATTATAGCACAACCCTCCAGGCGGCACAAGAGCCTGCTGTATGCTATAATAGCCCTTAGCAGGAGGCTTCCCACGTTTCGTATATTGCACCACCCCGCCAAGAGTTACGCGGCGCGGCATCTCTATTCGCTTGCCGATTGGCTTGCCCCGATCTGTCGGCTGTTGCTGCTGTGGGCTACCGTCACTATCGCGCTGCAACTCGACGTGCTGCCCAAGCTGCTTCGCAGTGCCGCCGGCTGGTTGCCGGCCGCCTGGCCGCCCCGCGCCCCTGATGCCGCACCCTTCGCGCTCGACGATTCGCTCCACGCGCTCTACCGCCTGCTTGCGTTCAACCAGCCGTTACTGCCCTGGCTGTTGTGGGTCGGTGCATTCGCGGTCGTCCGTCGTCTGTCGTCCGTCGTCAATCTCCAGTCGCCGGCCGGTGATCAGGGGGGAGAACCCTTAGCACAGGACTCAGAACGTCGGATTCAGAACTCGCCGCTAATACGTTTTATGTTTTACGTTTTACGTTTTACACCGCTGGCAGCGGTGCTACTGCTCGCCGCGATCACCCGTGGAGCGAACCTGCTGCCCGATGCGGCGGGGATCTGGCCGGTTTCGAGCTTTGATGAGCAGGTTTATTTCACTAATGCGCGCCTGTTGGGTCAGGGCGAACTGCCCTATCGCGATCATTTCCTGGCCCACCCACCGGGTATTACGTATCTGCTGGCACCGGGGTTGGCCGCACAAGCGCGCTGGGGCGGGCCTGCGGCATTCGGCGCGGCGCGGCAATGGATGCTGCTGGTCAGCCTGATGGGAGTCGCGTTGACGTTTCTCGTCGGGCGCAAGCTGGGGGGTCTAGCCTGCGGCACGTTGGCGGCGGGCGTGCTGGCGGTGGACGGGCAGGCGGCCGGCGTGGCGGTGCTGGAGACGGCGGTCAATCTGTGGTCGCTGGCCGCGCTGCTGCTCTACCTCTACATTCCGCAGGTGCTGCCGCGCCGCTATCGGGCGTTATGGATCGGATTGGCGGGCCTCTGTTGCGCCGCCGCAGTCCTGACCAAAGTGCCCGGCCTCGCTATCGCGCTGGTCCTGCCGCTGCACGCCCTGTTCAGCCGCCGCCCGTTAGTCGCCGGCGGCCTCGTCCTCACAACCGCTGCCGGAGTCCTCGCCGGTCTCGCGCCCTTCCTGATCGTCGCACCCGTCGCCGTCATCCGCCAAATGGTGCTTTTCCAACTGCTGCGTCCACAAGAGATCCGCCCCGGCATAGACGAAGCTCTGCGTATCGCTGCCTACCCGATGAGTCTGCTGACGACCACGCTGCCGGTGCTGGGCCTGGCCGTGCTGGCGGGGGCCGTGAGCCGTGCCTGGCTGGCGGTCGGCGGTCAGCGGTCTACAGCCGTTAACGAAACTACAGCAGATCAACCGCAGAACGCAGAACGCAGAACGCAGAACGCAGAACTCGCGGCCTGGCTCGTCGTGCCGCTCTGGGCGGTGCCGGTGCTGGCGGTGTTTGTGGTCGGGCGGTCGTATCATGCGCCGTATTATGTGCAATGGGCACCACCGCTGGCACTGTTGGCGGGGGCGCTCGTGGCGCAGCCCGTGCGATGGGCGTTGCTACCGCAGCGCGGGGCGGCGCGGGCCGGGCTGGGGCGCGGGTTGTGGGCGATGGCGGGGGTAGCCGGCGCGCTATTATTGCTGCCGCTGGCGATCCGCAATTGGCAGGAAACGATGGACGTGACCCCTGATACCGTCTACCGGCCGGCGGGGGCGACGGTGCGGGCGCTGTCACAACCGAACGAGGCCGTGCTCAGCTTCGATCCCGGTTATGCGTTTGTAGCCGGGCGACCCCCGGCCGTGGTGCCGGGCCAGGGACGTTTGGTGGACAGCGCCGGATCTATGACCTACTACGGCCTGGGTATTGACCACCGCCCCCTGGCCGATCTGTGGAACGAAGCCCTGCACTTCAACAAAGAGCGCAACGCGCCCGCCGTCTTTCAGTCCACCGCCGCCCAAGCCAGTGTCATCGGCGGCTTTTTTAACGCCCGCCTGATCGTGGTAGACGGCAAAATCGGCCTGCCGCAATTGCGCGGCCAAACACTGGGCTTGCTGGAAGGACTCAGCGGCGGTAAGCAGACAGTGGAGCACGTCAGCATCTATCAGCGCAGCGATAGCGATGCGGGCCGGGGATCTTTAGGGCCGGCGGCGCAAGCAACCTTCGGGGTGCTAAACTTGCGCGCCCTCACCCTCGAACCGCTGGCCGCCGACGGTAGCGGCAGCGGCACGCAGCTGCTGGGCAGCAGCACAGTGGTCGTCGTGCGGCCCGGCCAAGTGGTGCAGATCGGCTGCTACTGGCAGGCCGTGCCCAACACTGGCGATGTCCAGGCCACCATCCGCTTGGTCAATGGGGCGGGAGCAACAGTCGTGCAGATCGCCGGCGCACCCGATGAAGGCCGCGCCGCCACATCTACGTGGAATCCCAACTTCGTCTATCCCGACCTCCGCAACCTACCCATTCCGGCCGGCGCAGCGCCCGGCCCCTATACTATCCAGATAGGAGTCAGCACCACTACGCGCCCCATCGCCTTTCTCCCCTTGCCCCTCGTCGTTATTATCGCGCCCTGACCCCCGGCGTGGCAAGCCGTGCCACTACACCCCTGCGACAGTCTGCATTCCGCCGGCGAGTTGCCGCCCCGCCCGCCGCTATGCTATACTAGCCCGTGCCCGCCGCCGGGCCGCGATCCCACTGCTGTGATCTGTAGGAGGAAGCCCAGCCGCATGGCCGACCCGTCCACTGACCAGGGGGCCCCGCCCCCGCCCCCCGCGCCCACCGGCACCGCCGGGCGTATCGCCCAACTGCACGAACTGCGCGCGCAGGCGATGCAAGGCGGCGGCCCGCGCCGTATCGAACAGCAGCACGCCAAAGGCAAACTCACTGCCCGCGAACGGATTGACTTGTTGCTCGACGAAGGCACGTTCACCGAACTCGATAGCTTCGTCATGCACCGCGCCAACGACTTCGGCCTTGATGAGCAGCGCTATCTCAGCGACTCGGTTGTCACCGGCTATGGGCGCATTGACGGGCGGCTGGTATTCGTCTTCTCGCAAGACTTTACCGTATTCGGCGGCTCGCTCTCGCTGGCCCACGCCGAAAAAGTCTGCAAGATCATGGATATGGCGCTGAAAGCCGGCGCGCCGGTAATCGGCCTCAACGACTCCGGCGGCGCACGCATCCAAGAGGGCGTGGACAGCCTAGGCGGCTATGCCGACATTTTTCTTCGCAATACGCTCGCCAGCGGAGTCATCCCGCAAATCTCGGCCATTCTGGGACCGTGCGCGGGCGGCGCAGTCTACTCGCCGGCTATCACCGACTTTATCCTGATGGTCAAAGACACCAGCTATATGTTTGTCACCGGACCGGATATTGTGAAAACCGTAACCCATGAAGACGTGACCTTTGAGGCGTTAGGTGGGGCCATGACCCACAATGCAGTCAGCGGCGTGGCCCATTTCGCGCTCGATAGCGAGGAGCAGACCCTGCAAGCGGTACGGCGCCTGTTCTCGTTCCTGCCCTCGAACAATGTGGACGATCCGCCACGCCTACCGCCGAGCGACCCGGCCGGGCGCCAGGAGGATAGCCTGAACACTATCGTCCCGGATCAGCCGACCCGCAGCTACGATATGCGCGCCCTGATCGGCAAAATCGTGGACCACGGTGACTTTTTCGAGGTGCAAGAGCATTTCGCCGGCAACATCCTGATCGGCTTCGCGCGGCTCAACGGGCGACCCGTCGGCCTAGTGGCCCAGCAGCCGATGGTGCTGGCCGGTGTGCTGGACATCAACGCCGCCGACAAAGCCGCCCGCTTCGTGCGTTTCTGCGACTGCTTCAATATCCCGATTATCACCTTCGTGGACGTGCCCGGCTTCCTGCCCGGCACCGCGCAGGAACATGGCGGTATCATCCGCCACGGCGCGAAGCTGCTGTACGCTTACTGCGAAGCGACCGTGCCCAAGATCACAGTGATCACGCGCAAAGCCTACGGCGGTGCCTACGATGTTATGTCGAGCAAACACGTTCGCGGCGACATCAATTACGCTTGGCCGACCGCTGAGATCGCGGTGATGGGCGCAGAAGGCGCGGTCAATCTGCTTTATCGTGACACGCTGAAAGGGGCCAGCGATCCGGTCGCCAAGCGCAGCGAGTTGATCGCCGAGTACCAGACGATGTTCGCTAACCCGTATATCGCGGCGGCGCGCGGCTACATAGACGATGTGATTGAGCCGCGCACAACGCGGCCCCGGCTGATTGACGCACTCGAAATGCTCCGCAACAAGCGTGATACGAATCCGCCCAAGAAGCACGGCAACATCCCGCTGTGACGAGCGGCGGAACGCGGAATGCGGGATGGGGAAGAGTATGATTGAGATTGAGACGCTGGACCATGTGCAGATCCTCGCGCCGCTGGGTAGCGAGGCGGCGATCCGCGCTTTCTACGGCCAGTTATTAGGGCTGACGGAGGTAGAGAAGCCGCCGGAACTGCGCGGGCGGGGCGGCGTGTGGTTTCGTATCGGCGCGGGGCCGGTGCTGCTGCACCTGAGCGTGGAAGCCGATCCGCCGCCGGCTGGGCGCCGCCACTTCGCCTTCCGCGTCGCTGATGTGGCTGCCGCCCGCGCCCATCTGGAGGCGCAGGGCGTGCCCACCGGCGATTCGCCCGTCGTCGCCGGGATGCCACGCTTCTTCGGCTGGGATCCGTTCGGCAACCAGATCGAGTTTATGCGGTACACTACTCCCCTAACCCCCCAACCCCCTTCCCTCCGTGGAAAGGGGGAGTCTGACTCTCCTTTTCACATAGGAGAGGGGTCAGGGGTGAGCGCGGAAGGGCCAATCATGCCGATCCGCTACACTGTGCAGGGTAAGCAAATTGATACCCTAAAGATAGGACAAGCGAAAACACTACGCCGGCAGATGACTCCCGAAGAAGCCGAACTTTGGCAACACTTGCGAGGCAATCAGCTAGGGAAGTACCACTTTCGTCGCCAGCAAGTAATAGCCGGCTTCATCGTAGATTTCTATTGCCATCAAGCTGCGTTGGTAGTGGAAGTAAACGGATCAATACATAGCCGGCAGCTGGAATATGATCAAGAGCTCGACACCATACTAAGCGCCGGGGGATTCCGTGTACTTCGCATTTCCAATACAGCTATCACTCAGGATCTCCCCACAGCCTTGAATGACATTTTAATGGCGTGTCGGGGTGCCCTAGCCCCCCTACCCTCTTTCCTCGGAGGACAGGGAGAGTTAGACGAGGTCGTGCTTCCCTGCGTAAGAGAGGAGGCAGGAAGGTTAGCAGCGCAAGCTAACTCCGCTGTCCCTGAAGAAGAGAAAGCAACTGGAATACCACCTTTCTTAACCAGTACAGGCGAATACAGAGAATTCGCTAACTCCCCCTTCCCTCGGAAGGAAGGGGGTTGGGGGGTTAGGGAGAACAGTGCCCATCCGTAAACTGCTCATTGCCAACCGGGGGGAGATCGCCCTGCGGATTATCCGTGCGTGCCGCGACCTGGGTATCGCCAGCGTCGCCGTCTACTCCGATGCCGACCGCACCGCGCTCCATGTGCGGCAGGCCGACGAAGCGTACCGGCTGGGGCCGCCGCCCTCGCGCGACAGCTATTTGCGCGCCGATTTGATCCTAGACGTGGCGCGGCAAAGTGGGGCCGACGCGATCCATCCCGGCTATGGCTTCCTATCGGAGCGGGCGGAGTTCGCGGAAGCCTGCCGCGCCGCAGGGATCGTGTTTGTCGGGCCGCCGCCGGAGGCGATTCGGCGCATGGGCGATAAGGTGGCGGCGCGGCAACTCGCTATTGCCCATGGCGTGCCCGTCGTGCCCGGTACGGAGAGCGAAGTTCACGACCCCACCGAGGCGGCACAGATCGCGGCGGGCATTGGCTATCCCGTGCTGCTCAAAGCAGCGGCGGGCGGCGGCGGCAAAGGGATGCGCGTGGTCCGTGCGCCCGACGAACTGGCCGACGCGATCCGCGCCGCCAGCGGCGAAGCGACCGCCGCCTTCGGCTACGGCGGGGTCTACATCGAAAAATACCTGGAACACGTCCGCCACATCGAAATCCAACTGCTGGCCGACGCGCACGGCCATTGCATCCACCTGGGCGAACGCGAATGCTCGATCCAGCGCCGCCACCAGAAGCTGATCGAGGAAAGCCCCTCGCCGGTGCTGGATGCGACGAAGCGTGCGGCCATGGGCGCGGTGGCGGTGCGCGCGGCGCTGGCGGCGGGCTATGTCAACGCAGGCACCATCGAGTTCCTCTACACGCCGCAGGGTGAATTCTATTTCCTGGAGATGAACACGCGCCTGCAAGTGGAACACCCGGTCACCGAACTGGTCACTGGCCTGGATCTGGTGCAGGAGCAGTTGCGGATAGCGGGTGGTGAGCCGCTGCGCTTCACGCAAGAGCAGATCCACTTTCGCGGCCACGCCATTGAATGCCGCATCACCGCTGAAGACCCGCAGCAGGGGTTCATGCCGTCGGTCGGGCCGATCCCGACATTGACGGAGCCGAGCGGCCCCGGCGTGCGCGTGGATAGCGCGGTGTATGCGGGCGGCGAGGTCTCGATCTATTACGATCCGATGGTTGCCAAGCTGATTTGCTGGGGCGAAGACCGCGCTCAGGCCATTCGCCGGATGCGCCGTGCCCTGGCTGAGTACCGCGTGGGCGGCATCCTGACCAATATCCCCTACCAGCAAGCCGTGCTGGCCTCGCCCGAATTCGCCGCCGCCGACTTCGACACCGCCTTTGTCGAGCGGTTCGGCCCCTTAGCCGACCACAGCGACCCCAGCGCACGCGCCGAGCGCACCCGTGTCGCCGCCGTCGCCGCCGCCCTGGCCGCGCATCACCGAGCAGCCGAGGCAACGATAGCGCCGTCTGCGGTCGGCGCAGCAGACATCCCAACCGACGGCGCCGGCTGGCGCTTGACGGGGCGGCGGCTGGGCTTGCGAGCGTAGCAGGAGACCTATGGACAAACTCTACCTGGTCGAAATCAGAGGCACCGAGTACCCGGTTCGCATCAGCGAGGGGGCCGAGGGGCTGCGGGTGCAGGTGGGCGAGGAGCCGGCGCAGGCGGTGGAATGGACTGAAGCGCAGCCGGGTCTGTACTCGTTGCTACTTGACGGGGCCAGTCATGCCGTGCGGGTTAGCCCCGACCGCGAGGAGCCGAGCGGCTGGGCCGTAGACTTCGGCTCCCAGCCCATCACCGCGCTGGTGCAGACGGAGCGCGAGCGCCGCCTCAGCCGCATTGGGGGTGCCAAGCAAGCGCAGAGCGGCGAGTTCACCGTCAAAGCGCCGATGCCGGGTCTGGTGCGGGCGGTGGCCGTGGCGGTGGGTGACATGGTGCCGCAGGGCGGGCGGCTGCTGCTCTTGGAGGCGATGAAGATGGAGAATGAGATCGCCGCGCCCCGCGCCGGCACGGTCAAGGCGATCCATGTCGCGCCGGGCGAGACGGTGGAGAACGGTCGCCCGCTGGTGGTGCTGGAATGAGCAACGGTGACGGGCGCAACGCCTGGGAAGAGACGACGCTCACGCCGGCCCTGCGCCGCAGCCCGGAGCGGCAGCCCACCTTCGAGACGGCATCGGGCCTGCCGCTGGAGCGGCTCTACACTGCCGCCGACCTACAGGCCACCGGCTTCGATGTGGAGCGCGATTTGGGCTACCCCGGCGCGTTTCCCTACACGCGCGGTGTGCAGCCGACCATGTACCGGGGTCGCTTCTGGACCATGCGCCAATACGCCGGCTTCGGCACCGCCGCCGAGTCTAACGCCCGCTATCGCTACCTGCTGGGCCAGGGACAAACCGGCCTCTCGGTCGCCTTCGACCTGCCGACGCAAATGGGCTACGACCCCGACCACCCGCTCGCCGAAGGTGAAGTGGGCAAAGTCGGTGTGTCCATCGCCTCCATTGAGGACATGGCCCAGTTGATGGACGGCATCCCGCTGGATCGGGTCAGTACCTCCATGACGATCAACGCTACCGCAGCGGTGTTGCTGGCGCTTTATATCGCCGTGGCCCGGCAGCAAGGCGTGGCGCAAGACAAACTCGACGGCACGGTGCAGAACGACATCCTCAAAGAGTATATCGCGCGCGGCACCTACATCTACCCGCCCGCACCGTCGCTCCGCATCGTCACTGACCTAATGGCCTATTGCGCCGCCCACGTCCCCAAGTGGAACACCATCTCGATCAGCGGCTACCACATCCGCGAGGCCGGGTCCACGGCGGTACAAGAGGTGGCGTTCACCCTGGCCGACGGCATCGCTTATGTCGAGGCGGCGCTGGCGGCAGGTATGGCGATTGACAGCTTCGCGCCGCGCTTGGCCTTTTTCTTCAACGCCCACAGCGACTTCCTGGAAGAGATCGCCAAATACCGCGCCGCCCGCCGCCTCTGGGCGCGTATTGTCACGGAACGCTGGCACCCGACCGACCCGCGCTCGGCCATGATGCGCTTCCACACGCAGACCGCCGGCTCGTCGCTGACAGCGCAGCAGCCGGAAAACAACGTGGTGCGCGTGACGATCCAGGCGTTGGCGGCGGTGCTGGGCGGCACGCAGTCACTACACACCAACGCCAGCGATGAAGCCCTGGCCCTGCCCACCGAACGCTCGGTCCGCACGGCCCTACGCACCCAGCAGATCATCGCTTACGAGAGCAACGTCGCGGGCACGGTAGACCCGCTGGCCGGCTCCTACTTCGTGGAGAACCTGACCGACCGCATCGAAGCCGGCGCGCGCGCCTACCTCCAGCAGGTGGACGCGCTGGGCGGTACGCTGGCCGCGCTCGAACAGGGCTTTTTCCATGAGGAGATCGAGGCCGCCGCCTATCGCTGGCAGCAGCAGGTGGACAGCGGCGAACGGGTGATCGTCGGGGTCAACCGCTTCCAGAGCGCCGACACACCGCCTGACGACCTATTGCGCGTAGACCCGGCGCTCCGCACCGCGCAGATCGCACGGGTCCAGGCGTTACGCGCCGGCCGTGATACCGCCACAGCGACGGATCGGCTGCGGACTTTGCAAAGCGCCGCCGGCGGGCGCGACAATTTGCTGCCCTACATCGTTCAATGCGTAGAAGACCGTTGCACGCTCGGCGAAATCTGCGACGCGCTGCGCCGGGTGTTCGGCGAATACAAAGATAGGGGATAACTGTTATGCCATTCGGAATCAGTAAGAAAAAAGACAAGCCCGCCAATCCTGCGCTGGCCCCTGACGGCCCCGGCCAGGTGCCGCTGCCCAATCCCGGCGAATACGGCGCGAACGGCGAAACCAATCACCAGCCGATGGCAAGCCTCGGCGCGCTGTCTATGCCCTACCAGGGCAACCGCGCCGGCGGTAATCCGCACACCCCCGACGAACCGGGCTTCCTCGACGACGGTGCGCGCGTCGGCTATCTGCGGAACCTGGAGTTCAGTGCAGGTGGCCGTTCGCAGATCCTGTCCACCGGCACCAGCAGCACCAATCGCCCGCATATCAGCGCGAAAACCGGCCAAGTGCAGATCAGCTCGGCCAGTGAAGACGACATCAGCGCGGGCAAACTAGGCACTCGCCCCGCCGTCGCCGGTGCCCACCCCTCCGATCCCGGCGGCGCGCAGCCCAAAAGCACGCTCACCGCCGGCGAAAACCTCGACACCGTGGGCAGCAGTGGCCCGGAACGCCGCACGGATCGCCGGGGGGTGTAGGCGAATGCTGGGTTTGGTCGCAGAGCGCCAAATTGGTGGTGCTGTAGAGGCGCTGCTTGCTATGCTGAGTTGTGAGACGACTGGGGCGCAGCAAGCAGTGCCTCTTTGTAGCGTATTTCATGGTATGCTGTTAA
Source organism: Chloroflexia bacterium (assembly GCA_038228295.1). GTDB lineage: Bacteria > Chloroflexota > Chloroflexia > QHBQ01 > JAICKM01 > JAICKM01. The sequence continues at coordinate 6,448 of JBBRPH010000072.1, read as the reverse complement.
AAGGATGCAGATATGCGTGTTAAAAGCCCCCTTAGCAATCTCAGCGACACAATTAACCAAGTCAAAGACTCGGCAGTACAATACCGAGAAACGCTTCAACGGAATGAAGCAGCCACCCGCGCTGTTCTAATTGACCCTATTCTTCAGGCATTGGGCTGGGACACAGCAAACACTTATATGGTTGAGGTGGAAAGGTCTTTTGAGCAAACTAGAGTTGACTATGCCCTCTATGATCGCAACTCAAATGTCCGAATTGTTGTAGAAGCGAAGGCACTCGGCAGTAATCTGGAAGATCGCACTATTACGATGAATGTGATAAAATATGCCTTTACTTATGATATTCAGGATGTTTTTCTAACGGATGGTCTTGTATGGGTACATATAACCAGTTTTCAGCCGGGCAATATTACTCAAAAAATCATCAATTTTAGTCAGGATGATCCGGTTGATTGTGCTGTGTATCTTGTGCAGGGGCTAGATGCAGCAAGATTTTGGCCTGAAGAACAAACCATTGATGTATTAGCGCAGAGGGTTACCCAACTCGAAAGTGTTGTCGCGACATTACAAAAGGACGTTTCTCAATTAAAAATACCGCAACTGATACAAACAATTCCTACGCAAGCTGATAGATCTACCTCACCTAGCACTTCCAGTGTTGCATTACCCACGGCTGTTGAGAATCGTCCGTTTGTTGATCTTAATATGGTTGAAGATATAGCGAAGACACGTCCTTCGTTACTTCGTCTTCCCGATGGAACGGTCATAAAAGTCTCTGTTTGGAAGGATGTACTGGTTGAGTGCTGTAAATTCGCGCTGATTACCAGTTCAAGCATTGCAATCCCGCTTCCAGATCGTAGTGGAAGAAAAGTACGATTGTTTGATATAGTTAAGCCTCGTCTTGGTATAGCATTCGTCCAAGAAGAGTACAAAGGACAAACAATCTATATTTACACTAATTACGATTCAGGCAACTGTGTCGCAAATGCAGAGTACATCCTAAACAAAGTACCACCATCGGCACAAAAATTGAAGGCTGGTATCATTTTCAGCAAGAAACAGCAATGACGACTTTCCACTTCCGCCCGCTCACGCCTGCCGACTACCCGCTGCTGCTGGAGTGGTTGCAACGGCTGCACGTCAAAGAGTGGTGGGATGACGGCGACGATACACTGGACAAGGTCGCCGCGCACTATGGGGACGAAGACGATACGGCGCGCTTCCTCCTGCTGGAGACCGACGCAACGGGGGCCGTGCAGCCACTGGGCTACTTCCAGTATTACCTGGAGCCGGAGGATACCGTCGGCATAGACCAGTTCCTGGCCGACGCGGGACGGCTGGGCCAGGGGCTGGGCACCCAGGCGGTGCAGCAGTTCTGCGCGTTGGTGATCGCGCAACGCAACCCGCGCCGCCTCATCCTGGACCCTGACCCGGCCAATGGGCGCGCCATCCGCTGCTACGAAAAGGCCGGCTTCCGGCACTATGCGACGGTGCGGACGGACGAGGGCGAATGGGCCTACATGATGCAGATCGAGCGCGATCCCACTGTCTCTGCCGCAGGCTAGAAAGTCTACCGGAATCAGGGGAGCATACAACTGCTATTCACCGCGCAACCCTAGCAAAGGTGCCGTCACACTACCACCCACCCGCTCGTTATGGTATGCGGACAAGCACACTAGAGGAGAACTAACCGTGCGTCAACTGCCGTCTACCAACCGCCATAGCCATTATCATCAGCACCATCACTGTGCTGGTGAGCTGTGGCATGGGCGGGAGGACGCACGCGACGCGCATTAGACTTTGTAACTCCCTAACCCAGTAGATGATGCCGCAGCCCTGACGCTGCGGCGTTTTTGTGTCCCCAACGGAGGAGCCGGCATGAGTTATCACAAAGCGCAAAGCACACGCACGCGGCTAGAGGTCAACGGTGGGGCCGGCGACGGTGCCGGCCCGCCCAGCGGCACATTGCGGCTGGCGATGCAGCGCAGTGGGCGGCTGACCGATGAGACGGTGAGCCTGCTGCACAGCATTGGCTTGTCGTTCGAGAACTACGGGCAGCGCCTGTTCTCCGACTGCCGCAACTTTCCCTTGTCGTTGCTCTATGGCCGCGACGATGACATCCCAGAATATGTCGCTAGCGGCACAGTGGATCTGGGCATCGTCGGGCAAAACCTGCTCCACGAAGAAGGCGTGGATGTGGCCGAATTGCTGCCGCTGGGCTTCGGCTATTGCAAGCTGGTGCTGGCGGTGCCGAAAGAGTCTACCATCCAGTCGGCAGCCGATCTGGACGGGGCGCGCATCGCTACGTCGTACCCGCAGTCGGCGGCCCGCTTTTTCGCCGCACAAGGCGTGACGGTGGAGATCGTCACCCTCAGTGGCTCGGTTGAAGTCGCGCCCGCGCTGGGGCTGGCCGATGCGATTGTGGAGCTGACGGCCACCGGCAGCACACTGGTCTTGCACGACCTGCGGACGATGCAGACCATCTTAGAGTCGCAAGCGGTGCTGGTCGCCAACCCTGCCGTGCTGACCGATCCGGCCAAACGGGCCAACGTAGACCGCCTGCTGCTGCGTCTACGCGCTACGCAAGCCGCCCGGCTGCACAAATATGTGATGATGAACGCGCCGCGCGCCGCCCTGCCGACGATCCAGCGCCTCACGCCCGGCCTCAAAGCGCCGACCATCGTGCCGCTGTCCGACCCCGACTGGGTGGCCGTCCACACGGTGATCAAAGAGGACGAGTTCTGGGCGATCATCGAAGCCCTGCGCGCCGCCGGGGCTACGGAGATCCTGGTCACACCCATCGAGAAGCTGCTACTCTGACCAATGTGGAATGCCGAATGCGGAATTTTGTGGAGCGCAACTTACCGGATGTAGCCACGCACGGCGACATTAAACGCAGTATGTGAGAGGAGAGACACTATATGGAAAGCGAACCGCAGAACTCAGAACTCAGAACTCAGAACTCAGAACGCGGCACGCCACTCGTGCCGATCAAGCGGCTGACGGACCTGGGGACGACGGACCGCGAGCGAATCCTGCGGCGGGCGCATGGCGGGTTTGGCGATGTGCTGCCGCTGATCGAGGGCGTGATGGACGCGGTGGCGGCGCGTGGCGACGCAGCGTTGCGCGAGTTTACGGTCCGCTTTGATGGGGTCGAACTGGACAGCTTGCGGGTGGGCGAAGCCGAGTTCGCGGCGGCGCGGGCGGGAGCCGATCCGGTCTTGCTGCAAGCGCTGGCGCAGGCGGCGCGTAACATCACGGCGTTTCACAGCACCCATATCGGGCGCGAGGTGGTGGTCACACCACAAGAGGGCGTGCGGCTCTGGCGGGTCTGGCGGCCCATCGAGCGGGTCGGCCTCTATATCCCCGGCGGCAAGGCCGCCTATCCGTCGTCGGTGCTAATGAACGTGATCCCCGCGCAGATCGCCGGCTGTAAAGAAATTGTGCTGTGTACGCCGCCGAATAAACAGGGCAGTGTCAGCCCGGCCATCCTGGTGGCGGCGGACCTGCTGGGGGTGAGGCAAGTATTCAAGTTGGGCGGCAGTCAGGCGATTGCGGCCATGGCCTACGGCACGGAGAGCGTGCCGCGCGTGAGCAAGCTGTTCGGGGCGGGCAACCGCTGGGTGACGGCGGCCAAGCTGGTCGCGGCCAGTCGTGGGTTGGCCGCCATTGACTTGCCCGCCGGTCCGACCGAACTGCTGCTGATCGCCGATGAAACCGCGCCGCCTGCGTTCCTGGCCGCCGACATGATCGCGCAGGCCGAACACGCCGAAGACTCGGCCTCGGTGCTGCTCACCACCTCTGAGCGCGTCGCCTTCGCGGTGCCGGCCGAACTTGAACGCCAGTTGGCCGACCTGCCCACACGGGCGATGGTGGAAGAATCGTTACGGCGCTACGGCCTGATCGCCGTTGTGGAGAACCTGGAGCAAGCAGTCGCCTTCTCCAATGAGTATGCGCCCGAACACTTGGGCATCATGACCGCCGATCCGCACGCCATCCTGGCCGGCATCAGCAACGCCGGTTCGGTATTCCTCGGCCCCTGGTCGGCCCAGCCGGCGGGCGACTATGCGGCGGGCACCAACCATGTGCTGCCCACCGGCGGCTTCGGCGCGATGTACGGCCCGTTGTCTACCGAGAGCTTTGGCCGCAAAGTGCAGGTGCAAGAGTTGAGCGAGGCGGGGCTGGCCGGGCTACGCCAGACGGTCGGTGTCTTAGCAAGCAGCGAAGGCTTGCCCGGCCACCGGGCCGCCATTGAGACGCGCTTTGCGCCGGCCGTGCAACCAATCCAGAGCCTTGCGCGTTCATCTGGTGAGGAGGGAGTCAATGCTTGATTTAGCTTCTAAGGATATGTTTATCAGTACAACAGATGATCCACGTCTCACCGTCCGACCTGAACTCCTGACCTTGGCCGAGTACCAGCCGGTGCCCACCCCCGCGCAAGTAGCGGCGGAACTGGGCCTGCCGCTTGACGCGATCCTGAAGCTGGACGCGAACGAGAACCCCTACGGCGCACCGCCGGGGGTAGCTGCCGCATTGGCTACGCTTGACCCCAGCCGTTATCCCGATGCCGACGCGGGCGAGTTGCGGGCGGCCCTGGCCGCTTACACCGAGCAGCCGGTAGAGCGCATCGTCTGTGGCAACGGCTCGGATGAGTTACTGGAACTACTCTGCCGACTGTTCATCGCCCCCGGCGACACAGTGATCACCGCCGAGCCGACCTTCGGGATGTATGCCATCGCCGCCCGCCAACACGGCGCACAGGTGCGGGATGTGCCGCGTGATCGGGCCACTTTCGCGGTAGACAGCGCCGGCGTGATCCGCGCCACTGCCGCGCCGGGCGTGCGGCTGATCTTTCTGTGTTCACCGAATAACCCGACCGGCACGGTCTTGCCCGCAGTCGATCTATGCGCCATCCTGGAGGCCGCACCCTGCCCGGTCGTGCTGGACGAAGCGTATGCCGAGTTCGCGGGCGTAGGCGCGCTGCACTTGCTCGCTGCGTATCCCCATCTGATCATCTTGCGGACCCTGAGCAAGCTGGGCGGACTGGCCGGACTGCGACTGGGCTATGCGCTGGCTGGGCCGCCCATTGTGCGCGCGCTGTGGCGGGTAAAAGCGCCCTATAACGTCAACAGCGCGGCCCAAGTCGCCGGGGTTGCCGCCCTGCGCGAATGGCCCTGGATCGCCGATAAGCTGGCGCGCATCCAAGCGGGCCGCACGACACTAACGGCGGGATTGGGCGCGATCTCCGGCCTGCACGTCTATCCCTCGGCAGCCAACTTCCTGCTGCTGCGCGTGGCGGGCGGACAACCCGCCGCCGACGCGCTTTATACCGGGCTGCGGGCGTGTGGTATCTTGATCCGGCGCTACGGTCCCGGTCCACTAGCCGGCTGCCTGCGGCTCAGTGTGGGCACCGAGGCGCAAAACGCACGCCTGGTGGCGGAGGTGCAGCGGCTATGCCTGACCCCCTAACCCTACCGCGCCGCGCCGATATTGTACGCGAGACCGGCGAGACACAGATCCGCCTGGCGCTCGATCTGGACGGCGGCCCCATTGCCGTCGCCACGCCGGTGCCCTTCTTCAACCATATGCTGACCGCGCTGGCGCGCCACGCGCGCCTGGGCCTGACGATCCAGGCGACCGGCGACATTGAGATTGACGACCATCACACGGTCGAAGACGTGGGCATCGCATTAGGTCAGGCACTGGCGGAGGCGACCGGCAGCAAAGCGGGGCTGGCCCGCTTCGCCCACGCCTATGCGCCGCTAGACGAGGCACTGGCCCGCGTGGTCCTGGATCTGTCGGGTCGTGCCTATATCCACTGGGATGCGCCAATGCGCGCCGCCACGTTGGGCGGCGCCCGCCTGTTCCACACTGACTTAGCAGAGGAGTTTTTCCGCGCTGTGGTCGGCAACGCCCGCATCACGGCCCACTTCGACCTCATCCGGGCAACCAACGACCACCACGCCATCGAGAGCCTGTTTAAAGCCTTCGCGCTCGCCCTCCACGCCGCCACTCGCATCACGGACCCCACGGGCACGATCCCTTCGACCAAAGGAGTCCTCTAATCATGCCGACAATTGCCGTCATAGACTACGGTGCGGGCAACCTCCGCAGCATCCACAAGGCGTTGTGCTGGGTGGCCGATCAACCTCTCGCCTCGACCACGTCCCCTGCTGAGGGAGAGGTCATCGTCACCATCACCGCCGATCCCGCTACGGTGGCCGCAGCCGACGCAGTGGTGCTACCCGGCGTAGGAGCGGCGGGCGCGACGATGCGCCATTTAGCGGCACATGGTCTAATCGAGCCGTTACGCGCAGCGGCGACCGCTGGGCGGCCTTTCCTGGGCGTGTGTCTGGGCTTGCAACTGCTGTTCACCGACCTGGAGGAGGATGGCGTGGCCGGGTTGGGGGTGCTACCAGGCCGGGCACGCCGCTTACCGGGCGGGGTCAAG
>JBBRPH010000071.1:0-23853 GCA_038228295.1 Chloroflexia bacterium | reverse complement strand
CACTTTTGGTGAATGGGGATCGTGCGCCGCAGTTGCCCGCCGTTTACTCTCCCAGAATGGGGCACCCCCGCTGATCTAGCGGCCGCTTTCGCCTCTGGGTGGGGCAGTCGCGAAGTCTTCACCAAAAGTGCCTGAGAACCCTTTCTACTTGTCATCTAGGGTAGGCTCTGGTATCATGGGCCAGAGAATCACAGCTACCTATATCCGGCCGACCTGTGGGTGACGCAGCGGGCGCCCGGCTCACCAAGAAACCCGCCCCTATGACCAACGTCCGCGCCGCCGTGGCCGGTCTGCTGCTGCATTGTACCCTCGCGATCTTCTACACCTGGCCGCTGCTGCTGAACTTCGGCGGGAACGGCCTGACCCCCGGCACTATCGTTGAAGACCGCGACCAGAATCTCTGGAACCTCTGGTGGGTCAAGACGGCGCTACTCGATCTGCACACTGATCCCTTCCACACCGACCGGATGTACTGGCCGACTGGGGTCAGTTTGCAATTCCACACACTCAATCCGTTTAACGGGCTGATCAGCATCCCCTTCCAGCCGTTTGTATCGCTGCCGGTTATCTATGACGGGATCGTACTGTTCTCGTTCGTGCTCACCGGCTGGGGCGCATACCTGTTGCTGCGTTATGTGCTGCTGCGGCGATCCGGTGGCGCGCTCGTAGCGGCTCCCGCGATCACCGCAGCAGCGGCAGTCGGCAGTAGCATCTTTGCCTACTCGGCCTACCACTTGGCGACGCAACGCGGGCTGTTGCAATTGATCAGCCTCGAGTGGGTGCCGTTCGCGGTGCTGGCCCTGTTGCGGGCGGTGCATGATACGCCGGGGTGGTCCACTTGGCGGGCTTTCGGGCGGTGGGTGGTGCAGCGTGCCCTACCTGCGGCCTTCTTTCTGGTGCTGGTCGCGCTGGTAGATTGGTACTATGTGATGTATACGCTGCTGTTCACCGGCTGCTACGGCCTCTACCTGACCGCCCGTGAATTGCTGCATCATGCCCGCAGCGGGGCGAGATCGTCGTTGGGCACTCGTTTGCGCCCGTTGGAGCCGGCGGCCCGCATCGGGATCGCGGTCGGGCTGTTTTTCGTCGCTGTCGCGCCGTTGCTACTGCCGATGTTCGCCGAACTCCGCACCGCGACCTATATGCGCCCGGCTCCGGGGGTGGCGGTCGAAAACTCCGCCGATCTGGTCGCCTTTTTCGCGCCGCCCCGTATCCATCAACTCTGGGGCCGCCTGAGCGAGTTCCGCTTGCGGTGGCCGTTCGGTGCGAACACGTATGAAGTATATCTCGGTTACACCACACTGGTCCTGGCCGGCCTGGGCCTGCTCGCCCGCCGCCGACCTCATCTCCCAACCCTCTTCCTTCCGCCGGAAGGAGCAGCAACGACTCTCGGCGCGGGCGAAAGCAGCCAATCGGCTCCCGAAACTCAGAACTCAGAACTCGTCCCCCTGCCCGGTCGGGCGTTTTGGGCGGCGGCAGCGGCGATCTCCTTCGCGCTGGCGCTGGGGCCGGAGTTGCAGGTGAATGGGGTGCCGCAGGCATGGGCGCAACCGATGCCATACACGTTAATTGAGCGGGTGCCCGGCTTCAACATCAGCCGCAGTCCCGACCGCTTCGCCATGCCGCTAATGATCTGCCTGAGTGTGTTGGCGAGCTACGGTGTGATTCGCCTGATCGCCACCCTGGCGCGGCGTGGATGGGGCGGGCGCGGCGTGGTGGGCGGCCTGACCGTTGGGCTATTGGCTTTGTCGGCTCTGGAAGTCTGGCCGGTGCCGATGCCGCAGCTTCCTGCGCCTATTCCGGCCTTCTATACTCAGTTACGACAAGACCCCGCCGACTATGCCATCCTCGAACTGCCGCGTGAAGATAGTTACTGGCAAGGCGCATTTCGGATGTATTTTCAGACGGCGCACCAGAAGCGCATCTTTTCCGGCTACATATCGCGTGAGTTTTATCACCCCTTTTTGTGGAGTACGCCGGGATTCATGGAGTTGCAGAACCCCGACGGATTGGGCGATCTGTTTGCCGCCGGGCCGGCGGAGTGGTTGAGCGCATTGGCGGACAGCAATACGCGCTATGTAGTGCTCTATAAAGCCGGGTGGCGTCCCGCGCCGCCCAAAGATGAGACGGCGGTGTATCGCGCAGCATTAATCCGCGTGCTGGGTGCGGCGGCAGTGGCCCAGCCGGTTCATAGCGATGCCGATCTGGACCTCTACGCCGTGCCGCCGCCGACACAACGGGTGCCCTATTTGGCGCTCGGCAGCGGCTGGGATGGTCGCGAAGCTTCAGTGACCACGAGCCTCCGTTGGCTACATAATACGGCTACATTAGAGATCCATAGCCCGTCCCCTTTGCATGAACAACTGGTGTTTCAGGCCAATACGCTACGTGACTCACGCCCGTTGATCGTGGACTATGCCGGCACGGCACACGCCGACTTGACCGTAGACGGTGCGCCGCGCGAGTACCGCGTAGATTTAGGACCGATCCCCGCCGGCCTGAGCGTCGTGTCGCTAACCAGTCCGGGGCTGCTGCACTCGCCGAAGGAGTTAGGTATGAACAGCGATCCACGCTTACTGGGGGTGGCCTTCAGCCGCGTGCGTCTAGAGGCAATACCGTGAACGGGCAATCTTGGCGCTTGCGGCTGTTGCCGGCACGGGGCGACTCCCAACCGCATCTGCCGCTACCGCCCCCCGACCCACGCACTGACGGCGGCGCTGCACCGCGTCCGGCCCGCCCTCGGTTGCGCTTGCACCTGCCCCGCCCCCGCCCGTCGCAGTGGAGTCGCTATACGTCAAGCCTGCTCGGTGTGTTGGGCTTGGGCCTGCTGTTGCGCTTGCCGTTCTTATGGGCCGAACCGCTGGATACCCCCAGCGCACCACAGGCGACGATGGCCGCTTTTGTGCGCCGCTTGATCGCGCACGGCGGCGACCTCAAAACGAGCCTGCCCTGGATTGGACCCTTGCCGCTGGATTTGACGGCGGGATTGCCGCTTTATGCCTGGTCTGTTGCGTTGTTCAGCGGGGGAGCGGGGCCGCAACCCTGGATCGGCCGCGTCGTGAGTGTAGTAGCGGCCTTGGCGGCCACGGGCCTGCTGTTTGTTGTGCTGCGACGGTTGGCGGGTGGGCGGGCGGCGGTCTATGCCGCGCTCTTTCTGACACTGGCTCCCCTCGGTTTGTACTATGGACGGGCCTATCTGCCCGACGCGCTCGGCTGGACCGCCGCCGGCGGGGCGCTGGCGGCCACGTTGCGCTGGCGCGATACACTGCTGGCCGATCGCCCCCATAAGCGCCGCTGGGCGGCGATGGCCGCCGGGTGTGGCGGAGCCGCGCTGCTGGTGGCTCCCAGCAACCTCGCCCTGCTGCCCGCCCTGCTCTACTTGGCGCGCCCGTTGCCGCGTAGCAGCCTCAACCCGCAGTCCCTGTTGCGCTCATCGCGCCCGACCCTGCTGTTCCTGGCCGCTTGCTGCGCGCCGTTGCTGCTGTGGCAGGGACTGGTGCGGCTCGGCGGGAACAGCGTGGAACTGGACTCCGCTTTCGGTGGCGGGGGCCTCGGCGCGGCGCTGGCCGGGCTGGGACATGGCGCGTTCTATGGCTTGCTGGCGGGTCGCTTGGTCAATAACACGCTCACGTTTACCGGCTTCCTGCTGCTATTAGCGGGGCTGGGCCGCCCGGCGCGGCAGCCCTGGCCGTGGGTGTGTCACCTGTGGCTGCTCGGCAGCCTCGCGGGTGTGCTGCTACAGGGCACCCGCCTGGCTGCCGACGACTCGACGCTGGCTCCGCTGCTGCCGCCGTTGGCCGCCCTGATCGGTCTGGGCGCGAACTGGTTGGCGACCTTGCCCGCCGTGGTGGTTGCCGCCCTGCGCGGGCACGAAGAAGCCCCCGGCGATCTGGATGCCGATGCCGCCGACGGTACACCGCCTGACGAGGTCGGCCCTGCCCCCTGGATCGAGGGGCGTCGCCCGGTGCGAGGCGCGGTGCGGCGTACTCCCTCGGCCGCGAGCCGCCAGCAAGCGAGCTGGCCCCACACGCGCAGCCTGCTACTGCGGCTGGGTAACGCCGGCACGATGCTCCTGCTACTGGCCGTTTTCCTCGGCGGCTGGGCGACGCTGACCGACCACTACCGCGTGAGTGACGCCACTGCCCGTGCCGCAGACGCGGGACGGCGGGTGGCTGCCTTGCGTCCCGCCGTGGCCGGCGGCCTCGTGGTCGCCGGATCGGGCGCTCCGGAGATCCTGTACGCCGCCGGACGTAGCGGCTGGGTAGTGCCGCAGGATCGCTTCAATCGGACAACCCTTGACGGGATCAAGGCGGCGGGCGGCAACTTATTAGTGACACTGGACCAATCGTGGTTGGGCCGGCTGCCCGACTACCAGGGGCTAGTGGTCTCGTTTCAGCCGTTCCTGTTCGCCACACCACCGCCCGGCTTCGTCGTCTTCGATCTGCGCCACGCGCCCGCCACCTCGGATAGCCGCTATTTCCTGGAGTCGGGCCACACCCTGCGCGGCGGCTTCCGCGCGTTCTGGGAAGCGAACGGCGGCCTGGCCCGCTTCGGCTACCCCCTGACCGAAGAGCAGGCGGCGCGCAACCCTGACGACGGCCAGACGCGCACGGTGCAATATTTCGAGCGGGCGCTATTCGAGTTGCACAGCGATGCGGCGGGATCGCGGGTGCAACTCGCGCCACTGGGCCGCCTGCTGCTGACCGCTAGTGCCCAACGCGCCGAAGCGAACGGGGTCAAGCCGACGGGTCTCGACCCATTGCCCGCCGCGCCCGATCCCAGCATCCCGTTCTTCAAGGAGACCGGCCACACGCTCAAAGGCGAGTTTTTGCGCGTCTGGCAGGCGGGCGGCGGCTTGCCGATCTTCGGCTACCCCATCAGCGAAGAATTCAACGAGGTCAGCCCCAGCGACGGCAAAGTGCATATCATGCAATACTTCGAGCGCGCCCGCTTTGAGTGGCACCAGGAGGCCGCCGGCACGCCGCAGCAGGTGCAGTTGGGCTTGGTCGGGCGCGAGTGGCTGGATCTTGCGCCGTAAGGCGTAAGGCGTAATCGCTTGGTGGAGGGCCGCGCTAGCGCACGCCGGGCACATCTTCGACACGATAGAACACTTGCTGCCCCAGCGACTCGGCCAGTTGCACCATGCCGTCGGCTCCCGCCGAGGGGCCGCCGATCCGCAGGCACGCATCACAGCGTTGCGCCAGGGCGTGGGCAATGGGGTGGAAAATCTCGCTGAACGCCGCGTCGCCGACGTGGGTGGAGCCGGCGGTCTCGACCAGTGGCAAGGCCAGCCATTCGCCGACCATCGGCAGGTGCCCGGCGCGGAAAAGTTGCAGCGCCACGCGGTTCATGGCGCGCACGTTCTCAGCCATTAGCGCCGGATCGTCGTTGGTGCCGGAGCGATAGGGGCCGGCGATCAGAATCATCAGCGCACGGGTGGGAGTCTCCATCGGGTTATTCCTCTTCCCCGATTACGGCCAGGCGTTGGGCTATCGCCGCTTTCACTAGGTCATTCTCGCTGGGATCGGCGGTCATGGCGTGCAGGCGGTCCCGCGCACCGGGGGCTGCCAGGGGCACGCTTTCGCAACCGATCCAGCGCGTCTCCTCTTCACAGTCCCACAGGCACTCATAGGCATAAGTCGTGGCGAAAGCGGCCGGCGCGTTGACCCGCATTGTGCGGGCCGCACGGCGACGGGCGAAAGAGTAGCCCGCTTGCACGAAGGCTGCTTCTACTTCGGGCAGCAACCCAAGATCGGGGAAGCGGGCCAGGATGTCCAGCACCGCGCAGATGCGGTAGCTGTCGCTGTTATGGCGAGTAGCGGTGGCGAGAGCCGCAATCAGGCCCGCCCGCACCTGCGGGATGTCCTCCAGCGTGGCCTGCGCCTCTAAAATGTCCTCGCCTACGCTACGCAGATGCCACTCCGGTGCGGCAAACCAGCGCCGGGCCAATGGGAGCGTCATCTCCGGCGGCAACTGTTGGAGAATGCGTCCAGCGTAGGTCAGTTGGAGACCGCGCAACGCTCTACTATTGCCGGATCCTAAATAAGCGAGTAGCTTGTGCAGTAGCATATCATAGAACGGCGCAGCCGCTTCCAATGCGACTAGACATTGGAACGCAACCCACCAGACTAGATGATGCTCTGAGGAGAAGGCTGCCACATACTGAGCGATATCCGCTTGGTGCAATCGTGCGAACAGCATTTTTTCAATCTGTCTACGATTACTGGAATCAATAGCTGCGAGCAGTTCGCTGACTGGGCGGGCTTCGTAGTTTACTGCGGGCCAGGAACGCCGCTGTGGATAGGCCGCCCAGATAGTAGTCCACATAGTCTCTGCTTCGGCATACAGTCGTTCCATGCCCGGATGCGTCAGACTCCAGGACTGCATAAGCGGGTAGAGATGCCTGTCCAAGAGCGCGTGGGCATCGAATTTGTTCATCTGTTCCCCTGTTGCAAACCGCGCATAGAAGCTATCGGCTAAACCTGCGGTGGCGGCGGGGTCGGCTAGTTCGACTAACTTCAGCAGGGCAGACTCCCATTGCGTACCATAGGCGATGTAATGCCGCAGTATGGTAAGAGCAGTTGCATTGCCCAGACGTGCCAGACTGCCCAGCGCCCCAATCGCCAGCCATGCGTCCGAGTCATTACGCTCGTCTTGGAGCGTGCGTAGATACTGTTCGAGCGGCGCGAGGTCCATGTGTGTGACGGTGACGAGCTGGGCGTAATACTCCGCGCGATCCTCAACCTGCTGATCCCAGCGCGGGTCATGAATTATGCAGTGGTAGAGCAGGGCATGGACGGTCGTGGGGTTCTCTTGCAGGGCGCGCAGAAATCCCGCGCCCCGCCCGCGCTGTAGCTGCCCATGCAGGGTGTCGGCCGGGGCAAGCGGCGTATCGTCGGCGATGGGGGCCGCTGCGTCGCTCATCGGGCGGCTCCCTGGCCCGGTTCCCGCGCCACTCGCGGGGGTGTTTTGTCGCTGGTGCTACGTTTGTGCATTATGCTCCTATCATCATAAAGTCTCAGTGTGCCGAACGGTTCAGGCGACGGTGATCAGCAGGATGGCGAGCAGGGTCAGGCCCACGGCACCGGCCTGCAAGCGCGTGATGCGCTCTTTGAGCAGCAGCCAGGCCAGCAGCACCGTGGTCGCCGGATAGAGCGAGGAGAGGACTGCCGCCACGTCAAGCCGCCCCACCTGCGCCGCCAGCAGAAAAAAGGCGTTGCCACCGACATCCAAGATGCCGGACAGGGCCACTGGCCGCCAGGGGAAGCGCGCCGTCTCTCCTGTGGCGCGCTGGACTACCGTGCCGGCCAGGGGCAGCATCAGTGCCAACGAGCCGACGCGGGCGGCGGCCAACGGCCACAGCACGCCCGTCGCGCCCGCCTGGTGGATCAGGATGAGAAACCCGCCGAAGCCGGCTCCGGCGGCCAGGGCCAGCCCCAACCCTTGCGGGCGACCCTGCGATCCGGCGGGCCGCGCCAGCAGCCACACACTCAGCAAGGCCAGGGCAAAGCCGGCTAACTGGAGGGCGCTGGGCAATCCCGCCGTTAGCGCGGCGAACAGCACTGGCAGCGCCGCCGACAGCACCGCCGTCACCGGGGCCGCCACGCCCATCTGCCCCACCGCCAGCGCCCGATACAGCCCCGCCAGCCCCAGCCCGCCGGCCCCCCCCGCCCCGCCGCCCCACAACAGGCTGGGCCGCGCCGGCACCGGCGCGCCCCCCCGCAGCGCGAGGACCAACAGCAGCCCCAGCCCGATACCCTGCGAGGCGGCGACTACCACGAATGGATTGGCGCGCCGCACGGCCAAGCCGCCGTTAAAATCGGCCGCACCCCAGGATGCGGCGGAAGCCAACCCGAACAGCACCACCGCCCAATCGTTGCCCATACCTGCCATTGATTCCCTTCCGCTAGTGCCGGTTGAGCATAGCAGATCGCCTATACTGTGTCAACGAAGCTCGAAGTATGGTATAATCCGGCGGTTCTGCCTGCTTAGGGCAGCGGATAAATGGTGTTTTGGCAGCTTGCCTTTTTAGGATTAGCAGAAGCTTTACGACTGGCGTAGAGTGGTCGAACGGGTTCGTCAAACTTGCTCAACGAGGAGACAGGATGAAGATACACGAATACCAGGCGAAAGAGATCTTGGCCCAGCACGGTATTCCCGTTAATGCCGGCGAACTGGCGAGCACACCCGATGAAGCCGAGGCGATTGCCCGGCGCATGGGGAAGATGGTGGTGGTCAAAGCCCAGGTCTTGGTCGGCGGGCGCGGCAAGGCCGGCGGCGTGAAGCTCGCCAAAACGCCCGCCGATGCGCGCGAAAAAGCCGCCCAAATCCTGGGCATGGACATCAAAGGCATCACGGTGCAAAAGGTGCTGATCGCCGATGCCGCCGACATCGCGCAGGAATATTACCTGGGCGCGATTGTGGACCGCAGCAGCAAGCGCATCATTATCATGGCGAGCGCGGCGGGCGGCGTGGAAATCGAAGAAGTAGCCGCAAAAACACCCGAATTGATCCACCGGGTTGCTATTGACCCGATGGTCGGCTTCCAGGAGTATCAGGCCCGCGACCTCGCTTTCGCGATGGAGATTCCCGCCGGGCTAATGCGCGATTTTGTCAAAATCTGTCGCGGCCTGGTCGAATCGCTGATCGCCAGTGATGCCAGCTTGGCCGAGATCAACCCGCTGGTCCGCACGCCGGATAACCGCTTGCTGGCGATTGATGCGAAGATGGACCTTGACGACAACGCGCTCTATCGCCACCCCGATCTCGAAGCGTTGCGCGACCCCAACGAAGACGAACCCGCCGAAAAGCAAGCGCGCGAAGTGGGCCTCAACTACGTCAAACTCGACGGCAACATCGGCTGCATGGTCAACGGCTCCGGCCTGGCGATGGGCACGATGGACGCGGTAAAGCTGCACGGCGGCGAACCGGCCAACTTCCTCGATGTCAGCGGCGGCGCGAATGAGCAGCAAGTCACCGCCGCCATGCGGATCATCCTGAGCGACCCCAAAGTGCAGGCCGTTTGGATCAACATCTTCGGCGGCATCACCCGTGGCGACGTTGTGGCGCGCGGCATCCTGGCCGGCATCAAAGCCGTGCAGACCGATGTGCCAATGGTCATTCGCCTGGTCGGCACGAACTCGGCGGAAGGCCGCCAAATCCTGGCCGCTGCCGGGCTAGTGGCGCTGGAATCGATGGACGAGGCGGCGACCCAGGTGGTCGCCCTGGCCCAGCAGCGCGTGGCGCATAGGCAGAAGGAGGCCCAGGCGTGAGCATCTTGGTCAATAAGGACACGCGCCTGCTGGTGCAGGGTATCACCGGGCGCGAAGGGGCGTATCATACGCACCAGATGGTAGAATACGGCACCAAAGTGGTCGCCGGCACTACGCCGGGCAAGGGCGGCAGCAAAACCGAAGACGGCGTGCCGGTGTTCGACACCGTGGCCCAAGCGGTCAAAGAGAGCGGGGCCAACGTCTCGATCATCTATGTGCCGGCCCCCTTCGCGCCTGACGCGATGTACGAGGCCGCCGACGCGGGCCTGCCGCTGATCGTCTGCATCACCGAGCGCATCCCGACGCTGGAGATGATCAAAGTCTATGAGTACATCAAAGAGCGCGGCCTGCGGCTGATCGGCCCCAACTGCCCCGGCCTGATCACGCCCGGCGAAGCGAAGGTCGGCATCATGCCCGGCTACATCCACAAGCCCGGCAATGTCGGCCTGGTCTCGCGCTCCGGCACGCTGACCTACGAGGTGGTCAACGAACTGACGCAGGCCGGCCTGGGCCAGTCTACCGCTATCGGTATCGGCGGCGACCCGATCATCGGCACGTCGTTTATTGACGCGCTGCGCCTGTTCCAAGCCGACCCGCAGACCGAGAAAGTGGTGATGATCGGCGAAATCGGCGGCACCGACGAAGAAGCCGCCGCCGCCTTTGTGCGCGACCACATGACCAAACCGGTGGTCGGCTTTATCGCCGGGCGCACCGCGCCGCCGGGCCGCCGCATGGGCCACGCCGGCGCGATCATCTCCGGCGGCGTGGGCACCGCCGAAGGCAAGATGGCGGCCATGCGCGCCGCCGGTGTGCAAGTCGCCGACGCGCCCAGCCAGATCCCCGACCTAGTGAAAAACGCCTGACCCAGCGCGCCCCGCACAAGAGGCACCCGCCGACCGGCGGGTGCCTCCTCTTTCCCCCCAAACGTGACGCAGTGATCCATCTGGACGGCTGTATAGATTTAGCGGAAGTTGGCGAGACCAAGCTGCTCCATCAGGTAAGGGAGTGGAGTAGGATCGAATATCACCGCTTTATCTATATCTGCGTCCGCTGCGCCGCCAGCCCGGAGTTCCTTGACTACAACGTTAGGGGTCACTTCGGCCAGAAACACCAGGGGATCATTTGCCAGCGCAGGTAGCACACTAGAGTCCGTCCGAGCCCGCACTTGAGTAATCGCTACCGATGTGATACCCGGACTGCCTGCTATAGAATTGTTGAATGTAGCTTCTGGTAGCGGATCGTTCGATGCAGACCCTATTTGTCCAGTTAAGGTCTTACCGTTTTGATCCACCACTCGCAGGATTACATCGGAGAAGTAGCTGATGCCGCTAGTTTTTGCCCACAGTCGGTATGTAGCCACATCAACAGGCTTACGGAAGGTGATATCAACTCGCGCTTGCATTTTGGTCTTTGCCAGTTCACTCGCCAGCGCCTTGTTAGTCTCGGCGTATTGTTTGAGCCCAGCTACGGTTAGCTGGTTGCTTTCGATGTATGCCGTGATCGATCCCTGCTGTTGCGGTTTGGTAGTATAGGACCATGTGCCAACGTCATGCTTCACTTCGATCTGCTCCGTCACAGCCTTTTGCGCCGTCAGCAGCGCCAACGCGCCGGCGAACAGAAGTATGATCAGCGGCACGATCTTGCGGGGCTTGCGGAAGCGGTTTATATAGCTCATGTATTTTCCTCCTTGATAACTTGCTTACTTGCGGAGGAAGGTTCGGCTGTATAGAGTTAGCGGAAGTTGGCGAGACCAAGCTGCTCCATTAAGGAGAAGATCGGGCTAGAGTTCTCTATGGACGCTTGATCTATGTCGGCATCCGATGCGCCCCCGGCACGGAGTTCCTTAATAATGGCATTAGGGGTCACTTCGGCGAGAAACACCATTGGATCATTCGCCAGCGCCGGTAATACGCTAGAGTCCGCGTGCCCTCGTACTTGCGTGATCCCTACTGACGTGATCAGATGACCGTTTTGTTTTAACCCGGCTAGAGAGCTGTCCAGGTTAACTAATGGTAGGGGGTCACTCGATCCAGAGCCTATTTGTCCTGTTAACGTCTTGCCATTGTCCTCTACCATTCCCAAAATTACATCGGAGAAGTAGCTGATGCCGGTAGTTTTCGCCCAAGCCCGATATGTGGGTACATCTACAGGTTTGCGAAAGGTGAGTTGGAAGCGTGCGTCTGTTTTGGTCTTTGCCAACTCAACCGCGAGCGCCTTGTTGGTCTCGGCGTATTGTTTAAGCCCAGCCACGGTGCGATCATTAATGTTGATGTACGCCGTGAACGGGCCGTGCTGTTGCGCTTTGGTCGTGTAGGACCATGTGCCCACCTCATGCGTCACTTCGATCTGTTCCGTTACGGCGTTCCGTACCGTCAGCAGCGCAATAGCGCCGGCGAACAGAAACATGATCAGCGGTACAATCTTGCTGGGCTTGCGGAAGCGCGTTATGTAGTTCATTTGATTCTCTCGCATCTCAGCACTATTCAACTATAGTCAGGCTTGGCAGTCACTGCTTATTATAACAAGTATGGTAGTTCTGTCAACTGGTTTTTTGCCTGACTCTTGCAGCACTCCGCAGCATTCGCGGCCCGCTTCTGCTATAATGGCAGCGGCCCCACCGTCCGCCGAGCGAGCGCGGGGTACATTGTGCGCTAGAGCGCCGGCAGGAGATCGCGGTGAAACTACAGCAATTACATGATCTATTAGTCGCACAGGGGCCGGGGCAGCCGGATTATGCCGTCCCGCCGCGCTGGGCGGGCGGCTATGTGGGACCACGGCGCGAGCAGCGCGGCATCCTGTGCGTGGACCCCTATGCCTATTACGCCCAGGCGTTGGCGGCGATCTTGGCGCAAGCCGCGCCGGATCGGGCCTACGGACGCTCCCTGGCCCTCAGCCGGGGTGAGCATGATGCCGCGTGGCTAGATCAAGCGGTGGTTTATGGTGCGTTTGTGCGCTCGGCCACGGCCTATGACCACAACCTCGACGGCCGGATCGCGCCGGCGCAGGCGGATGATCCCTACACGGAAACCGGCACCTTCCTCAAACTGATTGCCTACTTGCCGCAAATCCAATCGTTCGGCGTGAATACCATCTACCTGCTGCCGGTGACGAAATACAGCAACAGCTACCGTAAAGGCGAGGTCGGCAGCCCCTATAGCGTCAAGAGTTTCACGGAGGTGGAGCCGAGCTACCACGACCGCTTGCTGGGCGACGGCGTCACGGCCGGCGACGAGTTTGCCGCATTCGTCGAGGCTTGCCATATTCTCGGTATGCGTGTCATGCTGGACTTTATCCCGCGCACGGCAGCGCGGGATAACGACCTACTGCTGGAGCACCCCGACTGGTTCTATTGGATCAAAGCCGACGCGCAAGCCGATTTCGGGCCGCCGGCGGTGGCCGGGCTAGGCTTTGAGCAGCCCGCGCCCGCAACGCTCGGCCATATCTATCGCCAACCGGCCGTACAAGCGCATCTGGCCCACTTCGCACCTGATCCGCGCGCCGGTGATGCGGCGGGTTGGGCGCAGTTTGTGGCGGCGCACGGCCAGGATGCCGATGTCTTGGCGCAAATCGCCGCCCGCTTTGGCGTGATCACGCCGCCCGGCTTCAGTGACTGGATCAACGATAGCCAACCCACCTGGGATGATGTGACTTTTTTGCGCCTCTACCTGGACCATCCAGTGGAAGCGCGAGCGTATTTGCCCGACCCCGCCGCCCAACCACCCTATATGCTGTTTGATGTCGCCAAATCTAGCCTGTTTCCCGGTGCGCTCCCCAATGAGGGGCTGTGGGACACGATCCTCAACACGATTCCGCACTGGCAAAAGCACTACGGCATTGATGGGGCGCGGCTTGATATGGGCCACGCCCTGCCGAAAGGCTTGGAACGCCGGATTATCGCTACGGCCCTCGCTACTGATCCGGCTTTTGCGTTCTTGGCCGAAGAACTCGCCATGAGCAACGACCGCAAGAGCAAAGCATCCGGCTATCATGCCTTCCTCGGCAATAGCTGGCAGACGGAACACCGTGTCGCCGAAGGGCTGTTCTGGGGCTTGGTGGAGTGGGAATTGCCGCGCTTGGCGCTGCCGATTTTGGCCGCCGCCGAGATTCCCGACTCGCCGCGCGTGGCAAACCGGCCCGCCGGACGACAACTTGCCGACGCTCTCAGCATTATGAACTATTTTATGGTTAACACACTGCCTTATATCAATGCCGGGCAGGAGATTTACGAGCGTGGGCCGATGAATCTGGGCCTTGACCATCCACCCGAAGGCGTGCGTTTGACGCTCGATCCCGGCGATCCGTTTTACGGCAAGCTAGCCTTCTTCGACATCTGCGGCCTGCATTGGAATAGCCGCGACGACATGACCGCGCTACTACGCGCTGCCGGCCGACTACGTAGCGCCTACGCGGATGTGTTAAAGCCGGAGTTCTTCCACTTCTACAGCCTGAAACACCACGAAGCTTTTGCCTACTTCTACTGGACGGGGCAACGCGGTCTGCTGTTGGCTGTTAACGCAAACCCCGCCGAACCGATCAGTTCCGGCATTACGCTCGGCCCCACCACCTGGCGCAGCGCGCATCGCTTCACTCAACACTTCGATAACAACGTGCCGATCCACAGCGAGTTTGCCGTCTACGACGGTACGCTGACCTTCACCCTCAACGGCGGCGAAGCGACGGTGTTCACGGTCGAGTAGGGGGTAGCGCGGAAAGTTAAAAGTGAAGGGGTGCGTTGCAGCACCCCTTCACCATTTCTAAATACTTGCAATTTTCTACTTGTTACCTGCTACTCGTTAGCGATACCAGCCTTCGAGCAAAGTAGTGCCGGTCGCGGCCGGGCTGCCGTCGGTAGCCGGCGTATCGGTGATGCGGAGGCCGGCCATCTCAGTGGGGTCGGCGGTCGTATCTACCATCACCATACCTGCACCCTGATCGTCTACGGTGAACACACCGGCGGGAGTGGGCGGCGCATCATGGCGCAATAGCCAGAGTTGATAGCGCCGGCCGGCGGTCGCCTGCGGGAGGCTGGTGATCAAAAGGGCGACTTGTCGGTGCCGCGGCGCCAGTACCGCTTGTCCACGGGCTGTACCGCTATTCGCAGGTGCCGTGAGTGCCGCCAGCGTTACGCCCGGTGTGTGCATCATGTCGGATAGGATCGCTTGCTGTTGCAATAGCTGGTGTTGTTGGGCCAGTTGCTCGCTCAAGGTGCCGGCCCAGACTCCCATGCCGGCTAGGAGCAATAAGCAGGCGGCTAGCAGCGCCGGCGCCACCCGTTGGTACAGCGGCAGGATCCCGCCGACCGCAGGCGGGGGCAAGCGCCGGCCGGCAACACGCCCATTGCCGAGCGGCAACGACAGGGGCCCCGCCGGCGCAACGGCGGGGCTATGCGCCACCAAGTACAGTACGCGGCTGCGCAATTCAGCGGGCGGTGCTACTTGGGGCACTGCAAAGGCTAACTGCTCTACGGCCGCCTGAAAATCACGCAAGTGTAGCAGGCACGGTGGACAAATCGCCAAATGGGTATGGACGGCGTGGGCATCGTCCGCGTCGAGTGCGCCCGCCGCCATTGCCGGGAGCAACACTTCGATCTCGACACAAGTAATCTGTTTTATCATCCTCGTCGTCTGCATCCTCATCGTCTGCTTGGTCTATTCAGGGTGCTTGGGGCCGACAAATTCCAGCGCCTCTATCCATTTATACGCACGGCTTTGCCGTTTGGACCTACCGGCGCGCCCGGCTCCTGCCTTGGGGACTACATTTCGCTGGCTTGTACTTCGGCGGCCAACAGGTTGCGGAGTTTTTGCAGGCCCAGCCGCAGGCGGGTTTTAACGGTGCCTAGCGGCTCTTGTAAACGTTCGGCGATCTCACGGTGCGTGAAACCACCGTAATACGCCAGCGCGATCACCTTGCTCTGTTCGGGCGGCAATTGCTTAAGGGCTTCCATCACGCGCACGCGCCGCATTCCACCCAGCGCCGCCTCTTGTGGATCGGTCGCCTCTGCGTTCGCGCCGGCCAGACTGGCGCGAAATGCCTGTTCGAGATCGCCGGGGGTTGCCAAGTCATATGAGGTGGTGACTTTGGCACCGCGCGCGCGGCGGCTCCGTAGCTCGTCAATGGCGCGGTTGTGGGCAATCGCCAACAGCCACGACGATACGCGCCCCCGTCCCACCTGAAACTTGCCGGCGGCATCCCAGGCACGCAGAAAAACATCTTGCGTCACTTCTTCTGCCGAAGCCGCATCATTCAGAATATGGAATACAAAGGAGAAAACGAGCCGATCATACTGATCGTACAAGACGGCCAGTGCCGTCGGGTCACGCGCCGCCATGCGGGCGATCAGATCCTCGTCCTCGGCGTTGCGCTGCTGTTGCTGATCCAAGCGTGTATCCTCTAACTAGGGGCCGGGCCTGCTCCCAGCACCAGCAAGGGTCTGCCCGTGGGCGGATTATAGCATCTCTACGCTGAATAGACAACCTGCGTTGCGCCCGGCAGCAACAGGAATGTTAGACTGCTTACTGAGCAAGCAATGTGCCGAGCGCTATAACGGCTGACGACGCCGGCTGTTGATACGGCATACAAAAACGCCGCGCCCGGCAAGTGCGGGCGCGGCGACGGCACAGACCGCAAGTTACGGGGTGGTCGTTACCGGGCCGACAACGCTGGGCGCGCTCCCGTAGGCGCTGCTCAGGATCGACATCAGCAGGAAAATCACAGCCAGAGCGATGGTAAATTGGAATAGGCGCTTTTCCAGCCCGCGCCGCGTGCGGTAGACGCCACTTTCGCCGCCGCCGAAGACTGTGCCGATATTAGACCCTTTGGCCTGCATCAACACGATGCCAATCAGCACGATAGACACAATTAATTGCACTAGGTTCAGTGCGGTACGCAGATCCACAGAATGCTCTCCTCTGTCCTATTCCCCGCTTCGATGGTAGCGGCCAACCGGGGCAGCGCCCGTCAGGATTATACCACCTTTGCTGCGCCGGTGCAAACGTGCTACCTGCACACACCTTGCATCCAGCCCAACCGCTGCCTATAATAGCTGGCAGGAACTGTTAGACCGACAAAAGGAGACTAATCAATGTACCAATGTGCGCGGCGGATAGTGGGAGTGCTGGGGCTACTGGCCCTGATCGTGTCGGCGCTCGGCGCCGGCGTGGCGCGGGCTGTACCGATCTCCGGCCCGCCACGGCCTACCGCCTTCAACCCGGTGACCTCGCCGCAAGCTGCGGGCTATCTATGGTTCGCACCCACCGGGCACACGCTGCATGGCCCGTTTCGCGCCTACTGGGAGGCGCATGGTGGTCTGGGCCAGTTCGGCTATCCGCTGAGTGAAGACTATACTACGCCGCTGCCCGGTGCGACCGGCAGCTACTTGGTGCAGTATTTCGAGCGTGCTCGCTTTGAGTACCACCCGGAAATCAACCCGCCGGCCGGCGATGTCGTGCTGGGCTTACTGGGCAGCGACCTGACTCACGGCGGCACCGTCTTTCCGGCTAGCTTGCCGTTTGGCCCGTCGGCGGGCGATCGCTACTTCCTCGAAACCCGCCATGCGCTACACGGTCTGTTTTACACATATTGGCAGAATCATGGTGGGCTGGCGGTCTACGGCTTTCCCATCAGCGATGAGATTTTGCAACAAAGTGCCGGCAATGGGCGCGTTTACCGAGTGCAGTATTTTCAGCGCAATCGGCTGGAGCTACATCCCGAATTTCGGGACACACCGGCTGAGGTGCAACTCGGCTTGTTGGGTACCGAATGGCTACGGGTGCAGGGTTGGGTGCCCTAGCCCGCGCTGTTCAGGCCAGGCCCAAGAACGCCTGCTGGATACGGGAGTCGTGCAACAGGTCGGCGCCGTCTCCTTGTAGCGTCAGCGTGCCGGTTTCGAGGACGTAGCCGTAGTGGGCCAGTTCGAGTGCGGTTTGCACATCCTGCTCAACCAGCAAGAGCGTTGTGCCGCCCGCGTTGACTGTGTGCAGGATTTCGATCAATGTATCCACAATCACTGGGGCCAGCCCCAGTGAGAGTTCATCAATCATCAGCAGGAGTGGTCGGGCCATCAGTCCACGGGCCAGGGCAACCATTTGCTGTTCGCCGCCCGATAGCTTGCCTGCGGCGGTGACGAGGCGCACTTTGAGGCGCGGAAACAGATCCAAGATGTGGGCATAGTCGGCTTCCACAGCCGCTTGGTCATGGCGCAAGAACGCCCCCATCCGCAGGTTTTCGGCCACCGTCAGCGCGCTGAACAGTCGCCGGCCTTCGGGCACATGGATCAGGCCCGCCGCAACTGCCGTGTGGGCCGGTGCGCCGGCTAGCGTTTGCCCCGCCAACTGGATCGTCCCCGCTGTGGGGCGTAACAGGCCGCTGAGGGTGGCGAGCAGCGTGCTTTTGCCCGCGCCGTTCGCTCCCACTAGGGCCACGATCTCGCCGGGGTAGATGTCCAGCGTGATGTCCCATAAAACCTGTATATCGTCATACGCGGCGTGCAATCCGCGCACCTGCAACAGGGGTGCGCTGCCCGCCAGGGCTAGACGGCGGCGACCTGCGGCAATCTCAGTCATGCGGACGGCTCCGTCGCCGGGGCTAGGCCGTGTGCTTGGGCGTAGCGCCGGCCTAGGTACGCCTGGATCACCGCCGGGTCAGCCATGACGGTGGCAGGTGGGCCGTCGGCGATTTTGCGCCCATAGTCGAGCACTACCACGCGGTCGCACACCCCCTGGATCACCTTCATCACGTGTTCGATAATCAGGATCGTCACTCCCGTGGCATGGATACGGCGGATCAGGGCCATTGCCTCGTCAATTTCGGTGCCGCGCAGGCCGGCCATCGCTTCATCGAGCAGCAGCAGGGCGGGGTCCATCGCCAGGGCTTTCGCCAGTTCGAGCCGTTTGCGCCCGGCAATAGGCAGCGACTCGGCGGGATCCGTTGCACGGGCGGTTAGGTTCACCTGCGCCAGCACGCTGTCGGCATGAGCGAAGGCTTGAGCGGCGTTGCGGGTCGCGCCGCCCCGGCCATACATCGCCCCGACCGCCACGTTTTCGCGCACCGTCAGCCCCTGGAACGGGCGCACCACCTGAAAGGTGCGGGCGATGCCGGCTCGTCCGACCGCGTGCGCCGGCCGCCCGGCCAGCGCGCGGCCCTGGAACAGGATGTGCCCCCGGCTGGGCGCGGTCAGTCCGCTGATCAGGTTGACCAGCGTCGTCTTGCCCGCGCCGTTCGGGCCGATCAATCCCAGGATCTCGCCCGGCTGCACGTCGAAGCTGACCCCCTCGACCGCCGCCACGCCGCCATAGAAGCGGGTCGCATCCACAACGCGCAGCAACGGATCGCCCCTTGCCATCCTGTCTCCTCCTTCTTGTTTACCGGCCGGGGCTGCACGGTCTACACCCGGTTGGCGGTCAGATTGCGCCAGAGGGTGCGCCAGGTGCGCCGCCCCCCCCCGCCGGTGGTGAATTGTTGTAGACCACGTGGCAGGAACAGGATCAGCAGGATCACGAATGCGCCGAAAAATACCGGTCGCCAATCGCCACTACCGAGTAAGCCGATCAAGGCTTCCTGCACTGCGTAGAGCAGCAACGCGCCGATCACCGGCCCCCAGACCGTGCCTACCCCACCGATCAAGCAGATCAGGATGACTTCCAGGCTGCGATAGGGATCGAAGATGCTAGACTGGTCGGGCAGCACCGACCCGTTGATCAGTGCTTGCAACCCCCCAGCGAACCCGGTCAGGGCGGCCCCGGCGGCAAAGGCGGCGACCTTAAAGCGCGTCGTCTGGATACCCATCACCGCAGCGGCTTCCTCGTTGGCGCGGATGGCGCGCAGGCCATAGCCGAACTTGCTGCGGTTGAGCAGCCAGAGCGCGGCGGTGCCGCCGGCGAGCAGCCCCAGCGCGGCAAAGTAGAAAGTCAGGTTGGTGACGGCGACTTCGCTGCGATGCACGGGTGGGAGGATGATGCCTCCCGCCGCGCCGAGGCAAAACAGCGGCTTGGTCAGGCCGGGCACGCCCACACAATCCACGTTGTTGACCAGCTCGCGCACGGCGATGCCGATGCCCAGCGTTGCGATAGCGAAGTAGTGGCCGCGTAGGCGCAGCACCACCAGCCCGATCAGCACGGCGATGAGCGCGGGCACAAGGCCGGCTACCGGTAGCGCCAACGGTGCAGGCACGCCATAGCTGCCCGCGCTACGGGCCACCAGCACGGCGGTCGCATAACCACCGAGGCCGAAAAACGCGGCCTGCCCAAACGCTGCGTAGCCGGTGAAGCCGCCGATGATGTTCCAGCCGGCGGCGGCGGCTCCGGCGATATAGACTGCAGTCAGGGTTAGCGGATTGGGCGTGATCAGGGGCGCCGCCAGGGCCAGCAGCGCCAGCGCAGCGAGCGATCCTCGCCGCCACAGCACCGGACCGCGCCCCGCTGTCACGATGCTCAGGGTTAGCCCCGCGATCAGGATCACCAGGTTCACTAGCGGTAGCCTTCTCGGCCCAGCAGGCCGTTGGGCCGCACCACCAGCACGGCGACCAGCACCAGGAAGATGAGCGCCTCCTTCAGCGCCCCCAACTGGAAGTCGCCGATGACGGCGGAGGCAATCGTCTGGTCGAGCAGACCGAAGACCAAGCCACCAATCAGCGCGCCCGGCACGCTGCCCAACCCACCCAGCACTACTACGGCGAAAGCGCGGATGTTGTAGATGCCGAACGAGTCGGGCGTAAAGCTATACCACATCGCCAGCAGCGTGCCCGCCGCCCCGGCGACCATTGCGCTGATCGCATAGGTTAGAGCGTAGACGCGCGCCACGTCTACGCCCATCAACCGTGCGGCATCGGCATCCATGCCCACCGCGCGGATCGCGTTGCCGGTGCGCGTGTAGCGCATAAACGCGCCCAGCCCCGCCGTGAGCGCCAACGCCACGCCGAAGGCTCCCAGTTTCATCCAGTTGATCACCATATCGCCCACCAGTAGGGCCGCCGCATTATAGGCCGGCGTCACAGCGCGCTGATCGCCGGTGAACAGCACCCGGCCTAGGCTGGTGAATAGCGTCTCGAAGCCGAAAGTCAGCACAAACGTGACCAGCAGCGGAGCGCGCATGACCCAGTTGATCACGCCGGCCTGGAGTGTGTAGCCCATGGCGAACAAGACCGCCATGCTGATCGGCAACGACAGGAACGGGTCCAGATGCAGGCTATCGAACAGGTAGAAGGTCAGATAGGCCCCGCCCATGATCAGCGCCGAATGGGCCAAGTTGACGATATTGAGAATACCCCAGACCAGCGAAAACCCCAAGCCCACTAAGCCCAGCATTCCTCCCAATAGCAAGCCGTTGACCAGCACCTGTAGACTCATAGCTAGCGGCTACCCCAGGCGGGCGCCGGCCATTGCGGCTTGCCGCTGGACACGTTCGCCGGCCAGACGGTTTGCTTGGCTCCTTTTTGCCACTGCTCCACGACCATCGGTTTCGTGGTATTGATGCCTCGCGGGTCGAACTTCATTGGGCCGGCAAAGCTAAGGAAGTCGCTGGCCGCAATTGTATTGCGTACCGCTTTGGCGTCGAGCGTACCCGCCTTTTCGAGCGCCTTCTGGAATACTAGGCCACAGGCGGTTGCCATTGCGCTCTGGTAGGACGGGGCGTTGCCCCAGCGCTTCTGGAAGGCATCGTAATAGGCTTGCGGCGTTTTCCACGCATCGTCGCCCTGATAGGTTAGATCTTTGGTCCATTGCGCACCGCCGTAGACATAATCCGCGTCGGCTTTGAGCGTGTCCTTGAAATCGGGCAGCGAGGGGCCGACGCTAAAGCCCATGCCCTGCACATTCAGCCCCAGTTCTTTGGCCGATTTGACGATGGCGACGGCTTCAGCGAAGTGGCCGCTATTCAGCACCAGATCGGGCTTCAGTCCTTTGGCCTGGGTCACTTGGGCGGTCAGGTCGGTGGATTTATCAGGGTAGGTGATAATCGGCAGCACCGTCAAGCCGGCCGCTTCCGCCGCCTTTTTGGCGCCGGCGGCCACTTCGACCGAGAAGGCATCGTTGGCCGACAGAATGACGACCGTCTTGGGCTTCGGGGTTTGGGCGGCGGCCATCTCGACCACGCCCTTCAGATACGACCCGGCGGAGGTCAGCGTGCCGAAGGTGTATTTATAGCCCTGGTTGAAAATCTTTTCCGCCGCGCCCTCGCCCTCAACCATCGGGATCTCGTATTTTTCGGCGATGGCTGCAGTGGTTTGGGCGGCGGCGGTGCCGTAGGGACCAAGCAGGAAATTGACTTTGTCTTCGTTCAGCAGTTTTTCGGCTAGTTGCGCGCTTTTGTCCTGCTTGCTTTCATCATCGTAGTATTTGATGTCGATCATATATTTCTTGCCGCCGACGGCGATGCCGCCCGCTGCGTTGACCGCCTCTTTCCAGAGATCATAGCCCTGCTGAGTTAGCTTCGATTCTTTGTTCAGCGACCCAGTGAGGCCCAACGGCGCGCCGAAGTGAATCATGTCGCCGGTCGGGAGGGCCGGCGCTACTGTGGCGGGGGCTACCGTGGCAAGTGCTGCCGTAGCGATCCCGCTGGTCGCCGCCGGTAGCGCTGTGGCCGGCACAGCGGTCGCGGCATCGGTGCCGCCGCAGGCGGCCAGCAGCAGACTCGTCACGATGCAGAGCGTCATAGCGCCGGCGTGTGCCCGACTGAGTGGGCCGGGGCGCACGCTAGTCGAAGATCGGAACATAGTTTCGCCTCCTCTGGTGGACGGGAACGGTAGTAGGCGGCGATCCTGTCGGCCGCCGTGCCGCTATTATACAATACTCCGCCGCCGCAAGGGGCGAATCACCGCCCCGGTTGCGGCTCTACCACTGCTGCCGTGCCGCCCGCAGTGGTTGGCACGGTACTTGCGACCATAAGCTATACCGGGTAATCCTTGCAACCTGCCCGGCTCAGGGTCCCGTCGTCGGCGGGCCGCCCCAGTTAGTGTCTATAAGGAGGCAATGATCCACGATGGCAGATGAAATGAGTAACCGCTATCCCGCCGGCAACAACGCCCCGCAGCAAGATTCCAGTTCCGCCGGTAGTGACTTTCAATCAGGCGACGGGACCGGCGGTGTTGCCAGTGGTGTCCATACGGCGGGTGGCGGGCACCAGCACGGCGGGCACCAGCACGGCGGTGGGCAGCACCAGCCTAACAACCAAGCGGCTGCGACCGGCGACCAGGGCTATAACGGTCCGTCGCGCGATTTCAGCGGCACCACCGACAACGCGCCCGCCCAACCGTCGAACGCGGCCCCCAGCTACGATTATACGCCTGCCGGCTCTGCGGCGGGCGGCTACCGCGATCCTAACGGTGGGACGGGAATGATCGATAGTGCAGCCGGCGGGGGGCACATCGCGTTCAATATCAACGACCCGCAGGAGCGTCAGCGTATTCTCCAGCAGCTCCAAAATTACGGCGACGGCAACACCCAACGCTTGGCGCCCGCCGATCTCGGTAACATGGCGCATGGTTGGGTCAATCAGGCCCAGCCGCAGCACATCGCCGATGCAACCACTCATGCCGTGCAACAACTGCCGCCCCAGCAGCAAACCGATTTCATCCACCATGTGACCGGCTGGCTACAGCAGCACGGTGTTGACCCGCAGCAAGCCGG
This sequence comes from Chloroflexia bacterium, assembly GCA_038228295.1. Classification (GTDB taxonomy): domain Bacteria; phylum Chloroflexota; class Chloroflexia; order QHBQ01; family JAICKM01; genus JAICKM01. The sequence continues at coordinate 962 of JBBRPH010000071.1, read as the reverse complement.
TGTGCACAGCCCCGCCGGACAACCTCTGTCGCCACAAGACATCGGTAAGGTCATCGGTCATACCCAGCAACAAAACCCGGATCTGATTAAACAATTGTTCAGCCCCGGTGGTGCGCTCCAGAGTCCCGCCGTCCAGGTCGGTCTGGCCGGTGCCCTGGCCTTCGCCGCCTCTAAGTTCCTGAAATAGCACTACGCAGCGTCACCGGCCGGGCAGCCCTGCCTGGTCGGCGGCCCGCTGCCGGCCCGGCTCAGTGCTTGCCGATACGGTGGGCGAGAGCGCCTAGTTGGGGCACAATGTCTTTTTTGCGCGAGAGAATACCCGGCAACTGCACGCTTGTTTCGTTGACCAGGGGTGTGTTAAAGGTTGTCGCGAGTGCTGCTGCGTGCCCGGCGACCAGTAGGGTCGTCTGTTCGCGTAGGATGTCGATCACGGCAAAAATGACACTGCTATAGCCGTGCTCCTGTAAGCGTCCGAGCGCCGTCAGCAGTTCATCCCGGCGCGCCAGCACCTCCACCCCGTTGGTCGTCTCAATCACACCGATACCGAAATGATCCCCTTCGACACTGAACTCTTTGAAATCGCCCATCAACAACTGATCGGCGGAGCGGTCGGATACATCTGAGGCCAGTTCCAAGATACGGGTGCCTAGCTCTTTCATGTCCACGCCTGCGCCGGCAGCCAGGTCCGTCGCCATCCGCCGGTCCTCCGCTGTGGTCGTGGGGCCGCGAAACAGCAGCGTATCGGCCAGGATGCCGCTCAACAACACGCCCGCAATGGGCGGCGGCACTACCTGGCCCGCCTCCGCGAACAGCTTGGCGACAATGGTGCTGGTGGCCCCGACCGGCTCAAAGCGCATGAACGGCGGGATGCGCGTTTGGAGATCGGCCACGCGATGGTGGTCAATAACCCCGATGATCTCGGCTTCCTCGATGCCGCCCACCGCCTGGCTGCGTTCGTTGTG
>JBBRPH010000070.1:0-24359 GCA_038228295.1 Chloroflexia bacterium | reverse complement strand
CGCACGCCGGCCAGTGTCTACCACGCGCCGGCGAATCGGCCGAGCTAAGACGATTCGATTCGATTTCGATGTGCTGTGACGGAGGATCGATCTCACTTAACAAATCGCCCTTTTGCTGTCTTGACAAACGGGATCACTTTACAATCATACGGTCCTGGTCCAGATCCTGGGCGAGAAAATCCACGATAACCGCTTTATCTGCTTAATCGGTAATCTGCTGGCCGCCGGGTATCTGGAAGATTGGCGCTACCATGCTACCCTGAGTGGAGTCCCGCAAGGTGGCGTGGTTAGCCCGATTCTGTCCAATCTGGTACTGGACCGCTTAGACCAGTTTGTCGAACAAACCCTCTTACCGGCCTACACCCGCGGCGACCGGCGGAAAACCAATCCACCGTATGTAGCCCTGACTATGGCGGCCTGGAAAGCCCGAAAAACGGGGAACTGCGTCGCCGCCCGGCGGTACAACCGCTTGGCGCAAACGCTACCTTCGCGCGACCCGCAGGACCCTGATTTTCGCCGGCTGGGGTATGTCCGGTACGCTGATGACTGGCTGCTCGGATTTACCGGACCCAAAACCGAGGCGGAGGACATCAAGCGCCAACTCACGGTATTCCTACGGGAGGAGTTGGGGCTGGAACTCAGTGAAGAAAAGACCCTCATTACGCACGCGCGGACGGAGGTGGCGCACTTCCTGGGGTATGACCTCCACACGTTGCACGCCAATGATAAGCATGACCAGCGGGGTCAACGCTGCATCAACGGGGCCATCGGGTTGCGGGTGCCGCCCGGCGTAATCAAGGCCAAATGCGCCAAGTACCTACGCCACGGCAAGCCGATACATCTCACGCAACGAGTCAATGACAGTGCCTATAGCATCGTCGCTCAATACCAGGCGGAGTATGTGGGCATCGTCCAATACTATCGCTTGGCCTACAACCTCCATCAGCTCAGTCAACTGCGACGCACAACGGAAATCTCGTTAGTCAAAACGTTGGCGAAGAAGTACCGGACCACCTGTAGCGAAATCTATCGGCGGTTCGGGGCAGTGGAGCAAACGCCGGAAGGCACGTATAAAGTGCTGCGGGTGAGCGTGGAACGGGGACCCGACAAAGCGCCCTTAGTGGCTCACTTTGGCGCGGTGCCCTTGCGGTGGAACAAATGGGTGACGATACGGGATACGGTGGAACCTATCTGGGGCAAACGTAGTGAACTACTGGAGCGGCTACTGGCACAACGCTGTGAACTATGTGGGGCGACCGCGGATATCGAGGTTCACCACATACGCAAGTTAGCAGACGTGGCGCAAAAGGGTCGCGCCGAACGCCCACAATGGGCACAGCGCATGGCAGCCCGGCGGCGGAAAACGCTCGTAGTCTGCCGGAACTGCCACCAGGAAATCCAATACGGGCGCTATGATGGGGCCGCACTCGCTAACAGGGGTCACGGGAGAGCCACGTGACACGGAAAGCGGTCATGCGTGGTTCGGAGGGGGGCGGTTGGAAAAGTACCTACAAAGGTAACTCGCTGGCCGCCTACCCTACGGCATGCACAGTTCGGGGAGGGGCGGTTGGAAAAGGGCCGTTACGGCACCTCGCTGGCCGCCTACTCTACTATGGCCGCGCCAAGCTGGATCTGCTGCGACTCCGGGTGCTCTATGCCCATTGACCACGGGATCACGGGAAATGCGGATGAACCGTAAATCGGGTCTCCCGCAGGTTTCGTGCTCTTTAAACTCTGAGTAGGACCCGACGGCGCAGTAGATCGAGTTTCGCGCGGCCATACATGCTGCGCTTCACCAGCTTCAGCCGATTCACCTGCCCCTCCACCTGCCCACTGCTCCACGGCAGCGTTAAACCGGCTACCACTGCGTCTTTATCCCGCTCAATCCCCTGCGCAAAACTCCGCAGTTCGGCCAGCCCGCTGTCGCCCGCCTCGCGCAGCCACGTATCCAAGCGGTCGACCTGCCGGCTGCGCACCATGTAGGTAAAGCCCTGCGCTAGTCGGTACGCCGTCGCAATGGTGGGGCACCGCGTTCGCATCGCTGCTAGGTCGTTGCGCTCCTCATTGGTTAACTCGTGTGGCGGGCGCATTAGCAACCAGACCGCTTGCCGGGGCGGGTAACACGACGGGGCTGCCGGGCGCTTTGGCGCGGTGGAATTCCGGCCCATCTGGCGCGGTCGCTCTCCTTGCCGTAGCCGGGCGACATAGCGGTGGACCAAGCCGCGCCCGTACTCATAGCCTTGCACACTGATTTCCCGCCACAACTGTACCACCTTGTGACACCCTTCGTCCCAGCGTTGCAAGAGATACGGCAGATACGGATCGATCTGACTCGGCTGTGCCTTCCGCTGCTTGGGCTCCGGCGAGCGGTTGCGACTCAAATAGCGATTAACCGTGCGCGGACTGACCCCGACCTGCTGGGCAATCAGCGCCTGACTCAATCCTTTATCCCGTAGACGCACCATTTGGTCAAAGCGGGTCATGCGGGCCACCGGGCCGGCGGATGGGGATTCAGCGGCCCCCGATTGCGGCGCCGCTAGTGCTGTTTCGGCGGCGGGGGGTTTCTCCACCCCCGCCGCCGACGCGGCATCTACGACAGGCGGATCACCACTGTGTTGTAGCTGTGGGCGATGCTGGCTCAGGCTGCTCGTGACCGCATCGGTGAGGTTCTTGAGCAAATGAAACCGATCGGCCACCTGAACGGCAGCGGGTGCGCCACGGGCCACGCCATCGGCATAGGCCGACGCACGATCACGGCACACGATCTCCACGCCGGGATGGGCCTGCAGCCAGGCGGCGAACGTGGCCGCCGCGCGATCCGGCAGTAAGTCAATCGGGCAGTGGCGCTCCAAGTCACAGAGAATAGTCCCGTAGGTCGCGCCTTTGCGGCTGGCCCAATCGTCCACGCCCAATACCCGTGGGGTGGGGGCTGGGGGAAGCGGCAGCCGCCGCACGCGGCGCAGAAAGGTGTCGGGGCTGGCGGGCGCTTGCAACTGGCGACTTAGGCGGGCCGCGAGTTCGCCACCGCAGGCTAGTCCCAACACGGCCAATATCGTATTCAAACGTACGGTTTGTTGGGCATGTGGGCTGGTAAGATGGGCGACTTGTTCGACAAAGGTTTTACGGGGACAGGTGGCGCGCGAACAGCGGAAGCGGCGGACCTGGAGGATGAGGCGCACCGGGGTGCCGCAACAGGGCAGGTCGCGGAGGGTACGACGATAGCGACTGTGGATGTGAGTGCTGACGTGCCCACACGGACAGGCCGCCGCAGCGGCAGACGCACAGGCGGTGAGGGTGAGCGCACCGCCCAACTGCTGCACCTGCAAAATGGTCAAGCCGGTCAAATTAAGGCCAGGAAGGGAGTGTTTCATAGAAGATTAGCGAGCGCGGACCGTTGGCGGATCGCGCGGCTTATCCAAGCACGAAACCTGCGGGAGACCCGCGTTTTCACCATCACCGCCACTGTTGTGCTGACGGATGGGCGGCAGTTCGCGACCCGCAGCCAACCGGTCACAGTCTCGCCCTACCTGCCCGCGCCCTCTGATAGTGGGCCAGGCAAGTGGGTTATCTGGGGCGGCAGCCTAGTCGCGTTGGCAGCAGGTGCCGGGGCAGTGGGCCGTTGCCGCCCCCGCCGCCGACGATGGGGCCGGGCCGCGCTACTGCTGATCCTCGTCACCTATATCCCACCGTTCTCGTTTCTACCCAACCCGCTGGGCCTGCTGTGGACCCTAGCCGGCGGCTACACTTACGACACGCGCCTGCCGTTTGTCAACCCCTTCGTCATGCTCGATGATCCGACTCGCACGCTGGCGGCACGCCTGGAAACCCTGATTGGCCGTACCGGCCTCGACCCGCTGGACCCCCACGCGCCGTTAATCGGCTACGCCTTCACCACCGTCACCCTAGCGACCCGCGCCCAAACACAAGTCCATACCGAGATGATCTATGCCGACGGTACACAGCGCTGGTATGACCTGCCGGTGTACGGCTCCCGTCCGATCTATCGCTCATATGGGACATCTTCCTGGCTAGATGACACCTTGGGCCGCGTGACCGCCGTGCAACAAACGTTATCCCTGCCGCCGCCGGTCCAAGCTGATAACTCTATTGTGCTAGGCGATCCACAACGCCTGCCGCTACACCCCAATGCTGACCGGCTGGACACCGGCAACAACGACAACTGGCTGCTGCCGGCCTTTACGACCGCTGTGGTGCAACAGCGCTTGGTGCCGGCCCCGGCGGGTGACGCTTTCCTGCTCACCACCTCCGCTAGGGGATCCCGCAACCTCTGGCTGGTGCCGCTCAATGGGCACGCACCTACCGCTATCGCCGACGGTGTGACAGCCTACGGTTGGACGCCCGACAGCGGCTGGATCGTCTACACCCTAGCCAACGCTACACATTCCATTGTGGCGCTGCACCCCAATGGCCGTAATCGCCACGAAGTCGCCCAATCGCGCAGTGCCGCCTTGCCGGGCCTTAGCAAGGGAACCGTCTGGTATACAGACGGTGCTATGCTCCACACGGTAGCCATAGATACAGGCGCGGTAACCACGCAGCCGTTGACGGGGCCGTTGCCGTTGGGCGTGGTGCGCCCCAGCCCGAACGGGCGGCGCGTTGCCTACCGTTGTGCCGACCACTGGTGCTTACAAGCACCAGCAGGCGGATCAGTAACCACCTTCGCCCAGGGAGGCACCGAAGCCGCCTGGAGTCCCGATGGGCACTACTTGGCGCTGGCCGATCCCCAGCCACGCATTTATGCCGGCGCCAACGGCCAAGAGGTGCGGCAGATTCCGGTGGAGCCGGGTCTAGCAGGCACGCAACTGAGTTGGACCGCCGACAGCCGCTATCTGCTGTCGGCGGTCTTTCCTGACGGGGGCCGCCGCATCATCGCCGCTGATACCAAGATGCATGACGTGTGGGATCTGAGCCGTCCCCAATGGGATGCCGACTTCGCGCTGCTGCCGAATCGTGGAGTTGTTGATTACAAACGGGCGGGGAGGCTTCTGGCGCGCTCCTTTGCGCTACAACAATGCAACGCCTTAGCAGCGGAGGTGGGCGATGGCTATCCCAAGTGGTTCCCTATTCATAGAAATCGCGCGGCCGCTTTGCTGCGGCCGCGCGATAGCCATCAGGTGAGATCCGGCTGCCTACTTGCCGGCTTCGCGTGCCTTTTGGAGATAGGCCATGTATTCCACCATTCGTGGGTCGCCATCCGAGCGGCCCACCGTGGGGTCCTGTTGGTAGCGATTCTTCAAGACCCGCTCGATCTCAGGGTTGCCGCCGGTGAACTCGCGCACCAACTCCATCCAGCGGCGAGCCATAGCCTGCACGGTCGGGTCGGCGGGGTCGGTCCCGGCATCTAGCGCATCGCGCACCTGGGCTATCAGGCGCGGCCACTCGGTTTCCACCGCACGGATATGCTCTGCGCCAAGCACTTCACCACGCGCTTTGATCTCCGTCATTTGCTCCGGTGTAAATTCGATTTCGGTCATTTGAATCACCTCTATGGTTTGTAAAAAGGCTTCGACGGAGACTTCCGTCTGCGCCGCTAGGTTAGTCGCGATCGCGGTCAAGCGTTGCTCAAGCTGCTGCAGCAACATGATTTGCGCTCCCACGCGCGCGCTATGCAGTTGGACCACCCGCCGGAGCGTATAGGCGGGCTGAGTCAGGCAGTGTTGGATATCGGACAGGGTGAAGCCCAGTTGCCGCAGCGATTTGATCTGCTGCAAGCGGGCCACGTCGCCGACCGTATACAGCCGGTAGCCTGACTCGCTGCGCTGCGCCGGCGTGAGCAGCCCGATTTCATCATAGTAGTGTAGCGTGCGGATCGATAGCCCCGTCCGTTTCGCCAACACTCCTACCCGCAACGTCGTACCACCCATTACCTAGCCCTCCCCATCCGGCTCGCGGACCACAAAGTTATCCTACACCTTCACGTAACGTCAGAGTCAAGTGGTTCTGCAACCCAATTATAATAGAATTAGAGGTCGCCTATCCTCTAGGCGACCTCTGACGGGGTAAAAGCAAACTAAACCATTATAAATCTTTATGATGTAGGCACGTGGCACACCAATTCTAGTGCGTGAGTTGGCACCACGTCCCCGACCCCACAACACCGTCGGCGCTCAAGCCATGCGCGCTCTGGAAGCTGCGAACGGCACCGGCCGTGCCCGATCCAAAGACACCATCCACGCCGATGCCCAAGCGACTCTGCACCGCCCGCACTGCGTCGCCCGTGCTGCCCTGCTGCACCGTGATATACAGGGCAGCCCAGGTCTGCGCCCCCACAACACCGTCGGCACCCAGGCCGTGCGCGCTCTGGAAACTGCGCACCACACCGGCGGTCCCCGGCCCAAAAGCGCCGTCCACCGTGAGCGAGTAACCGTGCGCCAGCAACAGATACTGCGCCGTCTTGACCGTTTCACCACTACTACCCTGCTGGACAGTAACCGGCGTACAGCCCGGCACTGGGGTGGGGACCGGACCGCTCCAGGTGCTGATCGCCAGGTTGGAATAATAAAAGTTCAGGATCGACTGCCAGCTATAGCCCTGGTCGGCGAGATAGTGGGAGCCGTTCTGACTCATATAAGTGCCGGGGGTCCAGCCGTAGAGCGCCGAACACTGCCCGCTCGTCTGGCTGCCGTTGTAGGCTCCCGCGCAATACATGGCCGGGAAGATCAGCCCGTTGCGCGTGATCTTGTAGGTCCAGGTGGCATCCACGGCGGCATCCGTGCTAGCATAGGAAACATTGGGATTATACACCTGGTCTGCTGTGCTGTCTTTCACATCATAGGGGCCGGGCCATTTCTGGGCAATCGTCCAGTACCAACCGTAGGCTTTGGCCGCCATCGCCCCGGAGCGCAGCGATTCGGCCGGCCAACCGGCGACCCACTCGTTCGGCAGAACGTGTTTGACATAGAAGTTGAAGTCCACCACATCCACCGCCCCGCTACCGGTACGGTAGACACGGATCACGCTGGGCGGATTAGTCTGGCTGGATCCGCCCATCATTAGCGGCGGCCTACTGACTGCGCCGGCGTTTTGCGCGGCACCGCTCGCCGAGCGCGGCGGTTGCAGTGTCACCACCTCCGGCGTAACAGTGGTCGGGTCGGCCTGCGTCAGGTAAGACGCAACCAGTAGCGTGTCGTGCGGATACAGGATCGCGCTGCGTAACACCCAACTGCGGTAGCCGGGCAGCGTAATCGTCACCTCCACCGGTTGCGGGGTGTCAACGGCGAGCCGGGCAAAATGTACCGTGCCCTGCCCATCGCTACGGCCTGCCAAGCCAAGCGGCGCGATGCTCACCTGAGCACCTGCCAGCACCGGACTGTTAGCCGCCCCCAGGATGCCCGACCGCGACAAAGCCCGCACATCCACCGTAATGCCGGTGTCCGGCAGCAGCTTCGCTGCCGGTAGGCTGCCGGGGCGGGCGGCACTGGCCGGCAAGCCGGCGATCAGCAACAAGGCCAAGCCGAGGATCAGGAGCGTGGGCCGGGTCAGACCCGATATTATAAAGCGTTTCATCAACAATCCTTCTTTCTTGCGGGGTTAAGACAAAATCAACCGAAGGTTATCTGAATGCCTGTTAGGGAGCGATAACGAGGGCGCGTTCCCGCTACTGCACCAGGGCGCTCCAGGTATCGGCGCCGACAATGCCGTCGGCACCCAGACCGTGGGCCGACTGGAAGTTCTTGACGGCACTTTGCGTGCCGGGACCGAAGCTGCCGTCTACCGTCAGGCTGCTGCCATGCGCCACCAGTTGGCTTTGCGCCGCGCGCACTGCGTCGCCGCTGCTGCCGACTTGCACGGTCTGGATTAGAGCTTCCCACGTTTGCGCGCCCACAATGCCGTCGGCGGTCAAACCCTTCGAGGTTTGGAAGCTCTGCACCATGCTTTGCGTGCCGGGACCGAAGCTGCCGTCTACCGTCAGGCTGTAGCCGCGTGCCCGCAGCAGGTACTGCACCGTCTTTACCCGTTCGCCGCTATTACCGTTCTGCACCAGCGGCCAGACGCGGGCCGGTGGACCGCCCAACTGCGCCGCCACATCGCTGCGGAGTTGCGGCAGCATCGCATAAAGTACGTCACCGGGGCAATCGGTCGAGATGTAATCACGATGACCATAGATCTGCGAGCCGGCAATGCCGTACTGCCGGCAGATATAAACGCACATTGCCACCAGTTGATTGTAGAGTGCTGCGGGCGGCTGTGTCGTCATGTAGTTGCCTTCGTTTTCGATGCCCACGGCGATGTCGTTCTGGCCGGGACAGTGCGCGCCCTGCACCTGATGCAAACCCGCTTGCAACTGTTCCAGGCTGCGATGACGGCCTTCCATCGCGTAGCCACCCCGACTGATCGTGAAGTGCTGACCGCTGTCGATCCAGCCGTTGGAGAAATGCGCCTGTTGGATCGAACGGGCCAGCGCGAAAGCGTGCGCCTGCGAATAGTCGGTGCTATTCGGTGTGTCGGTATGATGCACGAGGATCTTCGTGGGGCGATTCGCCAGTACCGTGACCGCTTGCGTCGGTGGGGCGGCTCCCCAGGTGGTGCAGCCGGCAATGCCGGGGCTGCCGACATCGGGCGCGGCGGCCGCCGCTCTGGGTGCGAAGCGCAATTCGATGCCGCCAATCACTACGCTGGTACCCAGCGCGGCAACGCCTTTGAGAAAGTTGCGCCGCGAAATAGGCTTTACGGGTTCGGACATGAATGCTACTCCTCTTGCTGGGCGGGGCGCACAGTCGTTGGTGATCGCACACCCCGCGCACTAGTTGCCGGGGATCAGGCCGCCGTTAGCGCACCCCATCTTGCCACCACCAGAACTGCGAGCCGTAGGGGTATTGCACCCGGCTGTCGACATGTTGCCACGATACCGAGCAGGTTTCCAGGCCACTGAAGCCGCTGGTTTCGGCGATACGGTAGACGCTACAGGTGCTATAGCCGCTCACCACGATGTCGGCAGCCACGCCGTAGGTGTGCATACTGTTGCTCGCGCCGCCGATGGAGGCGTTGTAGGCCACACTGCGGAAGCCGGAATTAATCGTGATGCCGGCCCCACCCGCCTTTTTTCGTATCGCTTCCAACTTGTACATCAACCGCCGGATATTCTCCTGCACCTGTGCGCTGCTGACGTTGCCGCCGCTGAAGCCACTGCCGTCATGCGAATAGAACTCACTAAAGTTGAAGTGCGCCGTCGAACCATCCGCCTTTTTCAGGCTGTTCAACACGCTCTGCGTCGCCGGACCGGCCACACCATCGGCGCTCAGGCCGTAGGCCGCTTGGAACCGGCGGACGGCCGCCGCAGTGCCGGGACCAAATGAGCCGTCCACGCCGACGTAGGTCTGGCTAGCGCTATCGGCAGCCCAGCCGGCCACCCGAATCTGCAACTCAGTGACATCGGCCCCGCTCATCCCTTGCGACAGGGTGCGGCTCCAGCCGTAAGCATAGCTCACGTGCGGGGTGAGCGTCGGGGCGATCAACAATAAGGCCATGAGTAGGCCGACAACCTTCGCGTGGCGCAGCAATCCAGAGATCATTGGAAATCCTCCTTATGTAGTGTTGACTGTAACCATTGCCGACGGATGCAGGCGCTGGGTAAACCCAATCAGGAACAACCATGCGGAACTAGTTTACCGCTACCTAACTGACAAAAGGGGTGACAAATAGCCTAAATTGTGGTTCGCAAAGGGTTTGTTGTCGTTCACGAGGCGCTCGTTCCCGCCGCTCCGCTAAATGACTTATAGATTGGGGCTAAGTTGGTTGCCGTTCCCTATTGACTCTGACGTTACGCGATGCTTTATGCTATCGCTGGGGGCAAAGCACACCTACGCTGCCCCGCCGGCGGGTCGCCTCTGCCGGACAATAAGCCGTATAAGTCTGTGAGGAGTTGCAAGACAATGGAAGTTACCATGGAAATCTACCCGATGCCTGCCTTCCCGGTCCTGAATGTGACCGACCTAGCCGCATCGGCCCGCTGGTATGAGGAGGCGTTGGGCTTTGGCAATGTGTTTACCATGCCGGGGCCGGGCGGCGCACCGGCCCTGGTCCATCTGCGCTGGGCCAAATACGCCGACTTACTGATCGTCGTGCGCCCGCAAGCCGACGGGCCGCGCGGTCTCGGTGTGACGCTGACCTTTGGTTGCTGGGGCACCGGCACAACTGTAGACGCGCTGGCGGCCCGCGCCGCAGCAGCCGGGGCGACCATCATAAGTCCGGCCGCCCCTACCCCCTGGAACACGCACGAATGCACAATTGCCGACCCAGACGGCTATCGGCTGACCTTCACCGAGCCGGTGAATATGGAGCAGACTCTAGACCAGACTATCGCTAATGTCGTCGGGACCACCAGTCGTTAAGTCAGTAGACGACGGTCGCCTTGCGCCACCCCGCATCGGGAGCAAACACCCGATCTACCTGCCAGCCGTCTCCCTGCCGCCGTGCGTGCCAAATGCCGGCGGTGGGCAGCAGCAGATGGTCGGGCGGACGGCGCAAGTCCACCGGTTCGCCACGTAGCTCGCTCTGGAACAACAGCAGCGGGCTGCCGTGGCTGACCACACCAATCGTGGAGTACGGCACGTCGGCTAATGCCTGGAGAAACTCCTGGATGCGGGCGCGAATCGCCTCGGCGCTTTCGGTATGGGGTGCTTCCGTCAGCAGGCTGCGCACACTCACCCCCAGACCTAACTGTTCGCCGATCTGATCAGCGGTTTGCAGCGTGCGTCGGAACGGCGAGACAAACAGGTGGCGCACCCCGCGCCCCGACAGAAACGTGGCTGCTTGGCGCACCTCATAACGTCCCTGCGCGGATAGGCCCGGCCCCGGCGCGACATCATAGGGCACGTCCTTCACGCGTGTCGCGTCGCCGTGGCGGATCAAATACAATTCAGTCAACATCCCGATCCTCTGCATCCCGAAAGCGGCTACCTGCTGCCGTACCTTGTACAGCTATCTTCAGTATACCGAGATACAGGGGATCGGGGTATCGCCCGTCCAGGCAGGAACTGACCCGGCTAAACGGCTAGGGGCGCGCTATTCGTGTCCAGCCCCGCAGCGCCCGCCGGCGATACGCTGCTGGAGCGCCGGTACACTCACCCGATCCATGCGACAAGCAGCCACATCCTGCCCTAGTGCGGTGTAGCCATCGCCGAATTCGCTTGGGCGAGACGCGCCAGCAGGGCATAGGTGCGTTCAATAGAAGCGCTTTTGTCAGGTCCGATTGGGAACGGTACGGCATGGAAATCGGTCACGCCGATTTCGGCGAGGCGCAGCACCTCCGCCGCCACAGTATCTTCATCGCCCACCACAGCAATATCGCCCGGCCCCGCCGCCCCTTCGCGGTCCAACATCGCCCGGTAAGCAGGCAACACGCCATAGATGCGGAAGGCCCGTGCTGCCACAGCCCGTGCCGCCGTCGGGTCATCTGTCACGGCCACCGGCAACCCGGCCACTACGCGTGGTGTGGATCGGCCTGCGGCGGCGGCCGCTTCATGCAGACTAGGGATGATGTAGTCGCGTAACGTCTGAGGTCCAGTCATCCAGGTGATCGTGCCGTCCGCAACCCGCCCGGTCAGCGCCAGCATCTGCGGCCCCAGAGCGGCAAGTAAAATCGGGCATGGGCTAGTCCCCGGTACAGTCAGCGTCGCGTTCACGCGGTAAGGACCAGCCTCCACCTGCACCTGTCCTTTCTGCACCAACGGGGTCAACACCGCCAGGTAGTCCTGCATCGCGCGTAGTGGCTGGGCATAAGACAGCCCCCACACGCCTTCAACGACCTGGGCGTGCGAAAGCCCGATGCCGAGGGCTAACCGCCCGCCGATGGCGGCTTGCGTCGTGACGGCTTGTTGGGCTAGTGCCCACGGATGGCGGGTGTAGATCGGCACCACGGCTGTGCCCAATTCGATACGCTCGGTCTGCGTGCCGCACACCGCAATTGTCGTCAGCGCATCTAGCGCGAAGATATTGCTCAACCACCCGGCGGCAAAGCCGGCGGCCTCGGCGCGCTGGGCTAGCTTTACCATTTCACCGACCGTTGCAGGCTGCCCATCAAAACGGTCAATACTAATGCCGATTTGCATAGCTATGTCCTCTCTGCGGGTAGCCGGCTACCCTATCTGTCGGCTAGACAACCGATTGCTGTCTGCTACACATAGGGTATAGCAGCAGGGAGATGCCGTCAAGCGGGGTACTTGGCCGTATCCGAACGCTTCGGATTTGCTTCTCCAGCGTGCTGTGATCTATAGCACGCAGCAGCTCGGATCTGATATAATAAGTGTGGTAGGCCGCCGCGCCGTAATTATAGGCCGCCCACATCCCCCAGCATCCGAAGGAGCTGTTCCGTTATGTCAAATGCCGCACCGCGCGCCGCCGCGCTCGCCGATCAGTATATTCAGGCCAACGCCGACCTGCTGGCGCTAGTCGAAGCCGCTACTCCCGCTCAATGGCGGACCATGTGTGTCAATGAGGGGCGCACGGTGGGGGTTATGGTCCACCACCTCGCCGTCTCGGCTGTTACTATCACAGGGCTTGTTAACATGGTAGCGCATGAACGCCCTCTGCCGCCGTTAACGCAGGAAATTATTGACCACAATAACGCCCGCCATGCCGAGACCTACGCGGAGGTTGGTCCAGGCGAAACACTCACCTTGCTGCGCCAAAACACCACCGCTGCCGCCGACTCTATCCGTGCCTTGACCGACGCACAACTCAATACTGTGGTTGCTGTACCAGCCTTTAGTCTGGCTGCGGCCAGTGCCGGCCAACTGATCGAGTTTTTGCTGATCGGGCACACGCTAGGCCATCTCGCTAGTATTGAGACGGCTATCACGCTTTAGGCTGCTATAGCGGCCGAACGGGTCAGCAGCGCGACCCGCACGCGCATCGCCCGACCACACACTTGGCCTAGCGCCCAGTTCAGAGCAGGAGCCAATACACCAGCTAGTTCCGCCCGCATATACTCAGCGGGCACACCGATCACGGCCTCTCCGTGCGTCCGGCTCAGGTCCAGCGCCACGGCATAACGTACCACTCGGCCGTAGGCATCTGCCGGCACTGCCGCGCGCAGATAGATCAACGCCGCCTGCCACAGGCGCGATCCCTCAGCATTCAGGGCGGCCGGTGGCGCAGGCAGTTCGCCGGTAAGTCCTGCTACTGGGCTAACCGATATAACTAGGGTAGGCTCCTCTACCCTAGCAGGGACGCCATTACGATTAACTAGCAACGGTAGAGGCAAGTCGGTGGGCACTCCCGCTACAGCAGCGTCCAAGTCCCGTTTAACATCCACCGGAGGGTCGGCCAACAGACGCTCAAGGACCGTGAAAAAGTACGAGATCGGGCAAGCAAGCGGGCGCACCCCGGCGCGTGTCAAGCGGGCCTGGGTGCGTGCGGCGGCGGTGTCTATGCAGGTGCCGAACGTGGCTTCGACCAAACCGCTGTGCTCATAGAGACGCAACAGACGGGTGGTGTTCGCCCGGCTTGCTGCCGGCGATGCTCCGGGGTGGAACTGCCTCGTTAGCGCAACGATCTGTGCGGTCACACCCGCACTCACCGGTGCCGACGGTGGTATGGGACTGTCCGACAGGGCGGTTGCGGAGTACGCCTGCGTCGGTGGAGCAGCAGCAACCTGGTCGCTTTTTGCTGCGTCCTCAGTCAGAATCGAATCCGTTAATTTCTTAAACGTTTGATTCAAGACGATTCGATTCGATTCACCGGTAGGGACGCAATTTGCCACCCCTACCCCCCTGACCGCAGGCATGAGGCTTATCGGGTCGGTGCCTGCGGAACCATTAGCCGGCGGACGCAATTTGCGCTCACCGGCGGATGGGTTGGATATTCTTGCGGCAGGCGTAATTTGCGGAGGATTTACCTCGTTGGTTGTCGGAAGCGGCGTGCTAGCAGGCCAATGGAAGCGGGTTGCGCTGCCTGCCCGATCCTCTGCCTGCACAATCCCTTTGGCGCGTAGCCCGGCCTGGCCGCGCATCACCGATGAGCGCGCCAGGCCAGTCCCTTGCTCAAGCGCCCGCAGCGGAATACCGGCTCCCGCCGAGGCCGGCGGTAGTTGGTCCAGCAGATACAGCCACACCTTCAGCTCGCTCTCACTGATCTGCGGCAGCCACGCCCATAGGCTAGATGGAATTACGGTCATTGGTATTGCCCTCCTGCAATGGGAATACCGGGTGTCACGCAGCCCGGTGCACTCTTTGTACCTGTTCCCATTGTAGAGCGTGCTACTCCCCGCTCCAAGAGTTCGCCCCGTGCGGTTAATACTTCTTCTAATACTACTTATAACACCTATCCCCAGGAAAGTGAGGTCATTGCGCCGTGGACGATTTGTGCTACCAGCATAGACGATTGCGCCTGTATAACGCCTACGTAGCTAAGCTAACAGCGGCTGCTTTTAGCCTTTCTCCTCATCAGTCCTACCTTGCTGTGCTTCCAACGTGGACAGCCACTGCGACTCGCTGGTAGCACAAACCGTCCACGCTGATAGCGTAAACCGTCCACGCTGATAGCATAAATTGTCCACGCCGCGCTCACTGTCTACGCTGGTAGCACAAACTGTCCACGTTGTTATGTTGTTGTATTGTGAGACGTTGCGCTACACTGCCGTTTCTATGGTCCCCATCGTTCGTTGTCTGACGGTCCATCTACCCGTCCACGCTGGTCGCACAAGTTGTCCACAGCTTCGCGTAACACTGATCTAGCGGCGGTTATGCTGGTAGCACCTAAATCCTTACGATCGATCGTGGTGCATAGATTTTTCCGTTAGTTGTGTCCACGCTGGTAACACAAATCGTCCACACCGCGATTTTTACGTTCTGAGTGAAGGGTCCATGCTGGTAGCGCAATTGCTCAGAAGCGATATCCCTTTGCCTGGCACATTACGCTTTAATGTGTCCATGCTGGTCGCACATTTTGTCCATAGCTAGGGCATAGTATGTATAATCGTGTAATCCATACTGGTAGCGCAAAAATAACGGATACCGCCTCTATACGGCACTCTTTACTCTGAAGTGTCCATGCTGGTAGCACATCTTGTCCAAGTGCAGGCCCAGCAATCCTGTTTGGTGGTGTACACGGTGGTAGCACAACTGCGTCATCTGGCTCATTGTGCAGTGATAATGTGCTTCTACCATGACTGTCCATGTTGGTAGCACGTTTATGTCCACGCCATAGCCACACGGCTCCATGTTGAGTAGCGTGTCCAAGCTAGTAGCACAACTTGTCCACGCTGCTAAGATTAGGAGTAACAGCGTTGTAGGATATCCAGGAGGGGGTTAGCCGGTCGGAAGAGGCGTTTCGCTGGTCGGTGTATGCACCGCCTTCTCAGCTAGCACCACGATAAAGCTCTCATGTGGCTTGGCCGGCAGGACGGCGGTAAAGGACTCTAGTGTGCTGTCGGCCACTAATCGGTCAAGTGCTTTCCGCAGCGTCTGGGTTGCCATGCGCGGGTTTTTGTTGCGGATATTGGTCTTTTCTAATGCGGTCTGCCGTGTGACGGTTAGCGTGCGCGTTTTCATGCCGGTCTGCCGGTAGCGGAACAGCAGGTAGGCGCGCAAGAGTTCATGGGTGGCGGCATAGTTCGCTTTGGGCAGGGCTTTGGGATCGCCTAGTCGCGGCATCAAGACATACTGGTTGCCCAGGCGTCCGTCCGGCCGTCGCACCCCTTCGTAGAAGTTGAGTCGGATCTGCATAGATTTGGGTAAGCCGCGCTCAAACAATTCTTCCGTCGAAAGGCTATGGCTCTCATCGCCGTCGAAGGTTGCACCGATCAATGAAAGGACGGTTTTTCGCATTGCTTTTCGTACCGCTCGCCCCTCTTCCCAAGTGGTGTATTCGCCGACAATTTCTAGGCCGTGCGCCACGTTGAGGACGTTGCGCAGCAATTCGCGGTTCTTGGAGCGGTGGATACCACGTGGGTCGCGTTTGGCGCCCAACCGGTCGAGTAGATCGTTGGTATCTATTGTGATCAGCGGATTACGCCAGTATGGTGCATCATTAGCAATTTCGTACAATAAATGGACCACGCGAGCACCGTAGGCTCCGACATATGGTCGAATAAGATCGATGATATTATCAATCGTATCTTGCGGCGAATCAATCGGTAAGTGCATTTGTAGCGTCACGGTGCGTTTGGCCGCACTGATTATCCCAACCTGCACATCCCAGTTTTCGGGCGCGGTGTGGATTTCGGTGGCGCGTGCCGCATAGAGTTTATCTACCGCGATCAGGGCTTCGCTACTAATCGTGACCTGCTCTTCGCTCGGCACTAACACTTCTACCAGTGGTTGCCCTTGCAGGCGGGCTTGGGTAGTCAGCACTAAGTCGCGCAGTTCATCGCTGATGGGTGGCGCAATAGTGGTAAACGCCAGCAGCATTCCCATAAATATGTGCCCAGCGTCGCGGGCAATGGACGCCCCCTGACCGACAATAGGGGTGCCTGCAGCTTCAAGCTGGGTGATTACCGGGGCGAGCGCGGCGTGATCTAGCGCCTCACGGTCGGGCCAAAATTGTCCATCCCCGACCGCTACCGTGACTAGACTACGGAGCAGGGGCGTGAACAGGCTCTCCGTATCATCGGGCGATTGTTGTAAGTCACGGAGGACGGCTCCGGCGTAAGCGGTCGGCAACCAACTGGTGCCTAGCGACAGGGGGGTGGTAGTGGGGCCGGTGGTGGGCAGCAGGATAGTGCGCCCAACTTCGGCGGCAAAGGCGAGATCTGCATACCAGGCCAGCGTAGCCGGCGACCAATTACGTTCACGGCCTAGGGCCAACAGTAATTCGGTAAGCTGCAGGGCCGTCTGCGGATAGACTTGACGGCCCTGCTGCTCTATGCACGCGACCAGTCCTTGATCCCGTAGTGCTACGAGGTCAGCAGGCGCTACACCCAAATGCGCACAGGCTTGGGCAAAGGAAAAACTGGTTTGGGCAGTGAGTTTTACCATGCGGATTATCTTCCCTTTTACGGTGCGGCTTGATGCCTAGTACACTTAGCTATGGATCAGGTCGTTCTCGCTGATCCAATTAGCCGGTGGGCGACAGCTACACCCCAGTATAGGTCAGTGATAGATGTGTGTCAATAGCTCACCGTAATATTATGGTGCGATCCGAACCGTTCGGATCGCACTCTGGTTAGCGTTACGCTATATTGCTGGTCAGCAAAGGTCGTGATCCGAACCGTTCGGATCGCATTCGCTAGCGCTACGTAAACGTCTCGTCTCTATCAGTTGAAATATTATTTTGCCTTTACACTTGACAATCGTTCGTCACTCGTTTACACTCTTTACAGAGCTATGTTCTTAATACTTAACAATATGCCTTTGTTTTATTTGCTCTGTCGGAATATAGCTAGCCTGAAAGGAGTGGGCGATGTCTGCTGACCGTGGATTCGCCCAGCGTGTTATGAGTGCTAAAGTTGTTGCTATCGCTAATCAGAAGGGCGGGGTAGGCAAAACCACCACCGCGATTAACCTTAGCGTGGGACTGCATTTGCTTGGCTACCGCGTATTGGTGATTGATATGGATTATCAGGCGAATTGCTCGTCAAGTTTTGGCTTAGCGAATACCAAACCGGGTATTGCCGAGGTGCTCATCGGCGAGGCAACTTTAGCGGAGGCAGTACATACAACGACGGAAGGGGTGGATCTACTGCCCAGTAGTTTCCGCATGGCGGCGTTGGATGAGGGGTTGCGTGACGAGCCGGGCAAGGAGATGCTTTTGCGCGTGGCACTGGAGGAGGTCGCAGGCCGCTATGATTATGTTCTTATTGATTGCCCGCCCAGCCTGACTACGGCTACAATCAACGCGCTGGTGGCGGCTAGCCACGTATTGGTGGTAGTTGAGCCGGAAAGCTGGTCGGCAGAAGGCATCACGATGCTTCAGCGGGCAGTGCAAAAAGTACAGCAGCGGCTGAATCGCGGGTTAACCGTAGCCGGCTACTTGTTGACCAAACGTAGCTCGATTACTATGCACCGTGAGATTGATGATCTCCTGCGCCAGACGTTTGGCAGCCAAGTATTCGGGGTACATATTCCGTCGCTGGTGCGCTATAAGGAAGCCGCCGGCAGTCGGCGTAGCGTGTTTCCGGCGGTGCGCCCGGCAGCCCGTCCCGATGAGCCGTACTATCGAGCCGCGCAAGAGCTGGCAAGCCGATTAGGTTAGGGTAGTTTCCGGCGCGTGAAAGGTGATTTGGCAATGGCAACGAAATCCAAAAAACTCACGTATAATCCCCTTGATCTACTAGTCTCCGACGATCCGGCGG
Source organism: Chloroflexia bacterium (assembly GCA_038228295.1). Lineage (GTDB taxonomy): Bacteria > Chloroflexota > Chloroflexia > QHBQ01 > JAICKM01 > JAICKM01. The sequence goes on along the minus strand of JBBRPH010000070.1, from coordinate 6,106 downwards.
ATAGTGTGGGACCGGTGTTGGAACTGGACCCGACAGTAATCGCACCTAACCCGCATCAACCCCGTCAGTATTACAATGAAGCGGATCAGGCGGAATTGACTGCCAGTGTGCGCGACAGTGGGATTCATCAGCCTTTGTTAATCCGGCCGGTGGGAGAAGGCTATGAGTTGGTGGCCGGCAGCCGGCGGTTAGCAGCGGCCCTGCAACTGGGCTTGCCTACGGTACCTGTGGTTGTGCGTGAGTATAGTAACGAAGAGGCCGAGCAAGTGGCACTGCTGGAGAACTTACAGCGGTCGAATCTACGCTTTGACGATGAAGCCTATGCCGTGTTGCGCGTGAAGCGGCGTTACAAACTGACGAACGAATTACTAGGGCGGAGCATCGGTAAAAGCACCGACTATATCGAACTGCGCATCGCCGCCGCCGAACATCCGGCGGTACTTGATCTTTATATGAGTGGCGCTATTGAGCAAAAGCAGATTCGGGCAGCCATTCGTCATTTGGAGGCCCACGGCACTATAGACACTACTTTTCCCCAACAGCTAGTAACGACTTCCGGCGTAACAGCGCAAACCGCTTCAGCAACTACAGCAATTGATCCGAACCCTTCGGATGCAATCTTACTTGCCGATGATCTCAGTCCTTCGGCTATCGCACCAGTGATACAGTCGGGCAGTCGCAGCGGGCGAAGACCACCGGATGGTTGGCGCTGGGCCGGCGATGCTGAACGACGTTTACAGCAGTTACCGGCCCGTGCGCCGCGGATGGATGCCGGAGAACGCCGCCGTGCGCGCGAATACTTGCTGCGCTTGCATGAAGCGACCGCGCAGGCATTACAATTGCTGGCTGAATAGCCATGATCGCTTACCGCTTTTAAACTGGTGGCGGGCCTTCCCCGTTGTGTTGCCGATATAGTAGCTGGGCTTCCAATGTTTCTAGTACAGCTGGCACCAGGTCTGGGTGTTGTTCCAAGACGCGCACAACCGTCTGCACTGCTGCATAGTCTGTGTTTGAGGTGCGTGCCGGCAATTCCGCCACCCTATGGCGGATAGTATCCGCTGGATAGGAATATAAATTGGTAAGAACTACGCCGTCAGCTTTTGGCTCTGCCGCCTGTAGACTTGGCACCAGCACTGTAGCAGGCACCGCTAGGGCGTGGGAGATCCGGAGTAGTGCGCTGATCGACAGGCTACGGATACCGCTTTCATAACGGGCGATGGTGGTGCGATTAACCCCCAATGCACGGGCCAATTCATCTTGGGTAAAGCCTTGTGTGAGGCGCGCTTCACGCAAGGCCACCCCAATTTGTGTATCTAATTCGGATTCCGTAGGCTGGATCACAGCAGCGACTCTTGCAAAGGCGGTAATGCATCTGCATCATCAGGCAAATAATGAGCGGCGCTGGTACGCAACCAATCCAGCGCGGCCGCGTAACGCCCAGCGGGTAGCGCATCATAGCGAGGCGTACCCAGGTCGAGTCGAAACTGGCTGAAAAGCCGATCATAAATCTTCTGGCCTGTACGCTGCTCATAGCGGGCTGCAATACGTTGAATGCCTCGCTTAATCATCTCCTGCTGCGGACCAGTGATCGTTGTATGGTGCGCTATCTGCTGTTGTAGGGTGCTAATCTGCCCGCCTACGGCTAGGCGCTGTTCATCCATCAGCCCCTCAATAGTGGTGAGACGGATTTCATGTTCCTGCACTTCATCACCGAGCTGCTGCTGCATAGCAAGGAGCGTTTCGCGGGCCAGGCGTACCTCTTGTAGTGCCTCATGCAAGCGCTGTTGCACAGCGGCGGTTGCGCTGTCAGTCGGTGCAGGTAAAGCAGCCTGTGCTGCGCCGCTGTAGAGTGCCGCCAGCAGATCGACTAGTTCGATTTGGTAACGCACCAGCTTCGGTCGACTGTCGGCATTAACCTGATTGGGTGAGATAGTCGCCAACCAGAAGGGGATATATTTATGCAGAATAGCAACCAGTGAGCGCAGACGGTCGCCGGAGCGTATTCGTACAACCCGCAAGCCCTGCGCCAGCACATCATGGTCGCGCAAACGAGCACTTTGGTTATCTACATCCAGACCAAGTGCTTGGCAGATTGCGCGGACAGGAATTGCCAGTCCTTCGCCTTCCAATCGCACCGCTACTAGATGGTCTCCCTCAAACTCAATTTCCTCGGATCGAGGTCGTAGCTGTGCATGATCCACTTGCTCACCGCTCATTATTGCTGCTCCTCTAATAGATTAGTTCCAATATGGAACTTTAGCACACACCTAACTCTTTGTCAAGTGCAAGGTTCCTATTTGGAACCTTGCACTTGGTATAAGACAACAACTAGGTTCCATTTCGGCACAATGGATTAATATAGGATGGTGTATTGTTCCATGTTGGAACCACAAACGCGAATAACTCCTGTATAAACGTTCCATGCTGGAACAAATTTACTGGAAATATTCATGCAGTTTTTGATGTTTTGATTGATTACTTTAATATCAGAAATATATTATACTAAAATATAATATGCTCTATAGGAAAATCTCATCACTTACCTGTTTGACAAAACGTAATTGTAGGATTATAATACTGTGACTTTACTTTAATGCCAATAGCAAAGAGAAGTGGTACGCATTTACCCCGGCAGCTACCCACGGTTATACAACGGAGTCGTATAATGTCTAGCGAAACGCAGACAACTGCGGATCTAATCAGTTATGTAGCGAGGGAGTTGGTGCAAAGCTACAGGTGGCAGTTTATAACAGCACCGTTACTAGTGCGTGGGGTACGCCAAGCTCAGGTGGATCGTGCTGTGGCCGACACGGTGCTGACGGCAATTGAGGTGCGACAATGGTGTTTGCAGTCGGCAGGCGTGATGCTTCACCAGGGTTGTAATCGCCGGCCGCGTGACGACGGAGCCTATCGTGATCTCTATCACTATCTACTACTTACGGCTCCGGCCTTGCCGCCACCGCATCCAGGTATGGAATGGGTAGATTTGGTGCAAGAAACATTACTAGATATTTATCGCCAACCCGCCGCTTGCCGTGTGCCTGCGGCCTTCCTAGCCTGGGCATTGACGATCTTGAAGCGTAAAGGTGCCGGTAGTTGGAATATACGAGTTCATGAGAGTCTCGAAAAAACGCAGGCACTGGGAGATGAAATTATTGATCAACTGGACCAACGCAACCGCCACATAGACCCTTTGGGGGATCAAGAATTGCTGGGCGTGTTGCATGACTGTCTTGATGATGATGAGGAGCGTGGTTGGGCGCTATGGCATTTCTACGTGGGGTTAAAGCGGCGCGAATGGGCGCTAGCTTTTGACGGTGGGTTGCGACAATTCGACCGTTTACACCGAGTAGTCGTCGGCAAATTACGGCGTTGTGATAGGCTCCTATTGTTTATGGCGCGCTAGTTATCACTAGGATCAGAGGGCACAAACGTGGAATCGGAAGAACAGCAGCCGGCAGCGTGGCCCGATTCGGCTACAGAGGCGCTAGGCGGCAGGCGGGAACGGTTGCGGGCCGAGGTGCTGGGAGTTTCTCCGCCTGCGTTACTGGGCAGCGTAGACTATGCGCGCTATGAGGTACTGCTACCGCTCATGCTGGCCGGAGTGCTGCTACCCGCCGGCACCGATTACACTTGGTTCATGGCCTTTATCACCATATGGCCCTTTTGTGCGGCGGAGTACGTGGAGTTGCAGCAGGTATTTGCTGCAGTTCCCAGCGCAGTGAGGCCGAGTGTGGCTAGTGATGTGACTTTTCTCCAGCGTGCCGATCCGACAGTGGCGTCACCTGCCCAAGGCATGAGCGGTTTGGCGGAACTGCGAGAGTGGATTGAGCCGCTGATCGCCGAAGGCCGCAGAGGATTACGAATTATTTTCACTGTCTCTTCCGCCTCAAGTCCTCTCCGGTTAGCTGAACCGACCGCTGGTTGGCCGGTGCCGCAGAGTGACAAAACACCTCAGTTGCCGACTGAGATCCCACCTGTCTGGGTGGCCGGCGACACGGCGTTGCTATTTACCGCCGGGTTGGACGATGTTGCGCCGGCCGGCGAGGGCTTGCGCTACTTGGCGATTACGGTGCAGTCCGGCTATGCTACCATGTGCCGTGTGCAAATCAGGCTGACCGGCTTGTCTCCCCTGTTGTCGGCTGCGACTCAGATACTGTTGCAACTACCGGGTGGTGACACCCTAGTCGTAACTCCAGATGTGGACGGTTGGGCTTACTCGCCGTTCCTTCCCCTGGCCGCGCTAGGCTCTTTAGTGATCATTATTGAATGGCCCGCCACTTTCTTCGCTGACTAGCTCTGCGCCACTGGTATCGGCTTCGATCAACTTCAGAAACACTTCCACAATGGGCGGCTCCAAATGGGTGCCGGCCAGTGCCGCGATATGCCTACGGACTCGATCTTCGGACCAAGCGGCGCGGTAAGGACGATTCGACCGCAATCCATCCCAGATGTCTACAACAGTAAAGATGCGTGCCGCTTGGGGGATTTCCACGCCGGTGAGTCCCCGTGGATAACCCATGCCGTCCCAGCGTTCATGATGGCAATAAGGAATGGCGAGCGCAGGACGCAAGAATGGGATCGGCTCAAGTAGTTCGTAGGCGTAGAGCGGGTGTAGCCGCATGATCATCCATTCTTCGGGCGTGAGTGGGCCGGCCTTGTGCAAAATAGCATCGGGAACTCCCATTTTGCCGATATCGTGCAGCAACGCGCCACGTCGGATATGAATCTGTTCGGCGCTGGGTACGCCTAGCGCTTCGGCTAGGCGCAACGTCATCTCGGTGACGCGGCGGCTGTGGCCCTCAGTCTCGCGGTCACGCAAGTCGAGCGCCCGCGACCATCCTTCGAGCGTCGTGTCGTAAGCCAATGCGAGTTCCAAATTGGAGCGTTGTAGATCCTCAAAGAGTGCCGCATTATCTAACGCGATACCTGTTTGCCCAGCCAGTCCTTCTAAAAAAGCCATTGCTTCGGCGCTCAGATGTTTGGGTGCACGGTGGAACACTTCCAACAGCCCGCGTACCTGTCCCTCGGCCAATAAGGGTACGGCGTAGTAAGCGTGGAACTGTTCTTCGTCTAGGCCGGTCGCCCTGTGGCCTTCTGGGTCAGCTTGGAGATCAGGGATAGCAAAGGTATTACGGCTACGCATCGCGCGCTGGGCGACCCCACTATGGAGCGGCAGATGTGCGTGGCGGCCGGCTGGGGTGTGGAAGCCACGCTCGACAACATATGTTAGCGGCCCCGTAGGCAGCGGCAGCAACAGTACGGCGGCGGCATCCATATTCAGTTGTTCCCGCGCCTCATCCAGAATCAATCCTAGCGTGGCGCGTAGGTCGCGGCCGGCAGTGATCGCCTGATCAATACGGCGCAGTGCAGTGAGTTGATCCAATTGGCGACTGATCTGCGCCTGAGCGCGCTTACGCTCAGTGATATCGTGGACAACTGTCAATAAGCAGGCATCACCGTCAATGGTCAGCAGTTCCACCGATAAGCTGGCATCGCGGATCTCGCCGGCACGGGTACGGAAGCGCATCTCGTAGTCGCGCACAACTCCAAGCTGGTGGAGCAGACTAATTACCTGCGTACGGTCGGCTAAGTCGGCCCAGACATTGATGGTCACCGTACTCTGCCCAAGCAGTTCCTCGCGGTTGTAACCCGCGAGGCGTGCCCAACTATCGTTGACATCAAGGATGCGCCCATCGGCAGCGCGGGTAATGCTGATGCCGTCAGGGCTGACCCGAAACGCTTTGGCGAAGCGTTCTTCTGATCGGCGCAATGCTTCCTCGGCCTCCTTGTGAGCGGTGATGTCCTGGCCGACTAGCACCGTTTCGCGCTGGTTAGGACTATCATGTAACAAGGCTGCGGTGGTCAACAGGACACGCTCCCGGCCGGCGGAGTCGCGGAGCCGGACCTCTTGCGGGGTGGTTGCTGCGCCCACCCAGGTAGATGGTAGCAACGATTCGCCGGTTGTGTAGGGACGGCCGTCCGGGTGATACAGCGTGACCCGCGATTCCGTGAACATCGCACCTGCTCCTCGACCCAGGTATTTTTGTCCGGCGGCGTTCACCAGGGTCCAGGCCATATTGCCGGTAATGGGGTCGCTTTCGAT
>JBBRPH010000069.1:0-24862 GCA_038228295.1 Chloroflexia bacterium | reverse complement strand
TGTGTAGGGACGGCCGTCCGGGTGATACAGCGTGACCCGCGATTCCGTGAACATCGCACCTGCTCCTCGACCCAGGTATTTTTGTCCGGCGGCGTTCACCAGGGTCCAGGCCATATTGCCGGTAATGGGGTCGCTTTCGATCAACACCACCGCCACCGGTACCTGTTCAAGAATGTGGGCCAAGCGGGCATGGGCGGCTTCTACGGCTTGGCGGGCGCGCACCTTTTCGGTCACATCGGTGGTGGCGCTGACGGCTCCGGTGATGGTACCGTCGGCGGCGCGCACCGCTACGACCGATCCGTCTACATAACCACCGGGTTGGTTGCGGAAGAGTTCTACATAATGCTCGCGCACCGTCTGCCGTTCACCGGTGGTCAGCACGCGATCCACTAGCTGTTGGGCGGTGTGGAAGAAGGGATTATCGGCGATCTCGGATAGCCGCCGGCCCAAGACATCCCCACGTCGCAAGCCGGTACGCCGCAGCCAAGTCTCGTTGACCACTGTGACTCGGCCCGCCGCATCATGGACCGCCATCGTGATCTGAAGATCGGCGATCACCGCCGATAACCGCTCGTACTCCGTGCCTGTAGCAGGATCGGTTGGTGGCGCGGGCAAGGCTACCGGCTGCCCCAGCAAGAGCGCGCCTTGTAATTGCCCGGCGCGATAGACGGGGCGACTGCTGAAGCGCGCCGTTTGGGGAGGACCTTGCACCGGTTGCCAACGCAATAGCTGTTCCGCCCCCGCTTGACCATCGGCTAGGGTGCGGCCCGCCGGAGTATCCGCCCAGGCCACGGGATCCCCAGTGGGAGTATAGAGCGCCGGCAGGCCGCTCGGCCAGAGCCGTTGGGCAGGAGAGTTGACATAAATCAAGCGCTCAGTGCGGTCGAACAGCATCGCCGGGTCAGGTAGCAGCTCGAGCAAGGTGGCCGACAGGTCACTCTGGCTGAAGGGATCGTCTTCGTGCATCGTCGGATCGCTTCCTCTTGTGCTACCGATCTCCTCATCCGCACCCCGTGGATCATGGTTGCGCCTCGGGCTATGGGTGGGGACCGATCTAGGCCGAGAGTATAGCATTGCGATAGGCCCAATTGCAACGCGGCGCGCCGGCAGCGTGCGCCAAAGCACTCCGCGCACGCCATAAGCCTCTATAGGCAAAACGTCCGATAGCGCTACAAGGATAGCACGGAGCACAGGGAGGGTCCGACGCAACCGTCGGACCCTCGCCTTGTTTCTAACCTATCTCATACGGAACGGTTAGCGCAGCGGTGCGGTCAAGGCTCCATAGATGATTTTGCTGATTTGCCCGCGTGTAGCGTTGGTGCTCGGTCGGAAGGTGCCGTCGTTGTAGCCGCTGATGATGTTGTGGTTGACTGCGGTTTCGATGGCGTTGTAGAAAGTGGTGCCGGGAGCCACATCGCTGAAATGCGGGCCGCCGGTAGTATTCACCGTCCAGGCCTGCGCGCCGACGATAATTTTACTCAATTGCGCGCGTGTGATGTTGGCCGCCGGACGGAAGGTGCCGTCGGTGTAGCCACTAATTATGCCGTGGTTGTAGGCGGTTTCGATCACATTATAGAAGGTGCTGCCAGGAGCTACGTCGTTGAAGTGCGGGCCATTCGTCGTGTTAATAGACCAGCCCTCGGCGTTGACGATGATCTTGCACAGTTGTTGGCGCGTAGCGTTGGTGTAGGGGCGGAAGGTGTTATCGCTATAACCACTGATCGCGCCGTGGCTTACCAGGTACTGCACCGGCGTATAGAAGTAATCGCTCTGACACACATCTGAGAACAGGCAACCGGGGCCGACAGTGGGCGTGGGCGGCGGGCCGACCGGAGTCGGGGTCGGAGGCGGCGTGCCGCTACAGGTAGGGAAGCGGAATGCCCCAATGCGGGTCTGCCAAATTTGGCCGGTAGTTTGGAAGTACTCGCTGGTATACCAGAAGGTGCAGTCGTCGGTCGGGTCCAGCGTCAAGGCACTGTAGTCACCCCAGCGCGTTACTGTGCCGCCCTGGACCACCTGCGAGCCGCTACCGTCCACCAGCGTGGTCTCACTTTGCGGCATAGTATTGAGCGGATCGCCGGCCAGCCGGCCCGTATAACGAATGCCGGGATAAACCGTGCTGCCGACAATTGTGTAAGCCAGCGCGGTGTTGCCGTCACGATCCTGAGCCACGCTGGCCCCCCAACGGTGGTTGCCGTCGGCGGGAGCATAGGTGCCTTGCTGATAAATGCTGGGCGTGGTGCTCGGATTACGGATCTCGTACCAGCGCACGCCGGCGTAGTTACTTACATTAACCGAATTGTTGACCACTAGCCGCTCAACTCCGCCTAGGTTGCGGTAGGCTAAACGGAACATCAATCGATCACCCAGACCGTCGAGGCGGGCGGTGGTGTCGGGTTGCGGCAAGCAACTGCGCTGCTGCGGGCAAAGTCGGGTGAAGCCGGCTACCGGCAACGTGCCGGCAAGCGTGAAGCTGGTGGCAGCGGGGTTGGCCCAATCCACATGGTAGCGATAGACTTGCAGGCTGCCGATACCCGCGACAAAGTAGTTGGGTGCGCCGGCCGGGGGTAGGCTGGTGCCGTCGAGGTCAGACGGTAACATTACCCCGATTGCTGATTGCACAGCGGCGACCGTCTGGAAGGTTGCGGTTTGCCCGGTCAGCATCTTGGTGCGGTCGAAGACAAAGGGGCGTGGGCCGGTGTTGCTGTTGTTGACAAACTCGTTCATGCTCATATAATAGCCGTCAGGCCAAATGCCGAAGTGTGGATAGTCCTCAAAGGCGGTATTGCTCAGTACAAACGTATAGGCGTAGTAACTGCCGGCGGCATCGCCTGTTGTCGAAATGGCGATACACTCGGCATAAGGGGCCGACGCGGTAAACTGACTCACTAGCCAACGGTCGGCTTGGCGATCATACAGCACAATCGGGTCGCCGTCATTGTTGAGTGCGCACGCATCGCTTGATCCACTCCACAGACTGTTGATCGTTACCGGCCCGGCGAGCGTGGTGCCGCTCTTATTCCAGACTTGCAGCGACGAGTTGATCATCTGGACGTACTGGGTAGGTCCGACCGCGCCGTTAGTGTCGGGCGGAATGCCGGAGCCGTCATTGAGGCTTATGCCTTCCCAGGTTTGAATCGGCGCAGGCATAGCGGGGGTCGTCCGGCTGCCGGGCAGGCCGAAGGTCCGTTGCGCCACCGCGTCGGCAACATCGGTGTGGCCGGTGACCGGTGCGCTGATCTGCTCACGCTCCATGTGCCGCAGAGTGCTGCCTTTAGCCTGCGGCTTCATATCGCGTAAGGCGCGGCTTTGCAGCGGCGCCACCGACGCGCTAACAAGGGTGTTGCCCACCTGGGTGGTGCCGAGGCCGGTTGCTGCGTGGCCGGCGGCACTAGAAGCGCCGCTGCCGGCTCCGACAGCTCGCTGCATCGTCAGTCCGGTAGTGGGCAGTACCGGAGGTTGGGTTACGACGGTGCTGAGTGCAAAGGCGACAAGTAGCACGATACCGAGTGCGCTGAGCCGACGCAGGTTACCGAATGATGTTGAGTGGTTCATTAGATCGCGATTCCTCCCTGTGAATATGGTTTCCTTAGCCAGTGATGGTATGATAGAGGGACTAACTCTGCGACAGGGCAGCAGTCGCACCGGCACCCCTAGGTATCCACAGTTGCCGATAGTCCATTATACTATATACGCTGTTTTGACGGATCGAAGTTACGGGGGAAACGGGTGTAGTAAGCGGAATTGATCTGTTATTTACGAGGGCAGCGCAGCAGCGCGCCGCCCGGAAAGCAGACTGCTCATGGAGCCGTTAGCGCGACCGCCCGGGCCCCGGCGGCCGGACCGCCGGCGGGCGCGCACCCAGCCAAAGGCGGTACTGGCGCTGGCGGTGCAGGCGGGCGACCTATTGTTGCGGAGCGGGGCCGAAACGGCGCGCGTGGAGGCCACAGTGGATATCCTGGTACACGCCTTTGGCTTCGCCCTCAGCGATTGCCTGGTTACGCCGACCGGGGTTTATATTTCCCTGGATGACCCCCGCCTGCCGGCCCCGGTAACACGGGTGCATCGGGTGCATAGCCGGGGGGTGCATTATGCGCGCATTTCGGCGGTCAATGATCTATCGCGGCGCGTGCGTGAGGGGCGGCTATCGCTGCCGGCGGCGCAGGCGGAACTAGATCGCATCACCGCCGCGCCCGATCCATACCCGTTCCCCTTGTGGCTGGCGGCGGGCGCGACGTCGGCAGCGGGCTTGGCAATATTGCTGGGAGGCGAGGTGCAGGATGTGATCCCGGCTTTTGCCAGCACCGTGCTGGTGCTGCTGGTGGGCGCGGGGTTGGCCCGCAGTCGCATTCCTGCCGTGTTCAGCGATTTTAGCGGGGCGCTACTGGCGAGTGGCGTGGCGTTGGCCCTGGTAGCGGCCGGCTTGCCGATCCATGCCGACTTAGTGATCGCGGGCGGCATCATGAAGCTGGTGCCGGGCGCGGCGTTGTTGCTGGCCGTGCAAGACGGCATTGCGGGCGACCTGTTGAGTAGTGGTGCGCGGGGGCTGGAAACGCTGCTCAAGGCGGCGGCGCTGGCTAGCGGGGTGGGCTTGGTACTGACGCAGGCTGTCCACCTCGGCCTCTCCATTCCAGTGGCCGGTCCTCCGGCTACCGTCTGGCAGATTCCGATCCAAGTGGGGGCGGCATTCGTCGCTTCGGCTACCTACGCGGTGTCGAACCATGTGCCGCGCTTCGCCATTGTGACGGCGGGACTGGCCGGCGCGGCGGGCTGGTTGGCGAATCTGCTGATCGTGCAGGTGGAACCGACCGCGCTGACGGCGACTTTTCTGGCGGCCTTCTTGGTCGGCGTGCTAAGTTGGGGCTTTGCTCGCTGGCAACGCGCCCCCGTGACGCTCTACGTGCTGCCGGGGATGCTGCCGCTGCTGCCGGGTCTAACCATTTTCAACGGGATGTTGGCCTTAGCAAAAACGCAGAATGTGACTGGGCTGCTGGTGCTAGTCCAAGCAGTGTTCTTGGGCGGTGCGCTGGCGGCAGGGGTGGCCCTCAGCAACACCGTCGGCCCTGCGCTCTGGCGCAGGCGCTTCCGTTGCTAGGTGTGACGGCACCTAAGCAGCAATTCTGACAATCATCGCCTCAGTTCCCGCTCACAACAAAACCACCCCTGCAACAACCCGGCGTATGTACGTCGAGTTGTTGCAGGAGTGGTGCCGTAGGGTCACGGCCGATAGGCCATATTACCGCCTGGGCTGGATCACGTGGGCGTTAGCGGCCCAGGTGCGTGTTGATGCCGGGCAGGAGCGGGGTGTACTCCAAGCGCACCGCTTGCAGCGCGTTCGGATTAAGGCCCAGTTCGCTCAGGATCGTCGGCGCGATCTGCGTAGTCTGCACCGGGGCCGCAACGACAGCGTGGGCCAGGGCCGGGTTCGAGATCAGCAGCGCCACGTTCATGCTGGTGCTGTTGAAGCCGCCGTGTTCGGCCAGCTTCGAGGCTTTAGCGCCGGCATAGATCACGCCGTAGTTGGGCAGCACCACTACATCCGGCGTGCGTGAGGGGGCGGTGGAATTGCCGAAGCGGAGATTCAGAGAATCACCGGCCAGGATCTCTTGGATACCGGCAGCGGCTTCGTTGGCCGGCGTTTGCAACGTCCCGACCACTGCGTCGGTCTGATTATGATCGGTCAGCCAGAGCATCCCGAAGTCGTCACCATTAAACTGCGCCACTAGGTTCGCGCCGCCCGCTACCGTGTCGCTGATGATATTGGGGATCGTATCTTCGGCGACGATCTTGCGCTTGCTCGGATCAATCGGCGATTGCCCGTGCTTGGCGGTCACGATGATCAGCGTGGACTGGAACAGCCCACGGGCGCGCAGTTCAGCGACCATCTTGCCGAGCGACTGGTCGGTGTGTGCCAGCGCATCGGCGAGGCCGGCGCTCGGCTGGGCCTGGCTGTCGAGATAGCCGTTGCCCTTCAACTTCTCGCCCACACTGACTGCCTGGAAGTTCATACCGAAGATAGCCGGCACCGGCGCGGCGGTGGACCCGTCGTGGCGCTTGCCGTCAATCTCATTCACGATGGCCTGCACCTTGAGGTCGTCATACGCCTCCGTCTTCGTGATGCTGCCGGTGGTACCGCCGGCGGCAATCTCCGGCGTATACAGATCCGCCACGCCCTGACCGGAAGGGCCGTTCAGCAGGTCATAAGACGGATGCTTGTCGGCCCAGGCTGTGTAGCTGCCCGCGGCCCGCGCCACCTCGAAGATCGTGTTCACCCGCAGATAGTTATGCGGATACACCGGCTTGCAGGTCGCTGGATCAATGGGCAGCTTCGCCACGTCAATGCTGCCGACGCTTGAGTTGCCGCCGCCGTCCAGCGCATCTAGGTTCTTGTCGAGTGCTTCGTCAAACAGCACTTGGGTGCCCAACTTGGCTGTGCTGGGGCACGCCGATCCCGGCGGCAGCAGTGCGTGATCATAAGAGTTGTCGTACCACACACCGGTCGAGCGCGGGGTGCCACCCGTCGTCATCGCCAGAATGCCGGGGAACGAGTCTGACGGCAGGGATGCCTGAGCATTGGGATACATCACGCCGGTGCCCGCCAGTTGGGCCAGGGTCGAGTTCGGATAGAAGCGCATATAGCGCATCAGATCCACAGCGTGAAAGCCGTCAATACTGATCAGCAATACATGCTTTATGCCGGTGCCGGCGACCACCTCATTCGCAGTCTGGGGTGCGGCTGCCTGGAGCCCCGCTGCCGAGCCGGAAACGGCGATTACCGCCGTCAATGCCGCTAAAAGTGCCGGAATCCGTCTGTTCTTCACAAATAACTCCTTCCAATATGAGCCGAGCGTACACATCCACGCATAGCGTAGCCAAGGCAGCAGCATTCTGCGCGCAGCGTTATCATAGCAGCGCGATATTAAGCTAATTCAATCGGTTGTTAAGATCTTGTTAAATTAAATGCCGATTTGTGCCCAGTTGTATCCTGCGGTATACTTAAGCCTACAGGCTTAAGACCCTATATATGAGGGAGGCAATACCGTGGAAGCGCAGCACAGTCCCCTAGCCGGCCGGCCGGCCCCAGCAGAGCTTTTGATTGATGTGGCCGCGTTACTGGATCAATATTACACGGTCCACCCCGACCCGGCCAATCCCGCGCAACGGGTAGCGTTCGGCACGTCGGGGCATCGCGGCTCGGCGGCGGATGGGACGTTCAACGAGGATCATATTCTGGCGGTCACACAGGCGATTGTCGAGTACCGAGCCGGGGCCGGCATCACTGGACCGCTCTACCTGGGCAAAGACTCGCACGCGCTTTCCGCGCCGGCCGAAAAGACCGCGCTGGCCGTATTAGCCGCCAATGGGATCACGGTGCGGCCGGCCGCCGACGACGGCCTCACGCCTACGCCGGTGATTTCCCACGCGATCCTGACCTATAACCAGGCGGGCGGGTCGGATCAGGCGGACGGCATCGTGATCACCCCTTCGCACAACCCGCCGCGTGATGGAGGGTTCAAGTACAACCCCCCCAGTGGCGGCCCCGCTGATCCGGCCGTCACCGGTTGGGTGCAGAACCGCGCCAACGCGCTGCTGGCCGCAGGCAATCGTCCTGTGCGCCGCCTGGACTCCGCCGCCGTGCCGACCGCTCCGACAGTCCATCCTTATGATTACATCACGCCTTACGTCAACGACCTCGGCGCGATCCTGGATATGGAGGCGATCCGCGCGGCAGGCATCACCATCGGCGTGGACTCGTTGGGTGGGGCGACGGTGGGCTACTGGGGCGCGGTCGCTGCACGTTACGGATTGCAACTCACGGTCGTTAACCAGACCCTGGACCCGACCTTTCGCTTTGTGCCGGTGGACCACGACGGCAAGATCCGCATGGATTGCTCGTCGCCTTATGTGATGAGCGGCCTGGTAGGGCTGAAAGACCGCTACGACATCGCTTTCGGCACCGACCCCGATGCCGACCGGCACGGCATCGTCACGCGCAGCGCGGGGTTGCTCAACCCCAACCACTACTTGGCCGTTGCGGTATGGTATTTATTCCAGAACCGCCCACAGTGGCCGGCGACGGCGCAGGTGGGCAAGACAGTGGTCAGCAGCAGCCTGATTGATCGTGTCGCCGCCGACATTGGGCGCGGTCTTTACGAAGTGCCGGTGGGCTTTAAGTGGTTTGTGGAGGGGCTGCTGAGCGGCCGGCTCGGTTTCGGCGGGGAAGAGAGCGCCGGCGCATCGTTCCTGCGGCGTAACGGTACTGTGTGGACCACCGACAAAGATGGGCTGATCATGGGCCTGCTGGCGGCGGAGATCCTGGCGCGCACTGGGCGTGATCCGGGGCAGCATTACGCCGACCTCACGGCGCGGCTGGGCACGTCCTTCTATACGCGCCGTGACAGCCCGGCCACGCCCGACCAGAAAGCGCGCCTCGGCCAACTCAACCCAGCCGCTGTGCCCGCTACTACTCTAGCCGGCGACCCCATTCGCGCCAAGCTGACGCAAGCGCCCGGTAACAGCGCGGCGATTGGGGGCCTAAAAGTGGTGACAGATAACGGCTGGTTTGCCGCCCGCCCGTCAGGCACCGAGGACATCAACAAGGTTTATGCGGAGAGCTTTCGGAGTCAGGCGCACCTCGATCAGATTCTAACTGAAGCCGAATCGATCATCAGCGGATCAGAATAAGACCATGCTTGGTAGTCCGACGACGGACCGCAAATCTGGACATACATCCCGTGATTTGTCAGCCGACCTGTCAGTGTGCTAATATTATTAGGGCGATGTGCTAGATCAAATTCTAGCTAAGAGCGTGTTAAAGAAGTTCGGTTTGTACGGTGGTTCAGGCACAAAACACCCGGCAAAAGGCGACTTCTTTAACACGCTCTAAGAAAATCGGGTATAGTCCTGGGCTATTACGTCCAATACCTTTCGTAAAGAACTAGCACATGGCCCTAGAGCCTGTTATGCACTTTCAATTACACGCGACAGAAGCCATTGACGCAGTAAGATCACAAACAACATCTCTGATGATTACTCATTAAGTGTGATGAGAACTTTTGCCGACATTATGGGTGTTACCTACCCGGTTTCTGATTCCCGCAGGTGTGTACGTTCTACGGCAGCACGGTGTGGCTGGTGTCCCACGCACTGAAGCATAGCATTATTGGATACTGATTCGAGGCGAAAATTCGATAGCTAGGAGGTAAAATGAGCCGTACCCTGATATCATGGAGTGGCATAGCAGCTTTAGCCGGTGGGATGGCATGGATCACCGCTTGGAACGGGCTCTCTATTGCTCTTGTTCCAGCACTGATCTTAGCCGCAATTGGTCTTGCGGGCCTAGCCCCGGTCCACACGCAATACGGTGGTCGATTTTCCTGGGACGGATTTCTGTTGACCAGCTTGGGGTTTGTGGGATTGATATTTATCCTGGCGGAAGGCACTCAGCAAAAACTGCCGTCTTCTCTTATTTGGGTCGCACTTCTGGTTGCTGCAGGCGGGTTGATTCGGATTGGAATGACGACGCTCCGACTAGCCTGGTCCAGTATAGGTCGTTTCCTTCCGCTCACTCTGGGCATCGTGGGAATTCTGTCGGCCCTTTTAGGGCTTATTGGCTTACCTAATGGGGAAATGGATCTGGATGGGGGCTCTCCTATTTGGCTTGCTATCCTTACGCTGTTATGTTTCTGGGGCGCAGGTATGTTCTTGCTCGGGAGTTTGTTACTTGGCGAGGCCGGACGCGACCACCAACCTGCGAATTAACACTTCGGCTTATTAGGACTTTCGCACGTGACGCTCATGACCGCTTGCTTTGTGCCTGTCTCAGGCACTCCAAATAGGCACTGCCCCACCGGCGATCTATGCCCGGTCGCAATTGTATCGAATTACACCGCACTCTGAGGCGCAGAGCGGAAAGGGCGTTGCAGTATGCCTACTAGCTTGGTATCTTTTCCTAAAAGGGTTTATAATGTTCCATAATGGATCTTAGCCCCTTATCCCCACCAGCATACGCTGACCGCGCTGCCAGGGTGCTTCGCGTAAACCTCGCCGCAGACTGCTTTCCACATACTTGTAGTGTGGTCGGCAGCAACCTGCTGGTCGGGATGCAAAAATCTGGGAGCGTGGTGGTAACTCTTACGCGGGAAGGACCGCTTTGGTGTTGTTGCTCGGTCAAACGATCCCTAACCCTGTGGATTAATGGCGCTAGGTCTGCAAAACAGGCACTTAAGGATGTACGTTGAGCCAATACAAGTATACTTGTCTGCGTTGTGGCGGCCCCATTCAGGTAGGCCAGGCAGTCTGCTCGCAATGCGGGTTGCTCCTTGATCCGACTAGTCTAGCCGCCTTTCAGGCCCAACGTTTCGGTCCGGCTGTGGCGACGGATGGGGCAGGGGGAACTGGCCCGGCGGGTGCGCCGCGTGTGCGAAGGCGCATGAACCCCGTATTGTGGATCGTTGGTAGCGCCCTTGTTTTTGTGTTATGCTGTGGCGGGGTGGGAGTGTTCATTGCGACCAACGGGGTCCAGCTCTTTCGTGGCCTCTCCCAGGACAGCGCAACGACCGCCACGATTGTAGATCGGTTCATGCGCGCTGGGATGAATAATGATCCGCAAGCCGCGTTTGCGCTATTCTCGCCAATTGCGACGACGGCGACACTCAGCAGCACCGCCACTCTGTTCAGTACACGTCGCGACTATTTTAGCGGCTACACCGCGACGAAGATTGACAACTTTCGCGAGAACAGCGGGACGAACGGGACGACCGTCTACACCGATGGTACCATATCGTATAGCACGCGCGGGGATGTCGGCTTTACGGCGCAGTTTATCAAAGATCACAACCAATGGAAATTGATCAGCCTACAACTATCTGAGGGTCTAGGGAAGTAAGAACAGCATAGGTTTGGCCTTCCACTAAAGTCTAATATATTAAGGACTACACGCACCTGTTGAAGGGAGTACCGGCGACCCAAGCGGCATGACTGATCTGACTCACCACTCGGAATTCATCCTCCTGGCCCTGGTTGTGGTCTGGTGGATCGTGCTGCGGATTACCCGCACGCACGGCGCTGTGGTGTGGTCGGTGCTGCAATCGGTGGGGCAGGGGGCTGGGCGCTCGGTAGCCCTGCGTGTGGGTGGCCGGACGGCGCTGGCCGTGATTACGCTCGTCGGGCTGACGATCACCGTACCGGCCCGCACCGATCCCGACGGCTGGCAAGCTCCCCACCTCTTCTTCATGCCGCGTTCTAGCTGGGAGCGTGATCAGGGCGAAGGGATGCTGCACCCCGCCGTGTGGTACGATACGCAGGAGCAAGGCCGCGCAGCAGTCGAGTCGGATCGTGTGGCTCCTGTGCCGGATCGTGAGTCCGTTGTAGCGGGTACTAGTGCCCGCCCCGAGCCTGATGCCCTATCGCCGTTGGTCCGCCTCGGCATCCTGCCCAAACCCCCCCGGCGCGACTACGCCCATGCGCCGGCACCAGTGGTGGTGGTAGCGGCAAGTGCCGTGCCCAAGCCCGCGCCCGCCGCGCCGATGGTAGTCGCCGCGCCGACCGGTCCTGCGCCGGCCGGCGAACCGCTACCTCTTGGCACTCCCGCCAACTGGAGTCCGGCCGCATTCCATTTCACCTCGATCAACTTGATCACCCTCAGCGGAGCCGATCATGGCCCCCCTGCCCCCGCGACCGACGGCAACCCCATCGCCCTGCCCTTGGCCGGACCGCAGCTTGCGGCCCTCTGGGCGCTGCTGTTGGGCTTGGCCGTCCCGCTCTACCGCTCGCGGCGACCTACCCCCCCGGTGCCACCCCCGCGCCTACTAACCCACTCTCTACCATCTCTATAGCTCGGTCTATATTCGGGCATTAACCGCCGGGATAATCTATCCCGTTGGGTGATGTCCGCCTATTGCCGGCTGCGGTGCCGCTCTCATAGCGAGTGGTGGGTAGGGCGCATAAGCGCAGTCTCCGCGACTGCCCGCGCCGTCTGCTGCCCTCTGCGCTGATCCCTCGTGTACCCGGCTCGGCAAGAAAGAGAATACCATGCTCCCTTGGAGTATCGTCCTGCCGTCGCCGGTAGGCGAACTTGCGGTGAGTCTGCCGCTCCCCTGTGCGGAGACCACGCCGCTTTGTGCGCCGGTTTCCGCCTGGCCGGGCGCGGCGCTGCTACAACACTGCCGGCAGGCCGCAGGTCTGACCCAACCGGCACTGGCACGGGCGGCCGAACTCAGCCGTACCACCGTGACGAATCTCGAAAAAGGGGATCATCCCAATCCCCACTACCGCACGCTGGCGGCGCTGGCGAATACCTTGCACCTCGATCTGCCGGCTTTACTGACCGGCGACCCGCCACGTAGCGCATGGTCCGGCGTACCTTATCCGCTTGCATGGTCGGGCGGCGACCTGCTGCGCACCTGTCGCGCTAGTCAAGGACTAACCCTCACCGTGTTGCGTACGCGCACCGGCCTGGGCTACGACCTCTTGCGGGCGATTGAGCGCGGCCCCGTCGGCGTATCCTATGCCACGTTAGTGCAGTTGGCGGCCGGCCTGAACATTGACGTGCGGCATCTGATCCCTTCTACCCACCCGACAGTTGTGGCGGTGCCGCAACCGGTAGCTCCTCACCCGGCGGAGCCGACCGTTTGGACCATTGCCGAAGCGATGGCCTACACCGGCATGAATGCTAACCACATCTACAAGCTGATCGAGCGTGGGCAAATCGGCAGTAGCTGGCGCGGCAAAACCCGCGTCGTGATCGCGGCCGAGCTATACACCTGGCGGATTCGCCACGATCAGGATCGCCGTGGCCGGCGCGCCTTGCGCGCCGCCTAATCGGAGGGTCGGGAGCTAGCCGGTTCCCGACCCTTCCCAACCTACCCATTTTATGCCACAGCTTATGGAGGAATCTCATGACCTCGCCCCGCAATCGCCCGTTCGTGCTGCTCCTGCTGCTCTTGCTCTTGGGCTTAGCGCTACCGCACCCATCGGCCGGTCAGGCCCAGGCCGAATCGCGCCTCTTCCCCGAAACCGGCCATACACTTAAAGGCAAGTTCCTGGCCTACTGGAACGCGCACGGCGGCTTGGCCCAACTGGGTTACCCGATCAGCGACGAAACCCCAGATGTGTCGGACACCAACGGCAAAACCTACACCACACAATATTTGGAGCGTGCGGTGCTGGAACTGCACCCCGAAAACGCCGGCACGCCCTTCGAGGTGCAAGGCTCGCTGATCGGCGTGTTCGCCTACCACGGCAAATATCCCAGCCTGGGCGGCGCGCCCGGCCAGATGGCTAGCAGCAGCAACGCCCTCCAGTTCAAAGAGACCGGCAAAAGCCTGGGTGGCGCGTTCCGCACCTATTGGGAGACCCACGGTGGCTTGGCCCAGCAGGGCTACCCGATCTCCAACGAGTTCCAAGAGAAGAACGACCTGAACGGCCAAACCTACACCGTGCAATATTTTGAGCGTGCGGTGATGGAGCTGCACCCAGAGAATCGCGTGCCGTTCAACGTCCTCCTGAGCCAACTCGGCACCTTCCAGTCGCGTAGCCGGCAGGATTTATCCTACACCGACTGGACCAAGACGACCGTGACGCTGACCAAGCACCCGGAGCGCGTCGTCTGTCTGGTCGCGCTGTGCGAAGACATCCTGTTCGAGCTGGGCATGGAGCCGGCTGCGATTAACGACACCTTTGCGCAAAACCCGGAGTTCTGGGGAGATAAAGGCAAGACCTTTGCCCAGATCGGTGGCGGCTTCGCTGCGCCCAACCTGGAAGACATTGCCAAGATCAAGCCCGACTTGGTGATCGGTTTCATTCCGCATATTGGCTTGCGTGAGGCACTCAAACCGATTGCCCCGCTGTTTATCATGAACCCGGCCAGTTATCAAGACTCGCTGGCCTATCTGCACACGATAGGCCGCTTGACCAACCGCACAGCGAAGGCTGAGGACTCGACGCGCGGTTTCTTGCAAAAAATGGCGGCCTACAAGGCCAAAGCGCCCAACAACAAGGTGCCGCTCATCCTGTTTGGCACTAACACCAACTTCAGCATCTTCACTAGTGGCTCGTTGTTCGGTAGCGTGCTGTCTGAGGTCACGAATTATCCGTGGGCGCCGCCGGGAGCCGGGGATGTGGGTGCGCCCGACCAGGAGCCGGGATCGCTGCAATACTCGCTGGAGAAGATCCTGCAAAAAGATCCCGATGTGTTGCTGGTCGAGTCCTTCAACTTCGCCCCCGGCAGCCCATCGCTGTCGCAGCAGTTGAAAGCCAACCCGTTGTGGAGCGAACTGAAGGCAGTCAAGACCAACCAAGTGTATGAAGTCCGCACCGCTATCTACATCTTCGGGCGCGGCACGCACTCGATGAGCATCGCGCTGGACGACGCAATGAAAAAGATTTACCCGGAAACGTTCCCCAACCCGTTGCCCTAAATGAGTGCTTTGGCCCCTCCCATACAGCGGGCCGCTCCCGCCAGGATCAGCCGGGTGCTGATCTTGGCCGGGGGCTTGGTCGGGCTGCTGGCTGTGCTGGCGCTGCTCGGCTTGCTGTTGGGCACGCCGCAGTTGCAGCCGGGCGATTTGCCGACCATCTTTAGCGGTGGCGGGGCGCGACTGGCACGCATCGTTGTCACTCAGTTGCGGCTGCCGCGTGTGCTGCTTGGCGGCCTAGCCGGCATGATGCTGGCGTTGGCGGGGGTGCTGCTACAAGACGCGCTGCGGAATGCGCTAGCCGGGCCGGAACTGCTGGGGGTGTCGGCTGGCGCGTCACTGGTGATGGCGATCATCACGATTTTCCATGTGCCGGTGCTGCTGGCCTGGTATCCCTGGCTGTCGCTGGTCGGTGGGATATTTAGTGGGACCGTGGTGCTGGTCAGTATGCGGCGGCTCAACGATCCCACACGTCTGGTGCTGATGGGGGTGGCGGTCGGCTCATTGTTGTCGGCGGCGATCATCAGCATCGTTGTGTTCGGCAGCCAGACCGATGTCGGGTTGCTCTACCTGTTCCTGTTGGGCAGCTTGGCGAACCGTACCTGGGACTATGTGCAGATCGTGCTGCCGTGGGCGGTGGTCTGCATCCCACTGGCCTTGCTGCTGGCCCGGCCGCTCAACCTCTTGCAACTGGGCGACGACCTAGCCGAAGGACTGGGGTTGCGCGTCGTCCGTATACGCCTGCTGATCGTGATCTTGAGTGCGGCCCTCGTTGCCGCTGTCGTCGCGGTGTGCGGGCCGATTGGCTATGTCGCGCTGGCCGCGCCGCACCTAGCGCGCCGCCTGTTGGGTACGCCGGATGCTCGCCAGGTGCTGCCGATCAGCGCGTTGATCGGTGCGGTGCTGCTGCTGGGCGCCGATCTGGTAGCTAAAAACCTGCTCGATCCTATCGAACTGCCGGTGGGCATCTGGACGACGCTAATTGGCGGGCCGCTGCTATTGCTGATGCTGCGCCGCCGCTTGGGCACGGATCAGGTGCGCCAGTGAGCACTGCCGTGCCGATTGTTGCCGACCATCCCTGGGCGGCGCGGCGTTATCCGTGGCTGCTGCTGCTCGGCTTGCTGACGGTAGTTGCCTTGCTCTTTGTGCATATTAGCGTAGGCACCGTATCCGTGCCGCCTAGTCAAGTGCTGGCGGTCCTCACCGGGCAGCCGGTGGACGAGCTAACCCACACGGTTGTCTGGCATCTGCGCCTGCCGCGTGCGCTGATCGCGGTGCCGGCGGGCGCGATGCTGGCGCTGGCGGGGGCGTTGTTGCAGGCGCTGACGCGCAATCCTCTGGCCGAACCGGACCTGACCGGCGCATCGGCGGGCGGGGTGTTCTTCGCCGTGTTGTGGCTCTCGCGCTCACTGGTGGGCTGGGATCTAGGCACGCCCGGCCCGGATCTGCCGTTGGTGGCGCTGGTCGGCAGCCTGGCGGCGGGTGGGCTGGTCTACAGCCTCAGTCGGGGGCAACAGGGCAACGTGATCCGCTTGGTGCTGACCGGCGTGCTGGTGAGTACCATCCTGCGCTCGGCCACCTCAGTGGTCTTGCTGCGGAACCAGAACGCCGGCGGCAGCATCTTGCTCTGGATCATCGGCTCGCTGAATGGGCGAACCTGGGTCCACTGGGGCACCCTCTGGCCGTGGGCGCTGCTGACGCTACCGCTCGGCCTGGCCTGCGCGGGTGTGGCGAATACACTGCAACTGGGCGATGACGTGGCCGCCGGGCTAGGGATGCGTGTGGAACGGGCGCGGGCCGGGTTGCTGTTTGTGGCCGTGTTGCTGACGGCGGCGGCTGTCTCGGTGGTCGGCGCGCTAGGCTTCCTGGGTCTGATCGCGCCGCACCTGACACGGCGCTTGGTCGGCAACGATGCGCGCCGCCTGTTCCCGATGAGCGCGCTGATGGGGGCGGGGCTGCTTCTGGCTGCCGATGTAGTGGCGCGCAGCATCACACAGCCGGCGGAACTGCCGGTGGGCGCACTGCTGTCGTTGCTGGGGGCGCCGTTTCTGATCTATCTCTTACGACGGGGGAACCGATGAGCCAACACACCGCCGTGTTACGCGGCGACACGCTTCAGATCGGCTACGGTGAGCGTACTGTGGTCCGCGACCTTTCGCTGGATATTACTCCCGGTGGCATCACCGCGCTGGTCGGGCCGAACGGGTCGGGCAAGTCCACCTTACTTAAAACCCTAGCCCGACTGTTGGTGCCGAGTCGCGGAGCCGTCTATCTGAACGGGACAGCGCTCACGCGGCTGCCGTCGGCGGCGGTCGCACGCGATTTGGCGATCCTGCCGCAGGGACCGGTCGCGCCCGCCGGCTTAACGGTCCATGAGCTGGTAGAGCAGGGTCGCTATCCCCACGCTGGGGCGCTGCGGATGTTGCGCCGCCAAGACCATGCAGCGATCACTGAAGCCCTAGCGCTGACCGGCATGACTCCCTTTGTCTACCGGGGGCTGGAGAGCCTATCCGGCGGCGAACGCCAGCGCGCCTGGATCGCGCTGGCTCTGGCCCAAGCCACGCCGATTCTATTGCTGGATGAACCGACGACCTTTCTCGACATCGGGCACCAACTGGAAGTGCTGGAACTGGTGCGCCGGCTCAACGTGGAACGCGGCATGACCGTCATCCTGGTGTTGCACGACCTGAACCAGGCCGCCCGTTACGCCGGCCGCATGGTGGTGCTGGACGCGGGCCGCATCGTAGCCGACGGCCCACCCGATAGCGTGCTGACCGCCGATCTGCTGGCGGCGGTGTTCGGCGTGCGCGCCCACATCTTGCGCGACCCGGAGAGTAACACCCCGGTTTGCCTACCCTACGCCGCCGTTGCGTCGGTGGACACGGTCAGCGCAGGGTAGGATAGGGTAGGGGTCTGTTTGCCCGCCTAATCGTGTCGCCAGCCGGGTTCGAGGCTGGCCCAGCGCTGCTGACCGGCGACCTTGCGCCGGCAGTCGGCATAGAGCGCATCAAAAATAGGCAGCATCCGCTCGATCATTGCCGCGTCGCTGTGGACCAGCGCGTCCACCCCTTTGGCGATGGCGCGCAGAGGATTATCCGCGCCGCCTTGCTCCGCGCCGATCTCAGCATCATGCACAAACTCCCCGACCAATTTCAGCGCCGGGTCGGACGCGCCCAGCCTGGATTCATCTAGCAAATCCTCGAAGCTGCTCTGTGTTCGCGCCTGGCCGGTGAAGGTTACGTTGTGGAATGGGCGTGCGCCGGCAGCGATAGCCGTCTGCATCGGCTCGGCTTCTAAGTACAGGAACGTGGCCTGCGAGTCCAGGTGCCGCAGGATCAGCCAAGCGCAAGCAGATCGGTCGAACTTGACCCCTTTACGTGTTACCCATTGCATTGTTATATCCTCTCTCGATCCAAAAAGAAGCCCGAAGAGCCACGAAGAACGACGGTTTGATCGGCGCCGAACGCGAAGACGTGCGAGAAAGGGTTTGATGCACGAAGGATCACGAAGATGATGCAGAGTAGAGTCATTACCATGAAATTGGTGACAGTAGAGATGATCGAGCTGTTGGTTAATCCTAATCATGCGCTCAATAGACTTTACATAATAATCGCTATAACCATTCTTTTCTTCATATCCTTTGCGATTCTTCGCGTCCGGCGCCGATCAAACCGTCGTTCTTCGTGGTTCATCAAACCGCTCGGCCGGCAGAGCGTTGTTCGTGCAGCCAGGGCACGCTCATTAGCAGCAGGCCGGCGGCGGCGAGACCTAACCCCGCGCCCACCTGAAAGGTCGCGCCGGGGCCAAATTGGCTCCAAAGCCGGCCGCTGACCAAATTGGCGGGTAGAGCGGCGAAGCCCACCAAGCCGTTGAACCAGCCTAAAGCCGTGCCGCGCTGTGCTTTCGGAATCAGATCGCTGACTAGCGCCTTACTGACCCCTTCGGTGGCTGCCGCATAGATGCCATAGAGGGCGAATAAAGCCCAGGCGTGCCAGTTTTCGGTCGCATTAGCCCAACCCAAGTAGACCCCGGCGAACGCCAGATAGCCCGCAAACAGTACCGGCAGCCGCCCCCAACGGTCGCTGAGTACGCCGAGCGGCGTTGCCAGCAGCGCATACACCAGATTGAAACCGAAATAGACCAGCGGCACAGCGGCCAAGCTGTCTGCCAAACCTTCGGTTCGCAGGAAGATAAACGCATCGGACGAATTGCCGAGGGCGAAGATCGTCGCGATGATGGTGAAGATCCAGAAAGGCCGTCCCAGCGCCGCCAATGCCTGCCGGCGTGTAGCGGCGGGCGCGGGGATGCCGCTCGCTTTCGCCTTTGCCGGCAGGCTACGCCGCTCATCGTGTAGCAAAAACACAACCACCAGAATGCTCAACAAGGCCGGGACAGCGGTCCAAGCAAACACAGCGCGCAGGTTGTCTTGGCTGAGGGTCAGGATGGTATAGGCGATCAACGGGCCGATAGCTGCGCCTAGCGTGTCCATTGAGCGGTGAAAGCCGAATGCCTTGCCCCGATAGGCCGGCGCGGTGGAATCAGCCAGCAGAGCATCGCGTGGGCTGCCGCGCATACCTTTGCCCACGCGGTCCACAAAAATCAGCCCCAATGCCGGCGGCCAAGAGCTGGCCAGCGCCAGCACAGGCTTGACGGCGTTAGAGATGCCGTAGCCGGCCACGATCAGCGGTTTACGATTTGTCATACGGTCGGCGCGGCGGCCGGCCCATACTTTAACTAGGCTAGCCGTGCTCTCGGCGATACCCTCGATCAGACCGGCAATTGTGATTGGGGTGCCCAGCACCGTCACCAGGAATAGGATGCGGATTGGGACGATCATTTCGCTGCTGATGTCGGTGAACAAGCTGACTAAGCCTAGCACATAGACGTTACGAGTCAACCCGTCTAACAGGTGCGGGCGGGTGGGTGGCGCGGACTCGACAGAGCGCATAACACCTCTCAGGCTGCAAAGGGATTTATAAATCGCGCTGCCATTATACACGATCACCGTCTTAGTAGGAAGCTATTACTATCAATTTTACCGTAGTTTTGTCATTAAGCAATCAGAATAGATAGTATGGTTCTTTTATACAACGTTTTGTCGGTAATAAATTCTGATTATATAATACCTATGACCTAGATACAATCTAAATACGATAATGAATCATAGTAGTTTAGTGAAATGAACAATATTAGGATCTAGCAATAGGCTTCCGTATATGGTATACTGTTCACGGTTCGCCAAGTGTTGCGGCCTTGTTACAGATGCTAGTCTCAACTTACAGGGGGAGGAAAAGGTTATGAAACGGGTAGTAGCTCTGATTTTCGCGGTTGTGTTGATGGCCGCCGTGTTCCCACTCAGCGGCACTCATGCCGCCGGCGAATCGCTGACCATCCAACTGAAAGCCCTGAACGGCTCCGGTCAGGACGGCACCGCCATTCTCACCAAACTTAGCGCGACGATGGTGCGCGTGGAGATCAAGCTGTCCAACGGTACGACCGTGGCCCAACCGGCGCATATCCACAAAGGCACCTGCGCCAATCTCGATCCCGTCCCGGCCTTCCCGTTGCACGACGCGATAAACGGTGCGTCGGAGACCGAAGTGGCGGCCGATCTAGAGATCCTCGCCAACAAAGGCTACGCCATCAATGTGCATAAATCGTCGGCCGAGGTCGGCACCTACACCGCCTGTGGCGAAATCCACGAGGCGATTGTGAGCGGCCAGTTCGGCGGGGCTACCGGCACCGCCGGCAGCGGCAGCATGATGGATACGATGAAAAGCCTCCAGAGCGCCGCCGGCGATCTCGTGCGCGAAACCACCAACCAGGATAAGGCAGGAGCGACGGCTGCGTACACAGCCTTCAATACCCTGTTCATGGCGAACGAAAACGCGATCAAAGCCCAGTCGGCGGCCACCCAGGCCAAGTTGGACGACTTGATGACTCAGGTCAATGAGGGCATCACAGCGGGCGATTGGAGCAAGGCCGGCACAGCGGCTAACCAGCTCCAGGCAGCTATCGGCAGCGCGATGAGCATGATGGGCGGCACGACAAGCGGCGGCTCGATGAGCGGCGGCACGACGAGCGGCGGCTCGATGAGCGGCGGCTCGATGAGTGGCGGCAGCACCCTGCCGACGACCGGCAACGACAGCTTGCTGCCGTTCGCGGCGGGTCTGGCGCTATTGGCGGCGGGCCTGTTGACGGCGGGCGCGCAACTGCGCCGCCGCGCCTAATCGGGCGAGACCTCTGCAGAATATACACGGAACCCTCTCGGCTTGCTGAGAGGGTTCCGTGTATAATAGAGTATTCGCTAATCCTATCGCTGCGCTGCACTGTGCGTTCTTAACCTTGCCTCTGGACTATGTGCGGGCGTTGTGTCGTCGGCGGGGCCGACGGCTCTGTAGAACGAGAAAGGAATGATCCTGTTGAAAGCTCCATCCTGGTGGCAGCGCGGCGGCGTTGCGTTGCTGTTGCTGACTACGGCCGCCTGTGACAGCGGCGGGGCCACGCCGACTGTTGTACCAGCTGTGACGGCAGCGCCGACCATTGCGGCGGTGCTGCCCCCTACAGCCGCCGCCGCCGATACAACGCTGCTCACTACCGGCGCTGTGGCTCCTACACAACCATTGGCGAGTGCTGTGACGGCCACTGCTCTTGTCCCCACAACCGCCACAACCGCCGGCGACTCCACCGTAGCGTCGCCGGCCGCCACCGACACCACGGCTCCTGCTGCGCCGCCGACCACGGCCACGACGACCGGCGATGTGCCTCCTATATCGGCCGCCCCCGCGCCACCGAAGTCTCCGCCGCTACCGTCGTTAGCAGCCGGCGCCAATCTTAGTTTCCAGATCTACGGCGAAGCCCAAGAAGCCACGCCGCTGCGGAACATGGTCCAAGCCTATGTCGGCTTGCGGCCGCAGGTGCAGATTAACTTGAACCATGTACCCAATTTGCCGGAATACATCACCAAGTTGCGCGCCTCTTTCACCGGCGGCAACCCCCCGGACGTGTTTGTGCTGCCTTACAGTCAGTTCGCACAGTTCAAAGCGAAGGGCGCACTGGAGCCGATCGGCCCCTGGCTCGATAAGAGTCCGCTGCTCAAAGCTAGCGATTATTATCCGCAGGCGTTGGAGTCGTTTAGCGTCAACGGCACGCTCCAGTGTATGCCGCTGACCATTGCTAGCACCAATGTGTTTTACAACAAGGATCTCTTCCAGAAGGCCGGGTTGCCCTTCCCACACGCGGGCTGGACCTGGCAGGAGTTTTTGCGTGATGCCCAGGCGATCACAAAGCCGGGGCAGTACGGCTTGGGGGTTGAACCCCAACTCGACAACCTCGCTCCGTTTATCTGGCAGCACGGCGGGGAACTGGTGGATGATCCCACGCATCCTACTCAACTGACGCTGAACACGCCGGAGACGCGCTCGGCCATCCAGTACTTCATCAATCTGAGCCAAGCATACCGCGTGGTGCCGAGCGAAACCGATATGCAGGCTGAGGCGCTGGAAACGCGCTGGGATGCTAACCAGTTGGGCATGATCATCGGCAACCGCTCGGACACGGCGCGCTTCCGCCAGAGCAAGGGCTTTACCTGGGACGTGGCGACCCTACCCGGTGATGTGGCCCAGGCGAGCAATTTGAAGAGCGAAGCCTACTGCATTTCCGCTCAGTCGAAGAATAAGGTAGTAGCTTGGGACTTTGTGCAGTGGGCCTCCAGCCCGGACGGGCAGGTGTTGCTGGCGAAGACCGGCCGCACGGTGCCGACGTTGAAAAGCGTTGCCGAATCGTCGGCGTTCTTGGACCCGACTCAGGCGCCGGCCCACCCGCAGATTTACCTGGACGCGATCCCGACCGTGCGCCATGTGCCCAGCAGCCCGGCGTGGCCGGAGATCGAAAGCGCGTTCAACGCCGAGTTGGAACGCGCCTTCTTCACCTCGATCCGGCTGGACACAGCACTCAACGCGATCACCGATCAGGGCAACGCCGCCCTGGCGCGGGTGAACAAGTAGCACCTAAGTGGATGAGCGGGTGAGGGTCAAGGAATTCGGGTATACTGCCGATATGTATCGAATCACTTTCACCGACGAGCAGTGGCGGGATTTGCAACGCCGCACCCACGAGCTGGGGCTAGGCGGCCCGCCGTCCGCCCGCAACAGAGGCGAGGCATCGGGGCGGTGCCGGCCGAGCGGCTGCGTCAAAATCGCCGCGCCGGCGCAGGAATGAATCGGCGACCTCATGCTCCCGCCGGCCGTTGCTGAGGCCGGTAAGCGCCTTACGCCAACCCTGCGGCAGCTGCGGATGCGCCGGAACTGCCTGGCGATAGGTGCGTTGCATGACTAGCTGTCCCCGGCAGCGCGTGACGGCGGTCCCGGTGCCATAGAGCAACTGCGCGGATACAACGCGGGCACGGCGGCCGCACAGCTGGACAACGAGGTCGCCGCCGACCACCCCCCCGAGCAGAACGTGCAGGAGCCGAATCGTGTGGGGTGCCCAGCGCAGCCGGGCACCCCGTCCGCAAGCACGCATCCCCGCCCTTGTGCTGGATCGCACCCGCGCGGCGCACGACCCCACGCCGGCGCCACGGGCGGGCAATGGGATCGAGTGGTCAAGAAGGGGGTGCCGCACGGCCCCGCCGCTACCCACGCTTTGGGCAGGATCGGGGTGGAGATCGCGGATCCGTTGCGCGGCGGCGGGGCACTCCCACCCGACGACCTTAGCCATAGAGGATGTTGCCCTGCGCATCCACATGGACCGGCATAGGAGGGAGGCTGCGGTCTGCGGGGCCGCGGGTGACCGCCCCGTTCTGGGCGCTGAAGCACGCCTGGTGCAACGGACAAACGAGCAGTTGGGCTGCGGCATCGTATTCCACCGGGTAGGGCCGGTGCGTACAGACATTGCTGAAGGCTTGGACGCGCCCATCGGCGGCATGAATGACAATCCCGGTGTCGCCCGTGTCGGGGGCCGTGAATGTTACGGCGCTATTCACCGGACAGTCGGTGAGCGTGCTGATGACGAATCCGCCGGGCGGGGCGCTGGGGGCGGGGGGCGGGGCGGCGCTATCCGCAACCGGCGGGGTCGGCGGGTCGGCGGGGCCGGCGGCCGGCGACGGGTCGCTGCCTGGGCTATTATTAGCCACGGGCGGAGCGGTTTCCGGTGCTGATCCCGTAACGGGCGGCAGTGCTGCCGGCAGCACCGCTTGCGTCACCTTGAAACTCACCAGCCCGGCCAGCCCGGCGACTAGGCCGGCCCCGCCCAGCAGCAGAAAACGGCGCCGCGAGAACTCCTCCGGTGCCGCAGACATCCATTCCGCGCTCAGCGTGCGTGGTGTGGGACGGGTCCGCTGCTGGGATCGGCGCCGATGGACGAGGCGCCCTGTGCCCTGTGCCAAGACCACCGTCAGGCTCAACGCCCCTAGCGCGGCGAAGAAGCGGCTCTCACGCTCGTTATAGAGTTGATAGCCCAGCGTATGGAGGAGCGTCAGCCCCATGAGCGGGTAGGCCCAGCATTGGATGCGCTTCCAGCGCGGACCCTTCAACCAGCGCAGGGCGCGATCATTAGAGAGGACCAGCAAGACCGTGATTAACACGGTCGCCAGCAGCCCGACACTATTACTGGCGGTAAAGAGGGTCCACTGCGGCTGGTGATCCCCGACCGGCCGCAGGAAATAGCCTAGAATGCCGCCCTGATCATAGATTTGCAAGCTAACGCCGACGTGCAGCAGGGCCGTAACTCCGGCCCAGATGCCAATATCGCGGCGCAGGGCTAGGTTGACGGGATTGCGTCGTTGGCGGGCTAGGTAGAGCGGGCCGATCAGCAGGCTTAGGGCCAGATATAAGAGCGCCATGTAGCCCAGTGCTACCGCTAACGGCTCCGCACGGATCGCGGACGGGTCGTAGATCAAGGCGACCCCATAGCCCGCGCCGGTACCGAGCGCCAGCACTCCATGGGTCCAGAGACGGGCGGGGACAAGGCGCGGTTTGGTCGGCTTACTGGTTGGGTGCGCGGTCATATGTTGGCTGCTCCGCTAGTCCTTGCTGGGTTGCTGCCGTCGGGTGTCGTGTTCCTGCGTCGCGTGCACGGCAACCCCCGACTGGGCGCCCTGGGACCCCTGCGACTAGTATAGCCGCCCTACCTCAAATCCTATGCAGAATCAGGTTAGAATTTGCACAGAACGCCGGACAAAAACACGGTAGCCGCGCCGTCTTGGTGCAGCTACCGCCGAGGTTTGCCGCCCTACGCTCTACTAGGGATAATGTCAGGTTAACTTTGGTGAGGAGGCGCACATCATAGCATCTTCATCATATAATGGGTTCTCAGGCACTTTTGGTGAATGGGGATCGTGCGCCGCAGTTGCCCGCCGTTTACTCTCCCAGAATGGGGCACCCCCGCTGATCTAGCGGCCGCTTTCGCCTCTGGGTGGGGCAGTCGCGAAGTCTTCACCAAAAGTG
>JBBRPH010000068.1:0-25194 GCA_038228295.1 Chloroflexia bacterium | reverse complement strand
CGCTGGATGGCGCGGGTATGGCGCACCGTGCTCTTGGCCCGCGGGGCCTGGTTAGAAGAGGTAGTCATAGGGCTATTCTACCAAAAAGGGCCGCAACGCGCCCTTGACAAGGCGGCAATGCCCTTAACTTGTAGCTGATGTCCTTAGTCAGGATAAACATAGCACATACCTTTACGAGCGCAAGCTGCTCGGTTGGATCGCTACTGGCGCGGCGGGGGCGGTGGAAACTCTACATTCTTATAAATAGCAGTCATCGGTAAGTCGGTACCTAAAGAAGGTAGCTGTAGCGTCGCATTCAGCGCGGTGAAGGCGGTGACGAACCAGCCGTCGCCCTGGCGCTGGAAATGCTCCACCCGTATCTGGTCTTGGGCCACCAGCACGTAGTCGGTCAGCGCTTGCAGCCGCCAATAGTGGGCGAACTTCTGCCCACGATCATAGCGTTCGGTGCTAGGCGACAGCACCTCGAAGATCACCGTCGGGTTGAGCAGCGTATCTTGCTGATCATCAGCGAACTCGCGTGGCCCACATACGGCCGCTACATCAGGATAGGTGTACAATCCGCTTGTCGCGACCCGCACACGCATATCATTCACATAGATCTCGCAGGGACGCTCCTCCAACTCATTGCCGAGCCGCCGGGCGATATTCAAAGTGATGACATTGTGCCTCGCACTGGCCCCGGACATGGCGAAGATTTCGCCGTCCAGGTATTCGCTCTTGTACTCCGCTGCGCGTTCCAGAGCGAGGTATTCTTCCGGGGTGTAGTAGGACGGCGATTGCGCGCTCATGCCGGCTCCTTCCGTTGGGTGTATCTACTGGGCGTATTTTTGTGGCGTTACACCATTTGCCGGCGAGCAGGCCGTGCTCGATATTCCGTGGTAGGTACGCGCTAGGGGTTAGCCGCGCAACGTGCGGCCCTCGAACGCTTCTAACGCCGCGATCAGATCCGGCGGCACGGCAACGCTGCGCACGCCGGCGTAATCATAGCAGACGAGTACGGTGCGCGCTTCGCAGGCTAGTTGGGTTTGGCCGTCGCGCTGCACATTCATACGATAGGCTAGCACAAAGCTCTTGTTGCCGATAGCCACCGCACGGACCTGGACCTCCAGGTGGTCGCCAAAGACGATGGGCAGCCGATAGTCCACTTCGGATCGCCCCAGAATCATGCCTAGTTGGGTGGCGGCGTCGGTTTCTTCTAGCCGGTGGAAGTAGGCAATACGGGCCGACTCGGCGTACGTCAGGTAGACAGCGTTGTTGACATGACCGAAGGTGTCCATGTCGCTGAAGCGCACCGTAATCGGCAGGCTAAAGTGCCACTCGCCTGTGGGGCTGCTGTGCCCGTGTATATAGAAGTCTGATGGATTACTCATAGGCATGATCATACGGTGCTCGGTAGCGCGCTGTCAAGGTTTGTCCGCACTCCCTGTCCCCGGACCTGAACCCGAATCATCTGCGGCTAATAGCTGCCGTAGCCGATCACACGCCGCGCCATAGGCGGCCCAATCGCCGCCGGCAGCCGCCTCCAATTTGCTGCGCCCGGCCGCAAAGGCCGCATAGGCCGGCCGATAGAACCGTCGGCGCGCCGGAGAGGGCAACGATCCTCCGGCGGCGACGTAGGCCGTGTAGAAAGCAGCCTCGGTCGCTGGGTCGAACGCGAAGTCTGCGACTACGGCGGCTAGTGCCCAAGCGGGATCAGCCAGGGCGGGCAACGGGTGGCTATGCCGGCGGCCCAATGGCAAGATCAGTTGTAGCCGCCCAGCCGCATCCATTTGCCACTCGTCGGGGCGCAAGCCGGGCGGTGGAGTCAGCAACGGCGCATCGGCCAGACCCGCTCGCCACAGGGGATCGGCGTAGCGCCGGGTGGCCTCTGCAGCTTCCTCGCCGAGTGCTTCCCAAGCATTCCAATAGAGCATTTCTAATAGCGTATCCAGTGTAGCACCAGCCGCACCCGGCTCGGAGTAGATCGCGCTAGCGTGGGCTAGATAGCTTGCTAACTGCTGTATAGCGTTACTACTAAACGCGGCCGCCGTCAGCGGTGGGCGGTCGGTCCATGGGGTTGCCAGCCAGCCGTGACTCCAGCCGCTGGGCGCGAGAGCGTAGCCCGCCTGGGCGGTAGCTACGGCGCGGACGTGCGCCGTTTCGCCGTAAGTGCCGAGGCCCGCGAACGAGAGCAGGGTTGTCGGTACCGCATGGGGAGTGGCGATCAGTTGGGTTGGGCGCTCGAAGGGCGGCAGCGCGCCCCAGCCGGGCCGCTGGGCTAACGGCCGGCGGAGGTCACGCCAAGCGGTGGGCCAAGTGGGCAGGCTAAACGGCAGATCTCCGTCGGTAGGTGGGAGACAGATGCGTACCACGTCCCAAACGGCGCGCGCGGCTGCTCCAGCCTCGTTGCCGGGGCCGTGTCCATGCGCGGGGAAGAAATGGATGGCCTGCGCCGCTACACCCAGATCGAGCAGCGCCTGCCCTACCGCCGCGAACGACGATCCCGATAGCCCCGGCCCTTCATCCACAATAGCGTAGGCCGTGGGCTGCCATTGGGCAAGTAGTTGAGTTAGCCCCGCGTCCGCCGGCAGGCTCCTGGCAAACGGATGCCCGGTCGGGCGCACGGTGATCAGGCGGACGTTTGCGCCGTGCGCCCGCAGCGCGCCGCCCACAGCGCCGCCCAGCGCCGTGCCGATGCTGCGGATGCCGATGACCAGGACGTTCGCTCCCGGCGCACGCTGCCACAGCGGACTCGCGGCGGCGGCTTGGAAGTAGTGTTCGGGGTAGAGGCCGTAGAAAGCGAAGCCTTCGGGCTGGTGGATAGTGATGTAGGGCGGCAGCGGCAGGCGGGCGACCGCTTCTAGCAAGGTAACTACGCCGTTTAACTGTGCTTCGACTATGCCTACCGGTAGAGCGTGCGGCGGCTCCTGCCGGCGATAGAGAGCCTGCCCGACCAGGAGCAGCGCGTCGTGCAGCCGGCTGACGGTTAAGGGTTTGGCATCCGGCGCATCGGCCACGCCTTGCGTCAGTTCGCCGAGTGCGATGAGCAGCCGGCGCGTCGCCTCGGCCTGCGGCTCGCTTTGGGCGCAGCCGACCAGGGTGCGGACCCCGGCGAGGGCGGCGGCGGTTGTGACGTTGCGTTGCGGGCTGCCGTAGACGATCATGATGGAATCGCAGCAAGCCCTGTGCCAGGCGCACAGCCGTATGCTATAATGCGGCTACGGAAAGGGGTGTGACAGGGCGTATGGCGAACCGCACAAGCACGTATGGTCCCGGTGTCGCGGGCTACATCGCCGCTAATGCTGTGACGCTCCGCAACGGGGCGGCAGGTATTATAACAGCGCGGCGCAACGCGACCTTGCGGGACGGGGCGACCGGCTTGGCTGTGGCCCACGAGAACCTCGCGCTGACGAACGGGGGCGGCGCGGTGTTCGTGGCCGGCGGTGATCTGACGATCCAGAACGGCGGTGGTGCGGTGTTCGTGGCCGGCGGTGATTTGACGATCCAGAACGGCGGTGGCGCGGTGTTCGTGAGCCGCACGGCGCGCGTGCGCCACAGCATCGTCGTTTTCCTGGCGGCTCCCCACGTTCACCTGCACGAGGGCAGCCGGGTGTTGATCACGCCGGCAGTGGCAGCGATCTTTGGCGCGAGCGCGGGCCTCGTCGCCGGCTTGGTGCGTCGTGGCCGCTGATTACGATGCGATCCTGATTGGCGGCGGGCACAATGGGCTGATCACGGCCTGCTATCTGGCGCAGGCCGGCCGGCGTGTGCTGGTCTGTGATGGGCGCACCAGGCCGGGCGGCGCAGTCAACACTGAAGAACTCTTCCCCGGCTTTCGCCTCGACACCTGCTCGACGTTTCATATCATGATCCATCTCACGCCCATCCTGCGCGAATTAGACCTGGGGCGCTTCGGCTTGCGCTATATGCGCCACGACCCGGTGGTTTATGCGCCGTTCCCCGGCGGACGCTCGTTGGTCTTCTGGCGCGACTTGGATAAGACCTGCCAATCCATCGCCGGCTGGTCGGAGCGCGATGCGGAAACTTACCGGCGTTTTATTCGGCAGTGGTGGCATTTTAATCAGCCGGTATTTGATAGCTTTTTGGCCCCGCCGTCGCCGGGCAACCTGGCCGGACTAATCGCCCGCCAAACGATGCGCGATAAGATGCGCGGGCGGAGTGATCCCAGCATGGACGGTATGGAATTGCTGCGGAAAACGCTGATGTCGTATGGTCGCCTGCTAGAGGAGACTTTCGAAACCCCCGAATTGCGCGCCGCACTGGCCTGGCTGGCCGCGCAGAGTGGCCCGCCCCCGAATGAACTCGGCTCGGCGGAACTGGCGGGCACGCTGGTGATCTACCACAAAGTGGGGCTGACGCGGCCTGTCGGCGGATCGGGTCGGCTATCGGAAGCATTAGTCGCCTGCCTGGAACACTACGGCGGGCGTTTTGCCGGCGGGCAGGCCGTGCGCCGCATCCTGCTGACCGGGGGCCGCGCCGCCGGGGTCGAACTAGCCGACGGCACGCGCCTAACTGCGCCGGTAGTCGTGTCCAACGCCCACGTGCAGACCACGCTGCTCGATCTGTTGCCGTCCGACGCGCTACCCGACGATCTGCGCGGCAAAGTGGCGGCCTTACGGACGGGCAACGGCATCGGCATGACGCTGCGTTGTGCCGCCGACGCGCTGCCCGACTGGTCAGGCTATGCTGCCGACGGCGCGGGCCGGGCGCTTGATCCGACGGTGAATATCCACGCCGGGATGCAGTTGATCTGCCCTTCGGTAGACTATCTGCAACAGGCGTATGAGGATGCGGCGCAGGGCCGCCCCGCCGCCCGCCCGGCGCTGGTGGTGATGACCCCCTCGGCGCTGGACCCGACGCCGGCTCCGGCAGGTAAGCACGTTCTCTACATCTGGGCGCAATATCACCCTTACGAATTACGCGACGGCGGCGCGGCGGCTTGGGACAGCATCCGTGAGCGCGAAGCCGACCGTCTGTTAGCGACGCTGGGCGAGTATGCGCCCAACTTCCCCGGCGCGGTGCATGAGCGGCAAATCTATATCCAGAGTCCGCTTGATTTGGAGCGTAATGTCGGCTTTCGGCGTGGTAACATCATGCACCTGGATATGAGCCTGGACCAGATGTTCATGTTCCGTCCGCTGCCTGAACTGAGCGACTACCGCACGCCCGTGCCCGGCCTCTACCTGACGGGCGCGAGTACGCATCCCGGCGGCGGGGTCTGTGGCGCATCGGGCCGCAACACCGCGCAGATTGTGCTGGCCGATGCCACGCAGGGGCGCAAGGCCCGATGACGCGCTCCAGCAGCGGCCCGATTCTGGGCCTGACCATCGTGGCGAGCGCAATTCTGCTGCTCATGGCGATCACCGTGGCCGATGCCTGGGGCTGGATCGCCGGGCTGAGCTTGGGCATACTAGGCGCGCTGCTGGTGCTGGGCCGATCTCGCTACGGGAAATTGGTATACCGGCGGCTCGATCGCTGGTCGCGCCCCACGCCTCGTCTTCGTTCGACAGCGCGCCCGCACTCCCGATCCCTGCCCCGCCCCGTGGCGCGGTCCATTACTCAGACGGGGATGCTCGATCAACTTAAAGCGTTGACCCCGACCCAGTTTGAGGAGTTTGCTCGCCTACTGCTGACGGCAGCAGGTTATCGAGATGTGCAGCGGGTGGGTGGCAGCGGCGATCAAGGCGTAGACCTGCGGATGCGCGACGCGGCGGGCAATTTATGCGTGGTGCAATGCAAACGCTACCAGGGCACGGTGTCGCCGGCGGTGGTGCGCGAGCTTTACGGCGTGATGGCGCGGAATGGGGCGCGCGAAGCCTATCTGCTCACCACCGGGCGCGTGAGCAGCGACGCGCAAGCCTGGATCGGCACCAAACCACTGCACATCTGGCCCGCCGACCGTCTGGTGCGCTATGCCGAGCAGTACCTGGGTGCCAATCTGGCCGCGACCATCCGGCAAGCGCAGCGGGCGGCGTAGCGGTAGTGCTTGCGCCGGCTGCTGGACCGGGATTGACGGTTGCCCCACTGCACGAACGCAGCGCGGGCCACGGGCTGCCGCCTGCGCCGCCGCTGAAGTGGGCGGGCGGCAAACGCTGGCTGTTGCCGACATTGCGTCCGCTGTGGGCTGTGCATCACGAGCGGCGGTTGGTTGAGCCGTTCGTGGGCGGCCTGGCGGTGGCATTGGGTCTGGCGCCGCAAACCGCACTGCTCAACGATACCAACCCGCACCTGATCAACTTCTACCGCCGGCTGCAAACCGGCTTGTACATTGCCGCGCCGATGGAGAACGAGCGCGCTTTCTATCTGGCGGCCCGCGCCCGTTTCAACGCGCTGGTGGTCGCCGGGCACGGCAATAGCGTGGCGGCGGCGGAGCTGTTCTACTACTTGAACCGCACCTGCTACAATGGTCTCTGCCGCTTCAACCGGCAGGGCGGCTTCAATGTGCCGTTTGGCCGCTATGCCCGCATCACCTACACGCGCGATTTCACGCCCTATCAGGCGCCGCTCGCCGACCTAGAGTTCGTCTGCGGTGATTTTGCCGCGTTGTCGGTGCAGGCCGCTGATTTCATCTATGCCGATCCGCCCTACGATGTCGAGTTCACCAGCTACAGCCCCGGCGGCTTCGGCTGGGCCGATCAGGAACGGCTGGCCGCCTGGCTGGCCGCCCACCCCGGCCCCGTGGTCGCCTCGAATCAGGCCACGCCGCGTATTGGCGCTGTACCGTGATCTCGGCTTCACAGTGCAGGTGATCGCCGCACCGCGCCGTATCGCCTGCACCGGCGACCGTACCCCGGCCGGTGAATTGCTGGCGACGCGCAACTTGGTCGCCCTCACCCCTGATCCCGCGCCTGAAGGGACGGGGAGTCTATCGTAACTCTGCGCCGGAATACACCGCTAGACCGATGCCCCTGCACCGTTCGGCATGGTACGCTAGGCAGGCAGCCCCGCTAGGCATTGCTGCCCAATACACTAAAGGAGCCGACCCCTGAGCTATCCATCGCCCGATCTCTTTACTTGGCCCGCCGAGCGCCTGGATCCGGCGGCGGCCCGCGCCTGGATCCAGACAGTACTACCCGGCAGCCCGGCCGTCAGCGGCCCACTGACGGTGCATCAGGTGAAGCCGTGGGGGGTTACTGCACGCTTTGCCGCCGCCGGGGTAGGTGAGGTGATCTTCAAACTGAGTACGCTGGCGATCTACGCCCACGCACCCCTGGTAGCGAAGCTGCTGACCCGCCACTGCCCCGCCGAAGTGCCGGAGTTGCTGGCGGCGACCACATACGGCGATCAGACCTGGACCCTGTTTCGTCCCTTCAGCGGCCCGACCGTGGCCGAGACACGCCGCCGAGGGCCGTTGCTGGACGAAGCACGTGCCCTGGCCGCGATCCAGACGGCGGTGGCCGATCTGCCGGCCGCCGAGTGGGCCGGTATTCCGCACAGTGCGATTGAGGCGATCCCCGGCTGGTTGGATACGATCCTGGCCGATGTCGGCGAGACTCATAACGAAGCCTGGGAGGCCGGGGCCGGGCGGTTGGCGCGGCGCTTCCACTTTCCCGAAGCGTTTACCACCCGCTTGGCCCGCTTCCGCCCGCAGGTGGAGCGGTGGGCCTGGGAGTTGGCGACGGATCGCTGGCCCGATTCGATTGACCATGTGGATTTACATAACAACAACGCGGTGGTGCAACCCGATGGGCGTATCTTGATCTTCGACTGGGAGGAAGCGGGCTGGAGTTGCCCATTCTTTTCACTGGATCGCTTGCTGGACGACGGGCGTGAGTGGGACATGGGTGGCGATGAAAGTCGGGTATTTGACCGCAGTACCGGTCCGAGTCCCACTGAACTCGATCTGCGGGCGGCTTACCTGGATGCCCTGCCGTGGGGCACCGCCGCCGAGCGGGAGCGCGCCTGCACCCTGGCCCTGGCGTTGGCCCCGATCAAAACCGCTTACGAAGGGCGTCTGTTCGATGCCGCCGTGGGGCGCCCGCGTCCCAACTCAACCCTGGCCGCCTGGTGCCTGACACGGGCGTTGGCGCGCTGGGAGGCGCTACGAGAAACGTAAAACGTAATGTGTAAGGGGCGTAAGTTGCTGACGACCGACGACGTGACTGGCTGGGCTATCACGCGAGCCGCTGTTTCGTATTGATATGCGCAGAGGGAGGTCTCCTTGTGACAACGAGAGAAGTAGCCACGGACCTCGGCACCTGGGTGATGCTCGGCCCGCAGTATGCCGCGTTACAGGCGGAACCACTGCCTGCTGCCGGCGTGCCCGACTGGTTGCGGCGTTGGAGCGATCTGGAGCGCATCGTCTGGGAAGAGCGGGCAGGTCTGAAACGCGACCGTGCGCGGGATGTGCGGGATGCGGCGGCGGAAGCGGCTTATCAGCAGTTTGTCGAGACGGTGTTCGGTCCTTTTCAGATCGCCACGCAGGCGCTGATCGCCAAGCTGCTGGCTGTGCCCGACTACACGCCGGGGCCGGAGCAGCTTCAGTTTCTGCGTGTCTGGCGCAACGAGGCCGATCTGTTTCAGGCGGCTACTGTTGCCTTGAAGGCGGAGATTGACGAGACGGCCGGCGGCTATGGGCAGCGCGTATGGGCGTTTAACCTAGCTGTAGACGGCAAAAGCCTGACCGTGCCGCAAGCCGAGGCGCGGCAGACGGACCCCGACCGCGCTCGCCGGGAAGCAGCGTGGCGGGCGATCCACACGCATTGGTTAGCCGAACGAGAGCCGCTGGACCGCCTGTTTCTCGATCTGGTGCAAAAGCGGCAACGGCTGGCCCAACAGGCTGGGCTGCCCGACTACCGCACCTACCGCCGGCGCGAGATGAACCGGCTGGATTTTAGCCCCAGCGACTGCCTAGCCCTACACGACGCGGTGGCGGCGGCGATTACACCGCTGACCGGCCCGTTGCTGATCGAGCGGCAGACCGCGCTGGGGCTGGACACGCTGCGCCCGTGGGATGTGCGCGCTGATCCGCGCCGCAGCCCGGCTTGGCAACCATTCCACTACGTGCCGGGGTTGCTGACGACCACCGGCGCGATCTGCACGGCGCTTGATCCTCAATTGGGCGCCCTGTTTACGCGGATGCAGGCGGGCTTCCTCGATCCCGATGATCGACTGGGCAAAGCGTCGGGCGGCGAGGAATGGTTCTTCCCAGTACAGCGGATGCCGTATGTGCGGATCAGCGGCACCGGCGCGTTCGGCGACCTGGCCCTGCTGCTGCACGAAATGGGGCACGCTTTCCACGATCACCTATCGGGCACCCACCAGGATCTGATGTGGAATCTGGGCGGGCCGAGCGGCTTCGATGAGTTCCCGTCCACCGCGTTGAGCTATCTGGGCCTGCCCATGCTGGCCCAGGTGAGCGATCACCCGCACGCCGCCGGCGAAACCGCGCACGCGATGCGCGAAATGCTGACCGAGACGGTGCTGCGCTGGCTGCCCCTGGTCTTGGTGAACGATGCCTTCCAGCACTGGGTCTACGCGCAAGATCCCACGACCCTGCGCCCGGCGGATCTGGATGCCGCCTGGGTGGCGCTGTGGTCGCGCTTTTTGCCGGGCGTAGATTGGCGCGGCCTGGACGCGGAGCAAGCGATCGGCTGGCAGCGGCAGGGCATTCTGTTCAACTACCCCTTCTACGCCATTGAGTATGCCCTGGCCCACTTGGGTGCGATCCAATTGTGGCAACACGCGCAGGCTGATGCGGCAGGGACGTGGCAAGCCTATCGCGCCGCGCTCCAGGCGGGTTACACCCTGCCGATCACCGAGGCGTATGCGGCGGCGGGGGTGGCCCTGCCTTTCTCGCGCGCGGTGGTGGATGAGGTGGCGGCTTTCCTGGCTCGGCAGTTCGCTGCGCCCGCCGGGGCGCGGGAATGATCACGGCACCCGATAGCGGGCCGACGGCCGGCCTATGGCGGCACGCGGATTTTCGCAAACTCTGGGCGGCTCGCGCCCTGCCGCCCGCCGCGGCTGCTGATAGCGTATAATAGGCGCAGGAGGACCGCGCCGAATGCGCCAACCATTGGCCGAGCGAACCGATCACCCTACGTTCCAGGCGACGGGTGCCAGTATGCTGGAGACGGCTATAGGCTTGCGCCCAACGCAGCAGGCCGCCCGCTGGGTGCGCTACGGCTGGACGGCCGTGGCGCTGGGCGGGATGACGGCGCTGCTCTGGCCGGTGCGCGCCGGTATCGGCCTGCTGAGTGTGGGCCTGGTTTTCCTGATCGTGGTGATCGGGGCCACGCTGCGCGGCGGCCGGCGTACCGGCATTTTCGCGGCTCTACTCGGCTTCGCATTGTTGGATTTTTTCCTCATCCCCCCCTACTTGACGTTCGAGATCAGCGAGTGGAGCAACGGGCTGGCGCTGTTTGTCTTCCTGGGAATGTCGGCGCTGATTAGCCGTTTGATCGCGGACGTGCAGGAACAGGCAGTGGCGGCGCAACGGCACGCCGAAGACGTGTCGCGTCTCTACGAGCTGAACCAGGCGATTCTCGGCGCACAGCGGCCCGCCGATGTGCTGCCGGCCATTGCGGCTAAAGTAGTCGCCGTGTTCGGGGTGCAGGTGTGCTGGATCTTGCTGAGCGATGCCGGCGGCCGCTTGCAGGTGGAGACGGTGGCGCCTGCCGATGCGCGCCTGCCTAGCCGCGAGGAGTTGCGACTGGCGGCCTGGGCGGCGCGCCCCAGTTCGCCGCAGGCGGGGCGGTCCGGCTTGCTGGGTTCGCGCGACGGGCAGATTCGTGACGGACGCACCGCTTATGTGCCGCTTTGCACCGCGCAGCGGGCGATTGGCGTGCTGGCGGTGGCCGATAAGACCGACCGCCGCCCATTCACGGCGGCGGAGCGCACCGCCTTGGCGACCTTCGCCGATCAGACTGTGGTGGCCCTGGAGCGGCTTGATCTGTTGGAAGAGGCGGCACGGGCAGAGACTCTGGCCCGCACCGACGAACTGAAGTCGGCCTTGATGGCCGCTGTGTCGCACGATTTACGCACCCCGCTGGCATCGATCATCGCCTCAGTGACCAGCTTACAAGCGCCCGACATGGGGCTGGATGCCGAGGCCCACGCCGACTTGCTGGACGGTATTTATGATCAAGCCCGTCGCCTGAATCGGCTGGTGGGCAATCTACTTGATATGTCGCGCATTGAGGGTGGTGCGTTGCGGCCCGAGCAGGACTGGAACAGCTTGGGCGAGGTGATCGAGGGCGCGGTACATCGGCTGGAGCCGCGCCTGATCGAGCATCCGCTAACGGTGGATGTGCCGCCTGATCTGCCGCTGATCTGGCTGGACTACAGCGAGATCGATCAGGTGCTGACCAACCTGCTGGAGAACGCCATCCGCTACACGCCGCCGAATACGCCCATCCTGATCCGTGCACGGCGTAGCGGCGACTGGGTAGAAGTGGCGGTGAGCGACGCAGGACCGGGCGTGGCGGCACTACACCTGCCCTACCTGTTCGATAAGTTCTATCGGGCGACCGAGCGGCAGGCGAGTACCGGCACCGGTCTCGGCCTGGCGATCAGCCGCGGCTTGATCCAGGCGCACGGCGGCACGATGGCCGCGACTAGCGCGCCCGGACAAGGATTGACGGTACTGTTTACGCTGCCGGTGAAAGCGCGGGAGACGAAAGTGCCCAGTGACTGTGAAAAGTAATCGGTTAGGCGTGAGGGTGTATGATTGAGACGCGGGTGTTGATTGTTGACGATGAACCGGCGATTGCGCGGGCCTTGCGCCCGGCCTTGCAGGGGCAGGGCTTCCAGGTGGCCGTGGCGATGACGGGCGCGGATGGCTTGGCGCAGTGGGAGAGTTGGGATCCGCACCTGATCCTACTCGATTTGGGTTTGCCCGATATGGACGGCGTGGCGGTGGTGCGCGCTATTCGTAAGCGGGCGGCGACTCCGGTGCTGGTGTTGTCGGTGCGGGGCGCCGACCGCGACAAAATCGCTGCGCTCGACAGTGGCGCTGATGATTACCTGACCAAGCCCTTCAGTATCGGCGAACTGCTGGCGCGGGTGCGGGTAGCCTTGCGCCACAGCGGCTCCGAGCCGCAGGCGTCCACCCCTGAAACGCCGCTGGCGGTCGGTGATCTGCTGCTCGACCCGGCGCGCCATCTCGTCACCCAGCGTGGCCTGCCGATCCATCTCAGCCCGACCGAGTTCAACCTGCTGGCACTGCTGATGACCCATCCCGGCAAAGTGATCACCCACCGCACGATCCTGCACAAGGTCTGGGGCGCGGAGTATACCGGCGAGACGCAACTGCTGCGTGTCTACATCGGCCAATTGCGCGGCAAAATCGAAGAACGCCCCGAACGCCCGACCTATATCTTGACCGAGCCGGGTATCGGCTATCGGTTCTATAGTCCGGAGTAATGCGCTATGGCTGCTGTCGCCACCTTTAACGCGAACCTTGTGCCCCACCTGAGCGGTAGCCGCGCTGCCTGTACTGGGTCTACACTCAAGCCTGCGCCGCCGAAGCGGCTGGGCACCACGCAAAGTGACGAGTTGAACCCCCGGCACCGTGACTCGCTGCTGGATGCCCAGCAGTCAGGAGTTGGCCCATCCGCCCACTGACAGTGCTGCAGCCGAGGCGCGGGACGGCGATCCAGGGGTGGCTAGTCGCGCTGGCGGCAGTGGTGATCCCGCTGCTGTTGGGCCAGCAGTGGCCGGCCGCTGTCACGCAGGCGCTAGGCAGCGGCGACTATCCGCCGCCGACGACGAGCGGCCTGCAAGAGCGCGCCGAAACCAGCCCCAACGGCCCGTTCCGTTGGAGCGGCGACCACGTAACTCTGGGTCTGGAGCCGCTCGGCTATCCGCTGGAGGTGCGGCTGCGCGTGCAGGGGGTGCGTCCTCCAGATGCCCCGGCCGCTGTCCTCGGCGCGACGGCAGGTGGGCGTAGCCTCGGCGTGCAACCTTTGGCCCGCAGCCCCGGCGCTGTGACCTACCGGCTGCCGCCGGCCTCTATGGCGGCGATCAATCCCACCCTGGTA
Organism: Chloroflexia bacterium; assembly: GCA_038228295.1. Classification (GTDB taxonomy): domain Bacteria; phylum Chloroflexota; class Chloroflexia; order QHBQ01; family JAICKM01; genus JAICKM01. The sequence goes on along the minus strand of JBBRPH010000068.1, from coordinate 12,214 downwards.
TTGACCTCGACGATCTTCCAGCCGGCAGGTGATTCGCGCCGGCTGGGCACGGTGTTTTACAGCGTGGAGACGCGCAACAGCGGCCCGGCGCTGCCTGCGCCCTGGCCGGGGCTGGCCCTACTGCTCAGTGGCCTGCTGGCCTATGCCGCCGTGCTGGCGGTAGGCAGGCAGACACGCCCGGCCTGGGGTGCGGCGCTGGGCTGGGGCTTGATGTTGGGTACGTTGAATGCGTTGGCCCGTCCGTGGCTGGTGTTCTACGCTTGGTACTGGCCGGTGCCGGCGCTGGTGGTTTTGCTGCTGGTGCCGTGGGGCCGTGCTGCCGCCTACCGCCGTGCGCATCCCCGGCCGCCCGTTCCCGTCGCGCCGCACCCGCTGCTCACGACTCAGCCCTGGCGGCCGGCAGGGGCAGTGATTGTCGCAGCGCTGGCTGTATTGGTCTGGCATTTCATCGCCCCGCACATCCCCAGCGGCATCGGCTACGCCGACAATTGGACCTGGGGTGTCGCCTTCTACGGTACGCTGCCCTGGCCCCTGCAAGGCGCCGGCCCGCTCGTGGTGCTTGCTGCGCTCCTTTGGGCTTGGACGAGCAAGTTAACTCCTACCACGCCGGCCGATCAAGTGCGCGATTACAATACGTCTACCCTTACTGAGGTAGCTACTGTGCCGTCGCCCATTCCGAACTCCGAATTCCGAACTCAGCACTGGTTGCCCGCCGCAGTCTGCGCTGGAGGGTTGCTGCTGTTCAGCCTGCTGCCGGCGCGTGGGTCGGAGGGCGACAGCACCGAGTTTGACCGCCGCATCCCGCGCGGCGACCTGTGGCGCGAGCGCGAGTTGCTGGACTGGTATTTCAAGGCCAAGCTGTGGCGGGTGCTGCGCGAGTGGTTGCCGCTGCCGTCGCAGGTGTATGCGCTGGTGGCGACATTGGCGGGTGGGGTGTACTTGGCCGGCGCGAGTTTGCTGGGGCGCGCAATGGGCCGCACGCGCGGCGAAACCTGGACGATCCTGGCCGCGCTTTGCGCCGTCGGTAACATCTTGCTGTTTTTCGGTTATGTGGAGAGCTATTCGCTATTGGCGGCGGGCAGCCTATTGGTCATCTGGGTCTGCTGGCGCTATACGGAGGGGCGCCTCGGCTTCGGCTGGGTGGGTTTGGTGGCGACCGTCACAGCTTTGCTGCATGGTTCGGCGCTGTGGTGGGGGCTGATGGTCCTGGCAGCCTGGGTGGGCCGTGCACGCGGCCTGCCGGCGGAACAGCGCCGGCGCACCGCACTGGCGGAGGGCGGCGAAGGTGTGGGGGTGGGGCTGGCGTTGGTGCTAGCGATGGTCAGCGTGATGCTGCTGGAAGGTTACGACTGGGCGCGCCTGCAAATCGGCCTCAGCACGCTGGGCGGTGGCGACGGGCACACGCTGATGCAACTGATACGCACGGAAACGCGCTTTGAGCATTACACCTTCCCCTCTTGGGCACACCTGGGCGGCGTGATCCAGGAACAATTGCTGACCGCGCCGTTGGCCTTGCTGACCATTGGGCTGACCCTAGCCTTGGCGGGACCGGGCGTGCGGGCGCTGATCCGGGTGGTGCCGCCGCTGCGGACGCTGGCGGTGGGCGCGGCAGCGGTCTTCTTCTATAGCATCACCTGGAACGCCGATCTCGGTCCGCGTAGCGACTGGGATCTGCTCTCGCTGCCCGCGCTGCCCCTGACGCTGTTGGCGGTCTATTTGCTGCTGCATCTGCCGCCGGGTCGCGCCCGCCGCCTGGCTCTGACTGCTTACCTCAGTGTATCGGCGGTTCACGCGGCGGCCTGGGTAGCGTTGCACGCGCTGGGCTTGCCGTTCCCGGCGCAGTTGCCGTGACGGGTGCCTAATACGCAGTATAGGAGATAGCGCGATGGAACAACCGGTAGTGCAGTGGTTGCTGCCCCGGCGGGCAGTGCGTGTGGGTTCCGGCTTGGCGGCGGAGTTGGCGCACGAGACGGGGCCGAGACACCCTTTGGCCGGTGTGGCGGCAGTGGCACCGGCGCAGCGCGTGGATTGTGATGAGGTGCTGTTCGCCTTGCTTGCGCCGCACCCGCCGCTGGTCGTGATCCACTTGGTCTGGGCGGGGCGGCAGGAGACCGCCCCGCGCCGGCCCAGCACCGAGTTTTACCCTAGCTGGGCGGATTGGATCGCCCGCTGCATGGAACCGGACCACGCGGATTATGGCAATGCTGTGGACGATCCAAATGACCGAGTATAGCGCGTTGTCCTGCTCTTACGGCAGCAGCAAGACCTTGCCCTTTGTTTGCCGCGCTTCCAGATAGCGGTGGGCGGCGGCGGCTTCGGCCAGCGGGAAGGTCTGATCGATCCGCACATCCAGCGTGCCGGCTTGGATCGCGGCGAAGAGATAGTCGGCGCGTTCCAGCAGTTCCTCCCGCGTGGCGATATAGTGGGCCAGCGTGGGCCGCGTGAGGAACAATGAGCCTTTGGCGTTCAGCACTTGTGGATCCAGCGGCGGCACCGCGCCGCTGGATTGGCCGTAAAGCACCAGCATCCCGCGTGGGCGCAGGCTGTCGAGGCTACCGGCGAAGGTGTCTTTGCCCACCGAGTCGTAGACCACGTCCACGCCGCGCCCATCGGTCAGGCGGCGCACTTCGGGCGCGAAATCGGTTTCAGTATAGGGGATCACCGCGTCGGCTCCCGCGCTCCGGGCCAGCGCGATCTTCTCCGCGGTGCCGGCGGTGCCAAGCACTCGTGCGCCGCGTGCTTTCGCTAGTTGCACTAGCAGGCGGCCCGCCCCCCCGGCGGCGGCATGGACCAGCGCGGTATCGCCCGGTTTCAGTGGGTAACTGCTGTGGCTCAGGTAGTGGGCCGTCATGCCCTGGAGCATGATCGCCGCCGCCTGGCGCAGATCCACGCCGGCGGGCACGCGCACCAGCCGCGCCGCCGGCACCACGCTGTAGTCGGCATACGCGCCGGACACTCCGGCATAGGCGACACGATCGCCCACCGCCAAGTCGGTCACGCCGGGGCCGAGCGCATCCACGGTGCCGGCAGCTTCCTGGCCCAGCGTCGCGGGCAGCGCGACTTTGTACTGCCCGCTGCGCCCATAGACATCAATAAAGTTGACCCCCACTGCCGCGATCTTGACTCGGGCCTCACCCGCGCCCGGTGCGGGCAGCGGCACTTCGACGGCCCGCAACACGTCGGGCGCGCCGGGTGCCTGGATCTGCATTGCTCGCATCGCTGTCTCCTTTGCCTGCTAAGATCGGTCCCATCTCCACTGGCCTTATTATACCAGCCTGCGCCCGTGTGTGCCGTAGGGTTGGCTACAAATTTGCTCTAGCCGTCTCGGGAGCCGGAGCCGGGCGTTAGCGACAACACGGAGACACGGAGACACGGAGCTGGACCGAAGGCTATGTGGGTTGCCGATCCCCGGCACGGATCTCAGTTTGGCCTACACGCTAGTGGAGACTTTGTAACAGAAAGGACCGCACCTGATGGCTATGGCCGACTATGCGCCGCCGCTGGATCAACTGCTTACCCACGGGCCGATCAAAAATTCGGCGGAAGGTGACTGGCCCGACTATGTGACCCTGTTTCGCCTCGGCCCCGACCAGATCCCTGAGCTGATCCGCATGGCAACCGATCATGAGTTGCGCTGGAGTGAAGAACCCGGCTACTATGAAAACAGTGTCGCCTATTGGGCTCCCGTCTATGCTTGGCGCGCATTGGGCCAGTTGCGCGCCGCTGCGGCTAGCGCCTCCCTGCTGGCGGTCTTAGCTGAACCTGACGATGAGTGGGCGGCTAGCGATCTACCTGCTGTATACGCGCTGATCGGTTCGCCCGCTCTGCCCGCCTTGACAGCTTATCTGGACGATCACACGCATGAGATGTACGCACGGGCGGTCGTTTTGACGGCGCTGACGCGCTTGGCCCAGGCGCAGCCGGCCGCCCGGGCGGCCGGCATCGCGGTGCTGTTGCAGCAGCTAGCGCACGCCCTGACCGACGATCCGACCTTCAGTGGGTTTATCATTGGCGAATTGACCGATTTGCAGGCCACCGAAGCCCTGCCGGCCATAGAGCAAGCATTCGCCGCCGACAAGGTAGACATCACGATTACCGATTGGCCGACCACTCAATTTGAGTTCGGCTTGATCAGTGAGGCGGAAATGCAGCGGCGCAGCGGCGAATTCACGGCCCGCCGGCGGGCGGCGCTGGCGGCTATGTCGCCGGGGCTTGTTCCCTTTCTAGGCCCGGTTCCAGTAGCCGCCCGCCCGCGTAAATCCACCCCGAACCCGGCCAAAGCCAAGCGCAAGCAGGCCGCCCATTCGCGCAAAAAGAACCGCAAGCAGCCCTAGGATCGCCCTGCGCTGTGGTCTGCTTCTTGCACACTGTAGCGCTTATCTAGCACTGTTTGCTACGCAGAAGAGGTATCGTGTGGACCAGGCTCCTGTTGAGATAATCAGTTTTCCCCTGGTGCCGACGGGGGTGGCCGGCCTTGATGTGGTGTTGCGCGGCGGTGTGCCGCAGGGTGGCCTCTATCTGATCGCTGGGCAACCGGGCACCGGCAAGACCATCCTGGGCAACCAGATCGCCTTTCATCATGTGCAGGCGGGCGGGCGGGCGGTCTATGTCACGCTGCTGGCCGAAACGCAGGCCCGGATGCTCAGTCATATGCGGCTGCTTGACTTTTACACCCCGGCTCCCCTGGCTGATAGCCTCTACTATATCAGCGGCTACAAGGCGCTGGAAGACGGCGGCCTGCGCGGGCTGTTAGAACTGCTGCGCGCTGTCATTCGGGCGCGCAAGGCGACGCTGCTGGTGATTGACGGGCTGATGACCGCGCAGTCTATGGCTGAATCGGACGTGGCGTTCAAGCAGTTTTTCCATGAACTCCAGGTAGTGATCGAGACGCTGGGTTGCACGGCGCTGCTGCTGAGTACGTTAGCCGAGATCCCGCAACCGCGCTCCGAGTACACCATGGTGGACGGGGTGATCCACCTCGCCGACCACGTCGTCGGCCAATGGCGGGTGCGCGAGCTGGAGATCCGCAAGCTACGGGGTACGTCCTATCTGCGTGGCCGGCATTTCTACGCGATTGACGATACGGGCTTGGTGGTGCATCCGCGTACCGAGGCGCTGTTCGTGCCGCAGGCCGCCGCTGCCCCGCCCGACACGCGCTTGGCGCTGGGTGTCTCCCACCTGGACGAGATGCTGCTGGGCGGCTTGCTCGCCACTTCGACCACGATGTTGCTGGGGCCGCCCGGTAGCGGCAAAACCTTGCTGGGCTTGCACTTTCTGGCCGAGGGGGCGCGGCAAGGGCAACGCGGCTTGTATTTTGGCTTCGATGAAACGCCGGCGCGCTTGATCAGCAAAGCCGCCGGCATCGGGCTGGACTTTGCCCGTCCCGTGGCCGACGGCCAGATCGAGTTTATTTGGCGGCTCCCGCTCGAAGACGTGGTGGATTCGTTGGTCGAAATCCTGCGGGCGGCCGTCCAACGGCAGGGTACGCAGCGGCTGTTTATTGATAGCCTGTCGGGATTCCTCGATAGTGTCGTCTACCCGGAGCGCATCGCCCCGCTGTTTGTCGCGCTCACCCATGAACTGCGCGCGCTGGGCGTGACCCTGGTGTTTGCCCTCGAAACGCCGCAACTGTTTGGCGGCGGCACCAACGGCCCCTCGCCGGTGGTCAGTACCAAAGTAGACAACATCCTCTTCCTGCGCTATGTGGAAATTTACTCGCAACTCCACCGCCTGATCTCGATTGTGAAGATCCGGGAGAGTGGCTATGACTCGACGATCCGTGAGTTCAAGATCACGCCGGACGGGCTGGATGTCGCCGCCAGCTTCGCCGGCACGGAAGCGACCTTGACCGGCGTAGCTCACCAGTTGCCCGTCCCGCCAGGGGCGGCCCCTGATCCTGGCCCCTTGCCGCCATGAAAACGATCTTAGTGGTGGATGACGAGATGGTGCTGACCGAGATCCTGCGCGATGTGCTACAGGATGCGGGCTACCGGGTGGCGACGGCGGGCGACGGGCGCGCCGGGCTGGACTCGTTGCCCACCGTGCGGCCCGATTTGGTGCTGTGCGACGTGATGATGCCCATCCTAGATGGGCGCGAAGTCTGCCGCCTGCTGCGGAGCGACCCCCAGTATCACACCATCCCGCTGGTGATGATGACCGCCGCGCCCGGCTCGATCACCCGGCAGGACTGTGATTACACCGCGCTGGTCGGTAAGCCGTTCGACCTGGACAAACTGCTGCTGATGATTGAGCAGCTCATTGGCGTGGAGTAAGCGCCAAGCCGACCACACATAGGGCACGCATACACGAACAGGTCAGAGTGCGCCGGCAGGTGCGGCGGCGGGCAACAGCCACTGCCGGAGTGACGCGCCAGTAGTGTTAAGCCGTCAGGAACTCAGAACTCAGAACTCAGAACTCCGTCACACCCAGCGCTGGCCCATGAGCGCGCCGATCAGCAGGGCCAGACCCAAGCCGACTACCAGGACGGCGCTGACTACCGGCAGGAAGCGTACCCAGCCGGGGCCGGGGTCGCCGCCCGGCAGCAGCCGTTCGAGCAGGCCGCGCGCACGCACCATCAGCACGCCGATCGCCATCAGCACGGCGGCCAGTCCGATGCTGAAGGAGCCGACCAGCGCCAGCCCCAAGCCGCCCTGGTGGAAGTAGAGCGTTAGGAACAGGATTGCCAGCGCATCGGGGCAGGGTACCAGCCCGCCCGATACGCCCAGTGCCAGCAGATCGCGTAAGTTGGTGCGGGCACCGGGGGCCGGGGGCGCGGGACCGTGCGTGTGGCCGGCGGGGCCATGTGTGTGGCCGCTGGGGTCGTGGCTGTGGCTATGTGCATCGGCGGGATCGTGGCTGTGAATCTCGCCACGCCGCAGCGCGCGCAGACGGGTCGCCAGCGTGTAGAGGCCGACCACGATAACCAGCCCACCCGACAGCACTTCGAGTGCGGGCTGTAACCAGCGCGGCATCCCAAAGTTGGTGATCGCCAGCAGCGCCGCGCCTAGCACCAGCACGCTCGATGTGTGGGTGAGGGTAACAATGCCACCGAGGGCCAACGCATCCCGCACCCGCCCGCGCGAGCCGACCAGGTAGGCCGCGACCACGCTCTTACCGTGGCCGGGAGTTAGCGCGTGCAGCCCGCCCAGGCCCACTGCTAGCAAAAACAGCCCCAGCCCCAGCCACGGATCGCGGTCAGGATTCGCCAAAAAGCCTTGTAACCAGCCGGTATACTGATCGCCGACGGTTTCTTGCGCCGGGGGGGTGCCTGCGGCAGGCACCCCCCCGCCGGCGATCGGGGTGTGAGTCACCGGGTCGCGCTCGAACACCGCCTCAAACAGCGCGGGGTTAGCCGGCTGTGTCAGATCGTGCGAGAGGGTAATAATGCCTGGATTGTCTTCCCAACTGGCGTAGTACTCATCATAGTTGACATAATTCGTGTTGTCGGACAACACGAAGTGATGGTCCAGCGGGGTTTTGCCGGGTGGGTCCAGCGGCAAAGTGTAAGTGAGTTGCATCGTCACCGTGATCGCCTTGCGCATACTGCCCAGCAGCTTCGGCTCGTCAATGCCCGCTGCGCCTACCAGACCTAGCGCCACCGGCTGATCGTCCAATGTGAAGTGCATCCCCGCTAAATAATGATCCAGCCAGACCTGATGCTCGGCAGCCGATACCGTGCCGTCGCCGTTGGTGTCCACCAGTCGCACCATTTGCGGTACCAACTGCGGCGACACCGACAGCCGCAAGGCGACCTGTCCTCCCGTCTCGCCCAGATGTACTAGGTAGTCATGGATTACCGACGGGGCAGGGTGCAGCCGCAATGCGGAACGGACATCGCCGGCCGTGCCCGTCGGCTTGCTCAGGGCGGCGGCGGCATAGCCGGCTGATCGTTCACCGCCGGCGGTAGCGCCCACACGCCCCAGCCCGCCCGCCCCTAGCGCTCCCAGCAGCAGCAAGACGCCCATAAGATAACGTATCATAGCCTATTATACCCAAAAAACCGGCCCCACCGCCGTAGCGCTGAGGCCAGTCTAGTTCACGACAGCGGCTTTATGTTAATTCCGGTTCCAGCACGCCATAGGTGCCGTTCTGCCGGCGGTACAGCACGCCGAGATTGGTCGTGTCGGCATCGCGGAAGATAAAGAAACTATGGCCCAGCAACTCCATCTGCTCTACCGCATCTTCCTGTGTCATTGGCGGCACCGGGAAGCGCTTAGTGCGCACCACCGGCAGGGGTGGGGCAGCCTCCACCTCCTCGTCGTCCGCCGGCGCGGCGACCGCTGCGTCGTCAACCATCACTGTCGCCAAGCGCGCGGCTCCTTTGCGCTTGCGCTCGTAGCGGCCTTTGTAGCGCTCAATGCGCCGCTCCACTTTATCCAGCGCTGCGTCCACCGCCGTCTGTAATTCCACATCGCGCTCCTCGGCGCGCAGCAAGGTGCCGTTAGCGCGCACCGTCAGTTGGACCACTTGCTGATCCGGGCCACGATGCGGCTGTTCGGTGCCTACGATCAGTTCAGCCTCGCTGATCTGATCCAGATAGCGCGGCAGACGTGCCAGCTTCTTGCGGATCGCTTCATCTTCGGCGGGGTTCAGCTTGCGCGATTTGCTTTTGAGCGTAATTTGCATTGTCGGGCTCCTCTCCGATACGGCCCCCATGCGATAGGGGTAAGCCCCATTATACCACACCACCGCACCCCGCCCCGTAAGGCGCAATGCGGTGGTGTAGGCTGGTATGCGGCCCGACCCGGCGTGGTGCCCGCGGAGGGATTTGAACCCCCGACGCCCGCCTTAGGACGGCGGCGCTCTATCCCCTGAGCTACACGGGCAGATAACCCGCCTCCATTATACCCTATCGGCGGCGTGGGTCACAAGCGCTACGCCGCCCACGCCCGCCCTAGGGCTGCGGTTGTTGCACGATCACCATGTCGCGGCTGATGTAGGCCGGCTGATCGCTGCCGCTCAGACTGATGCGGTAGTAGCCGGAGTTGGCGGCGAGCTCGGTGCCGTGCAGATTCGCGGCGGTGAACGGCCCTTTGGGGCGGACTAGGGTATCGCGGTAAAATAGGCTGTCGCCCCAGCCGGCCCAGCCGGCAAGCGGCGCACTCGGCGCGGGGGCGGTGCGGATCGGCACCCCGTCGCTGATCACCAGTACACTGCGGCCGGTCGGTGACGCGGCAGCGACGGCTTCGACGCGCGCTTGTCGGGCATCCAGCGCGCCGCCGGCGTGCAGAAAGTTGAGAATGCCCTGCGCGATGCCGGCGGCCACGCGGTCCGGCCGGTTAAACAGCAGCGCACGGTCAGTCGGGCTGGTCATATAGCCCGTTTCGATGATCGCCGCCGGTGTGTGGTCGCTGATGCGTCCACTGTCGCCCAGCCAGGTGTTTATCGCATAATAGCCGCGCATATTGCGCGTCACCGCGCCGTCATTAGCTAGGCCCGTCTCGTCACTATAGGCGGTATCCAGCGCCCCCACCAGGGCCACATCACGCGCCGTCACACTGGATCGCCAGCGGGTGGCGATCTTGTAGCCGTGGGTGCGCGCGCTCCCGGCGGCATCGGCATGGATCGCCACAAACGCATCGGCCTGGTAGCCGGTCGGCACACTGGCGGGCAGGATGTCCACAATGATGCCGGCGGCTTGCAGCAACTGCGCTGTGCGCCGCGCCAGATCCAGATTGGTCGCTACCTCGGTACGGCCGGCGGCGACCGCCCCGGTATCACCGCGCAGCCGCGCCAGCTCAGTGGGTAGTTGGCTGACTTTCCAGTGGCCGGCTTGCAAGCCGACCCGCAATCCACCTAGCGCTTGCGCCGGCGGATCAGTCGCCAAACGGGCCTGCGCTGCCGGCGGCAAACCGGCCAGTGCGCCGATCAGCAAGAGCCCGCACAACAACCGGCGGCGTGCCGCCCAGCGTATGATTTGCATGGAGTGGGAACCCTTCCTGGCGTTTACAGCCTGATCTATCGCTACAACGCTACGACACGCTGTAATTATAGCCAATTGCGTTAGGTATTGTCTAGCGCCGGGCAGGGGAAAGCGGGTAAGTTTACTAGCCGAGGAGCCGGCGAGCAAGCCAAACTACCGCAACTCCGACAATCATTGCCGACAGGCGGTAGGGGGTGCGGGATCTCGGCGGGCAGTAGCCAATCGTGTAGGGTCAGATCGAAGACAAAGCTCACGGCGGGCGTGGGCTGCACATCCGGCTCTAACGTCACCAACGTCCCATTGATCCTGGTCATATGAATCGCGCCTAGCTCCTGTGCGGGCGTGTAGGCATCGTCGCGCAGCATATTCTGGGCGGCATCCAACACCATAATATCTAGCAGCCCATTTTGGATATTCTCGCCGCGCCCGCCATGTCCATAGCGCCCGGCCCGTAACCACAGCAGTTGTCCGCCAATCGTGCCCACCCAACAATTACTAAAATGGGGTTGACCTCCGTGATCCGCGAACGGGCAGCCGACCCAGCCAAAGGTAAGGGTGGCTGTCGGGTAGGGTATGAACGGCGGGGGCCGGGTGCCCGGTACAGGAGGGGGACTGAGTGCCACCATGGTATAGATATCGGAGTGGGTCTGAGCGACACGGGTATCAAAGGCATCGGCGGCACTGATCCGCGTGCCGGTTGAGGCGACGGTGGAGCTGGCCGGCATCGTCACAGATACTAGTATGGTTGCTGTAGTGGTAGTTGTGGGCACAATCGCTGGGGGCGGCGACGCGCTGGTGGACCCGCAGGCGGCTAGCAGCCCGCTCGCCAGCAGGAGAACCGCCACCGCGACCCGCATAGGCATGGCTAGGGTGTGCCCACGGCGCTGGGTGACACCAGGGGGCTGGGGGAGACCGACGGCACAACCGGGGTGGTCGGTACCCACATATGGGTCTGGAGGTTGAAGGTGTAGGTCTCGTGATTCGGCGAATGTACGGCGGTGACGGTGAGGAGGTCGCCGTCTACGGACACAATATCTATCATCCCGGTCTTGCTGGGAACGGGGTATATCTCTACACTCCCCTGTGTATAGATATAGACTTCCCCCTGCGTCACGTCGTCGTTAGAACCCTGCCGTCCTACACGTACTTCAACCAAATGACCATTACGATAGCCGCGCCACACATTGTGACAAAAAAAGACGTAAGTATTGCTATTACTACACCCACCGAGAATGCCGAGTTCTAAGGTTGGCGTGGGGACTACTGGTGGATCACCAGGAGTCTCCGTTGGGGCGTGGGTGAGGGCAACGTAGGTGGCGACGTGGCGGGGATAGTTGGCGACCTGCGTTTCTTTGGCAATATGGCTCGCGATGGGTGGGGGCAAGGATGCAACCGCTGAGGGAGTCATGACGCTGGTTGCCGCCGCGAGAGTCGTCACCGTAGGCTGGGCGGCTTGACTGGTGGAGGCGGGAGTCGCCACGCCGAAGGTGCCGGCTACGCTCGTCGCCGTGGGCGCTGCTTGCAAGGTCGCGCTCGACCCACACGCCACCAACAGCCCGCTCCCCAGCAGCAGCACCGCCGCCCCCACCCGCATAGGCATGGCTACGGTGTGCCCACGGCGCTGGGTGACACGACGGGGCTGGGCGACACGCGGGGGCTGGGTGAGACGGACGGCACAACCGGGGTGGTCGGTACCCACATATGGGTCTGGAGGTTGAAGGTGTAGGTCTCGTGGTTCGGCGAATGTACGGCGGTGACGGTGAGGAGGTCGCCGTCTACGGACACAATATCTATCGTCCCGGTCTTGCCGGGAACCGGGTATATCTCCTTCCTCCCCTGTGTATAGACATGAACCTCCCCCTGCGTCACGTCGTCGTTGAAACCCTGCCGCCCCACTTCTACCACGACCAGATGACCGTTGCGATAATCTTGCCACGCATTATGACAAACAAAACCCTCAGCATTGGGACTACTACACCCGCCGCTAATGCCGAGTTCCAATGTCGGTGTTGGTAATATAGGTGGATCACCGGGAGTCCGAGTGGGCGCATGTGTGAGGGCAACGTAGGTGGCGACGTGGCGCGGGTAGTTGGCAATTTGGGTATTCTTAGCGATATCAGTGGCAAGTGGCGGCGGCAGCGATGCAACCGCTTAAAATGTACCCCATTGTCAATACAGTGACGGAGCCATTTGTTAAGTGAGATCGATCTTCCGTCACAGAATATCGAAATCGGAATCGAATCGAATCGCATCGTCTTAGCTCGGCCGGGTCGCCGGCGCATGGTAGACACT
>JBBRPH010000067.1:0-26697 GCA_038228295.1 Chloroflexia bacterium | reverse complement strand
GTGTCTACCATGCGCCGGCGACCCGGCCGAGCTAAGACGATGCGATTCGATTCGATTCCGATTTCGATATTCTGTGACGGAAGATCGATCTCACTTAACAAATGGCTCCGTCACTGTATTGACAATGGGGTACATTTTACCCCATGGCCGGGTACTCCTTCCTTACAAGCAGGGGTGGGGACGCTCCAAACCTTCCACGGGATCTTCACCGGGCAGTTCTATGCCGGCGAAAGCGGGAATGTCACTTTCCAATTCTGGTCCGACGATGGTTGGATTCTGAACATTGGACCGAAGGTGAACGGCAACGGTGAACAGCCTGCTTATGTGGCGGGTGATTTCTACCCACCGACCCCCGCAGCCGGCACGCCGTGGCCGACTGGTCCCTTCACCCAGTACCGCGTAGTGGGCCGCTTTGACCATGACACAGGAACGGTCACTAAATCAACTACCGTGAATTTCCCAGCCGCCGGCTACTACCCCTTTGAGTTAGACTACACGGAATGCTGCAATGGGTCACTAAGCCTATTGATGGGCACCACCGCCGGCAACTTCATCCCGCCCGGTCCTAGTGCCACGCCTACTTCTGTCTGCTATGCCCCGCCACCAGTACCTTCCTATCCTTGGTGTTCCATTTCCCCTACACCTGCACTCACACCATCTGCACCTAAGTATACAAATAGTTATTATGTTCAAGCTACTAACACACCAAGCCCATTGGCAACAGCAACCCCCATCGGTTGGCAAGGCATTTGGTATGCACAAGGATTTAGTAAGGCCCAAGATGCAATAAGGGGAGATGCTCCTTTGAACGGAGTTCTAATCCTTGACTTTGGTAAGCCTTGGTTCAAAAACTATGATTCCCAAAATCCTGATTTAGATACTTGGGGAACTAAACTCACAAGACCAATTGGTTCTAGCAAGCCATTTTACTATATCTCTTCAGATGATATTCTACAAGTGGCAGCACAGTTCGCGCAAGGCTTCGCTGATGGAGCACAACGGTCACCTCTGAGACAACCTTATATCCAACTTGCGATTGGCACTAATAACTTCTGGGATACAAGCGTCGATCCTAACTTATCCGCCGCGCAGTTCCGACGACATGGACAGCATTGGGGATCATTGGTGAACGAACTAAATGACAAGCTTGCTAATTTGTCTCCGTGGGTGAGCTTTGAAGGGGCTAACGATTTTGAGATTGCTTACAGCGACTCGGCACACGCCCTGAGCTGGGCACAAGGCTATGAGGAAATGACACTAGGTAGCTCCGTAACCTTGCCTCGTTATTATTACTCATACAGCAGTTGTGATGATTGCTACCCTCCTCGTGATCCTAATGATGACCAACGTTGTGCTGGAGAATATTGCTGGCTTGTTTCTCAGCTTGAAGGAGTAAATTGGGCCAATCGATCTGCTCTCCCATTTCCACAAATTTATTACGCTCCACCACCTAGTGGAACAACAGATCAGCCCGCTGAGTGGGAATGGCTCAGTAGCTACGCAGCCACCCATTACATCTGTTTGCCTCAATACGGGATAGCAGGCGCTACATATGGACAAATGAAAATTACCGGGATTACTGGTAGCCTACAAAATCTCTCTCCAGCAATAGGTTGGCAGGATCTATGGAAGGCATTACATGGTGCAAGTTGTACCGCTGACGGCGCACAGTACCTGCAATACATAACTACTATTGATTACTATCCATAAACCGAAAGGGAGAGTAGATGAAGAATTATCAATCACGCCAATCTCTACTTAAACTCTCTGTAGGCACTTTGCTTATAGGATTCTTGCTGTTTACGAGTCTATTTGTGACGCAACCTCAGAGATCCAGTTCACTAACGACCAGTGTGCAAGCAGTTGCTAGTGCGCCAGCTTTGCTAACCGCTAGGAGTATTGCCCTAGTTACGCCTGATTATCTACAAACTTTGAAAGTAACGGCTATAGCGGTTGCGGCGACACTACCTACGGCTAGTCCGTACGCCGACTGGCCTGCCGACAAGGCAATGGGGTTTCAGCAACAGGATTTGATGCGGCGCGCTTACGGAACCGCAGTTGCATTGTACCCTCCGCCACAAGGCTATCAGCCGCCGCTACCTACGGCTCTAACAACAGTGCTACCCGTGTCCACCGAGCCGATTCGATTAGCAGGCGCTGGAGAAATCTATGATGATTCAGGGGAAGGTGAATTCGCTAAAATGCTACTGATTGCTAATCAGTGGTATACAACCGACAGTAACCGCAATATCTTTGTGTATGCCGGTAGCAAATTTCAGAGAGACGATCCACAACAAGGCGAAATATTAGTAGTGGTCTATGACAGCACTACGCATCAAATCGTCAGCAGCCCGACCCTTTATATGACCCCTATGCGGGCCGGGCTTGTCCGCGTGATAGCTGCCGTAGGAGAACGCCTAACCCTGCGCGCGCAAGATGGTACGTTGTTTTACTTTGATGTACCCACCCGCCAATGGATCGGTCCCGACGGCACACCACTGCCTGCTCCCACGCCCCGGCCAACGGCGGGGCCGTGACGCACGCTGCCATGACTGCCGGCATCCGCCCAACCCCACCCGCTTGCCGGATCGCGCCCGACCTGCGATAATGGCGGCGGGAGGGCACGCGGCATGGCACGACGGCGGCGAGGGCGGGGCGCGACACGGGGCAGCGGACAGCGGTTGGTGAGCCGGCCGCTGATCCTGGTGGGTGGCGGGCTGTTTATCGTTGGGCTGCTGGGCACGGTGGTGCCGGTGGCGAGCGTGCCGGTGCCGCAGAATATCGGCATCTGGTGCCTGATCTGCTCCAATGTGCTGCTGCTGGTCGGTGCGTTCAGCCGCGAGATGTAGGCGGTGGTCCGTGGTCCGTGGTCCGTGGTCCGTGGTCCGTGGTCCGTGAGCCGTGAGCCGTGAGCCGCAGATTATGGTGGCCCACTTGGCGACCCATTCTCCCAGCGGAACTTTTTGGCCCTGGTTACGTCCTATAGGTTAGGAGGGCCGTGCGCCGATCCTGGCGGCGGCGTGCCCTGTGACCCCATCCCCCTATGGTAGCCTGCGCGCCCCGCCCGTTGACGCGGCGGCCGCAGCTACGCTCTAGCAAAGTGAGGCTCCTATGCGATCCCGCTCCTCTGTGCCCCTGGCCGCGCTGGTCGGGGCGACCCTGCTGTTGAGCCTGGCCGGGCAGCCGCCCGCGCAGGCCGCCGATTTCGCCGACGTTGCCTTTGTTCGCACCTGGCAACGGGTGGACGCGCCGGTGGTCGCCCGCCAAGTGGTGCGCTCGTGGACCTGGGGGCCGGCCCCGCTGTGCAGCGTGCGTGAAGCCTATGGCGACGCGCCCGACGGCAGCGGCAGCCGGCTAGTGCAGTATTTCGACAAAAGCCGTATGGAGTTGAACAACCCAGCGGGCAACCCCAACGACCCCTACTATGTCACCAACGGCCTGCTGGCCTACGAACTGATCAGCGGCCAGCTACAGACCGGCAACACCACCTTCGAGGGCCGCCAATCCGCCGACATCCCGTTGGCGAGCGATGCCGACGACGCGAACGCGCCCACCTACCGCAGCTTCAGCGCGGTCACGTCCACCCCGGTGGGCCAGCATCTGTCGCCCAACCTGAGCGGCCAGAAGGTGACGGCGACGCTGGACCGCGCCGGCATGGTCGGCAGCGACGCGGCCAAAGCGTTCTTTCCCGGCAGCACGATCACCTACTACGAGGGCAAAACCAGCCATAACGTGCCGCAGGTGTTCTGGGACTTTATCAACGCCAACGGCCTGATCCAGGTAGGCGGCAAGCTGGTGACCGGCAAGATGTCGGAGCCGACTTCGTTTATCACCGGGCTGCCGATCAGCGAAGCCTACTGGGTGCGCGCCAAAGTCGCCGGCCAAGCGACCGATGTGCTGGTGCAGGCGTTCCAGCGCCGCGTGCTGACCTATCTGCCTGCCCTACAAGCGCCCTGGAATGTGCAGATGGGCAACATCGGGCTGCATTACCTGCAATGGCGCTACGGCAACACCACTTGTAGCGCCCAGCCGCCCGCGCCCACGCCGACGGCTACGCCCGCGCCGCCCGCCGTGCCGCAAGCCCTGCCGCTCTACCGGCTGCTGACCCCGCGCACCGGCGAGCATTTCTACACGACCGATGCCGGCGAACGGGCGCAACTGATCGCGGCCGGCTATGGTGACGAGCGCAGCGAAGGCCGCGTCTGGAACGTGCAAGTGCCGGATAGCCTGCCGCTCTACCGGCTGTTCAACAACAAAAAGGGCGACTTGGCCCGCCATCTCTATGTGCTGTCCTCCACCGAGCGCGACACGGCGCTGGCCCACGGCTGGGTGCTAGAGGCCACTATCGGCTACGCCTACCGCGCCCAAGCGCCGCAGACAGTGCCGCTCTACCGCTGGTACAAGGGGCTGCCGGTAGACGACCATCTCTATACCATTAGCACCGCGTCGGCGGCCAAGCAAGGCTACCGGCTGGAAGGCATCGCCTTCTATGTGGTGCAGCCGTAACGGGTCGGCAGTCGGCGGCCGGCGGTCGTTGCTTTCCTGTTGGGTCAATAAAAGACGAAGCGCCTTGCAGCCCATAGGGCTGCAAGGCGCTTTTGCGTGTACTGCCTTAGCCTAAACCGCCGACCGCCGCCTAATCGTTCAAATAACCCTGCAACTTGCTGCCGCCGAAGCGTTGGTGGCGCAGCTTACGCAGGATCTTGGTCTCGATCTGGCGGATGCGCTCACGAGTGATCTTGAACTCCTGGGCCACTTCTTCGAGCGTGCGCTGTTTGCCGTCAATCAAGCCGTAGCGTAGTTCGACAATGCGGCGCTCCCGCTCGTTGAGGTGTTGCAGGACGTTGTGGACCTCTTCGCGCAGCAGTTGGCGCGAGGCTTCTTCCATTGGTGTAGCGATGCGGTCGTCTTCGATAAAGTCGCCCAGGAAACTGTCTTCGGCATCATCCAGCGGCGATTCGAGCGAGACGGGCTGCTTGGCGATCTCCATGATGCGCCGCACTTTGCCGGCGGTGATGCCCAGCGCGGTCGCCAGTTCTTCTTCGGTCGGTTCGCGTTGCAACGTTTGCTGCAACTGATGCGTTTCGCGACGCAGGCGCGCCACCATTTCGCTGACGTGGACGGGCAGCCGAATGGTGCGGCCCTGGTCGCTGATGGCGCGCGTGATGGCCTGGCGGATCCACCAGGTGGCGTAGGTCGAGAACTTGAAGCCGCGCGTCGGGTCGAACTTGTCGGCGGCGCGCATCAGGCCGATGTTGCCTTCTTGGATCAGGTCGAGCAGCGAGAGGCCGCGCCCCAGATAGCGGCGCGCGATGCTGACCACCAGACGCAAGTTGGCCTGCACCAATTGTTGCTTGGCGGCGATGCCACTGTCGCGCACGGCCACCAACTCTTTGATGCGTGCGATCTCGGCGGCGGCATCGGGCGCGGCATCCGGCCCGACCACCGCATGGACGGTGGTGAGGGGCACAGCGGTAGTCACGGCGGTGATCTGCACGCCGTCGCGGGGGCCAAAGGTGGAGACATGGACTGTGCTGGACGAGGCCGAGTCGGCCCAGTCGGGCACCGGCGAGCGGTAGCCGAGTTCCTCCAACTGTTTGTTGGCGGCCCGCCCTTCGGCCATGCGCCCGGCCAGCCCCTGCTCGTCGGGCGCTTTCAGCAGCGCGGTTTTGCCGATCTCGCGCAGGTAGAGCCGCACCGGATCGTCCACGCTCATGCCGTCCATGTGCAGCGTGCGCTCGATAACCCGCTCCAGTTCCTCCTCTTCGACCGCGACATCTTTGGCGACCGCCACGATTTCAGAGGGCGATGGTTCGGGTACTTCCGCGATGTCAAGCAACGCGGCCGGCTCGGCCTCTAGCTCATCGTCCGCCGTCACCAATGGGTCGGACAGATTCAGATCTGCCTCCACTGCGACAGGAACGGGTGCCGGTGCAGGAGCACCCGTTCGTTTGACGCGCGATCGCGCGGGCTTGGGCGAAGCCGGCAAGGGATCAGACATTCGCGACTCCTGGCGCGGGGCCGGTTGACCGGGGCACGCGGCACTGGGCTGGAATGGTGGACAGGTCGTTACTCGATTTCGATCTCGACGCGCTGCCGTTTTTGGCGGGCCGCATCCAGGTCGGTGACATTGGCGTGGCGGGCGCTGTATTCTTTCAGCGACTCGGCGGCTACATTGAGGGCAATCGCCGCGCCTTTGAGCAGCGTGCCGCTCAGGCTAGTTAGCACCAATGTCGCCTCCCGCCCGGCGGTTCGCAGGTGGGCGCGCGTATCGGCAGGCAATAGATAGAACGGCGCAGCCAGTACATCTGTGACCAAGCCGATCAGTTCTTCTTCCGGCAATTTGCCGGTCGCATGACCGGGTGCCGCCGCATCGGGCAGCACTTCGGTGGCTTCGTTGTCGTCCGCCGGCGGCGGTGTTTGGTGCGGGAGCGGAATCGGGTCCATAACAGTATCTCCTAACCCCTCAACGGGGTCCATTGCCCCGTCGGGTAACACCCGGCGGGCCTGTTCCACTATACCGCAAAGCAAGGCGGTTGTCCAGAAAGCTAGACGAGTTCACCACAGAGGCACGGCGGCACCGAGATTTGTAGGGTTTTACATGGTGGGATGCGCAATCCGTGCATAATCTACAGCCGGACTACCTTCCTACAAATCTCCGTGTTGCCATGCCTCCGTGGTGAGCGTTAGCGAAAGCTGACGCGCAGCTCGCCGTCTTCGAGTTTGGCCCCGGCGGCGCGCAGGGTCGCCAGCGCGCGCGGCAGGATCATGTTGCGTTTGTAGCTGCCCACCTGGACGATCAACTCGTCGCCCACCTGGGTCATTTCGACTGCGCCTTTTTCGGCGAAAGCCATCGGCAGGCGCAGCACATAGCCACCGTCTTGCGGCTCAATATGCTCCGTCTTGCCGGCGAAAAACACTTGGCTGGGGTCGCGGTCGCCATAGATCGCCGCCGCCATGCGGCCCAACATCTCCAGACCGACTACTTCCTGGTCGAACAGCGGCACATCCAGCACCGGCAGCGGCGAGAAGCCGTCCAGCACCAGTTGGTGATAGCGCTCCTGCGCTTTCTTCCAGCCGACGAAATAGGGATCGGTTACTTCGGCGGGGATGACGCGGTTGCAGACGACGAGATCGGTCGCATAGCCGAACAGGTTGAGGTAGGTGAAGACGCGCTGCGCCTCTTTGACCACCATCTTTTCCGGGTTGAGCACGATGCGAACCGAGGTCAGCACGGGGTCGGCCAGCAGGTCGTGGATACGGTCGATCTGCGTCAGCAGGCGCTCCACCGAGTCGAAGATGTTATCGCTGGGCATCGGCACGTCGGGCATCATCAGGCGGCCCACCGGGCGCAACAACTTCGCCATCTTGCGCTGGATGGGGAAGATTTTTTGCAGCCACCAGCGTGCCGCGTCGGGGAACGACAACAGGCGCAGCGTCTCGCCGGTGGGCGCGCAGTCCACCACCACCACGTCATATTTGCCGCTGTCGCGGTGCTGAATGATCCGCACCAGGCCGGCCAGTTCTTCGGCTCCCGGCAGCACGGTCATCTCTTCGGCGACCACGCTTTCCAGCCCCTGCGACGACAGCAGGCTGTTCATGTAGGTCTGGAGCGTGGTCCAGTGTTCGTCCATTTCGTGCAGCACTTCGACTTCGTGCGCCCACAGGTTGGGGGCGACTTCGCGCGGCTCCGGTCCCAGTCGGGTGTCGAACGAGTCGCCCAGGCTGTGCGCGGCATCGGTGCTGAGGATGACGGTGCGGTAGCCCTGCTGGGCCAGCCGCAAGGCGGTGGCGGCGGACACCGAAGTTTTGCCGACCCCGCCCTTGCCGGTGTAGAGGAGAATACGCACGCGAGAGTCCTTTCAGGTGGCGGCAACGGCCTACTACGCTGCCTGGAAGCTATTCAATCGAGACGAATTACACCGCAAAGACGCAAAGAACGCAAAGAATTTTAGATGGTGTAACTCGTTCATAAACGACGGCCTCGTTACTCGGCTAATTTCTGTGGATTCTGCGTATAGAACTCGGTATAGCCACAGGTGGTGCAAACTAACGGCACACATTCGCTCACTTGCTGGCCGAAGAGTTTACGAGGCAGCTTGTAAATGAAGAGCGGCGGGCCGTATGCCTGCGTTTTAGCCCACACTCGGTTCCCAGAGCAACGCGGGCAGACCGCCATATCTCGTCCTGGTAGATCAGGGGCGTTGGGGTCCAGGCGTTGGGTGGGGTGGTCCATCAGCGGGTGTCTCCTGCGGCGCACGCCGGTTAGGGTTCTTCGATCAGCCCTTGCGGGTCATGGGTGTATAGCTCGGTGTAGCCACAGGCCGTGCAGACCAGCGCCACGCAAAGGTGGTAGCGGGCCTCTTGGTCTACGAGTTGGTGTAGTTGCGCCATATACAGTGGACCCTCGGCAAACCAGTCTCCCCTATGGGGAACCGTCGCCACGCTCTTGGCCCAGATCATGTAGTCGCCGCATTTCGGGCAAACCCGGCTCCGCTCATGCAGCGATCCGGCCAACTGCCGCGTCAGCGCGTTGTAGGGCAGATCGGGATCGTGCGGGTCCAAGCGCTGCGTTGGGTGGTCCATCGGCTGGGTCTCATCTCCTCTATCAATGATCTATCTGTATGGTATACGCAAAGCGGGGCCGGCGGTTGCATGGGGGAGCTAACCGGCCACGAATGGGGCCACGAATACACGAATAGATCGGGGCGTTGCCGCATCGGTGCACGTCTGTGAGGAGTTCAGCCCCGCCCCGTAGCACTCGTGCCCCCTGCGTGGCCGGTTAGTCTTGTGGAGAATGCAGCCCCGATCTATTCGTGTATTCGTGGTCCCATTCGTGTACTGTGGTTTCTACCCCCGCCTCGTGCGGGGCGAAAGCTCCGATCTATTCGTGTATTCGTGGCCCCATTCGTGGCCGGTCAGTTCCCCCTTCGTGGCCGGTCAGCCCAGCAGGCCGGGCGCGAACAGCGAGTCGATCTCGGCGGGGGTGTTGTAGAAGTGGGGCGAGACGCGCACCACGCCGCTGCGGGCGGCCACGCTGATACCGGCGGCGCGCAGGCGCTCGACCACGGCGGCGGGATCGGCCCCCCCGTGCGGGTGGAAGCAGACGATGCCGGAGCGTTCGGCAGGGGCTAGGGCGCTGACGACGCGGTGCCCATGCGCCTGCAAGCCGGCGATCAGTTGATCCGTCAGCGCACGGATGGCGGCGGCGATGCGCGTGGGGCCGATCTCTAGGTGCAGATCCAGCACCGGGCCGAATGCGGCATGGCCGAGTAGGTTGGGTGTGCTGCCCTCGAAGCGGCGCGCGTCGCTGCGCCAGGGCTGGCGGTAGTTCAGATAGTCGTCCTGGTCGGCCACGCTGCGCCAACTCAGCAGGTGGGCGCGCAGTTCGGCGAGGCGTTCGCGGCGCACATAGAGCAGCGCCAACCCCTGCGGCCCCAGCAGCCACTTGTGCGTGCCCGCCGCGAAAAAGTCCACGCCCCAGACATGGAGATCGGCGGGCAGCGCGCCCAAGCCCTGGATGCCGTCCACCAGCAGGCGCACACCGCGCGCCTGGCAGATCGCGCCCAACGCCGCCAGATCCTGCCGGAAGCCGCTGTTGAACTCGACCCAACTGACGGCGACCAAGCGGGTGCGCTCATCTATTCGCGCTACCAAATCCTCTATGGACACGCGGCCGGCGCGGCGCGGCACCAGGCGCGTGTCCACCCCCTGCGGGGCCAGTTCGAGCCAGGGGTAGACATTGGCTGGGAACTGCTCATCGGTCGTCACCACGTTATCACCCGCCACCCAGGGTAGGCTGTGCGCGATCAGGCTGATCGCCAGAGCAGTGTTGGGCAGCCAGGCGATTTCATCGGGATCGGCCCCCACCAGGCGCGCCGCCTTGCTTCGGTTGGTCTCTATAACGGCCATCGCCGCCTCTTCGCTATAGAGCGCGTTGTGTGATTGGTCGGTCAAATAGGCCGTCAGCGCGGCCACCGCCGGGCGGCACAGCCCACTCACGGCAGCGTGGTTGAGGTAGGTCCATTGCTCAGTGACGGGAAAGAGGGCGCGGTAGGACTCCAGCGGGCGCTCAGTAGCGGTCATGTGGCGGTTCCCTTTCAGCTAGGTGGTGGCCTTTGCGGTCTCAACACGGAGGCACGGAGGTTACGGAGTTCTGAGTTCTGAGTTCTGAATTGATTAGGTACGGGTACAGATTTGTGGGTAATAGCCTGGTTACGAGCTTCCGTAACTCAGAATTCAGAACTCAGAATTCAGAACTCGTCCCTACGGATAGCGTGCCGTCAGCCAGGCATCCAAGCGGGCCAGCACCAGGGGCGTGTCGGGGTCGGCGAAGACGGTGTGCCAGACGTGGGGGAAGAGGGCCAGTTCTTTGTCTGCGGCCCCGAACAGGCCGTACAGCACGACCGAGGCTTGGTAGGGCACCACGCCGTCGGCCTTGCCGTGCAGGATCAGCGTCGGCGCGGTCCACAGGCGGGCGGCGACGGGGCAGCGCAGCGACAGGGCGACGATGATCATCATGTAGCTGGGGTTCAGGCTGGACAACACCAGCGGGTCGGCGTAGTATTTCGCCAGCCAGTCGGCATCGCGCGAGCCGACGATAGCGTTGCGCCACGCGCGCATGGCGGGGCCGTAGTCGGTGGCGGCGCGGCGGGCCTGCGGCGTGCGCCGCACCACGGTGAAGTCGGCCACCTGGCGTGGGTGGATCATCACGCCGGGCGCGATCAGCCACAGCGCGTCTACGGTGCGCGGCTCTTTGGCGATATACGCGGCGTAGTTGAGCGTGAACAGACCCCCCATGCTTTCGCCAATCAGGATTAGAGGCCGGCCGGGATAGCGCCGGCGAGTCCAGGAGACGATACTGTGCAGGTCGAGCAGCACCGTGCGCGGGCTGCGCATCGCACCGCGTCGCCCGCCGGAGCGTCCGTGCCCGCGTGTGTCGGGCGCACATAGCGCCATGCCGCGCCCGGCCAGGAACGTGCCCAACACGGTATGATGCGCGCCGTAGGCCGCCACGCCGTGCTGCAACACGGCCACCGGTTGACCGGGCTGCACCCCGCCGGCCGGCTCCCACACCCGGCAGGCCAGGCTGGTGCCGTCCAACGCAGGCACATACACATCGCTCGTGCAGATGCCGGGCACATTGCCGTCAGCCATCGTTGTCCTCTCCCGCGGCGGCGGCCTGGAACTCCGCCAGCCACGCACGTTCCTGTTTAGTCCAGTCACGCGCGGCCAGCAGATCGGGGCGTTGCGCCAGCGTGCGGTGTAGGGCGGTGCGCCGTCGCCACTCGGCCACGCGGGCATGGTGGCCGCTGATCAGGATGGGCGGTACGTCCCACCCGCGATACGTCGCCGGGCGGGTGTATTGTGGGTATTCAAGCAGCCCCGCGCTGTGCGACTCGTCGGCGGCTGAGCCTTCGGCCAGCACACCAGGGATCAGCCGCGCCACCGCGTCCACGATCACCAGCGCGGCCAGTTCGCCGCCGGTCAATACATAATCGCCGACCGACAATTCCTCACTGATCAGATGCTCACGCACGCGCTCGTCTACGCCCTCGTAGTGGCCGCAGACCAGGATGAGGCGCGGCAGGGCGGCCAGTTCGGCGGCGATGGCCTGGGTGAAGACGCGCCCGGCAGGACTCATGAGGATGATCGGCGGGGGGGGTTCTGAGTTCTGAGTTCTGAGTTCTGAGTTCTGAGTTATGGGTTGCGGATTAGTGGGATCGGCGGGTGGGATGTCTAGTCCCGGCGCGACCAGGATTTCCGGTTCCGTGTCCTTGTGCCAGAGATAGAGGCCGGGCGGGCCGGGGGGCAGGGCTTGCACCGCTTCGACGGCCTCGAAGAGCGGAGGGGCTTTCATCACCATGCCGGCCCCGCCACCGTAGGGATAATCGTCTACGGTGTGGTGGCGGTCATGCGTGTAGTCGCGGATCTGGTGCAGGCGCACGCCGAGATAGCCGGCTTGCATCCCGCGCTTGAGGATGCTGCTGCCCAGCGCGCCCGTACACATTTCGGGGAACAGGGTCAGGATGTCTACCCGCAGGCTAGAAGTCATCAAACAGCGGGTCGAGCGGGCCATCGCTCGCGGGTTTGCGGGCCGGGCCGGTGGTGGCGGGCAGGCCGCGCCGTCCACCCGGCGCCGGCCCCGCCAGCGGCGAGTTCTGCGTTGCAGGGGCACTGCTTGCCCCGCCTGTAGCCGGCGGGGCGCTGTTTGGTGCGTTGCCGGCTGTAGGGGCGCTGCTTGTTGCGCTCGGTGCGGGGTTGTCGTCGCCCAGCAGCGCGTTCAGTTCGGCGGGCGCCAGTTGGCCGACTTGTTGCACACGCAATTCGGCCTGATCGAGCAGGGTGCTGCAATAATTCGCCAGGGCCATGCCCTGCTCAAAGCGGGCCAGCGCCTCTTCCAGGCTCAGGCCGCCCGCGCTCAAGTCGGCGACGGTCTCTTCCAGCCGCCGATAGGCTACTTCGTAGGATAGGTTGGCTGAGGGAGCAGCGGCAGTCACAGGTTCCTCCGGCTACACAGGTGTCAGGTTGCGGCTTTCACGGGCCAGTGGTTTATTATACCACATTGAACGAGACGGTTGCTCCACGCTAAACGCCCCCTCCCCTCTCTGTAGGAGGGGGTCAGGGTAGCGATCAGCCCGCCGGGTTGTCGAGGATACCGTTCACTTCGTCGCTATCTGTCGGGGAGGGCACAATCCGCATCCCCAGCCGGCGCAGCAGGGCGATGGACGCGGCGTTAGCGGCAGCGGTGACGGTGACGAGGCGCGGCAGGCAGAGATCCGTGAAGGCGTGCGCGATCATGGCGCGGCACGCTTCGGTCGCATAGCCCCGGCCCCAGTAGGCGCGACCCAGCTTATAGAACAGCTCGGTCTCCAGCGTCGCCAACGGGCGGGTCTCGCGCAGCCACGTTTGCAGGCCGCAATAGCCCAGCAGCGAGCCGTCCGCCTTGCGCGTCACGGCCATACAGCCGAAGCCTTCGCGGGCGTACTGGGCAATGCGATACTGGATTTCACGGGCCCGCTCCTCATACGTCCGCTGCCGCCCCGGATCATAGCGCCACACATCGGGATGGCCCTCGAACACGGCATAGGCCGCGTCGAGGTCGTCGGCCTGGAACGGGCGGATCAGCAGGCGTTCGGTTTCGAGCGTGGGCATGGGTGGTGTTCTTTCCTAACTTGAGTGTGTCTTTCAGTGGGTCAGCGAATTGTCTCCCTCTCCCGCTTTGCCAAAGAGGCTATTAAACACATCCTGTCCTTGTAGTTGTAATCCCGGCCCTGCTCCCTCGCCAAACGCAAGTATCTCGTCCTTTTTCCACATACCCCCAATGGGCTGAAGTATGCGTTCGGTCAGTCCTTATACCCCCAATGGGCTGAAGTATGCGTTCGGTCAGTCCTTGTGTGATCTGTATCCGTTGCTGAATGTCGGAGGCGGTGTAGAAGTCCTGCATGGCAGCACAGATCACCGGCTCGTGACGCTCTAAATAATCAAAGGCTTTGGTCGGGCCTTCGTACTCGCGGCGGTGAATACGGAAGTAATTCTCCACTAGCCAGAAAATATTCGTGTGTAAGATGAACTCACATAGGTGGGCTGTGTACTTACCCGCAGGCCAATTTTATCCAGAACGTGACGGTGCCAATGGCGGATGCGGGCAATCTCATGCTCGGTAAGTGGATCGGGATGCGGAGGGGAAAGACTTGCTGTTAATCGCTGGATAATCCCGCCCACTTCTCCTGTTGGATCGTACAGGATACGACTGCGAACAAATGCGCGCTCAAAGCCAAAAACACGCTGCAGCTGCCGCAAATATTCGATTGGACGTATGTTCAGATCTACTGGCGTATTGCCGAGGTCAAAATGTATGCTCGTCACTTGGTAATCTAAGCGCTTGAGGATTACCAGAACATCATAATCCCCTACGGTAAAGTTCTCGGCGCGATGATCGCAACCAAATTCAACGATCCCCAATACATTAGGATGTTCGATGAGGGCGTTTATCAGCGCCTGTACTGATTGCAATATCTCCACCTATACCCTCAATATAGTTTATCAGCCCCGCTATTGCCGCACCCAGCACAGCCTGCGAAGGCAGGCTTTTGTGCCGGGTGCCCCCAGTTTACACGCCCGCCGGCGGCTTGGGCTGCCCCGCGCGCACCGGCACCGTGCCGTCGGCTAGTTGCAAATCGAGGATATCGCCGGCGGCGAGGTCGGCGATGGATGCAGCGATATGGCCGGTGCGGCGGTTGCGGGCGATGGCGTAGCCACGGGCCAGGATAGAGGTCGGTGCGAGGGCGTGCAACTGGGCTGTATGCGCGGTCAGTTGCGCCCGTTGCAGGTCCAGGCGGTGGCGCAAATGCAAGCCTAGCGCGGTGCTCAGGCGGTCTAGGCTTTGGCGCTGGTTCTCTACCTGAGCGCGCGGCGAGTGGCGGGCCAGCATCGCGCTTTGCGCGGCCAGATCGGCGGCGGCGGTTTCTAGCTGCACACTCATCGCCGCCCACAACTCCTGACGCAGGCTCTCCACATCGGCCAGCAGACCCATCATGTCAGGGACCACCAGCTCCGCCGCCGCCGAAGGGGTGGGCGCACGTAGGTCGGCCACATAGTCCACGATTGTTGTGTCGGTCTCGTGGCCCACGCCGGTGACGACCGGCACCGGGGAGGCGTAGACGGCGCGCGCCACGCCCTCATCGTTGAACGCCGCCAACTCTTCGGGCGCGCCGCCACCGCGTGCCAGGATGATCACGTCTACCGCCCGCTCATCACGCAAGGCGGTGAGGCGACCGAGCGCCGCCACGATGCCGGCGGGTGCGTCGGCGCCCTGCACCGGCGTGGCCGACACGATCACCTGGGCCGGCGGGTAGCGGCGACCCAGCACGTTGAGGATGTCTTGCAGCGCCGCCGCACCCAGCGACGTGACCAGACCGATGCGCGTGGGGTGGAGGGGGAGCGGGCGCTTGCGGTCGGCGGCAAACAGCCCCTCAGCTTCCAACCGCTCTTTGAGTTGCTCGAAAGCCAAGGCGCCCGCGCCCTGGCCCTGCAATTGCAGCAGGTCCACGATGATCTGGACGGAGCCGGTGGCCTCGTAGACCGCGATACGGCCGTGGACCAGCACAGCCAGGCCGTTAGCTGGGCGCACCGTCTGCCAGCCGGCCTGGCCGCGAAACAGCACACATTTGATTTGTGCGCTCGGCTCTTTGAGGGTGAAATAGTAGTGGCCCGACGGCGACTGGCTGCTGTTGGTGATTTCGCCTGCCACCCAGCAATCTTGCAGCGCCTCGTTGACCTCGAACAGTTCGCGCAGGTAGGCGACGAGTTCGGTAACGGTGTAGATTTCCACGCCGGGTTAGCTCTCGGCGATCACGATAAGCGGTTGGCCGTACTCGACTCCTTGCGCGTCGCGCACCAGGACGCGGGTTACCCGCCCGGCGACCTCCGCCTCGATGGGGTTCATCATCTTCATCGCTTCGACAATACCGACCGTTTGCCCCACCGCCACTTCATCGCCTTCCGCCACGTAAGCCGGTTCCTGCGGAGCGGGCGCGGCATAGAAGGTGCCGACCATCGGTGAAGTGACCAGATGTTCGCCGGCGGCTAATGTGGGGGCGGCGGGGTTGCCGCCGTGACCGGGCATGGCAGGCAGATGAGCTGCGGGCGCGGGTGCGGTAGGCAGCACCAGCGGGGTGGGCGCGGCACCCGCCGGCACCATCAGCACCGGGGCCGCGCCGGCCGGGACCGCCGCCGGCGCGCCACGCCGAATGAGAATCTTGAGGCCGCCGCTCTCCAACTGCAACTCACTCACGTCGGTGGCGGTGATCAGGCGGATCAGCGACTCGACTTCGCCGCTGAGGGCCGAGAGTTCTGCGGCGCCGGAGCCGGCAATTGGCAGGCCGGAAGATGGGCCGGCGGGCGGCAGGGTGGGGGGCGGGGTGCCGCCGCTGTCGGGCGCGTCGTCTGGGCGGCGCTCCGGGCGGCGGGGACGGTTGTTCGCCGACGTATCACGCGGACGATCCGGTCGGTTGCCGAGGGATGTTTCATCGCGGCGATTGCTCGGCAGCTCATCGCGCCGATTACCCGGCACATCGTCTCGCCGGTTGCCCGCCGAATCATCAATGCGGCGGTTGGGGTCGCGCTCACGGTCGCGGAAGGGGTAACGAGATCCTACCACTGGGCTACACTCGCTCGATATACCCGCCGGTGCGGGTGTCTACTTTAACCTTGTCGCCGATATTGACAAACATCGGTACGAGGACGACTAGGCCGGTCTCCAGCGTGGCTGATTTATTGGCTGCTGTCGCAGTATCACCACGCACGCCCGGCTCAGTCCAGGTCACTTCCAAGATCACGGCAGTCGGTAACTCCACGTCAATCGCCCGCCCCTCATAGCTCATGAGGTCCGCCATGTCGCCTTCACGCAGATAGTCCCGCGCGCTGCCGAGTTCTTTGACCGTGAGCGTTACTTGGTCATAGCTGGTGATGTCCATAAAGTGATAGGTATCGCCCTCAGCATACTGGAACTGGATGTGCGCACGGTCGAGTTCGACATCCTCAAATTTGCTGCCGGAGGGGAAAATGCGCTCCACGTTTGCGCCGCTGCGTAGGTTGCGCAGCGCGATCTTGGCGTTGGCGCTGCCGCGTCCCTGTTTGATGTGCTGATAGTCGAGGATCTTGTACAGTTCGCCGTCCAGCACGATAATCGTATTTTTCTTAAGTTCACCGGTTGTGATCATGCGCGGATTGTTCTCCTATGGGCGCGGCTTGCCGCACTCCTACGGGGTATACGACGGGTGTTTCTGCGCCTGGGTCAATACTTCGGCTCCGTCGAGGCCGAGCAGGATCAGGTCTTCGATGCGGACCCCGCCCCAGTCGGCTAGATAGATGCCCGGCTCAATGCTGATCACGTTGTCGGCAGCCAGCGGCGTGTCGCCGGCGCGGTGTGAGACCGCCGGCGGTTCGTGGACTTCGAGGCCAATGCCGTGGCCGGTGCCGTGGCCGAACTGGTCGCCATAGCCGGCGGCGGCGATGACAGTGCGGGCCAGTGCGTCAATCGCCTTACCCGATAGACCGGCTTTGGCGCCGGCTTCGGCGGCCAAGTGGGCGCGCAGCACATGGTCGTAGATTTCGCGGAAGCGCTCATCGGCTTCGCCCAGCACCAGCGTGCGCGTCATATCGGAGTTGTAGCCCTGGTAGCGTGCGCCCATGTCAATCACGATGGGTTCGCCCATGCGGATGGGGCGGTCGCTTGGCACCGCATGGGCCATCGCGCCGTTCGGCCCGGCCGCCACGATGGTCGGGAAGGCCGGCCCCTCCGCGCCCAGTTCGATCATGCGCGCCTCGATCAGCACAGCCACTTGGCGCTCTGTCATGCCGGGCCGGATCGCGGCGCTGATCTCGTTGAATGCCTGGTCGGAAATGGCGATGGCTCGGCGCAAGGTCGCTAATTCAGCCGCATCTTTGACGGCGCGTTGCGCCTCGATCAGGCCACGGGTCGGCACCAGTTCTATGTCGGGCAGATCCTTATGCAAGTCTTCGTAGACGCTAAAGATCAGGTGCTGAGCCTCGAAGCCGAGCCGCCGGATCGCCAGATCGCTGATCTGTTTAGCGAGATTGGCAGGCACGCGCGGATCGTTTTGCACCACCGTCACGCCCGTCGTCTCGCGCTGGGCCTGGATCGTGAAGCGCGAGTCGGTCAGTAGCCACAGCCCGGCGGCGCTCACCAGCACATAGCTGTCTTCGCCGTTGAAGCCGGTCAAATAGCGCTGATTAGCCGCTTTGCTGACCAGCAGCGCGTCCAGGTGCTCATCCGCTATCGTCGCCCGTAAGCGGGCGCAGCGGGCAGCCAATAGATCCGCCGGCACCGCTTTAGTTGTTTCAGCCGTCGCTACCAGAGTCACCTGCCGCTCCTCTCCCCTGCTGCCCAGCGACCCACCAGCCGGGGCACGCTGCGGCGATTATACCATATTTGGGGGCGGATCGTCACGGTATTTGGGTGCGGGATCAGGAGAGGGGCGCGAGCCGTAGCCTCGCGCCCCTGGTGCCTGTCGCTGAACCTCGGAGTTAACGCGGCTGCGAGAAGATCACGGTGAAGTAGTACATCCCGTTGCCGTCCACGGCTTGGCCCACGCCGGCCACTGTCCAGTTGTCCATCATAATAATCGCGTGATGTTCGGTGCTGTTCATGTAGCCCTGATACGCCTGCGTTACCGTCTGCTCGGTCGGGTAGTTGTTCTGGGCGATGATTTCGCCGGCCATGTTGTAGCCGATGTTGCGATCTTTCAGCATGGTCAGGAAGTTTTTGCCGTCGGGGGTCACATGGCTGAAGTAGCGGCGATTTGCCATGTCGGCAGCGCGGTCGCGGGCCAGGGTAATCAGTTGTGGGTCGAGGTTGACCGCACGCAGGCCGGCGGCTTGGCGGGCCGCGTTAATGTTGCTCATCAGTTGCGTTTCCATGCTATTAACTGCACCGGCGGCGGGGACGGGTGCCGGGGTGGGGGCGGTGCTTTTGTCGAGGCCGACCTTGCCCAATTGGCTCAATAGCACTTCGTAGGGGCTACCGGCGTTCTCCGGGTGGCGCTCCATGCGGGCGCGCTCAAAATATTGCACTTGCAGCCCGTTCTCCCATAGCGGCTCGGAGATGGGGTAGCCCAGAATACGTACTTCTCCGTGGCCTTTCCAGTAGCTCAGGAACGGCTCGGCCACAGAATGCGCGGTCGCGGCGATGTAGACGCGGGTGGGGCTATCAGCGAAGGCGGCCACGGTCGCGAAGGTGCGCCCGGCGGCGGCTTCGACACCTAGGCGGCCCAGCAGCACTTCGTAGAGACTGCCTGCATTCTCCGGGTGGAGTTCAAACCGCTGGCGCTCAAAATATTGCACGAGATGCCCGCTTTCCCAGTTCTCTTCGGCCAGCGGATAGCCGAACGTGGACACGCCGCCATACGCCTGGAAGAAGTTGATAAAGCCGGCGGTTTTGACGGAGTGACCGGTGGCCGGGAAGTTGAGGACGGCGCTGTTGCCGTTGAGCGGGGCGGCGGCGGCGCGGCGCGGGGTCGCCAGGGTGGGGCTGAGGAGGGCCAAAGCAAAGGTCAGCGCGAGGACAAAGGTAACGACCGTCTGACGCTGCGACTTCTGGAAGTTGAACAAGAGGTTCTCCTTTGGCGCTTGATCGGGTGCAGTCCGTAATGTCCGATGGGCCTATCGTACCAAACCATTGCAGCGGTTGTCTATAGTAAATGTGGGCTGTAAACGGTACTAACCCCAGATGTGACAATTTATTGATACGAAAACATGAGTCTACTATTATCAGGTTAGCGATTATTGGCCTTTTCACGTTGCGCTGGAGTATAATAGCCCATGCGTTATTTTGTCTGCCTGGAGTCGGATACCAGCGGGGCGAGCTTGGCTCATGTGCAGGGCTTGCCGGGTTGCTACGCCCGCGCCGCCGACGGACGCACGGCATTAGAGCATCTGCTAGACGCGATCCCGACCTACTGGGATTGGTTGCGCGGCCACGGCGTGCGGACTCCCGGCCCTGACGATGTGGGCGAGGTGACGCTGGCGGTAGTAGAGATTGTGCGCGACTGTGCGCCCGGCGCGCATACGCTGTTTCAGTATGAACTACCGCCGATTAGCCGGCAGAGTGTCACCGTTTGCCTGGAGCGCTTGGCCTACAGCCGACAGGACTTGCTGACCGTGCTGACCGCGCTACCTCCCGCAACGCTGGAGCCGGAGAGTGCGCTGGGTGTGCGCTTAGTTGGGCAGGCGGCCCATGAACGCTGGTACACGCGCCTGCTGGGGCCGAGCAACCGGCTGGAAAGCAGCCACACGCCGCTGGAACGCCTGATCCATGTGCGTGAGGCGGCCGTGCGCCAGATCGCCGGCCTGCCCGACGCCGCCTATGGGCGGGTGTGGACACGCGCCGGCGAACGGTGGAACCTGCACAAAATTTTACGCCGTATGATCGAGGCCGAACGTGAGCAACTAGCCACCATCACTGGTGGGTCGGTGGTGGAAAAAGCCGCTGATCCTGTGGATAACCCCTGGAGAAATGTGGACAACTGTGGATAGGCGATCCGTTTCAGTGGAAAACCATGTGGAAAACATTAACCGGCAGAAGAGGAGCCACGCCGATGCCAACTATCCCCGCGCCGCTACTCAAGCAACTCTATAGCCGGGGCAGTCT
The DNA here is from genome assembly GCA_038228295.1 of Chloroflexia bacterium. Lineage (GTDB taxonomy): Bacteria > Chloroflexota > Chloroflexia > QHBQ01 > JAICKM01 > JAICKM01. The sequence goes on along the minus strand of JBBRPH010000067.1, from coordinate 6,524 downwards.
CCGCAACACCACTGCGGGCTGGGAGTTCCAAATGCGGAACTCGCTCGCAGCGGCGCAACTGATCGGTATCGGCCTGACTTGCGACGGCATGGCGGTGCCGGTAGCGGCTATCGTGGTGCAGCTGGACCCGGCCGTGCCGCGCCCGGCGCGCGAGATCAGCGCTGACGCACCACTGACCTTCGCCGTCGGCGTGCCGATGACAGTGCAAGTGGTCGGTACACGTCTCACTGCCGGTCCGCATACGTTATCTATTCGGGCAGACACCCGTGAGATCGGCGCGGTGACGATTGCAGTGAGTGATACCGTAGCGGCGTAGCGGCGTAGCGCCGCAGCGCAGCAGAAGGACGTGACGACGATGGGGCGAACCGTGCTGGTAGACGGCTATAATGTGATCCGGCGCGATCCGGCGTTGGCACGCCTGGAACGGATTAGCCTGGAGCGCGCCCGCGATACGTTGCTGGCCTGTATCAACGGTTCGCTCCAATTTCGCCACGACGAGGTGACGGTGGTCTTTGACGGCGCGAACAGCGTGGAGGCCGGGGTGTGGAGCGCACGCACCTTCCGCCGAGGCCGCGTGCGAGTCGTCTTTTCGCCGCCGGGTGAGAGCGCCGATGCCGTGTTGCAACGTATGGCCGCCGCCGCGCCGCGTGACACACTGGTGGTCACCGATGACCGGGAGATCCGCGACAGCGTGGCGCGCGCCGGGGTCGGTAGCACCAATATGACCCCGCGCGCTACGCCGCAGCCCAGCCGCCCGCACGCCAACGGCACCTCGATCAAAGAGGACGATTACGCGCCGGAGCGCGGGGCGCCCAAAAAGGGCAACGGTCGCCGCGCCCCGCGCAAGCGCAATCGCGGCTCCAGCGACCTGGGCTGGTAGCCGCCGGTGTTCTTGCCGACCTACCGCTACACCCCCCTTATCACTGAGTCGTTGGCCGAACTGGAACGGCTGCGCGGCAGTATCGCGGGGCTGACTCCCGACCCGACGCGACTGACAGTGCTGCGGCGGGCAGCCTGGGCACGGCGAGCGGCGGCGGCCGGGACGCTGGATGGGCTCGCGATCATGCCGGCGGAGGCAGGACGGCTGCTGGGCGGTGGGTTGGGCGGCGGGATCACTGCGGCGGCTGTGCGCGGCTATGCCCTGGCGCTGGATCAGATCGCCGGGGATTGGCCGGCAGAACGCGAGCCGGCGGCGCTGCCGGTGCTGGCCGGGCTGCACTTTTTCCTGATTCACACCCCGGAGCAGCGCGGCCCGTTGCCGGGGCTACGGCGTAGCCCGACCGCGCCGGCCGACTGGCGCACTGGGGCGCCGCCGGCATTCGCGCCGACGCCCGCAGACGTGCGGCCGGCCTTGCAGGAATTGATGAGTTGGCTACACGCGGCCCGTAGCGCGGTTGCCCCGGCCATTCGTGCTGGGGTAGCCTACGCCCGATTGCTCGGTATCCAGCCGCAGGAGACGGCCAATGTGCGCACGGCCTGCGCCTATACGGCGCTGCTGCTCCATCGGGCCGACCTCTTGCCGCATGGGTTGCCCGGCTTTGAAGACGCCTTTGTTGCCGACCCTGATCGTTATTATGCCGCGCTGGCGGCAGCGGGCACCGCCGATGAGTCGGCCCCGGTGGTTACGGGTTGGCTGGAGTATTTTCTGGCCGTGTTGCGGGACGAACTGCGCGCTGCCTATAGCAGCCTGCGCATTGCCACTGCACCGAGCGCACCGGTGGCTGCACCAGTCGCTCCGACCCCCTTGGACCCTGACTCACCACCGCCCGTGCGTCTTAATCCCCGGCAACGGCGTATCCTGGAGCTACTGGCCGCGCCCGACGCGACGCTGGCGAACGGGGAGTGCCAACAACTATTTGGGGTCAGCGCCATGACGGCGGCGCGTGACCTGCGCGAACTGGTAGACCTGCACCTGATTCGGATGTACGGCCAGGGTCGCGCGACGTATTATGCCGGCGGGCGGCGGGCGGCGGCCGGGGATCAGGTGGCCGATAGCGATAATGTGCTGCCGGCGATCAACGATACGGTAGTAATAGGCAGTGATCCGTTGTCAGGTGCATTGCCTGACAGGAGTGAGGGCTAACCTTATGTCCGATCCTAAGCGACCACGCCCGCCGGTGAACCCGGAACTGGCGCGACGACTGTTAGAAGCGGCGCGCCAGGGACCGCCGGCCGCGCCGTCACCTGGTCCTGCCCCCGGCGCAGAAGTCGTGGAAACACCCCCGGCCGTGCCTGATCCGGTGCCGATCTACACCGGCGAACGGGCGGTCCGTGAGCAAGCGGCGGCCTTGCACCAGCAGGCGGTGCGCGAGATCCAAGCCGGAGCGACCGCCGATGCACGCGCGCATCTGGCGGAGAGCTTGGCCCTTGAACGCGGCATCGCCTTCCCGGCCGATACGGCGGCCACGCTGGTCATGCTCGGCCAATTATTATTCGGCCAAAACGAACGTGAGGATGGGTTGACAATGGCCCGCGAGAGCCTGGCGATTTTCACCGAACTGGGCGCGCCGGAAGTGCAACCGGTGGGCGAGATCGTGGCCCAAATGGAAGCGCTGATCCGCCAGGACGCCCCCGGCGGGTCACGTGATCTGTTGCGGCAGGGCATCGCTGCGCTACAGGCCGGCGACGGTGAGGAGGCGGGGACTCTGCTTGACACTAGCCTACAACAAGCGATCAGCGACGGCGACGGCGCGGTAGCTGCGGCGGCGTTGCATCACCTGGGGCTGCTGCTCTTCTCCGCCGGCCACTTGCCTGAAGCAGCCGGCGCATTACGCGACAGTATCGAACTCAACCGTACCCTAGACGACTCATCCTCCCTAGCCGCCGGGTTAGCCTTGCTCGGTCAGATCCTAGTCGCCCAGGGTGAACGCGCCGAAGGTGTGCGCGTGCTGCGCGAAAGCCTGCTCACCTGGAATGCCGCCGGCCTCCGCGACCAAGCAGCCCAAGTAAAGGCGCTGATCGCGGAGGTGCGGGCCGGCGCGTAGCATATAAAGCATAAGGCGTAACACGGGCAGCTACGCCTTATGTGTTACGCCTTACGCTTCAGTGAACTTCGCCCGTGCCGCCGCCGGAGCCGTGTTGGGCGACATGGCCGCTCTGCGCGCTGCCGGTGCCGCTACCCATGCTGCTTGTGGCACCGGTGCCCGCGCCGCCGGCTTGGACGCGATCTTGACCGGCAGTGGCGTAGCTACTACTCTGATCGCTCTGGCTCCCAGCCGCGAAACTGCCGCCCCCTTTGCCGCCCTCCGGATCTTGGCCGAACCAATTCCAAACAGCCTGGCCCTGATCGGCTGTCCAGCCGTAGCTCTCGGTTAGCGTGTTCCAGGCCGCGTGATCGCCCTCGGTGAACTGGCGCTCCAATTCATCTAATTGCGTCGTGCTGAGATCGGCTAGAACGGACGGGCGCTGCCCGCCGCCCTCGCTTGTGTTATTACGTTGCATGATGGGTTTCTCCTTATACGTGGCGGGGTTTAACAACCAGTGCATTACCCTTGTCTGCGTATATCTAGTAACCAGCCCACAGACAAAGATCGGAACACCGACCGCTTATGAGGATCCTAACAATCTGCGGATGATTATCAGGCATCTGTGCTATAGAACACGCATAAGCTATGCCACGGTGCCGGCCGTGGCGGTCGCACAGCCAGGCACCGCTATTGTTTTCTAGTCGCTACTCGTCAGCGGGCGAAGGCGGCCACACGGTCGGCGGCGTGGTCGGGATGCGGGCTTTCTTCGTCCACTTCGAGCGCCAGCTTGGCGTTCGGTGGATCAAAGTGGACCGGCACGGGATAGTTGCCGGTGAAGCAGCCCTGGCAGAGTGTGGCTCCGGTGCCGTTGTCTTTGCCGACCGCCGTGAACAGGCCGGCCAGGCTCAGGTAGCCCAGGCTGTCGGCCCCGATGTGGCGACAAATCTCGGCCACGCTGAGGCGGTGGGCGATCAGCTCCTCGCGGCGGGCCGTATCTACGCCCAGGTAACAGGGGTGCATCATGGCCGGGCTGTGGATGCGGACATGTACCTCGCGTGCGCCGGCCCGCCGCAACAGATCCACGATAGGCTTGGTGGTAGTGCCGCGCACAATGCTGTCGTCTACTACCACCACACGCCGGCCTTCCAGCACTTCCGGCAAAGGGTTGAACTTGAGGTCCACGCCTCGCGCCCGCATCGTCTGGTTGGGTTGAATAAAAGTGCGCCCGATATAGCGGTTTTTAACCAGACCTTCAGTGTAGGGCAAGCCCATCTGCTGGGCGAAGCCGATGGCTGCCGGGATGGCCGAGTCGGGCACGCCGATCACGATGTCGGCCTCAGCGGGGTGTTCGATAGCAAGCTGACGCCCCATCGCTTGGCGCACAATGTAGTTGGGCCGGCCGCCGATGTTACTGTCGGGCCGCGCGAAATAGATATACTCGAAGACGCACAGCGCCTGGGCGTGGCCGGGCGCCGTTTCCCAGGCCGTGAGGCCGTCGGCGTCAATCTGCACAATCTCTCCCGCCAACACCTCGCGCGTAAACTTCGCGCCGACCGTTTGCAGCGCGCACGACTCCGAGGCGACTACCCAGGCTCCACCCGCTAAGCGGCCTAGGCAGAGGGGGCGGATGCCGAACGGATCGCGCACGGCGTAGAGTGCGCGCGGCGTGAGCAGTGTCAGGCTATATGCACCTTGTAGGCGCGGCATCAGCGTCCGTAGGCGTGTCACCCAATCGGGGCCGGGGGTATGCGCCAGCGCCACGGCGATCACTTCGCTGTCGCTGGTGCCCTCGAAGGCGATCCCTTGCGCGAGGAGTTCAGCCCGTAATTCGAGTGCGTTGACGATGTTGCCGTTGTGGGCCAGGGCCAGCGGGCCGAGTTGTGGGTCGGTCACTTCAATCGGCTGGGCGTTGCAGGCGCGATTCGAGCCGGTGGTCGAGTAGCGGGTGTGGCCGATAGCGGCGCGCGACTCGGTGCCGCGCAGGGCGATCATGGCCGGCTCATTAAAGACCTGCGCCACGAGGCCCATATCGCGGAAGACGCGCAACCCCCAGCCGTCGGTGGTGGCAATGCCCGCACTCTCCTGGCCGCGATGTTGCAAGGCGTAGAGGCCAAAGTAGGTTAGCCGCGCCACATCTTCGCTCGGCGCATACACGCCGAACACGCCGCAGGCTTCGTGCAGCCGGTCGTCCTCGGCGGGGTCAATGTGTAGAGGTTGAGAGTTGGGCGTTGCTGTGGGGGTGCCACCGATGATCGTCATATTATTCTCCAAACGGATGCACCATCAGACCGAGTCGTAGGCGCTCAGAAATTCGTCGCGGGAGATACCCGCCTGCGTGAAATTGTCTTTAGCGTAGCACTCTTAATTGTAGTGTGGTTAGGCAAAGTCAATGTAGTGCGTGTCTTATCGGTATTTTGGCGGATCATTGCGATATGCTCCCGTTCGCGCACCACTTGGAAGCCCAAGGATGTCAACGCTTTAATAACTCTAGCCTTGGGCGCATCAACTGGGAACTTGGGCATTAAACCGCTATACCTGCTTCAGCTACAAACGCCTCTAATACGGGTGAATCGGCTTCTAGGGCATCCAAGCCAAAGGTCTCAATATGAAAACGAATCGCCGATTTCACATCGGCAACGGCTTCTTCGTAGCTATCACCTTCCCCGACGACCACTCCTTTTAGCCCCAGAGGATACGCAACATACCCGTCGGAATGCTTCTCGATCACAATCTTAAACTGTTTCATCGCTAGCCTCTCTTTCGGGGAACCCAGCCCCCGCCTACCCATTGTCGGGGAACCCAGCCCCCGCCTACACTTGGCCGCAGCCCGCGTAGGCGGGCTTCGTAGCTGTAGTCGCGACTTTAGTCGCCCCGCCCAGTGCCCAGCGCCCGATCCAAACCATGCTGCCACGCATCCGTCGCCGCCGCTAGGGCCATGTGCGCGATCACTGTGGCACCCCGGCGCAAGATGAACTGGTCCCCGCCCGTGGAACCCAGCATAATCAGGGCCACGCCCGCTGCAGCGGTTTGCGCGTGTAGATCGGGCAGTGCGGCGGGTACACAAGCGACAACAATGCGCGACGCGGCTTCGTGAAACAGCAGCACATCGGCGCGGGCAGCGGGTGCGCTAGTGTCACCTAGGTCGAGATCGGCACCCACGCCGCCGGCAATGCAGCCTTCGGCTAGAGTGACCGCGAGGCCGCCCTCGCTGCAATCGTGCGCGGCCAATACGAGGCCGGCGCGGATAGCGGCCAGCACCACGGCCTGCACCGCCCGTTCGGCAGCCAAGTCCAGCGGCGGCGGCACGCCCACCTCGTGGCCCAGCACGCCGGCCAGGTACTCGCTTGCGCCCAATGGGGCGTGCGGAGTTGACGACATGGTAACGCTACTGCTTACTGCATCTATGCTGGGCTGGATCAGGCAGAGCTGAACGTCGGCCGGCCAGGCGAGGCCGGTGTGGCGGGTCACGTCGTCAAGCAGGCCGACCATGCCGACAACGGGCGTGGGCACGATAGACTGGCCGCTGGTTTCGTTGTAGAGGCTGACGTTACCGCTGAC
>JBBRPH010000066.1:0-26705 GCA_038228295.1 Chloroflexia bacterium | reverse complement strand
TCTCAGTTCGCGCAGGCGGGCTTCGTTCCGGTTGCGGCAGCTTTAGCCGTCCCGTTAATACGACCGTTCCACCACGTACTCGGCCAGGTTGTGCAAGAGGGTGCGGGCGGGGCTGGGCGGCAACGGGGCCAGCGCAGCCTGGGCTTCACGGGCGTAGGCGGCGGCGCGCGCCAGCGCCAGTGGCACACCTTCCGATTCGGCCACGCGGGCGATCAGTTCGTCTATAGCCTGCTCCTGCTCCGGCGTCGAACCGCGCTTATCGGAACCGGTGGGCGCGGGGCCAAACACCCATTCGCTGCCTTTGACCAGTTGCGGGATACGCTGCACCCAGCCGTACCACTCCTGCGGCTGGGCCTGCGCGAAGCGCATCACCGGCAGTGTCAGGTGCCCGCTGCGTAGATCGCTGCCGACCGGCTTGCCCAGTTCGGCTTCGCTGCTGGTGAAATCCAGCACATCATCTACCACTTGGAAGGCACGGCCCAGGCACAATCCGTACTGGCGCAACGCGCTTACCTCGTCGGCGGGCGCAACGGCCAGCATCGCGCCGGTCTGGGCCGACGTGGCGAACAGCGCCGCCGTCTTGCCGGTGATGCGCCGCTCATAATCGTCGTCGCTCGGCAGCAGCGCCAGCGTGTCGGCAACCGTGGTCGTCGCCGCATGGGGCGCTTTGATCTCGGCGCCGCCGGTCTCCAGGCCCAGGCTGCGCGCTAAGCCGGGCAGGTTGACGAAAGCGTTGCGGAACATTTGGCGTAGTTCGCCGTCGCACAATTGGCGTAGGCTGTCGGCAAAGCGGGCGATCACACCGACGTGTTCAGTTTCGGTGATCAATACGGCGGCGCGGGCGAACAGGTAGTCACCGGCCAGCACCGTGGCGGCGGGACTCATCCAAGCGTTCAGTGTTTCCACCCCCCGGCGTACCGGCGCATTGTCAATCAGGTCGTCATGGACTAAGCTGGCCGTGTGCAGCGTTTCCATCGCCGCGCCCAGTGCCGTGATGCGTCGTGTTTCGACCGGCTGCGGTCCCGCCTGCGCGGCCAGGATCGCCAGGGCCGGCCGCAGCCGCTTGCCGCCGCTGCCGAATACCCGGTCAAGCGCTAGGTGCAACAACGGAAATTCATCGTCGTCGGTCGCGCGCAATTTTTGCTCTACCGTCGCCAACTCGGCGGCAATAGGGGCCAGCAAGGTCTTCAGGTTCATGGCCGGGAGCGTGCGTACAGCAGTGGCTACCATGTGCGATCCACCTCCGCGCACCCGATCAGGGTGCGAATAATAATCTGTGTTAGCGGTTGGAACCTTGAAGGGAACCAACTATTCTATTATAGTGTTGTATTACGGAATTGTCAATAGTTTCATAAAATTGTGAAAACTAGCGTGCGTAGATATATTTTATGGTATAATGAGGTGGTCATTATGCTGCCACCGCCGCAGGGCGGCCACACGGTAGGGTGTTCGCCTGCACAGTTGTTTAACCGCCTGAATACGCAGGCAGCGACACCCAGCCTGGTTATGTGAGACCGTTTTACAGCTACTAATCTCACCCGCCGAGCCCACCACAAGCGAAACCTCACCGTTGCTGCGCTGATCCGAGCTTAGATGGGGCGATCCTTGCCGGGGCGGCCGTTGCGCGCTTTGCCGAGGTCGCGCTGTGGCGATGAGCGGTAGGATCAGGCTTGACCACCCTACGTTTGTGTCTATATCTGCCGACCGGTTACGCCCTGATCGCCAAAGGAGAACGCCGTTCTTATGCACTCGGCTGTCATCAAGCCCACCGCTACCCCCCGCCGCGCTCGCCTGTTGTTGCTTAGTGGCATTGTCCTGCTGTCGGCGCTGCTGGGTGCCGGCGCGGTGTATTATCTCAATACGCGCCCGCCGGTCCTCTCGCCGGGCTGTGCGGAGGTATTGGCCGCCCCGGCCAATCTGCTAGCGAACGCGGCGTTTGCGCGGGGGGGGGCGGATGTGGCGGTTGCTAGTTGGACGATCAGCGGCACGCTGGGTAGCGAGGCGGCCGACGGTCGGCTGGCGGTGCCCGGCGGCACTGATTTGCTGGCCGGCCGGGTCGCGGTCCATCCAGGCAAACACTACTGCTACGATGTTGCTACCGGCGGTAGCGGGCACGGTCAGGTGATGATCCATTGGGACGATATCCGTCTGAACGAGATCGCGCGCAGCGACTTGCCGCCGCGCCGTGCCGGCGAGGTGCTGCGTGGTGAGTTTGTGGCCCCGCCCGATGCGGCCTATGCTCGTCTACGCCTGCGTGCGATTGATGACCAACCCACTTTTCACGCTCCGATTCTCAGCGAAGCCGGGGCGCGGCTGGAAAGCTGGCCCGACGGCGCGCAAGCAGCGCTGGCCTTCTCCTTTGACTGGGAGAGCGCGATGGGCACTTCGATTCACTCGCGCACCGGCCATGATCCGGCGTTTGCGCTGGATCGCGGGCTAAAGATGCGCTCTGGGGCCGATATTCTGCTCGATTTGTTTCGTCCCGCTGGGCTACAGGCGACATTTTATGCGACCGGCTATAATCTACTCGACGGCAACCAAGCGCATCATAAATATGCAGGCGATCCCATCTACGGCTTCGGTCCCAGTCAGGGCTGGCAGACCACCTGGTGGATGACCCACACCTGGTACAGTGACGACCCGTTCGGCACCGCTAAGACGGACCCGGCCTGGTATTACGGCGATCAGGCCGACCGCTTGGCGGCGGCCGGGCAAGAGATCGGCAGCCATACCTTCGGCCACCTCTATGGGCGGGCCACCAGCCGCGAGTTTATGATCGCCGATATGGATGAATGGGTAGCCGCGCTCAAAGGGCGCGGGTTGCCACCAGCCCGCTCCTTCGCCTTCCCCTATCGCTCGTCCAACGATATTTTCGCCTCATTTTACGCGGTGCTGGACGCGCACGGCTTCGATTCGCTCACCCGCATCCACAGCGCCGACCTCGCCGACCGTTTCGCCCTCTATGCCTCGCCGCGCTACCTGCGCGGGGTGCTGACGATCATGCCCGACTTTTTGCTGGGTGCAGATAGCGGCGATCCCGCCGACGGCGGTGGCGAAGAAGTGACCGGTGGGGCAGGCGGTCGCGCCATCATCGGCGAGCTAATCGCCCGCCACGGTGCGACCTCGTTCTGGACCCATCCGCAGCAATTGACCATTCCCACTGTCCGTACCGCCTGGACGGATACGATCAACGCTGCGGTGGCCGCTCGCGCCGCCGGCGATCTTTGGATCGCGCCGGTTAGCACCATCGTGCATTATTGGCGCGCAGTCGCCCAGGTCGATCTCACGGAGACGGTGGACGGCGGCACGCGGCATATCCGGCTGACTAGCCGAGCCACGGAACCGCTCGCCGGGGTCACAGTCCGCCTACCACGCGCTGCCCGCAGCGTCCAGATCGATCACGCCACCGCTCCCCAGCGTTTCCCCGACCGCGTGATCGTGCCGCACCTCACTCCCGGCCAAACCGTGGAGATCGCGGTGACGGAGTAGACAATAGGCAGCGGCGGCGCAAGGCGGGCTAGTCCGGTGAGAGGGGGCGTTGGGCGATGTATAGCCCACGGTCGGTCAGCCCCTCCGGCGTGTAGGTCACCTCAAAGCCGGCGGCGCGGAAGGCCGCGCTGTACTCGTCGGGGGTAAAAAGCCATTGGTCGAGCGTCTCTTGTAGGTATTGCACGCCGGTGGGGGTTTGCACCAGATAGTGCAACGTGATGCACGACTCACGACCGGTGACGCGATGTTCGGTCAGGCGCGCCACGCTGATTGGAGGGCGCTCGGCCAGCAGTGGCGTAAAGTTGCCCTGATCCGCCGTGGCCGGGGTTAGCCACGGTTCGACAATGGCGACTCCGCCCGGTCGCAAATGGCGATAGAACGTCGCCAGAGTTTGCGCCAAGCCGGCCGGGCCGGCCACATGGCCGATGGCGCTGAATAGGCAGGTCAAGATATCTACCTGATAGCCGAGGGCAAAGGTTGCCATGTCGGCTTCATAGAACGGGATGCTGGGACAGCGCTGCCGGGCCTGGGCGAGCATCGCCGCGCTGCGATCCACCCCTTCCAGGGTATAGCCGTAATAGCGCAGGAAGGCGAGGTGGCTGCCCGTGCCGCAGCCCACATCCAGCAACTGCCGGCTCGGTGCTCGGTTATAGCGACGGATCAGACTATGCACCCGTGCCGCCTCGCGCGCGTAGTCCTTGAAGGAGTAGACCACATCGTAAAACTCGGCCGGATCGCGGATCATTGCTGAGTCCCCGGCTCCGAACCTTCCGCGCCGATCGCCGAACCTTCCCTGCCGGTAGGTGGTACAATGGGTGTGTCCACTGGTGCAGGGGGTGCCACACACCAACCGACCGGCCGGCGGGCTTCATCGAATAAGGCCAGCGTTGCCGGATCCAGGTAGAGGTTGGCGCGGCGAGCCACCCCACCGACTGCCTGCTGGACCGCCGTATCGCCGGCGACAGCATAGCGTCGGCCTTGCCAAATCAGCGCGCGGGCGCGGCCGTCGGCGGCAAAGATCACTTGACCGATGTGGGCCAGACCAGGCGGGTTAGGTTTTGGTGGCAATGAGTCCATCGGGTGTTACCTCTAGCTAATATACTAGCGCACCGATGGGTTGATCGTCAAGCGGTAGCCGCTGCTCTCGGCTTATGATACAATAGACGTATATCCAGGCGGAGCAACGGTCGCCGGCCTACGCCCTGTTCCGGCATCCGCTATACCGACCTGGGCCGCACCACGACAAGGAGACCCTCATGCAGATCACCTTCTGGGGTACACGGGGATCCATTCCCGCGCCCGGTTTTCGCACTGCCCGCTTCGGCGGCAATACGCCGTGTGTGCAGGTGACGACCGCTGCCGGCACCAGTCTCATTCTGGATGCCGGTAGCGGTGCACGCGAATTGGGCAACCATCTGCTGGAAGAGTGTCCGGATGGTGCAAAAGGCCATATCTTGCTCAGCCATACTCACTGGGATCATATCCAGGGCTTTCCGTTTTTCGCACCCGCTTTCCACGAGGGCTTTGAATTTACGCTGCACGCGCCGGCCGGCGGGGAGCGCAGCCTGGGTGAGGCGTTGGCCGGGCAGATGCAATACACCTACTTTCCGGTCAACCTCGAACAGTTGCAGGCCAAAATCACTTGCTTGGATTTGCAGGAGGGTGATTTCAACGTCGAGGAAGTGCGTGTTCGCACCCAGTATATGAATCACCCCGGCCTGACACTCGGCTATCGCCTGGAATGCGGGGGCGTGTCAGTGGTTTATTCGACCGACCATGAGCCGTTTGATACGCGGCTCTATCCGCACAATGCGAGCGAAAGTTCGATTGAGGCGATGTTGCATGAAGGCGACCGTCGCCATGCCCACTTTCTCCAGGGTGCCGATTTGGTGATCCACGACGCGCAATATACGGCGGAAGAATACGAGCACAAGCGCAACTGGGGCCACAGCCCGGTCGAGTATGCGGTAGCGGTGGCGGTGGCCGCCGGGGTGAAAAAGCTGGCCTTGTTCCACCATGATCCCGGCCACGACGACATTACGCTGGCCGGCATGGAATTAGACGCGACGCTGCTAGCCCAGAGCTGGGGAGCCGACTTGGAAGTAGTCAGTGCACGCGAGGGGCAAACGATCCAACTGCGCGAACTAGCCCGCCCGGTACGGACCACCCGCCCGTTGCGCACGCCGTTCCAGGCCGCCCTGCACTCGGCCCGCATCCTGATCATCGGTGACGATAAGCCGGTGCGCGATGTGCTGGTCAACGCGCTACGGAACGACGGCCATACCCTGGTTATGGCCCATAACGGCCATGAGGGATTAGATCTGGCCGGCTCGGTCTATCCCGATCTCGTCCTGCTTGACTTGGAAACTGCGGAACCTAACGGTATGGACGTGGTGCGGGTGCTACGGGCCAACAGCGACCCGCGCCTGCGCGATGTCACTGTGGTGTTGCTGACCGACTCCGATGAAGAAGCCCAGGTGAGCGAGGGCTTTGCGGCGGGAGCCACCGACTATATGTTTAAGCCGGTTACGCCTGCGCAACTCCGCACGCGCGTCCGTACCTGGCTCGAACGGGTGGCCGCCGGTAAGCAGGACTAACGCCGGCCGATCTCATCCCGGCTTCTGTTTCTGAAGGGAGCGGGGGAGTATCCTCGTGATTCGTCCCTGCTACAGAGGGTAGCGCATCTCGTTGGTGGGCACAAAGCCGAGCCGTTCGTAGAGCGGGCGGCCCATCGGTGCGGCGTGCAGCACCAGGCCACCCAGCCCGTTTGCGCGGCTCCAGGCAATAATCGTCTCGACCACTAGCGCGGCCAGCCCTTTGCGCCGCCAGGTGGGTTCGGTGTAGACGTTTACGATTAACCCTTGCGGGCCGGGGCGCTGCAAACCGCCGCCGGCGGTAGGGCGCGGCAATACCGGCCGGATCTGCATTCCTCCCCCGGCGACGATGCGCTCCGACTGCCCTTGCGGCTCGACCAGCCAGGCTACATAAGTACCCGCCGGCAGGGCCGCCGCAAAATACGCGGCCGATGCGGCCGCGAGCGCGTCGTAATCCGCCGCTGCCAGATGCCCCATATCCGTGAACATGGCGCAGCGGTGTCGTGCCAGGATTGGAATATCGGCAACCGTGGCCCGGCGAATGGTAAGTGCATTCATGGGATCGGTGTCCATTAGCAACGACCCTTCTCTTTGCTATGGGCGCAGTAAGCAGTGTCGCTACAACACGCCGGCGCTAATTCAGCGCTACGGACGCAGCACGCAGCGCGTCAATTCAGAAAACAGAACTCCACAGGCAAAACTCCGTTAAGGTGTGCTACCCACCGCCTGGCGCGCCCAGGCCGTCCGTAGCACGTCGGCGATGGGGCGGCCGATGACGCTGTGTGTATTCTGGACGGGACCGGCTTGCCACCACAGCGCCCCGCCCCACCAGGGCACATCGCCCCACACCTGATAGAGGGCTTCAGCGGCACGCGCCTGCAATGCTTCATTGAGCACACCCGGCGTGTCGTTGGCCGGCTCTTTAGCCGCGAAATCATGGGCCGGGTAGCCCACTTCGGTGAACACGACCGGCTTGCCGGTGCGCTGGGCCAGGCTTTGCAACTGGGCGACGTTGTCTTGCTTGCCCGCGTTTTGTCCGTTGTGCCAGCCTGCCACGAGAGTATCCAGGCTAGGGTTTTGCTCATCGGACAGCGGGTAATAGGCATCTATTCCCACAAAATCAAGCTGCTCCCAGACCCCTATCAGGCCGGGCCGGTTATACTCGCTATCCGCACCGTAACCCCAGTTGGCGGCGTAGGTTAGTTGTCCGGTGTAGCCCGCCGCGCGAATGTCGCCGATGATGCGGGTCCACTCGGCGGCGCTGCTGGATTCTTTGTTGATGCTAAAGAACTCGGTGCCGATGCAGATGCCGTCGGCATGGTGGGCCAGCGCCAACTGCACCGTGGCGGCCAGCATCGCTCGGTAACTCGTCCACCAATCGCTACGCGCGGCGTCGTCCTTGAAATAAAACCAGCCGCGCCAGCCGCCCTCGGTCCAATCTACATGGGGCTTGAGCAGCACCTTGAGGCCGGCAGCATGGGCAAAGTCTATCGCCGTGCCCAGCCCGGCATCGCCGGCCGTGCGGTGTTCGCCTTTGCCCGCGCTGCCCTCCTCGCGGAAGATGCCGCCGCCGGTGTAGGGTACCGCCGAGCCGACATACCAGTGCGAGACCAGCGCCACCCAGTTGGCATCCAGTCCGGCCGCGCTATTGATCGCAGGTAGCGCGACGGTGAAATCCGGCCCCCAAACCGGCACATTAAAGCCGCGCAGCTTACCGGTGGGATGCTGCACATGAGCCGTTGGGATGCGGATCGGCAGCACGGCGGCCGCTGTGCCGGTAGCAAGCGCAGTCGGCAGCGCCGGAGCCGGGCTGGGCGCCGTCGTGAGGGCTACGGCCACGGCTGTGAAATTAGCAGTCGGCTCCTCGGCGGCGATGGTCGGCTCCGCAGTGGCCGGCGGTCCGACCAGGGCCGGCGCGGGGAGCCGGTTTAGCACCAGCCAGAGCGCCACTAGGTTTAAGAAAATCGCCGTGAGGAGGGCGACACGGAAGCCTTGCACTTGCGTGCGCGAGGGTGGTCTCAATGATCCCATACCACCTGCCGCTGGAGGATCGTCCAGGGGCCGCCCGCGGGTTTTTGCAGCATATAGTGATAGCCGGTTGCGTTGTCGCGGGCGCGGTAAAGGCTGGCGTAAGTTTGGATGTTGCCGGCGGCCGGTTGCAACAGCCCCAACGTCAGATAGATACCGTCGTCGCGCACTTTGCCGCCGTTATCGAGTGAGCCAATCGCTTCCATAAAAGGCGCAAAGGCCACCGTTGTGCCCAGGTCGGCCATATTATCTACTAGGTCGGTCGGAATGTTTGGGCCGGCCGAATCCGTGTCTAGCAGTTCGCCTTTACCGGGGTGGGGGTTGATCCCAATGTAGGCCGGTGGCTTGCCGCCGCTGGTGCGGCTGATCTCGCTCACCAGGTCGTGCGCGATCAGATTATAGATCAGCAGCGTATCGCTATCGCTCAGGGTGGCCGCCGGTGGGTCGGTGGGGGTCGCAAACTGCGGCAGCTCCGGCGCGGTGGGCAGCGCAGTGGGCGGTGTGGTAGGCGATGCGGTGGGTACGCTAGTTGGGGCTGCCGTGTTGGGCACCATCGTTGCGGTATCGGGCGGGGGGGCAATTGTTTGGGTCGGCTCGGCACCGCTGCTGCTGCGGACGGTCGGTGTACCGGCCCCATCGTTACATGCCGTCAGCAATGCGCTCAGGCCCAGCGCGAGGGTGAGCCGGACCAGTGATCGGCCGCTGCGGCCCCACCGGCCTACACGGGAGATTGCGCTCAATAGGGGGACGTTCATAACACCTCAGCTATAATACAGTACAACACTAGGAGTACCGGCCGAGTTTTGCCGGTACTGCCTGCGGCGACAAGGGCTGTGCGGCAGGGCAGTGCTTGGGGCCGTTGGAGCAAGTTGCGGGCCGTGCCGACAATTGCACATTATAATTGTTTGTCCAGTCCTGCGAGTCCTAGCCCGATAGTCCTCCCTATGGGGTGATGAAAGGGGGACTAATGGGGGATTTCGCGCGGTTCGCCTCGGTAGTATACTGATACCAGACGAGACGGACAACGAGATACTCCTCCTGGTGCAAAGGCCCCTGTCCCCAAGCAGGGGTCTTTTTTTGCCCGCTACTTCTCTGCACCGTTTATTATCACCAGACAGCGCCTCTATGTCAACGGCACCGCGGCTTGGCGCTCAGTTGATCAGTAGCCGCTGTTGTGCTAAAATTACCTGGCTGCGCTGCCTGACGGCCGAGTCCTTATACCTCTGCTTACGCTATGCCGCCGATTGCCGCGCTACGCGAAGTGATTTATAGCCCCAGCATGTCACATATATAGGGAGGCCGGCAATGAGCGACGAAGCAACTCAAACAGGCGCGAGCCGGGGGGCGCGTGCTGCCGCAGAATCCGATCCATTAGCTGAGAAAATGGCCGAAAAGTTCGGCGACGGCGGCGAGGGTAGCACGCCGCCTCAAGGAGTCAAAGGGTTCCTCTTTCGCGGCAATGTGCTGGATCTGGCCGTGGCAGTGATTATCGGCGCGGCTTTCGGGCGCGTGATCAGTTCCCTGGTCAACGACATCATCATGCCGCCGATTGGCCTGCTACTAGGCGGCGTGGACTTCAACAGCCTGTTCCTCAACCTGTCGGGGCAAGCCTACCCGAATATCGCGGCGGCCAAAGCCGCCGGTGCGGCGACTATCAACTACGGCACCTTCATCAACACGATCCTGGACTTTCTGATCGTCGGGTTCGTGCTCTCTATATGATCGTGCGCTCGGCTACGCGGTTGACCCCGCAGGTCAAAGCGTCCACACCGGCCGTGACCGCCAAAGTTTGCCCCTACTGTATCTCCAACGTTCCGTTGCAAGCCACCCGTTGCCCCAACTGCACCTCGCAGCTTGATCCGGCACCGGCGCTCCAAACGACCGGCGGCTCCAACCTGAGGTAGGGCACCTCGCCCAAAAGTACCGGTATTTTCTCGTCTCTTTGGCCCAAATCCGGCCTATCTTTCGGAGCCGCCCGGCGTTTTGTTGTATAGAATAGGACGCACGGCTCTAGGGTCGCGAGTTCAGTCTACCCGGTAGGAGGACGCGCCCCCACTTGCCTGGTCGACTCCTTGCGACGAGAGTCCCCTGTGACCGCCGGAACAACCACAAAAGGTTGCTCCGGTTTTTTTTGTCCCCATGATCGTAGCAGGCAGCGCAACCGGCGGGTGGGCGGTTCGTCGCATTAGTAGTGAGCGGGCGGCAGCAGCGTTGGGCAGGTCGTCCCATTGACATAACCATATGGACGGTGCTATAGTAGGCACAACGCACACAGCCGCGTGACCCGGCGGCCAAAGGGAACCCACCATGCAACAGACCCCCCCCGCACCGGCCGGCCGCTTGACGCTGCTAGCCTGGATCATTGGGCCGGCCCTGGCCGCGATCTGTCTGGCGCTATTGGCGCTGAATTGGTTAACCGCCGTTGCCGGCCCCGCGCCCGTCACAGCAGTCGTCGTTACGCCGATTAGTGTAGCGATCGCGCCGGCGGCTCCAACTCTGTTCCCGACGATCACGGTGGATCTGCCGCAACCGACTGTGCCGCCGACCGTCGCGCCGGCCGCCGCCCCTACCTTGCCTAGCCCAACCGCCGACGCACACGCGTTGGCCGTCCTTAGCGAATTGCCGTCCAGCCTGGGTGATGTGACCCCCACAGAGCCGTCGCTGCCTTCCACAGAGCCGCCGCTGCCGACTGCTGTGCCGACGGTCATACCCATAGTGCCGCCCAGCGCTACGCCGTTGCCGCCGACCGCCGTGACCGCTGCTGCCACCGGCCCGACTGATCCGCTGACCGGCCTGCCCGCCGATCCGGTCAAACTGGCGCGCGTGCCGCTGGTGGTAATGATTGATAATCACCCTGATGCCGCGCCGCAAACCGGTCTGAACGCCGCCGACCTGGTGATCGAGGCACTGGCCGAAGGCGGCATCACGCGCTTCGAGACCTTTTTCCTGAGCGGCGATGCGCCAACGGTTGGCCCGATCCGCAGCGCCCGGCCCTACTTCGTCGAATGGGCCTACCCTTTCCAGCCCTTCTATGTGCATTGCGGCGGCTCGTGGGAAGCAGTGGACCTGATCGCCGAAGCGGCCGGCCGGATCACTAATGTGGACTGCTTCGACGGTAATATGCCGTTCTGGCGCAGCAACGACCGCCTAATGCCGCATAATCTCTATGCCGGCACCACACAACTGTGGAAGTTGGCCGACAAGCGCGGCATCCACGCGCCGGCGACGCTACCCGGCTTTCTCCACTCACCGCCCCTGCCCGTCGATCAACGCCCTAGTAGCGGCACCCTCAGTTTTGTGTTTTCCGGCTTAAGCCGCTCCGACATCACCTGGGTTTATGATCCTGCCGGCAATAGCTATCTCCGCAAGCAGTGGGGCTACTGGCATCGCGATCTGGCGACCGGCGAGACGGTTAGCGCAAAAAACGTGGTGGTGCTGTGGACCAACGTCTGGGATTTACCCGGCGACGAGAAGGGGCGTATGGGCACCGACACGGTGGGGGCGGGTACGGCGCTGATCCTGCGCGACGGGCAGCCTGAATGGGGCTACTGGTCGCGTGCCACGCCGCAGCAGCCGTTGAACCTCTACAACGGCCGGCGCGACCCGATGGCCCTGGTTCCCGGTCGCACTTGGATCGAGGTGCTGGGTGTGGGCAAGAAGGTGACACTGGGACCGTAGCGTTCTGACGACAGCGACGTTTGCTGTGGCAGGTAATACACAGGTGGTGCCTGCGCTGCAATTTCGCCGTCGGGCCCGCTGCGGTCGTAGACATCCCGCTGTAGTTGGCGGCAGTAGAGTGATGGGACGTGCGCCGTGCTTGAGGCACAACTTGGCCGCTTGGCAGTCGGCGGCTTGATTGAGCAGACAGCCCCCCCGCCGGAGTCGGCCTATAGCTTCCGGCATATCCTGGTGCAGGATGCGGCTTACGGCACTGTATTACGCGGTGACCGCAGGCGTATCCATCACGCCGTCGCGGAGACGCTCGAAGCTCTTTACCCGGCGCAACGCGACGAATTGGCCCCGCTGTTGGGTCGCCACTTCTATGCTGCCGGGGATAACGAGCGGGCTTTGCCGTACTTACACCGCGCCGCCGACCACGCCTTGGCGCGCCACGCAGCGGTTGAGGCGGAGCAGTTTTATCACCTGGCTCTCAGTCTAGCGACTGCGCCTATGGACCTCAGCCGCTTGTTGAGTGGGCTGGGCGAGGCACTGCAGTTGCAGAGTCGCACTACGGATGCTATTGCCGCTTGGCAGCAGGCTATCCCGCTCTACCTGGCGCAAGGCGACACGGATCAGGCTGCGTTTGGCTGGGCGCGGGCGGCGCGAGCCGCGTTGAGCGCCGGTCAGCCGCATCAGGGGCTGGTGCTGGGTCGCAAGGGGTTGGCGCAGTTGGGCGACCTAACCCCTACGCCGGGCCGGGCGACCTTGCTGCACGAGACGGCGCGAGCGTGCCGCGTCAACGGCTTGCCCGATGAAGCACGCTTGCTGGCCCACCAGGCGCAGCTGCTGGCGCGTGACTGTGGCGATGTCGCTACTCAGGCCGAGGCATTAATCACGCTGGCGGCCTTGCCCACGCAGGCTCCCCAGGAGTCGTTAGCCACCTTGCGCACCGCGATCCGGCTAGCCGGTTCGGCTGATCTGCCCGCCACAAAAGCGCGCGCCTACAACAATTTGGCCTTGTTGATCAGCTTCGGCCACGGCGATTTTCACGCGGGCCATCGTTACTATCGTCAGGCGGCAGCCCTGGCCCAGGGCATGGGGCGAGTCGACTTGGAACTATTTTACCTGAGTAATGCGACCAGTATGTTGCTGTGGCTCGGTCGCTTCACCACTGTTCGTCGGACTATCCCGCGTCTGACCCAACTGGTTACGCGCAATTCGCCGGCCGGACGAAGCACCTACCCCTTGCCGTTTCTTGAAGGCTTGTTGCTGCGCTTTGCGGGCGACAGCGCACTGGCGATCCATTACCTGCGCGAGTGTCAGGCCGATGCACGCACACGGGGCGATTTGCAGTATCTGGGCTTTGTCAGTGATGATCTGGGCGCGGCTTTGCTGGAAAGTGGCGATGCTACGGGCGCGCTAGTAGCCTTCAGTGAAGCCTGGGAGGTCGCCAAGCGCGGCTTGACCCTTAGTTCGGCGCTGACTGCCTGCGGCCTGATCCAGGCCTACCTCGCGCTAGGTCGCCTGACTGAGGCACTGGCGGTGCAGGCTGGGCTGGCCGATCTACCGGCCCCGTCGGAACGCCTCTTTGATCAAGTGTGGCTGCACTGGATTGAGGCGCGTCTGGCCTTGGCCGCACAACGGCCGGTCGAGGCGCTGACGGCGTTTGCTGCCTCCCACGCCCTGCTGGTCCAATTGCGCTTGCCCTGGTATGCGGCGCGCTTGGCCGGTGAATGGGCGGCCGCCTATGCCACGCAGACATCGCCGGACGACTTGGCCCACGCGGCGCAGTTACAGGCGGCGGCGGCCGCCGGATTCCGCGCACTAGGGGTGCCGCGCTGGATTCCACGGATGCAGGCCACTCCGTCTCTTGCCTGTTGATCCAGAGAGGGGGGCTGTTTGGAACGCACGGTGTGTGTCTATAGTTCATCTAGCGCAACAATTGCGCCGGGCTTTTTTGCTGCCGCGACCGAGCTGGGAGCGGCGCTGGCGCTGGCTGGTTACACGTTGGTGTACGGCGGCGCACAGGTGGGGCTGATGGGTGCGACCGCGCGGGCTGTTCATGCTCACGGCGGGCGCGTCGTGGGTGTAATCCCCGATGGGCTGCGGACACGCGAAATCGTCTATGAGGAGGCTGACGAGCTAATCGTCACCGCCGATATGCGAACGCGCAAAGCAATCATGGAAGCGCGGGCGGCGGCGTTCGTGGCCCTGCCCGGCGGCTTCGGCACGCTAGAGGAGATCCTGGAGATCCTGACGCTTAAGCAGTTGGGCTGGCACCGAAAGCCGCTGGTGCTGCTGAACACAGCGGGCTTTTACGACCCGCTGATCGATCTGTTCGAGCATATCTATCGCGGGCAATTTGCGCCGGTTGCCACGCGACAGCTCTATTATGTGACGGCGGATGTGGCCGCTGCGGTGGCTCATGTGACAGCGGACTTGGCTGCCGCCGACGCAGCGCGGGTGGGGGAGGAATAAGAGCGCGCGGGCCGGGAGTCGAACCCGCCCTCTCCAGCTTACTTCCACCAGGCGAGGCTCCGAATCGAACGGAGCTGTTGGGCCGAGAGATAGCCGCTATCGCGCGCCGTTGCCCGTTACGGCCAGATTCCACGCCGCGTGGTCGGGCAACGCGCGGCATTTCAACTGGGCTGGGCCAGGGCTACGCGAGTAGTCCGGCTCCGGTGCGTTTCGTGGTAGAACCGACCCGCTCTGGGAGCGCACCGGACCTACGGCTATAGTATAGCCGATCTGCGGCCTTTTCAGCCAATCATGGGTATAAGGGAGTACATATGAGCAGGAACTATCGCCTGGGCCGGCTGGCCGGGTTGACCATCAGCGCCGAGCCGTCGGCTTTGGCGGCGACGCTGGGCTTAGGGGCGCTGGCGGCTACGGTCGCCGCGTGGCGGGGCGTGCGCGGACCGCAGGCGTTAGGCGTAGCGCCTGCGGTAGTCGCGCTGCACTGGGCAGGCGAACTGGGCCATCAGTGGGGCCATGCCACGGCGGCTCGCTACGCCGGCTACCCCATGATCGGCCTGCGCTTGTGGGGACCGTTGAGTGCCTCGCTCTATCCGCCGGATGAACCCGATCTACCGGCGGCGGTGCATATTCGGCGGGCGCTAGGGGGGCCGACGGCCAGCGCGCTGATCAGCCTGACCGCCGCGCTGGTTTTCTCACGTGTGTCACCGCGTCGGCGGGTGCTGCGCGCGCTGGCCGGCTTCGCCCTGCTAGAGAATCTGCTCGTCTTCACCCTCGGTGCCTTCGTGCCGCTCGGCTTCAACGACGGCAGTACGCTGCTCTACTGGTGGGGCAAGGATAGCCGTGACGGCAACACGAAGCCGGCCAGACACAGTGGTACATAGGACTGCGTGATCATCTTGTCAGTCCATAGAGTATTAGGGAGAAACCGCCTCAACTATTCCGCTCTTCGGGTCTCTGGGTCGCGGTGTCATCGTCCGCTTAGAGCACGAGGGTGTGGCGGCGTGACGAAAGTGGCCCGGAGATGCTATAATAGATCTAGCCATTAACAGCGCGGATGCTTGTGTCCGCCGGGTATGCGGACGGCTGCCGCGTAGACGAGCTTGCACCGGGCGCAACGTCGCGCCCATGAGGAGATGAGTCCATGAGCGATCAGAAACCGACTTATGCAAAGGGGCTTGAGGGAGTTATCGCGGGCACTAGCGGCTTAAGCCTGGTTGAGGGCGATGTGGGTCGCCTGAGCTATCGAGGCTACAATATTGACGATCTGGTAGAGCATTCCAGCTTTGAAGAAGTAACCTACCTGCTCTGGTACGGCGAGTTGCCGACCGCCGCCCGGCTACAGGAGTTTGATGCCCACCTGCGGCAACACCGCGCGCTACCGGCAGTGGCCGAGCGGGTGTTGCGGGTGCTGCCCACCGGCGGCGCGCCGATTGACGCGCTCCGCACTGTGGTCTCGGCCCTGGCCCTGGATGACAGCGATGTAGACAATACCGACCATGCTGTGGTGATCGAGAAGGCGACCCGGTTGGCTGCTATGTTCCCGACGATCATGATGGCTTATGACCGGTTACGCCACGGCAAGGAGCCGGTCGCGCCGCGCCAGGATCTGACCCACGCCCAGAATATGCTCTATATGCTAACCGGCGAGGAGCCGCAGCCGGAAATGGCGCACGCGCTTGACACCTATCTGGTGTTGGCTGCTGAACATAGCTTTAACGCCAGCACCTTTGCCGCCATGGTGACCATATCGGCGGTGAGCGACTATTACTCGGCCATCGTCACCGCCCTCGGCACGTTGCGTGGCGTTTCGCACGGTAGCGCTAACCAGAAGGCGATGGAGATGCTGATGGAGATCGGTGCGCCCGACAAGGTGGATGCTTTTGTGGACAACGCGCTAACCACCAAGCGTCGCCTGATGGGCATGGGCCACCGCATCTACAAGACGCGCGACCCGCGCGCCAAGCACCTAGCCCGCCACGCCGCCCAACTGGCCCAACTGGTCAACGATCCGCGCTGGTTCGACATCGCCAATCGGCTGGATGAAATGTCCAAAACACACCCCTATTTTGCCGAGCGTAAAATCTACCCCAACGTAGAGTTCTACTCGGCGCCGGTGCTGTATGGGCTGGGCCTCGCGCCCGACCTGATGCCGGCGGCGTTCGCGGTCAGCCGTATCGCCGGTTGGACGGGCCACCTATTGGAACAATTGGCCGACAACCGCCTGTTCCGCCCCAGCGCGCAGTACGATGGGCCACAGCCGCGCCCGTACCCGGCGCTAGCTGGGCGGGCCTAGCGCGCAAAACCTGGGAGGATTTCATGAGGTTTCAGTCCACCGTCCGGCTCGGGGGTAAGACCGCCACAGGGATCCCCGTTCCGGCTGAGGTTGTGGCGGGGCTGGGGTCGCATAAGCGGCCGGCGGTCTGCGTCACGGTCAACGGCTACACCTACCGCAGCACCATAGCCACGCTGGACGGCGAGTTCATGCTCCCGATCAGCGCCGAACACCGCCTGAGCGCTGGGGTCGCGGCCGGCGACGCGGTGGATGTCACTGTTGAACTCGACACTGAGCCGCGCGTGGTGGAGGTGCCGCCGGACTTTGCGGCGGCGCTTGATGGGGATGCGGAGGCCCAACGCTTCTTCGCCGGCTTGGCCTATAGCCACCAGTTGCGACATGTACTGGCGATTGAGCAAGCCAAGACCCCCGAAACGCGGCAGCGCCGCATCGCCAGTGCGCTCAGTATGCTGCACGAAGGCCGCACCTAACACCGGCACCTACCACCGAAAGGACTCGCTATGCCTCGTCCCGTTCCTATCGCGCCCGGTCCGGGGCAAGAGTCGGTGTGGTCCTACCCGCGTCCACCGCGGCTGGCGCCGAGCGCCGCCCACGTCCAGGTGGTATTTAACGGTGTGACGGTGGCTGAAACCCACCGCGCATTGCGTGTGCTGGAAACCAGCCATCCGCCGGTCTACTACATCCCGCCGCAGGATGTGCAGGCGGCCTATCTGCACCCGGCACCGGGCGCAAGCCTTTGCGAGTGGAAGGGCCAAGCCGCCTATTACACCGTCACGGTGGGGGAGCGCACGGCGGAGGCTGCGGTCTGGACCTATCCCGATCCTGACCCGGCCTATGTCGCGCTGGCGGGCTATCTGGCCTTCTATCCCAGCCGCATGGATGCCTGTTTTGTGGACGGCGAGCGGGTGCGCGCCCAGCCGGGCGACTTTTACGGCGGCTGGATCACCGATGCCATTGTCGGTCCCTTCAAGGGCGATCCCGGCACACTGGGCTGGTAGCCCCAGCGTGCGGACATCACAAGATTTTGCCGGCGAATTCCCCCATCAAGCGTACAGGCACCGTAGGACGCAAGGGCGCTAGGCAGCGCAAAGCAATTCGCCAGCAAAATCATCACAAAAGGGCGCACCCAGCGGGTGCGCCCGTGTTACGTCCGGTTGCCCGCTGCGGCTTTAGCGCTGCCGCAGGGCGGGGAAGAAGGTCAGTTTGTCGATCTTAGCGATCTGGCCGCGCGTGGCGTTGCTGTTGAGCCGGAAGTAGGGCCGGCTTTGCGTGTCGCAAGGCTCCGCCGCGCCGGTGTCCGGGTTGGTGCCGCCGCAGGTGTAGCCGCTGATCGTGCCAAGGCCGGCCAGCCGCTCCACATAGGGCCAGAAGGTATTGCTTTGCGGCACATCGGTGAAGGTTTGCCCGGCGGGAGTGCCGTTTAGCCCTTTGGCGTTCGCCAGGATCTTGGCGATCTGGGCGCGGCTAACCGAGACGCTGGGGCGGTAATAGGGCCGGCTCTGCCCGTCGCACGGTTCGTTAAGGCCGCCGCAGGTGTAGCCGCTGATCAATCCACGACTCGCTAGCCGCTGGACGAAGGGGTAGAAGATGTTGGAGGCCGGCACATCGGTGAAAATCTGGCCGCTTACCGTGTCGGAGAAAGGCACCGAGTTCGATGCGATCTTGGCAAGTTGGCCGCGCGTGGTGGCTGCGCCGGGCCGGAACGTGGTATCGTTGTAGCCGCTGACGATGCCGTTGCAGGCCAGATAGTAGATGTAATCATAGTTGAAGCTGCCGTAGGGCACGTCGCTGAACGATCCGCACAGGCTGGCGTGCGGGCTGAACAGATCGGTATCACCGACGGTCACGCTGCCGCCGACTGGGGGGACGGTCAGGTTCCATTGCAGGCCCGCCCCGGAGTCATGCAGCGTGTCGGTGACCACACTATTGTCGAAGCCGGCACCGGGGCCGCCGGTGGTTCCAATCGCGTCCCAGACACTGCCGTAGTAAGCCTCCATATAAGCGCTGGGCGGTGTGTTGGGGTTGGGCACAAATTCCTGGTAGAGGGTGAGGCCGTTAGTGGCGGTGACGTAATCACCGATACCGTGCGTAGATGAATCATAGTAGCCGTAGCCGCTATCGTTGAAGTTGGTATAGAGATCGGCGGCGTGGAACAGCGTGGCCGTGATCGGTGTGCTGCCGCTGATCTGTTGCAGTTGAAAACTGAGGCCGGTGAACTCAGCCCCGTTCACATAGCTGACCCGCTGCGTTAGCCGCAACGGGGTGCCCGGCACATCGTTGACGGTGGTCACCAGCCACGGGTTGCTCGGGGTGCCTGCGCCGCTAAAGGTGTTGCTGACGGCGGTGTAGGTGTTGGTACTGCGGCCCGCCGGCACGCTGTTAGGGCCGAACACAGTGGTCACGCCGCCGATATTGACCCAGAGATACGCCCCTTCGGCGTTATGGTCGAAGAACTGGTAACTCGCGGGGTCGCGGTAGTCAATCTCCATGCGGGTGTCGTCTTGCACGGTGATGGTGAGCGGGAAGCCGCTGATCTGCTGCTGGGTGAGCGGGGTGCGCGCCTTACCGGGCGGGTTCTTCGCCGCCGCGCCGCCCGGCCCCATGAAAACGGCCAGTGCGCCGATAAAGAACAGTGCAATTCCAACGACTCCCCAAGTGCGGGTATGGTGCATGGTCTAGTCTCCTCCTATGCGTGTGATCAGCGGGGTCCAAGACCCGCCGTGGTCCCTAATGCGGGCCGGCTGCGGGAACGGGGCATCCACAGCCGCCGGCGACATCGCCCCGTATTATACGGGATTGCTTTTTCCCCGTAGGAGTTACGATTTACGGCTCCTTTCTCTATAACGAGCGTCGGCGGGCTGGGTTCTGCGGCCTTGACAGGCCGCCGCTGGGCGTGCTATGCTGACCTATATGGAGACCATCATCCGCCCGCCCGGACCCAACGGGTTGCCGTTTTTCGGCACGCTGTTCCACTCACTGCGCGATCCGCTAGGGTTTCCGATGCGGAACCATCGGCGCTACGGCGACATTGTCAGCACGCGCTTTCCCGGTGTGGAAGGGGTGGGGATGTACGGTGCGGCGGCCAATCGCTTCATTCTGGTGGATGCGGCCGACAACTTTTTGGTCGCGCCCCTGATCGACCGGCTGCACGCACGCTGGTTGGTGGGCCAGGGGGTCTTGTTTATTGACGAACCGGTACACAAACAACAGCGCCGCTTGATCATGCCTGCCTTTCACCGCAAGCGGTTCGACGGCTACCAGGCCACAATGGTGGAGTTGACGGCGGCTATGCTTGACCGCTGGCCGGTCGGTCGCCCCCTTGACATGGTGCGTGCTATGCACACGCTGGCCCTGGAGACTGCTGGGCGCACGCTGTTTCAGATGGATATGGGCGGTGAGAGCAACGATTTGAGCCGGGCGGTGGCAACGCTGGTAGCAAGCGTGGGCGATGTGCTGCACTTGGGCTTGGCACAGTTGCCGTTCGATGTGCCGGGCGGCTTGGGCTACGGCGGCAGTGTGCGACGCGGTCTGGCGCGCCTTGACGCGGTGCTAGGTGCGATTATTGCCCGCCACGAGCGCGAAGCCGATGACGCGGGCGACGTGGTTTCGATGCTGGTGGCGGCCCGTGATGAAGCCGGCGACCGCCTCAGCCCGCAGCAGGTGCGTGACCACCTGCTGACACTGTTTGTGGCCGGGCACGAGACGAGCGCCAACGCGCTGGCCTGGGCGCTCTATATGCTGGCGCAGTATCCGCTTGTGACGCGCAAGCTGCTGACCGAACTTGACCGCGAGTTACAGGGTGCCGCTCCCACCGCGGCGGATCTTGACCGTTTGCCCTACCTGGAGCAGGTGACGAAAGAGGTGCTGCGGCTCTATCCGCCGGCGGCTAGCGCGATGCGGACGGCGCGTGAGGCGTTCGTGTGGCAAGACTATCGCTTGCCCGCCGGCACGGTCGTCTTTTATTCGCCGTTCATCAGCCACCGCATGGCCGCAGCCTTTCCCGAACCGCTGACCTTCCGCCCCGAACGCTTCGATCCGGCTGCCGAACAGAAGATCGCACCTTACGCCTATATTCCGTTTGCTGCCGGGCCGCGCTCGTGCATCGGCGCGCCGTTCGCCATGCTGGAAATCCGCACCGTGTTGGCGATGATCCTGCAACGTTTCCGACTCGATCTGCTGCCGGGACAGCAGGTGGAGATGACGCTGCACACCACGTTGCAGCCCAAGTACCCCATCCAAATGCGCCCTATGCCGCAAGACGGGCGCGCCGAGCGGTCGCCCGCCGCCGTGCGTGGCAATGCTGTCGGCGCAATCCCCGGTCCTACCTAATCCGGCGGTGACACAGGCCGCCCGAACAGGCGCACGAACACCAGCGGCGCCAGCCAGGCGATCCACAAACCGATAGCCGTGTAGCGGATCAGGTCGGGCAGCAGCGGAATGGGCAGGACGTCTAGCAAAGGCTTGAGCGCCACTCGCAGGCTGAAGGCCACAGTTAAGCCGAGGACGGCTTTGATTACCTGTTGCCGCGCCGGTGCGCCGGCCTCGAAGCCGACCATGCGCCGTTCGAGCCACCAACCGGCGATTAAGCCCAATGCAGCGCCGGCGGTTTTAGCATTAGTAGTATCTGCCTCTATGGCTAACAGCGCTAACGGCACCGCCAGCACCCCCAGCAGCAGCAGCGGTCGGATGCGTTGCGCCGCTATCTGCCCGCCCTGCCGAATTAGCGCTAGGGCCGCCACCGTGATTGCCGCCCCAATTGCCCAACCGCCCAGCACATCGAGCGGCCAATGTAGCGCCAAGTAGAGTCGCGAAAAGCCGACCAATGCCACCAGGCTGATCACCGCCGGCCAGATCCTTGGCTGGCGCAGCAGCCCGGCCAGCGTGCCCCATAGCGCAGCACTGTTTTGTGCATGGCCGCTGGGAAAGCCGTAGCCGCCGCCGGTGTCGGGCAGCAGGGTGATCAGGGGCGGACCGGGGCGCGGTTCCGCAATCCACTCTTTGAGCGTCTGGTTCAGATACTGTGAGCCAAGCAGCGCCAGCGTGATCCGCAACCCTAGCGTGCGGTTGATGCACCAGTAGACCACCGGCACCAGCAGCAACAGGAAATCTTCCGAGCCGAGAAATGTGAGCGCGCCGAAAACCGTCGTCAGTAGCGGGTTACGGTGGTCTTGCAACCAGAGCAAGAAATCGGTCGAATTCATGCGGTCCTCTGCACGGGTGGGGTGGCGCGGCTCTAACGCCGCCCGGCTTCCCAGCGAATGTCGTAGGCCAGCCGACCGGGCTGGATTGTGCGCGCACTGATCTGGAGGCCGGGCGGGTGTAGCAGGTCGCTGAGCCCCGCTTCCAGTAAGCCGGCCATTACCTCCAGGTACACACAATCGTCTTCGAAGTCGAGCCGCCAGTGGCGCGGCCCCAATGCGGTGGCTGCCCGGCTGCCGAAGTTGCAACTGCCGGCGAAGAGCTGCGGCACGCGGCGCAAGCCCTGTTCTATGCTAACCAGGGAAACCGCGCCCACCATCACACGGCCCAGGATTGTGTCGCGTTGCCGGCGGCTGTAACGCATCCCGAACTGGCGCTGGGCGGTGCCGATGGGTAGATCGCCGAACACGCCGGCGCAAAGCCGATCCACCAAGCGGTTGCCGACCAATAAGGGGTGGCGCGCCGCGCCCAGGTACGGCGCAAATTCGGCTTCTAGGCTCGCTCGTAGTATGGGGGTGAGCAGATCGTCCACCGCTTTGAGGTGCAGATCAAGCGGCAACAGCCATACCTTGTCGGCATCGGGCACAGGCGGGCGGGTTTGGCGCACAGCAGGGGCGGGATTCACAACGGCTTCCTTCTTAGTCGGCGTGGCCGGACGGCGCTATCGTATGGGCTCATTGTAGCATCGCCGAGGTCACTACGCAAGCAACTACTATCCGACAAAATTAGACCAAAACTGCGATCAAATTAGGCTTTATTTGTCACCCCTTTTGTCAGTAAATGGGATCTACAATAGCACCACACCAGCACCATACCTGAGCGACTTGTTAAAGCGTTAGTAATCTATCTCAAGGAAAGGAGGAGGTGTTTTGGTGCTCCGGTCTATTCGGCGCCGGCCGTGCCCCTGGGAAAGCTGCCGAACTAGTCGGCATTCGATTGCACAAGAGACTGTCGGCTAATTATTGGATTGCTTTTGCGTACACAAAAGGGAGATGCACTACATGAAACGGTTTGTTCAACTGCTCGCCGGCGCAGCCTTGCTCACCACGAGTGTGATGATGAATCATCCGGTCGCCGCTGATAAACTGGCAGGCAAAGGGACCGCGCCACTGCACCCAGTGGTGGGCAAAGTGATCCCCGGCCAGTATATTGTGGTTCTCAAAAATGGGGCCGCAACGAATGCCGGCAGCCTAGCTGCTTCAGTGGGCGCCAAGACCACGTATGTGTACAACGCGGCGCTTAACGGCTTTGCCGCCGGTCTCAACGATGCCGCGTTGGCGAAGCTGCAAAAGGATCCGAACGTAGCCTATGTCGAACCCGACCAGATCATGCAGAGCGACGGCACCCAGTACATGGACGGCAACGGCGATCCGTGGGGGCTGGATCGCATCGATCAGCGCAACGAACCGTTAAGCGGCAGCTATACCTACAACAGCACCGGTACGGGGGTGCGGGCCTACATTATTGACACCGGCATCCAGACGAGTCATCCCGAATTCGGCGGGCGGGCCAGCGCAGTGTATGATGCGCTGGGCGGCAATGGACAAGACTGCAACGGCCACGGCACCCATGTGGCCGGTACCGTCGGCGGCAGCACCTACGGCGTGGCGAAGAATGCGTACCTACGCGCGGTGCGCGTGCTGGATTGCAACGGATCGGGCGCAACCTCCGGCATCATCGCCGGTATTGATTGGGTACGCACCAACGGGATCCACCCGGCGGTCGCCAATATGTCGCTCGGCGGCGGCTACTCGGCCTCGCTTAACACCGCTGCTACCAACCTCGCGAACAGTGGCATCTTCCTGGCTGTGGCCGCCGGCAACTCCAACGCGGATGCTTGCAACACCTCCCCGGCTAGCGCTTCCGGCACCTACACCGTGGCCGCTTCCGACCGTAATGATGCGCGGGCTTCCTTCTCGAATTACGGGGCGTGCGTAGACGGCTATGGACCCGGCGTAGCCATCAAGTCGGCTTGGTTGAACTCCGGCACGAACACGATTAGCGGCACTTCGATGGCAACCCCGCACGTCGTCGGGGCGGCCGCGCTCTACAAAAGCACCTATGGCGATGCTGCTTCATCCACGATTGTGAATTGGTTCTACAGCAACGACACCTCCGGTGTGATCAGCGGTAACGTCGGCAGCACGCCGAATCTGCTGCTCTTCCGCCCATAAACGTCAACCGTGAAATAGCTGAGAGCCGGAGCAATGGTGCTCCGGCTCTCTTATGTGGCAAAGGTTAGGTGTGTAAGCGGGGACCGTGGCCCCGCCTAGGTGCTTGTGCTTACGGCATGGTGATGGTCAGCGTGCCGGTCATATAGGGATGGGGCATACAATCGTAGGTATAGGTGCCGGGTACGTTGAAGGTATGTTGGTAGCTCTGGCCGCGCTGGATATGGCCGCTGTCGAATGCGCCGTTGTCGGCACTGACGGTGTGATAGTCCAAGTCATAATCTGTCCAGCGGAGGGTGGTGCCTGCCGGCACGCTCAGATTGGGCGGGTTAAAGGCAAAATTCTCGATGCGGACATCTACACTGCCGGTCGCCAGGGCGGCGCAGTTGGGGAAGAAAGTGTTGCTCACAATCTTCGCTGTCTGCCCACGGCTGGCGGCGACACTGGGGCGGAAGTAGGGCCGGTGTTGTGTATCGCAGGCTTCCCCCAGCCCGCCGCAGGTATAGCCGCTGACCGATCCTAGCGCGGCCAAATTATTGATCCAGGCGTAGAAGGTGCTGCCGGGGGCGATGTCGGCAAAGCGTTGCGCACCGCCGTCGCCGGTTAGCCCATCGGCTTCGGCGACGATCTTAGCGATCTGGCCGCGACTAGCGGTGTTACTGGGGCGGAAGTAGGGCCGGCGCTGTGCGTCGCATGGCTCTGCCGCGTTGGTTTGTGGGTTAGTGCCGCCGCAGGTGTAGCCGCTGATGTACTGCCGACTTGCCATCTGCTCGATAAAGGGATAGAAGACGTTGCCGGCGGGCACATCAGTAAAAGTCTGCGTGGTAGGGGTGCCGCTCAACTGGGCCGAGAGGGCGACGATCTTGGCAAGTTGGCCGCGCGACAGATTATCGCTGGGGCGGAAGGTGCCGTCGGCGTAGCCGGTCAAGATGCCGTGGCACGCCAAGCATTGCACAAACGGATAAAACACGTTGCCGGCCGGCACATCGCTGAAGCCGACAGTGCAGGCAGTGGGCGAGGGCAGCGGCGAAGGCGGCGTGGCGCTCGGGCCGGGCGTGTTGCTCGGCATCATCGTCATGTTCATCGTCGCCGTGGCGGTCGGCGTGCCGGTGCCGCCGGGCTGCGCGGTCGGCGTGAGCGTGGTGGTGCCGGCAGCCGGTGCCGTAGCCGTGGGGGTCGGCCCCGTGCCGACAATACGCATCAGCGTGCCGGTGTAATAGCCGCCGCCCTGGATATACCAAAGCGCGCCGTCCGGCCCGGTTTCGATGTCGGTGCCGACGTTGATGCCCTGGATCACGTTGACCTGAGTGATGTCGGTGCGTGCGGGGTTGAGATAGAAGTGGCGCATCTGATTATTGTTGAACGTCGCCATGAACACGCCGCCTGTCCATTGCGGTATGCTGGTGCCGTTGTAGACGTTGATCCCCGTGGGTGCCTGGCAGCAGGCGGGGCCGAAGCGCGGTAGCGACCAGAGCGGGGCAATCGTGTTGTAGGTCGGATCGGGTGCCGCGTCATCGCAGGGGTAATTCTGTCGCCAACCATAGTTATAGCCGCCCTGGATGCGGTTCATCTCATCGTCGCAACTGGGGCCGTTTTCGCTGGCAAAGATACGCCCCGGCGTGAGCGGGTCAAAGCTGAAGTCAAAGCTGTTGCGTAACCCCCGTACATAAAGCGACGGCAACGCGCCGGTATCGGTGAACACCGGGTTATCGGCGGGAATGGTGCCGTCAGAGTTGATGCGGTGCATCTTGCCGTTTTTATGGGTCACGTCTTGCGAGTATTGAGGCGTGTCGCCGCCGTCGCCGATGCTAATATAGAGTTTGCCGTCGGGGCCGAAATGGATGTTGCCGCCGTTGTGGTTAGTGGCAGCGGACACCGGCGAAAAGAAGATCGTCTGTGGGTTAGCGCCGACCCCGTTGCTCTCGGTGAAGCGCACCACTTGGTTTTGTATAGCCCCGCACGCCCCGCCCGCCGGGTCACAGGTGTAGTAGACATAAATAAAATGGTTATTATTGAACGCCGGATCCACAGCGATCCCTAACAATCCGCGTTCGCCGGTGCTATTTACGCTGAAGGTGATGACCGGGGTGGCTTGCAATGTGTTGTTCTGGAACAAGCGCACCCGGCCGGTGGTCTTTTCAGTGTAGAACAGGCGACCCTGCGGATCGAAGGCTAGGGCAATGGGGCTGACCATATTCCCTAGCAAGGTTTGAGTGAACGCGCCGGTGGGTAGGCTTTCGGTGCCTTCGGTGGGCGCAGCGACGGCAGCGTGGACTAGGCGGGTCGCCGGCTGCGTTTGTGCACCGACTAAGGCGCACAAACTCAAAGCGACGAACATTAGTAGGAAGGCCGGTAGTAGCCGACGACGGGTAAACGACGATGACGCGGTCATGAGAAGCTCCTTAATTGGGCTAATAAAGCGCCTACCTCTTCTAATTGGTAAGCTATGGTATATAACGGGAGGGGATGGTTGGTGCAACGCCGCTGGAGGTGGCGTGTTCTGCCGACAAGGGGCAGTTCGAGCTTACGGCTGCCGATCGGTAGTTTCGAGAGGAGACGCCTGGGTCATTGCGCTGTTCAAGCGTTCCGCCGCCCGCCCCAGGTCGCTGGTCGCCTGTTGCAACGTGGCGGTGTCGTGGCTGGTGCCGGCGGCCACTTGGGCGAGTTGTTGCATGATGGTGGTGACGTGTTGGGTGGCGGTGGTCTGCTGGCCGGTGGCAGTGGAGATTTGGTTCACCAACGTGTTAGTGCTATGGACGGTCTCTAGCACGGCGCTCTGCACGCTGCGCACTT
>JBBRPH010000065.1:0-30288 GCA_038228295.1 Chloroflexia bacterium | reverse complement strand
TGTGTTAGGCAAAAGAGGGTTGCAGTAGTATAATGGAACCAGCCTCCCCACTGGTGAGTGGGTCCGCCCCCCGTTCGCAAGGAGAGTTCCGATGCCTGCTGCGCGCGCCTACTTCCGCCCGACCACTGCCTCCCAACGCCGTCTGCTCATCGGCATTTGGCAGGAGACTGGCGACCCCCTCCGCGCGGCCCAAGCGGCTCATGTCTGCCTGCGCACCTTCTACTACTGGAAACGCCGCTTCGAGGAAGGGGGACTCGCGGCCCTGGAGCACGGCGCGCCGCGCGGCCCCAAACAACCCTACCGTATTGATCCCCTCATTGAAGCAGAAGTCTGCGCGCTACGCTTGGCGCAGCCGACCTGGGGCAAACTGCGCATCGCCCAGGAGATCGCCAAAGCCCATGACTGGCAATCCGTCGTCGCCCCGAATACCGTGCGCCGTATCCTCCAAGATGCCGCGCTCTGGGTCGCCCCGGCGGAGGCGACCAAAAAAAGGGGGTCCGGTTAGTCGCGCGCTACGCCGAGGCCCCCGATCAAACGCTCCATGTGGACTTGCTGTTGGTGCCGGCCACCCATACGCCCGCCGACCTTGTTCCCGCCGTGAGTTGCTCCTCCGGCCATCCGATCTTATGCCCGCCGCCGGCGGCCGAGTACTATGGCCCCGGTCAGGCATTCCGCGATCCGGCGCGCGACTATCGCGCCGCGATGGACGAGTTCGTGGGGCGCTCGGCGGTGCCGCCGGCGGAGCGCCCGCCCGACCCGCTGGCCCCGGCGGCGACGCAGCAGCGCGCGGCGCGGCGGCAGGTGCGCCGGGAGATGGAAGAGGTGCAACGGGGGCGGCGCGGCGAACGGGCGCGGCGGGCGGACATCGACCGAGCCTGGCGGGGGCGGCGGGCGGCGCGGCGGGCGGCGCAACGGGCGCAAGCAGAAGTGGGGGGGCGCGCGCGCGCGGGGGCGCGGCGGGCGCGGCGCAAGACGGCGGACCTGGCCGCAGCACGGGCGGCGGCCGAGGAATGGCGGGCGGCACGGGCGGCGCGGGCCGCCGACAGCGCGGCGCGGGCGGTGGACGATGCGCAGTGGCGCACGCACTGGCAGGAGTTACAGGCGGCGTTCAGTGGGCTGGGGGTGGTGACGGTGTGGATCGCGGTATTAGTCATCATCGACAGCTATAGTCGGCGCTGCGTAGGGCTGCCCGTGTTCGTCAGGGGGGCGCACGTCACGGCGGCGGAAGTAGTGGCGGCGCTGCGCGGACGACTGCCGGAGGAGGTGGAATACGTCGTGAGTGACCGGGGGGTGCATTTCATGGCCGAGGTGTTCGCGCGCTATCTGGCGGCGCAGGAGATCGTGCATGTGCCGGTGGCGCGGCACCGGCCGCAGAGCAACGGACTGGCGGAGCGGTTTGTGCGCACGTTCAAGGAGTGGGTGCGCGACAAGACGTGGGCCACCGAAGCGGAGTTCTTGGCGTTAGTGGCGCAATTTGAGGCAGAATACAACGCGCGACCGCATCAAGGACGGGGGATGGGCGGGTTATCGCCCAACGAGCGCGTGCGCCGCGCCAAGCTCCCGCTCCCGTTTGCAGCATAATCTTGCCCAGTACAGATCCTGCGATTAATGAGATCATATTCATGGTATCCGGCATCTCCAGTATCAGTAACGCTCGATGGCGCGTTCCCATTAACCATTAACCTCTTGTCAAGCGCAATAAAATGCGCCCCTATAGCTGAGGGGCGCACTTCGCTACACTGTGGGGGGACACCGCCCTTTCCTACAAGAGCAGCAGATGCTACGTAGCTTTTCTTACGGCCTAATGTTGCGCCAGAGCTGGGCATTCACAAAAAGCGACAGGTGCTTCACGTTTGTCGTGGCAATTACAACATGAGCGCTGGAATGGCTGAGAAAGGTGGCTTGTGCGGCCAGAATCACGTCTGCATCTAGCGCTTTGTCGTCAGCTGTCGCGTTTCCTGTGATCCGTGCTTGCGCCCAAAACTCCGCAGCGCGATCCATCATAGCTGTGGTGAGAGGTGCGTACTGAAGGACTGTTTTGAGTCGATCCAGTTCAGCTATCTCAGCGGATCGTTGAACTCGTAACCACCCACGCCGGACCTCATAGGCAGCAATCTCCGGGATCACGATCCTTTCACCACGTACAAGCAACATATGCAGCCAGCTGATGCATTCTTTATTGATTAAATAGCTCTTGGTGCTGGTGACATAACCCAGCGGACCAGCGTCAAGCACGATAACACGCTTCATGGAAACACTTGCCATTCAGGCGCACGATCCTCGTTCATCACCTGCTTGAACTGCTCCCAGGCGGCGCGCCCATCGGGTGTGGATTCTTCTTGCAGCCACGAGTCTAATAGCTGAATGGCGGCCTGGTTTTGCTGGATCTGCTGCCGCCGCTCCGCTTCCTCCTGATCTTCTTCGGCGGGACGGCTGTCTATAGCCGGCTGTTTCATTAGGTCGCTCCTCACTTTCGGGGGACACAGCCCCTTCCTACCGGTTAGACAGCCTCCTACCCGTTTAGACCACGGTGCTGAACCGTTGGATGCCGAAGACGCTGCGGAATACGTCGGTGATTTCGCCGAGCGTGGCGTAGGCGGCGGCGGCTTCGATCAGGGCGGGCATCAGGTTCTCGCTGCCTTGCGCGGTCTGGCGCACGCGGTCGAGGGCGGCGGCGTGGCGGGCGGCGTCGCGGGTGCGGCGCAGTGCGGCCAGTTTGACGAGCTGTTGCTCCTCGCCTAGCGGATCAATCGTCAGGATGGGGATGTCCAGCGGCTCGTCCAGCACATACTTGTTTACCCCGACCATGATCTTCTGCTTCGCGTCGATCTGCTGCTGATAGGTGTACGATGCCTGGGCGATCTCGTCCTGGAAGAAGTTGGCCTCGATGGCCGGGATCACCCCACCGTAGGCGTTGATGCGGTCAAAGTAGGCGTAGCACTCCTGCTCCATCTGGTTGGTCAGCGCCTCCACAAAGTAGGAGCCGCCCAGCGGGTCCACCGTGTTGACCACGCCGCTCTCTTCGGCAATGATCTGCTGCGTCCGCAGCGCCAAGCGCACCGCTTTGTCCGAGGGCAGGGCCAGCGCCTCGTCCATCGAGTTGGTGTGCAGCGACTGCGTGCCGCCCAGCACGCCGGCCAGCGCCTGGATCGTAGTGCGGATCAGGTTGATCTCCGGCTGCTGGGCGGTCAGCGACTGGCCGGCGGTTTGCGTGTGGAAGCGCAGCCAGAGCGAGCGCGGGTTCTTGGCCCCAAAGCGTTCTTTCATCTCGCGCGCCCAGATGCGGCGCGCGGCGCGATATTTGGCGATCTCCTCGAAGAAGTCGCTGTGGGCGTTGAAGAAGAAACTCAGGCGCGGCGCAAAATCGTCCACATCCAGGCCGCGCTTGATCGACTCTTCGACATAGGTCAGCCCATCGGCCAGCGTGAAGGCCAACTCCTGCACCGCCGTTGAGCCGGCCTCGCGGATATGGTAGCCGCTGATCGACACCGGGTTCCAGAGCGGCATCTCTTTGGTGGCAAACTCAATGGTATCTACGACCAGGCGCATAGACGGTTCGGGCGGATAGATAAACGTGTTCTGCGCGATGTACTCTTTCAGGATGTCGTTCTGCGTCGTGCCGCCCAGACTCGCGCGCGGGAAGCCGTGCTTTTCCGCCGCCGCGATGTAGAAGGCCCAGATTACCGCCGCCGGGCCGTTGATCGTCATGGACGTAGTGACCTTATCGAGCGGGATGCCGGCGAACAGCGTCTCCATATCGGCCATGCTCGACACGCCCACGCCGCACTTGCCGAACTCGCCGTAGCTCAAGGGGTCGTCGCTGTCGCGCCCATAAAGAGTGGGGAAATCGAAGGCGGTAGACAGGCCGCTTTGCCCATGTTCTAGCAAGTAGCGGAAGCGAGCGTTAGTCTCCTCGGCGCTGCCGAAGCCCGCGAATAGGCGCATCGTCCAGAAGCGGCTGCGGTACATTGTCGGCTGCACCCCGCGCGTGAACGGGTACTCGCCGGGGAAGCCCAAGTCGCGCTCATAGTCAAAGTCGGGCAGGTCGGCAGGCGTATAGAGCCGATTGATCGGTTCACCGGAGATGGTGGTGAACTCCGCCATGCGCTCCGGCAGCTTGCCCACCGTTTTCTGCACCGTCGTCGCCTCCCAGCGCCGTACTGCCGCAGCCAAGCGGCTGATGCCGTCGGTGGGCGGGGCATCGGCGACTGGGCCGTTATTGTGGCCCGCTGTAGCACTGACGGCGGGCGCGGGTCGGTTTTGGATGTCTACCATGCTGTCACTCCTTTGTCCCAGTCAACCGGCGACTCTGCCGGGATCGGCTTTACGCGCCACGGCTACTTACGTCTTGTATCCTGCTGCCTTATTTTCTGTTTGCGTACCCAGCAATCTTCTGAGCAAGTTGCGAATGTATTATTTGGTACACATACTGCACATCATTGGTCCTCACCTTTTGAGCAGTTGTCCCGCGATGACCATGCGCTGCACTTGCGAGGTGCCTTCATAAATCTCCGTGATTTTCGCGTCGCGGAACATCCGCTCGACAGCATACTCTTTGACATAGCCGTAGCCGCCGTGGATCTGTACTGCGTCGTGGGCACAGCGCATCGCCAGTTCGCTACAAAACAGCTTCGCCATCGCCGCTTCGCGCGTCACGCGCTCCTGACGATCCTTCAGCACAGCAGCGCGATAGAGCAACAACCGGCCGGCCTCAATGCCCACCGTCATGTCGGCCAGCATGAACTGGATTGCTTGGTGGTCGGCAATTGGTTTGCCGAACTGCTCGCGTTGTAGCGCGTAGGCGGTGGCGGCGGCGAACGCGCCCTCAGCGATACCCAGCCCTTGCGCTGCGATGCCGACACGCCCACCGTCGAGTAAGGACATGGCGAGCTTGAAGCCTTCGCCTTCTGCTCCCAGTAGGTAGCGCGCCGGCAGACGGGCATCTTCCAAGATCAACTGCGTCGTCTCGGAAGCACGGATACCCATCTTGTTTTCGCGCTTACCCACGCTGAGGCCCGGCGTGTCTTTGGGTAAGATAAAGGCACTGATACCGCGTGCGGGCTTCACCGTGCGATCGGTGACCGCGAACAGGATGAACAGATCGCCGCTAGCGCCACTGGTGATCCAAGTCTTGGTGCCGCTGATGCGGTAGTTATCACCGTCGCGCACGGCCAGCGTCCGCATACTGGCCGGATCGGAGCCGGCTTGCGCTTCGCTGAGGGCATAACCGCCCAGCAGTTCGCCCGTCGCTAAGCGCGGCAGCCATTCTTGCCGCTGGGCTGCGCTACCCCACCGTACCAGCGCATACGCAGCCAGCGAATTATGCACCGAGACGACTGTACCGAGGGCCGGCAGCACCTTGTTGATCTCTTCCAGCATCAAGATATAGGTCAGTGTGTCCGCGCTCACACCGCCGTACTCTTCGGGCACCAGCATCCCGGCGAAGCCCAGCGCCCCCATCTGGGTAAACACCTCGCGCGGAAAATGCTCTGTCTCATCCCATTCCAGCGCGTGTGGCGCTAGCTCACGCCCAGCGAAGTCGCGCGCCAGATCGCGAATCTGTGTTTGTTCTTCGGTTAGGTCGAGGTTCATTAGGCTACCTCTGCATCGTTGTTGAGGAACCCGGGCAACGCACGCGCCTTATTCATATTCCACCTTTCACGCGCTTCGCTTTACGCCGTCTTAGCTGCGGCCTTTAGCAGATTGCGCGCGATGACGAGGCGCTGGATTTCAGATGTGCCTTCCCCGATGGTCGTCAGGCGCACGTCGCGGTACATCCGCTCAACTTCACTCTCGACGGCGTAGCCCATGCCGCCGTGGATCTGGATGGCCTGATAGGCGCAGTCTTCGCCAATCTCTGAGGCGTAGAGTTTTGCCATCGCAGCGGTCTGGCCGAACGGCTTGTGCTGATCCTTGAGCATGGCCGCTTTGTAGACCAACAGGCGGGCCGCCTCCAGCTTAGTTGCCATGTCGGCCAGCTTGAATTGGATGGCCTGGAAGTTGGCGATGGGTTGGCCGAACTGCTCGCGCTGCTGGGCATAAGCGATAGCGCGGTCGAAGGCGCCCTGGCCCAGGCCCAGGCCCATCGCGCCGATGCTGATGCGCCCGCCGTCCAGGATCTGCATGAACTGCTTGAAGCCTTCGCCGGGCCGGCCCAGGATATGATCCGCCGGCACACGCACATTCTCAAAGAACAGTGGTGAGGTGATCGACGAGCGCAGGCCCATCTTGTTCTCGTCTTTGCCGTAGCTTAGGCCGGGTGTGCCTTTGGGGATGATGAATGAACTAATGCCCCGGCTGCCGCTGGCGCTGGGGTCGGTCTTGGCCGTCGCCACGATGACGCCGGCCACACGGCCCGACGTGATCCAGAGCTTGCGCCCGTTGATCACCCACTCATTACCCTCTTGTACGGCTGTGGTGGTGGTGCCGCCCGCGTCGGAGCCGGCGTTCGGCTCGGTCAGGCCGAACGCGCCCAGGTACTCGCCTTGCGCCAGCGGGGTCAGCCACTGCTGCTTTTGCGCGTCGTTGCCGAATAGGTAGAACGGTGATGCGCCCAGCGAAATGTGCGCCGCCAGAATGATGCCCAACGAGCCGTCCACACGGCTGATCTCTTCGACCGCGATGGCGTAGGAGAGCGTGTCGCCGCCTGCGCCACCGTAGTTTTCGGGGAAGGGGATGCCCAGCAGACTCAATTCGGCCATGCGCTTGATCAGGTGGGCGGGGAACTCGTGTGTCTGATCGCGCTCAATCGCGCCCGGCGCAACCTCTTTCTCAGCAAAATTGCGCACAGTTTCACGGAATAGCTGGTGTTCTTCGGATAGCTCAAAATCCACTGGGTGCCTCCTTTGGCCGCACCCGTCGGCACAGCATTGGGCGACGGGCACACAGCGCGAGGTCGCGCTTTTTCAACGATGAATCAATAATCTCGGCGGTGCGATCCTCTAACGAGCGCACCATCTGTTTTCATTATATTATACCGGATGCTTCCGCCTATTGTCGAACAGGCGCGGCCGGCGTATACTGGGGGCTATGAATCACTCACCCACTTCTCCTTTTATCTACAGCCCCGACGTGGCTGCCGCTATGGCCGGTGGGAAGCCGGTGGTAGCCCTAGAGTCCACTGTGATCGCGCACGGCTTGCCCTGGCCGGCGAACCTGGAGACGGCTCAGGCGTGTGAAGCGGCCGTGCGTGACGCCGGGGCCGTACCGGCCACAATTGCCGTGCTCAGTGGGCGCATCCACATCGGATGTGATGTAGCGACACTGGAGCGCCTGGCGCATAGCACCGGTATCGCGAAGTTGAGTATCCGCGATCTGCCCTTAGCCCTGGCGCACGGTACGGACGGCGCGACCACCGTGGCCTCGACGATCTACTTGGCCCGCGCCTGCCCCCATCCGATTGCAGTATTTGCTACCGGCGGTATCGGCGGCGTGCATCGCGGCTGGGAGCGCACGCTCGATATTTCCGCCGACCTGCCGACGCTGGCAAGCCAGACTATCGTGACCGTCTGCGCGGGAGCCAAGTCCATCCTCGACCTGCCGGCCACACGCGAGTGGCTGGAAACCCATGGCGTAAGCGTACTGGGCTGGCAAACCGACGAGTTCCCGGCGTTTTACACTCGTGAAAGCGGGCTCGCGGTAGATGCGCGAGTCGCGGGAGCCGCTGAGGTCGCCGCCGTCATGCGCGCACGGCAGGCACTGGGGATGCCCGGTAGCGTGCTGCTGACTGTACCGCTGCCGGCGGCCGACGCGATCCCGGCGGCGGAAATTGACGGCGCAATTGCGGAGGCGCTGACCGCTGCGACCGCGCAGGGAGTCAAGGGCAAAGACCTCACGCCGTTTCTGCTAGGCCGCTTACACGAGCGGACAGCGGGCCGCAGTCTCCAGGCGAACGGGGCGCTGCTGCTCAACAACGCGCGCATCGGCGGGCAGGTGGCCGTTGCGCTTGCCACGTAGCGCTAGCGCGGATGTTCACTACAGAGACCCGCAGACACGGAGATTTTATGAAGGATTTAGCGCAATAAGCGCAGCGCCGGCGATTACGGAAGATGCGCGGGATTGGGTGACTCAAACCCCGCCATTCCTCCGGGTCTGTGTGTTTCTGTGCTGAATGCTACAGCGGCCCTTCAGTTGCTCACCCTGGGTGATCTGTTGCTGGACGTGCTGGTGGCCGGCGAATTGCAGCAGGAGCATGACGGCGCGGGGATGGTGCAACTCCATCCCGGCGGCTCGGCGGCCAATTTTGCGGCAGGGGCGGTAGCGCAGGGGGCAAACGTCCGCTTCCTCGGATTAGTCGGCGATGATGCCGCCGGACGCCTGCTCATCGCCGATTTGCGCGAGCGCGGTGTGGATGCGCGGGTGCGGGTGGTGCCGGGCGCGGCCACCGGCACGGTGCTGGTGTTGCGCGACTTTGAAGGGCCTGGTAGGCCCCGTATGTGGTCCAACCCCGGCGCGTCACTCGCTTTACATCCCACCGATTTGGATCCGGCCCTATTCCGCGATCTCGATGGGTTTCACCTAACGGGCTACTCGCTGCTGCGACCCGGCCCGCGCCCAGCGGCGCTGCACGCCGTCACCCTGGCCCGCGCCGGCAGTCCCGGCGTGCTATGCAGCCTCGACCCCAACCCGGCCCACCTGCTGGCTGATGTCGGCCCCGACTGGTTTCGCACCGTGCTGGCCGACGTGCAGCCTGATATGCTGTTCCCCAACCTCGAAGAAGGCCGTCTCCTGGCGGGGGTAGATGATCCGGCGCTTATCGTGGATCGTCTACTGAGTCTGGCTCCAATGGTGGTGTTGACGCTAGGGGTAGCGGGTTGTCTGGTCGGGTGGGGCGCGGAACGCCGCCATATTCCTGCCCAATGTGTGTCGGTGGTAGATGCGACCGGTGCCGGCGATGCGTTCGCCGCCGGCTTTGTCAGCGCCTACTTGCGGGCGCGTGACCCGGTGGCGGCGGCTACTGCAGGCACTGTGGCGGCGGCAGTAGTCGTTGCGCGCGCCGGCGCTCGCTAACCTAACCGGCACGGCGAAACAAAAGAGGAACCCCACCGTCGTGGGGTTCCTCTTTTTAGCGCGCCGAGTAGAATTACAGGCCGCTGGAAATCTGGGAGAAGATATTGTTAACCTGGCCGCCGAGGACGCCCAAGATAATAATGACGACGATGGCGATCAGCACGAGGATGAGCGCATATTCCACCAGGCCTTGGCCCTTTTTCCGCAAGTCATTGAGCTTCCGCATTTGAGTAATCTCCTTATGATAATACCTAGGGATAATAAGTGGCTTTGGGGGAGAGTATCTTTAGCTCCTGTTCCATTGCCGTTAGGCTTATCATACTCCATTTACTGTTTGAGCACAAGATACTAGAAGTACTGAATCCGCCGGAGATGCCTAGTACTTTAAGGCTATAGAAAACGTTTAGCTTGTTGTTCTATTTTAGTCGTTTGTGCTTAATCTGTACTGCATTACGTTAACTTACTAATTACGCCGACAAATCGTTAAAACAATAAATAGACATATCCCCAATAGGAGATTAACATCTAAACTTCCTATTACGGACGAAGCGGCGTCAGGCTGTAGCAATAGCGTGCGTTGGCCCGCTGCCCGCGCTACTTAATTACTACGAATCCAAACGCCACCGAGTTACACAGGTGGGTCGGCGCTTTTGCCGTCTGCGGCGAAACAAAAAGAGGAACCCCACCGTCGTGGGGTTCCTCTTTTTAGCGCGCCGAGTAGAATTACAGGCCGCTGGAAATCTGGGAGAAGATATTGTTGACCTGACCGCCGAGGACGCCCAAGATAATAATGACGACGATGGCGATCAGCACGAGGATGAGCGCATATTCCACCAGGCCTTGGCCCTTTTTCCGCAAGTCATTGAGCTTCCGCATTTGAGTAATCTCCTTATAG
This sequence comes from Chloroflexia bacterium, assembly GCA_038228295.1. GTDB lineage: Bacteria > Chloroflexota > Chloroflexia > QHBQ01 > JAICKM01 > JAICKM01. Next base: position 20,384 of record JBBRPH010000065.1, on the reverse strand, counting down.
TATTTATGAGAGCAGTAAATAAATCACACGACCGCTAAAGGTGATCGGGTAATCGTATGGCTAGTGCCATTGCGCTAATCATAGCGGATGCAGTCGGTGGGCACAACTACCCATTAGTCCTGAATCTAGGGTTCACAGATAGTACTTTCTGTTAGTACACCGACAACACCGATAATCGGACAGGCGGGTACCCTGTTTTTGTGCGCCGGTTTACTGCACCGGGATGGCGACGCTCACTTTGGTGCCGCGCCCGACGATGCTTTCGAGCAAGATTTCGCCGCCCAGCATTTCCGCGCGCTGGCGCATTGAGGCAATACCCAGCGCTTTACCGCGCTCGCCTTGCTCATTGAGGTCATCCACATTAAAGCCGCTACCGTCATCTTCAATCGTCACCAGCAGGCCGTCGTCTTGCATTTCAAGGCTGATCTGCGCGTGAGTAGCGTGGGCGTGCTTGGCAACATTGCTGAGGGCATCTTGCACGATGCGATAGACCGCCACCTCGACCGGCTGAGGTAAGCGGCCCTTTAGCGCCAGGACCGAGAGGTTGACTTCGATTTTGTTCTTGTCGTTAAATTGGCGAATATAGCCGCGCAAGGTCGGTTCGAGGCCCAGGTCGTCTAGGATCATCGGGCGTAAATCGAAAATAAAGCCGCGCGTAGCCTGGAGCGTGTTGTTGACCATCGTTTTGAGGCCGGCCAGTTCGGCGCGGGCGCGGGCTACGTCAATATCAAGCAGCCGTTCGCAGATTTCGGCGCGCAGGACCAAGTTAGTCATCGTTTGGGCCGGGCCGTCGTGCATCTGGCGTGAAATCCGCAGCCGCTCGTCTTCTTGTGCTTGGATAACTTTCGTGACTACTTCGTGTCCGCTTACCTCGCGTCCCAGCGTATCGGCGCGCGCGGCCCCTGTGCGGGTCACGCCCGGCGTGAAGCCTTCGGGCATCTGGCTCAGGCCGTCGAGTGTGCGTTGGGCGCGACCCTGCAACTGCTTGATGGCTTGCTTTTTGGCCTGTAACTGCTCGATTTGGCCGCGCATCATAAACAGGCGCATATCGGTTTCGTGCGAGTTGTTATAGATCGTTTTCATATCCTGGCGCGTGTAGTTCTCCAGGTTTAGTTCCATATCGCGCACACGGCTTTTGATCGAGCTTTCGCGCTGACCGAGTTTGTCCACCTCACCTTGCATCTGGCGCATCAGCCCATCCAACTCGTTGTTCTCGCGGTTGAGCGACTCCAATTCCTGGCGTAGCTCGGTGGTCAGCGCGCTGACGCGCTCCTGGTATTCGATGGGGTCTACATGACCACCAGGTATGGGACTCATAGCAGGATCTCCCTTTGGCAGTGGCGGGCGGCTGGGCAGTGTTATGGCTCTATTATAAGCCGCCGGCGGGCGGGATGCAACTGCCGCCCGCACTGGTTGGGTACGTGCTATGTAGACGAGGCCACCGATCGCTGCCGGGACCGCCCCGGCAGCGATCGGTAGGTGTATCTGACCGACTCAAGCGGCGCGTTTGTGGCGCGTGGCGTGTCGGCGCAGCAGACTACCCAGGCCCAACAGCACCAGGCCGCTTGCCGCAAGCAAACCGGTAAGCGTGCCAAGCGGTAGGGCTGCGCCGGTTTGCGGCATTGTCACGGGAGCACCCGCTGGGGCGGGCACGGCAACCGGTGCGGCAATTGTGGCGGAGGGAAGGGGCATCGCTGTGGCTATGGTGGTCGGGGGCGCCGGTGCAGCGGTCGGTGGAACCGCTGTGGCGGAGGGTGCCATAGTCGGTGGCACCGCTGTGGCGGGGGGTGCGCCGGCCGGTGGAATCGCTGTGCTAGAGGGCGCAACCGTTGCTAGGTCAGCCGTAGCGGAAGGCGCAACGGTCGGGGGCACGGCTGTGTCGGTCGGTACAGTGGTTGGGGGCGCGGCTGTGTCGGTCGGCGCAACGGTCGGAGCCACCACCGTATTGGTCGGCACGGCAGTCGGTGGCGCGGCTGTGTCGGTCGGGGTCGCGCTAGGTTCCGGCCCCGCTGCTGACGGCGCCCAGACCTGCACGGTGCCGTCGGCGGCAGCAGACGCGATAGTCTGCCCGTCAGGCGACCAAGCGACCTTAAAGAGGATGTTGCTGTGACCCATATATACGCCTGCGGTTTGCCCCGTGCCGGCATTCCAGATGCGCGCCTCGTTATCGTCGCCGCCGGAAACGATGCGCGTACCGTCAGGTGACCAGGCTAGCGCGAACACCTGCCCGCTGTGCCCGCTGTACGTCAGTATAGTCTGCCCGGTCGCCGCATCCCAGACTTTCACCGAGTTGTCGGCCGTGACAAACGGAAACGCGCCCGCCGATCCGGTGCCGGAGACGAGCCGGCTGCCGTCGGGCGACCAGGCGATTTCCCACACCGGGGCGGCGTGCCCTTTGTAGGTCAACTGATTCTGCCCGCTTTGGGCATCCCAGACTTGCACCGTGCCGTCGTGGCCGGCGGAGGCGATGCGCTTGCCGTCGGGCGACCAGGCGACACGTTCGACGGCATCACCATGCCCGCTATACGTTACGACTGCGTTGCCGGTTTGCACATCCCAGACCTTGACGGTACCTGCTTGACTGCCGGATGCGACTGACTTGCTATCGGGCGACCACGCCAGCCCCTCAATCGCCCCGGCCGGCCCTTGATAACCGGCCTGACGTGCGCCCGTCGCCGCATCTAAAATAGCGACCAATCCGCTGGACCCGCCGGCGGCCAGACGGGTGCCGTCAGGCGCCCAAGCGACGGCAAATGTGTAGCGGCTAACCGCCACCCGCCAGCGCAGGTCGCCGGTTTGGGCGTTCCACTCCTGCACCGTGCCGTCGTTGCCGCAGGAGGCGAGCCACTTGCCGTCGGGTGACCACGCTACGCCGATCACCGGGCCGGTGTGGCCGCGATAAGTCAACGGCGCGGCGGCCAAGCCCGCTGCACCGACCGGTGCGGCGCAGGCGACCAGCATCCCGACGAGCAGGAGCGTGCCTAGCCCGCACGCGCCTGCACACCGTAAACGCAGGCGGCGTTGAGAATCAGCGGCCGGAGTAAGATACCGTTCTCGATGTACCCGATTTGCCATGGGGGATCTCCTTCGCAAAAAGACTAGTCCATCACGCTCGACAATGGGAGCATAGCACAGGCAGATGGGCTAGTCATTCGCCAAAAGGCGTATTTGTGATGCGAAACAGCTGCTTTTCGGCCTACTGGGTGGGGAGATTTTAGAAGAGGTCTAGCTTCCTAGCGCGAGCGACGGCGGCGGTACGGCTATGCACATTGAGCTTGCTGTAGATATGTTCCAGATGCTTTTTCACGGTGCCTGGTGTAACGACCAGTTGCACGGCAATCGCGTTGTTGGCGTGGCCGGCCGCGATCAGTTGCAGCACCTCGGTTTCGCGTGTACTTAGCGGCTCGGTCGGCGGGGGTCCGGCGGCGATGTGCCGCTCGCGCATGGGTAGATAGGCCGCCAAGCGCTGCTGCACGATGCGGTAGCGGGTGTGGAAATGAGTACCGGCGTGCGCGGCCTCTGCTAGGCGCTGGAGGAGCGGTTGCAGATCCGCAAAACGTTCCTGCTGCGCGCTGAATAGGGCCTGGTCAACCAACAAGTCCATGGTGGTGTGATGGTCTCCGAATAACTGCGTTAAGGCCAGAGCTGTGGCTGTATAACTTTGCGACCGGGCGTAATCGCCTTGTACCCGTGCCAGTTCGGCTTGGACGACGCTGGTGAAAAGCTGACGGTAGGGGGCTGGGGCCGTACCGGAGGCCTGTTGGGCCAGGAGCCGCAGACAGTCCCCGACATCGCTATAGGCGGCGGCCGGATCGTTGTTCACCCGCGCATAAAAGCCGCGAATAAACAGGGCCACCGCCCACCCCTCGGCATCGTCTTGGCGGCGGCCGGCTTGCATGGCGGTGGCAAACTGCTGGGCCGCCGGGTAGCCGCCTAGCACATCGGCGGTGTAGGCGAATGTGGCGAGCGGCTCCCACAGCGGCACGGCTCCCTCGCCGGCGGCCAATTCGAGGCTGCTGCGCCACGTTTGTCGCCCGACGCGATATTGGCCGTGGGCATATTGCACCCCGCTGAGGCGGTTCACGAAGCCGGCGAGTTGCTGCCTGTCGCCGGTGTGCCGGGCGGCGCTGATCCCCCATTGCAAGATGCTTTCCGCAATGACTCGACTAGGGATACGCCCGACCGTATAGGCCAACGCCGTGACCAGCCGTACCACCACCCCATACTCGGCGCGCTGCCACGCCTCCGTCAGCGCGTCGTACAAGAACTCCCATTCTTGGGCCAGTTGCAGTATGTCACCCTGGTAACGGTCCACATAGGCCAGGGCATAGGTTTGCCTGTCGCACCGCGTTGCGGCCATTTCGGGCACCAGCAAGGCCAGGCGTTGGCGATCTACGTCCCGCATAACTACTAACCCGACCCCTTGCCTAGATCCTCGTAGGTGCGAAAGGCTTCGACTGCGCGGTTGATCTCGTTGACGGCGGTGTAGGCTTGGCCGAGGTTGTAGTAGGCCACACCATAGGTCGGGTTGAGGGCTACGGCGCGGCGGAACGCCTGGATCGCTTCTTCGATGCGCCCGGCACTTTTGTAGGCCAGGCCGAGGTTGTTGAAGGCTTCGGCATCGTCGGGGCGCAGGCGCACCACGGCGACAAACTCGCGCACTGCGCCGGCATAGTTGTGTTGGGCGTTGTAGGCCACGCCGAGGTTGTAGTGCGCTTCGGCCATCTGCGGCTGCGCGTCCACCAGGCGCTGGAACACACCAATCGAAGCGTCCAACTGGCCGGCCGTGGCGTAGGCCGTGCCCAGGCGGTAGAGCGCGCGCCCGTGGTTCGGCTCCAACCGTAGCGCGTCGCGGAACGCGGCCACAGCCGGCTCGCGCTTGTCTTGCGCCTGATAGACCAGGCCCAGGTTATAGTGCGCCTCCGTAAAATCAGGATTGAGCCGGATCGCCGTCTCCAACTCTTCGCCCGCGCGCATCAGATTGCCTAGATCCTTGTGGGCGACTCCTAACACATAGTGCGCCTGGGGATCGTTGGGAGTGAGCGCAGTCATTGTCTCAAATTCGTCCAGCGCATCACGCAGGCGGCCTTTGGCAACATAGGCTACGCCCAAGTTGTAGTGAGCGGGCGCCATATCGGGGGCGTATTGCACCGCCACCCGGAAGGAGTTAATCGCTTCGTCTAGCCGTTTTAAGTTGACATAAATGCTGCCAAGTGCATAATACGCCTGAGCATCGTGCCCATCGCGGGCGATCTGTTCGGTGAGGATGCGCACGGCTTCGGCGGGATTGTTTTGCCGGCGATAGATCGCGGCCAGTTCATGCGCGGCTTCGGCGGGCGGGATGGTCCCCGCCAGCGCTTGTTGCAGGTGCGTGATCGCGCCGGCATCGTTGAGGCGGGCCAGCGCCAGACCCAAGCGATAGTGCGCCTCCGTGTCGTCCGGCTCCAAGCGCAGCGCCTGCTGGAACTTTTCGGCGGCCTCGGCATAGTCGCCTTCGCCGTATTGCACCAGGCCCAGGTTGATGAAAGTCTCGGCGTTGGCCGGCTTGAGCGCGGTGGCCTCTTTGAACTGGGCCACGGCCTGGTCAATGCGGCCCTGACTTTTGTACAGCACGCCCAGCGCATAGTGGGCTTCGGGAAAATCGGGCCGTAAGCGTAACGCCTCTTTGTACTCGTCGGCGGCGGCGTCTACCTGACCGTCGGCGTTTAGCATCAGTGCGTAGTTATAGCGGGCATCGGGGTTGCCGGGACGCAATTCGATGGCGCGCAGCAGTTGGGCGCGCGCCCGGTTGAGCCAAGCGGTGCGTTCGGCGGGCGCAGATTCGTCCACCGCGCCGGCTTGCTGGTTATAGAGGGCCGCCAAATCGCTATACACTTCCGCATAGCCGGCGCGCAAGCGCAACGCTTCGAGCAGTTCGCCTTCGGCGTCATCCAACCGCCCCGCGCCGCGTTGGACCAGCCCCAGCGCCCGGTGTGCTTCGGCGTTGGCCGGATCGCGCGCCAGTAAATCGTTGAAGATCGCAGCGGCGGGATCGAGATCGCCCTGACTGAGCAACACCACGCCCAGGTTGTAGCGGCCCCGCTCCAGACGGGGATTCAACGTCAACGCCTCGCTGATGCGCTCGTGCGCGCGGTCGAGCCGGCCCAGCGCATGATAGACGAGGCCGAGGTTGTGTTGCGCTTCGGCCAGCCGGGGAGCGGCGGCAATCGCTTGTTCGTAGGCATGGGCGGCGGCGGGCATATCGCCCAACAGGAACAGCGCATTGCCGCGGTAAAACTGCGTTACGGCCTCGGCACTGCGTGGTGTTTCCGGCGGCGTATCATGCGCGACGACCGCTGTGATCAGGGCCAGGTTCCACTCGTTGAGCGCTTGGCGATAGAGTCGTGCGGCATAATAGGCCAGCCCGGTAAGCATACTGAGCACTAGTTCGGGTGCGCGCGGAGTCAGCGGTCCCAGCGGGAAGGCGCTTAGGCCGGCCAGTCGCACTTCAGCGTTATCGGCTTGAGCGCGACTTTCCAGGTCTGTCAGCAGTTCGACATAGGTCCACAGGGCCGGCTCACCGCCGCCACGCACCACCCCCCACAGCGCTGCATCGGCCTTAACTGCGCCGGCCAGCGCACGTGCTGTCGCCGCGTCGGGAGCGAACTCGACTACAGTTGCCACCAGGCCGCTTACGCCGGTTTCGGTCCAGCGCGTATTGAAGAGACTATTAAACCATTCGGTGGCGGCGGGGGCGCGTAGCGGCAAGGGACGCGGGCGCGCCGGAGCGAGGGACCGCTCGCCGGCGGCATCGTCCGTGTCGCCGACTGGGGTCATCACGGGGCGTGGCAAGGCCAATGTCAAGCTGCCGCCGCGCACTGCTGCGCCGCCGGGTGATAAGGGCGGGCGATAGATCGTCGCTGTGCCGCGTGACCCCGCCGCCTGTGTGATGGTCACCGTTTCCCGACTCGGCTCCGCACTGGTGGGTTGCACTTGGGGCGGCGGGCGCAGGCGCTCGACTACCGCAGCGGCCGACACCGCCAGGCTAGGCGGCAACACGGCGCGTAGCTGATCCCAGAGTGAGCGTTGGCCCGCCACAATCGCCCAGCCGGTGCCGTTAGGCTGTAGTTCCCCAAACTGGGCCACCGCCAGCACAAAATCGCCGCTGGGCGGCTTGATCTGCGGCACATTGAGCAGCACCCAACTGACCAGCAGCACGACGGCCATCAGGATCTTGATCAGCGCCCACAGACCGCGTAGCCCTTCCGGGACGCCGGTCCCGGCCACCAAGTTTAACGCCACGATCAGCAAGGCCAGGGCTAACAGCCCCAGCCCGGCAGCGGTGATCGTGCGTTGAAAAGACTGGCCGGTGGGTTTCATCGCTTAACCGAAGTAGCCCAGTTCGTCCTTTGCGTCGTCACTCATCATGGCGGGGTGCCACGGCGGGCTGAAGACGATGTGCATATCCACGTCTTCGATATCCTCGAATTGGCTGACGGCGCGCCGCACGTTCGCCACAATCTCCGGCCCCATGGGACAGCCGGGGCTAGTAAGCGTAGCGGTGATGTCGGCCTTGCCCTCGGCCAGTTGGATGTCATAGATCAGGCCCAGGTCTACGAGGTTAATGCCCAATTCGGGATCATACACCTCTTTCAACGCCTCGCGCACCTGATCAGGGGTGGTGGTCATTAGGGTCATGCAGGTTCTCCTTTTTGCGTAACACGTACCACGTAATGAATGGCCGGCTTTATGTTTAGCGTAATACGTCTTACGTGTTACGCGCTACTCATCAAACAGGTACGTAGACTCTTGATAATAGCGGATCTCGTTGTCGGCGAGTTTGGCTTTGACGTGATCGTGCCACCAGGCGTTTTTGTCGGCCGGCGTGCGCTCCGGGTCGCGGAGTAGGGCCAGCGGGACGTTGACACGCAGGGCGCGGGCCGGGATGATATGGCGCGTGATGCCGGTCGGCACGCGCAAGCCGACGCGGGCCAGTTCCAGGATCTCGGCGGGTTGATAGGGTGGGAAGACGATCAACGCGCTCACATTGGCGTAGTGATCGAGATAATCGCTGATGCGGTCGCTGCCAACCCGGTGGATCGCCGTTTCCGGTTTGCCTTTATACAAGTCAACGATTTGCAGCAACAGCGCGGTTTCGCCCCGCGCATCGAGCTGCGGCGCGGTCAGCAGATAAACTTCGGCGGGTTTCGCGTCGTGCGGCGGGTGGACCAAGTAGGCGACGGCTTGGCGGGCCGCCAACGCCTCGCGCGCGCTGATCGGCGTGATGGGGTAGAGTGTGAGGTCCGGCAGCGCCGCGATAGCCGCCAGCAAGGCGCTTGCATCTAAGCCGGTGATCAGGTGATGCCAAGTGGTCAGTTCGACTCCCGGCTCATCATAGCGCACAATTTGGGCCAGCACGTCGCGTGCGCCGGTTTGGGCTAGGGCGGCAGTGCGATTGGCCCCGTCCATTACCATATAGCGGTCGCTATCGGGAATTGGGGTGACGATGACCGGATTTTTAAGCAGCCCATCGCCGGCAATGCGGCGGCTCAGGCGCTCCACACGGCGCGGATCGGCTTGTTCGTGCGGCACCACCGCTGCCAGCGGCACAATTCGCAGGTCGGGCAGGGCCGCGCCGCCGCCGAAACCGGGGGTTACTATGGGGCCGGCGCTGCCTACCGGCGAATTCTGTGTAGTCATCTATGCCTCTGACTCCTGTCGGCACCCTGTGCGCGCCTCTCTGCGGGTATTGTACTCGATCCGCTTTGTTTGATCCACGCGCCAATTTGATTTGCGAAGGCGCGTGAAGCTAGGCGAAGGACGTTGCCGCCACGCCGGTCAGTGGTATTGATCACACAATCGGGGTGCGGTATACTCGCCCTATAGAATCCTCTTGGGCAGGACGCAGGCCAGGGACATGGCCCGATCCTTACTTCGCGTTATACAAGTCTGATCACCCTTATTATTTTTATAATGCGCCGTAAGTTAGGAGAGAGTCGTGTTGCAGGAATACATCGAAATCCACGGAGCGCGCGAAAACAATCTCAAAAATGTGTCGCTGCGGATTCCCAAGCGCAAAATTACCATCTTTACCGGCGTATCCGGCTCCGGCAAGTCGTCCATCGTCTTCGATACCATCGCCACCGAGGCTCAACGGCTGCTGCACGAAAACTTCAGTCTGTTCGTGCGGAACTTTTTGCCGCGCTACGCCCAGCCCGATGCCGATGCGATCGAAAACCTGAGTATGGCCGTGGTCGTGGACCAGAAGCGGTTGGGCGGCGGTGCCCACTCCACGATGGGCACGGCCACAGACATCTATAGCGTGCTGCGTCTGCTGTTTTCGCGCGTGGGGCAGCCCTTTGTGGGCTCCTCCAACGTCTTTTCGTTCAACGATCCGCAGGGGATGTGCCCCGACTGTAGCGGTGTGGGCCGCAAGATCGGCGTGGACCTGGATGCCTTTCTGGACAAATCCAAATCGCTCAACGAAGGGGCGATCCTGTTCTCGGAGTATGCGGTCAGTAGTTGGGATTGGACGATTTGCACCCAATCGGGCTTGTTTGACTTGGACAAAAAGCTAGCGGACTACAGCACGGCGGAAATGGAACGGCTGCTGCACGGCAAACCCTATAAAGTGGAAACCACGGTCGCTGGCAAACCCTTCAAATTAACCTTTGAGGGCATCCTCGACAAGTTTAGCCGTAAGTATATCACCCGTGATGTCAAAACCATGTCGGAGCGCACACAGAAAGCGGTGGCTCCCTACATCACCTACGGCCCTTGCGCGCTCTGCAAAGGCACGCGCCTGAGCCAAGCCGCCCTGAGCGCCAAGATTAACGGCTACACGATTGCCGAACTGAGTGCGATGGAAGTGGGCGAACTGATCGCCGTCGTCCGTGCTATCACCGATCCGGCGGCCGCCCCGCTGGTGGCAACCCTGACCCAGCGCTTGCAGCACCTGATTGATATTGGCCTCACCTACCTTACCCTTAGTCGCGAAACCGACACGTTATCCGGCGGCGAATCCCAGCGCGTCAAAATCGTTAAACACCTTAGCAGTAGTCTGATGGATGTGATGTATATCTTTGACGAACCCAGCATCGGCTTGCACCCGCGTGATGTGCATCGCCTCAACAGCCTGCTGCAACAACTGCGCGATAAAGGCAACACGGTGCTGGTAGTCGAACACGATCCCGATGTGATTAAAGTGGCGGATCATGTCGTGGATGTGGGGCCGCACGCGGGGAGTCGCGGCGGCACTATTGTTTACGAAGGCAGCTTTGCCGGCCTGCTCCACGCCGACACCCTGACCGGTCGCTATCTCCAGCAGGCGATGCCCATCAAAGCGCGCTTTCGTGCGGCAGCGGGCACGCTGGCGATCACTAACGCCTGCGTGAACAACTTGCAGAATGTCAGTGTCGAGCTACCGATCGGGGTACTCACCGTAGTTACCGGCGTGGCAGGCTCAGGTAAAAGCTCGCTCATTAATCAGGTCTTTCTACATCAACACCCTGGCGCTATTGTGATTGACCAGTCTGCAGTAGGCACCTCGACGCGGTCCAACCCAGCTACTTACACGGGCATCATGGACGACATCCGCAAAGCCTTCGCTACCGCCAATGGGGTCAGCGCGGCGCTGTTTAGCTTTAACTCCGCAGGAGCGTGCGAAAACTGTCAGGGGCTGGGGGTTATCTACACCGATCTCGCGGCGCTAGGCGAGGTCAAATCACCCTGCGAAATCTGTGACGGCAAGCGCTTCAAGGACAGCGTGCTGGCCTATAAACTTAACGGTAAATCCATTACCGATGTGCTGGCAATGACCGTGCAACAGGCGCTCGACTACTTTGCCGGCCAAAAAGTGGTCGGCACATTGCAAGCCATGAGCGATGTGGGACTGGACTACTTAGCGCTGGGGCAGCCGTTGAGTACGCTGTCGGGCGGGGAATGCCAACGCATCAAGCTCGCTAGTGAACTGCACAAAAAGGGCAGCATCTACGTTATGGACGAGCCGACTACCGGGCTGCATCGGTCCGATATCAGTAAGCTGCTCGCCATCATGAACCGGCTGGTAGATACGGGCAATACGGTGATTGTGATCGAACACAACCTGGATATTATTAAAAACGCCGACTGGATCATTGATATGGGGCCGGAAGGCGGCAACAAGGGTGGCCGGGTGCTGTTTGAGGGGACGCCTGCGCAGCTTTTGCAGGCGACGCACTCACACACGAGTGTATACTTGCAGAGCTAAAGCACCGACCGGTTGATCTTTGCCGGCCAAAAACTAACGCCGCCGCTCCCCGCCCAACGTCGCGACACTCCTGTCTACGGCGCGCGTGTAAAAAGCGCCGGCCTCTATATCACGCACCGTCAGCACCAAATGATCCCCGCGATCTATTTGCGTCCGTGTATCCTTCCGGCGCGTTGCGCTACGCCGCAACCGATTGACGACGGTGTGATGCCGGCATTATACTACGGCTAGAGTAAGGATAGGGCGGGCAGCGCGCCTGCGCCCCGCCGACAGATGTTGAGAGGAGAACCGGCTAATGCGTATGCCGCGGTATGACATCCGCAACGATGGCGTGGGACCGTATGCCACTTTCCATTGTGAGAAATGTTATCGTGAGTTTCGTAGCCAAGCCGATTTGGGCAACACTGTCGCGGGCAGCATCGGTCGGGCCGCGCTGGGCGGTTTGCTGCGCAACGTGCCGGTGGTCGGCTGGGCGGCGGCCGACAGTATGGACGATCCCCGCTACAGCAGCCACATGAGTCCGCAGCAGTTGGACGCGGCCTGGAACCAAGTACAGGAGCAGTTTCACGAGTGCCCCATGTGCCGCATGATCGTCTGCCCCAGCGACTGGGACGCGACCACCAATCACTGCAACGAAGACAGCCCGCGCCGCGCGGAAATCGCGCAAGCCCAGACGGAGCAGGCACTGGGCGTGGCAAAAGGCTTCGCCGGGGCGTTCGGGATGGGTGCAGCGCTCAGTAATCTCGGCCAAGCCGCCCAACAAGCGGCAGCGGTGGTGCCGCGCTGTAGCAAATGCGGCACACCGGCACAGCGCGGGATTAAGTTCTGCGCCCAATGCGGCGGCGAGGTGGTGCAACCGATCCTCGCTACTTGCCCCAACTGCCAAGCGCAAATGCCGCCGGGCACTGCGTTTTGCACCAATTGCGGCAGCAAAGTCGCCGCCGCTGCGCCTGCCACGCAACCCTCGCCCACGACGTGCCCCAATTGCGGGGCGACGGTGGCTGGGCGGTTCTGCGGCGCCTGCGGCAGCAAGGTCAGTTAAGCGGTTTTACCAAGTAAAGCTGGGCGCCAAAGCCCCAACGGCGGGTGAAGAGTGTGCGCTGCCGGGCGACCTGGCGGAAGCCGTGTCGCTCATAGAGCCGTTGCGCACCGCTGTTGCTGTCTATCACGTGTAACGCCAAGCGCGTTTTGCCTGCCCCCCGACTTACCGTTTCCAGGTGGTCGAGCAGCGCGCCACCCAAACCCTGCCCTTGCCACGCCGGGTCTACCGCCAGCGACGAGATATAGCCCGTATTGCGGTCCACGGTGCCGTCGGCTCCCAACAAGGAGAGGCGCAGCAGCGATCCCATCGCCTGCCAAGTGGATTGACGGATCCGCAGGGTGCGCCAGATAGCGGCGGTTTCGGCTCCATCGGCGATCCATTGCCCGTAGAAACGTAGTAGACCGGTGCCGGCAATACTGCCCGCTTGCTCGCCCACATAACAGGGCACACCGGTCGGCAAGATCGCGCCTAATGCGGCGGCGAGGATCGGATCGCTACCGAGTGCCGGGCCGTATTTAGCCGCGAACGCGGCGGCAATCACCCGCCCGACCGCCGGCTCTTCGCCGGCGGCCAGCAGGCGGATCGTCCAGCGGTCGGCATCAGCCGGCGCCGGCCTCAACGCCCTCGCCGTCCGTACCGCTACCCAGATGGTCAGCGATGTCGCGGGCAGCGCGCACCTGGGTATCAGGAGTGTCTACCGCAATTGAGCAGGCTGGGCCGAGGATCCAGCGCCGCCCGCCGGTCTGGAGGTCGGCGGCGCGGGCTTCGGCGCGAATGTGGGCCACATCTCCGTCGCGCAGCGTTTCGTTCAGCAGCCCACCGATAACCGCCTTATCGGTACGGGCCTGTATTTCGGCTAGTGTCGGGTTGCCTGGCGACCCCACGGCCCAGTTGATTGCGTGGACTGGATAGTCCGCCAGTTGTAGGGCGAAGTTGTGGTTTTTGCAGACGTGCAACACGTTGAAACCGGCCGCCTGGGCTGCCGCCAGCACGCGCAAATCGTAGGGCCGCCCGAACTCAGCGTACTGCTCTTCGGTCAGCATATCGCGCGAAGCCCACTCGGTGGTGGCGAAAAAGAGGCCGCTAGCACCGCTCTCCAGCAACTTGCCGGTGAAGGATACAAAGGTGGTAGTAATCGCTTCCAGCGCGCCGTGCACCGCCTGGGGGTCCTGCTCGATCTGCGTCACCAACTCGCGCCCGTCTTTCACCAAATCACCGGCGATAGAGAGCGGATTGAACACAGTTTCCAGCGCATAGACTTTGTCGCCTAGTGCCTCGCACAGCCGCTCCATTACTTCCAACTGCTCGGCCAGCACCGGAGTGTCGAGCGGTAATACACCGATTTTGCCCCAGTCGGCGGGGCTTTGGATGGGCACGTCGGTAACGACCGGCTTGACCGTCGGCTGCCCACTGAAGCGTAATTTGACCCCCCAGCCCTCAACGTGATAGGAGGCACGCGGGTTGACTTTCATCCAGTCCCAGTCATATTTGGCCTGCCAAGCCAGCATTGCCCCAGCCAGCCCCTCTGCCGTTTCCTCGCTCTCGTAGAAATGCCGCCATAGACTGATCGGCACCCGATCTACCGTCTCGTTGCGAACGGCCGCGTCAATGCGCGCCTTTTTGCTCATGACCGCCATATTGTTGCTCCCTTTCTGTGGCTATAGAAGCCCTTGTTTCATGCCTCCTGCCAGCAGGATGTGTACCACCTCGCTGTAGTGGGGAACTAATTGCGCCGGACACCGTTATAGAAAGTATACGAACCCCGTGGGTTTGTCAGGTTCCTGCTGGGTTCCTGATCGTGGGTACTAGGCAAAGGAGAAGGACTATGCTGAATTTTAAACGATGGTGGCGCTTTTGCGGTCTGGTGCCGGCATTGGCGGCACTGCTGCTGCCCCTGGCCGGCACTACTCCCGCGCCGGCGCTGGCACAGACTACTTATCCGACCGACCGCGTGGCCGATCCGCACCAGGACGGCGTGCAATATTTCGCCCCCACCGGGCACACCTTGCGCGGCCCGATCCTGGCCTTCTGGCAAAAATACGGCGGGTTAGCCCAATTCGGCTACCCGATCACCGAGCAATTTGTCGAGCCGGGGCCGACCGCAGTGCTGCCTCCTACAGTGCAATACTTCGAGCGTGCACGCTTCGAATTGCACCCGGAGATGGCTGATCCCAATTTCCAGGTGCTGCTGGGGCGACTAGGAGTGACGTTCCATGCACCGGAGCCGGCGACCCATATGCCGGTGGATGATTTCAGCAACCACTATTTCCGCGAGACCGGTCATAATGTGGCTAAAACGTTCTATGACTACTGGGCGCACCATGGGGGGCTGTATGTCAACGGCTACCCGATCGCTGAAGCCGCCGACGAAGTGAACCCGATTGACGGCAAGACCTATCGGGTGCAATATTTTGAGCGGGCGCGCTTTGAGTTGCACCCCGAAGCGGCCGGCACGCCGTATGAAGTGCAATTGGGTTTGCTCGGCACGCAATTAGCGCGTAAGCAAGGCTATTTCCCAAAGGTCAGTGCCTACCCGGCGTTCGGCCACGCCGACGACTTCTCGTGGATCGCCGGGCAGGTGGCGGTGACCCGCATCCAGGGCGGCTGCGTCTTTGTCCACTACGGCGACTCGCGGGATCAGGTACAGCCCATTGGCTCCGGCTGGGATAGCGTTGCTGCTGGGCCGCTCGGCGCGCAGGGCGCACAGGTCGTGCTGTTCGGCCATTGGGCTGCCCCGACTGACCCGCACCCGATGTGCCCGGCGCGTGATTATGTGGTAGATCGTGTGCAGGCCAATCCGCAACCGTAACGTGGGGCCGGTTGTCAGTCGTTGGTCGGCAATAATTACCTTTTTGTAATCACTGCTTGATTGCAGACCCTTAACCCTCTAAAGGAGAACGCATGAAAAACCCAACCCGCAATCTGGGACCGTTGCTGCTGCTAGGCACGGCCTTCCTGCTAGTGGCCTGTGGGCAAGCGACCACGCAGGACACGCCCACGCCGAGCCAGAGCGCCGCCGCGTTGCCGACAAATACGGCTGTGCCGCCGGTGCCGACCGACCCCGTAGCGGCGCCCACCGATACGGCGCCCGCGCCTACTAGCACCGTGGCCGCCACGGCCACGGTGGCTGCCGCCACGGCCACGGTTGCCGCTCCGACAGATACAGCGATTAGTCTGCCGACAGTGACGGATGTGCCCGCGACAGTCGCGCCGCCTGCGGTTGCAACCGCAGTGCCCACGCATACGTCCCACCCCGCGACGCATACGCCGGTGCCGCCGACACACGTAGCCGCTGCCGCATCGCCTACACCGAACGGGCCACACATGATCGTCGGCACGTCGGTGCCCGGCGGGCCGGTCACCAGCCCGCCGCTGCGTGACATCACGCCGGGGCCGCCGGGCGGTCCTGCGATCACGATCACGGCGGATGCCGACGGTCTAGCGACGCTGGACCTGCCCCCCAACGGCCGACCGACAGTGCTGCTCAAGCCGGGCCAACGCCTACGCCTCAACCTAGGTGACGGCTACGACTGGGCGATCACCGGCGACAGCGGTACGATTCTGGTTGCAGGAAATGCCGGCATCACTGCCGCCGAACGCCTCTACACGGCGCATCAGGCCGGCACGGTTACGCTGCAAATCGCGGCCAACCCAACGTGCCTGAAATCGCAGCCCCCGTGTGAGCGGCCCTCGTACTTCTACACCATCCCAGTCACGGTGCGCTGATCAGTCTACACAGTACACCGCAACGCCGCAAAGAACGCCGAGGATCTGCTTAAGAACCTCGGCGCTTTTTGCGGCTTTACGGTGAGCAACGGCGTGCGTTGACGTAAGGCGGGCCATCGGCCATAATGGAGCGATCAGAAAGGACAACCATGTCGTCTACTACCCATGCGCCCCGCTGGCTTGTCGCAGCTACTGCTGTGACGGTAGCGGGCAGTGCTGTGGTCGCTGCCCTACTAACCCAGCGCCCGCCCCGCCCGGCCCCGCGTATTGCCGCCGACCCCCCGCCTACGGATTTGAGTGTTTGGCCGCGTGTTTCGATTATTGTGCCGGCGCGCAACGAGGCACGTAACCTGCCGCTGTTGTTGCCCAGCTTGCTGGCCCAGACGTATCCCGCCGACCGGCTGGAGATCATCGTAGTAGATGACGGATCGACCGATGCTACGCCGGCTATCCTGGCGGAATGGGCTGCCGCTCACCCGCAGATCCGTGTGGTGACAGGGCAACCGCTGCCGCCCGGCTGGAAGGGTAAGCCCTGGGCGATGCAGCAAGGGGCGGCCGCCGCCCAGGGTGAGTGGCTGCTGTTCACCGATGCCGATACGCAACACGCACCGGGCGCGTTGCCGACCACGATCAGCGATGCCGTGACGCGCGCGGCTGACCTCTACACTATCGTGCCCGAACTCCAAGTCGTCGGCCCGGCGGAGCGCCTGATTATGCCCGTGGTTACGCTGGGTATGGCGGTCTTTTTCCACCCGATTTTTGTGAATAATCCCCGTAGTTCGATTGTGATCGCCAATGGGCAGTACCTGCTGTTCCGCCGCGCCGTCTACGATGCGCTAGGCGGCGTGGATGCCGTCCACACTGAGATCGCCGAAGACCTAGAACTGGGCCGGCTGGTCAAGAAACGGGGCTACCGGCTCTGCTTGGTGGATGGGCGCGGCCTGATGCAGGTGCGGATGTACCACAACCTGGCCGAACTGTGGGAGGGCTGGCGCAAAAACGTGCTGCTTTCGATGAAGCGCCAACCGGCGGCCGGTGTGCTGCAAATCGCTAGCCTGCTAACCGCCGTCGGGCCGTTCGCTCTGCTGGTGGGTTATGCGGCGCGCGCCCTACGCGGCACCACCACGCGCGCCGACCGCCAGGCACTGGCCCTCAGCGCGGTGCAGGTGGCGGCGATGCTGCTGCCCAAGCGCATCGTGGATCGGGGGTTCGGCCTGTCGTGGGGCTGGACCTTCAGCTATCCGGTGGGCATCTTGATGTTTATCGGCATCTTGCTCGATAGCGCCCGCCGCTTGATCAGCGGCGAGGGCGTGACCTGGAAGGGCCGCTCCTATACCAGCTAGGCACCCGTTCGGTCCGGCGCAGGAGGCGTGATGGATCCCAAACTGCTCACCTTTATCGGCATCGTCACCCTGCTGACGCTTACACCCGGCGCGGACACGGCGCTGGTCACGCGCAACACGCTGGCCGGCGGGCGCGCGGCGGGCATCCTGACCGCCTGCGGCGTGGCAGCCGGCTGCTTAATCCACGCCACCCTCTCCGGCCTGGGCCTCTCGGCCATTCTGCGCGCCTCCGCCGAGGTCTACAACGTGGTCAAGCTCGCCGGGGCCGCCTACCTGATCTATCTCGGCGTGCGCTCCCTGCTTGACGCACGGCACATCGGCGTAACCGTCCCCACGGACGCAGCACCCAGCGCCGCCCCCATCGCAGTAATTCAGAATTCAGAACTCAGAATTCAGAACTCACGCGCCGCCTTCGGCCAGGGCTTGGTCACTAACCTGCTGAACCCCAAAGTGGCGCTGTTCTACCTGACCTTTCTGCCCCAGTTTCTCAATCCCGGCGACCCGATGCTGCTCAAGTCGGTCGGCTTGGCGGCGATTCATAGCGGGCTGGGTATCGCCTGGCTCTCCATCTACAGCACCTTCCTGACCCGTCTGAGCGGCCGGCTGCTGCATCCCCGGATGCGCCGGCGCATGGAGCAGGCTACCGGCGGTGTACTTGTCGCGCTCGGCCTGGGGTTGATTTGGGACCGCCGGTAGGGAAGTCTCCGCGCCGGGACCACCCGCCGCGTGCCGATAGGGAAGGCATCAAATGACCACAGAAGCGCTGCTCCAGCGGATGGACGCGATTGGCCGATCGGTAGCAGACACCGGCCACGCGCTGGCCGTGCTGGCACTGGGGTCGGTCGGTGTCGAACAGGATCGCATAGATGCCTATTCGGACCTCGATTTCTTCGTTATCGTGCAGGAGGGCTACGCGCCCACGTATCTTGCCGACCTCCATTGGTTGCGGGTGGTGTGCCCCATCGCCTACTGTTTTCAGAATGAGCTACAGGGCTATAAGCTGCTGTTTGCGGATGGGATCTATGCGGAGTTCGCCGTGTTTACTCTGGCCGAGTTGGCGCAGTTGGAGTTTCCCGAAGCGCGTATCGTCTGGAAAGGCCGCGAGGTAGACGTCGGCATCGGGCGGCCGCAGCGCGTCCATGTCGCGGTCGCCCCCCGTTCAGCGGATGCGCTGATCGGGGAGATATTGACCAACCTCTATGTGGGTTTGGGACGCTATAGGCGCGGCGAGCGGCTTTCGGCCTTGCGTTTTATTCAGGGTTACGCCGTGGATCGGCTGCTGGAATTAGCCCCGCACTTCCCAATGGCGCAACCCATGCAGCACGATGCCTTCGGCCCGGAGCGGCGCTTCGAGCAACGCTTCCCCACCATCGCGCAGATGTTGCCGCAGTTTATGCAGGGCTACGACCGTTCGCCGGAGTCGGCAGCGGCGATTCTCGCCTTTCTGGAACAGCATTGGGTGCTGAACCCGGCGATGCAACAGGCGATTCGTGCGCTATTGCCTGCCTACTTAGGTTGACGCGCCGCGCTACAACATATTCGCGCTTATTAGCCAAAGGACTAAACGTATGACCACGCCTAACGAAGCCCCCTACACTATCGGGCTGGCCCAGATCAACCCGGCGCTGGGCGATGTGGCGCGCAATCTGGAGAAGCACTACGCCTACCTAGAGCAGGCCGCCGCCGCCGGGGTGGACCTATTGGTGTTCCCCGAAGCCGGCCTGACCGGCTATTACCTGCAAGACCTGACCGATGAGGTGGCGATGCGGCCCGACGCGCCGCCGTTGCGCGGCTTGGCCGAGGCGGCCGCCGCGCATAAGATGGACCTCTGCGTGGGCTTCATCGAAGAAGACTCGCGCTATGTGCGCTACATCAGCCAGGCGTACTTCAGCGACGGCGCGCTGGTCCACCTGCACCGCAAAGTCTACCTACCGACCTACGGGATGTTCGATGATTTACGCTATGTCGGGGTGGGCAATAAGATCCGCGCCTTCGATACCCGCTTTGGCCGGCTGGGCATCTTGATCTGCGAAGATTTCTGGCACATCTCGTCGCCCTACCTGCTCTGGCAAGACGGGGCCGACACGCTGTTGCTGGTGTCCGCCGGGCCGGGGCGTGGGGTCAAGCCGGGCGACGATTACCTGGACACGACCTACGACCTGAGCCTGGCCCACCGAATGATGGCTGAGTTTTTCACCACCTACGTCGTCCACTGTAACCGTGTCGGCTATGAAGACGGCGTAGCCTTCGCCGGCTATAGCGGCGTGACCGGTCCCGACGGCACGGAACTGGCGCGCGGCCCGCACTTCGAGGAGGCGCTGGTCACGGCGCGCATAGACCCCGCCGCCACCCGCTGGAAGCGTCGCAGCCTGCCCCTGCTGCGCGACGAACGCCCGGACCTGGTGCTGCGTGAGTTGCAGCGCATCCTCACGGATCGGGATCGCTGAGGCTTCCGGCTTTTACGCTCACCCGCCGATAGCCCGTCGTATGGACGCTGGTACTTGTGACGCGGCAATGAGCGACGATGCGCATCTGGTCGGCTGCCCGCAGTTCGGCTGCCCCACCTGCGGCGGCAGCGTGGAACATCGCGCCGGCTGTGCGGATGACGGCTCCGAAACGTGCTGGGTCTGCGACCAGCCGTTCGCGGCCTGTGTTTGTGCGGATGAAGTTGCCACGGATGATCTGAATTGAAGCGCGTTTATGGCGTGCTGTATAATGCGGCTAGAGGTTGGGTGCGGGCAAGGCTGAACAGCAGCAGAAGGTGACAGCGATGACGCTAGCAATCACGGCCCAAGAAGTGCCCCTACAGATTGATGAATCAGAGAAATCGAAGCACGGCAGCACCCGAACGTACTACGCGCACGTCTCCAAGCTGAACTCAAGCGCCGGGAATCGTAGATCGTGATGGCTCTTTGAGGTTTAGTGTGGTTGAGTGCCAACCACTCAAGGTGTTCTGGTAGTTTGGCAAGGTAGCGAAGCCTCTAAGCGACCCGACAGGAGGCAATTCCTACGCGGTGCCTCTCCATACATCCAGCCTGATCATTGA
>JBBRPH010000064.1:0-30822 GCA_038228295.1 Chloroflexia bacterium | reverse complement strand
GTTTTCGAGCGGCACGTAGGCGATGCCGTGGTTGCGGCGATGCTGTCCGGCGATCACCGTGGCCGCGATGCGGTAGAGCCAGGCGCTGAACGGAATACCACGCCACTGGTAGTGCGGCAGCGCCTTAAGCGCGGCCAGAAACGTTTCAGCGGCTACGTCTTCGGCTTGGATCGGGTCGCCGGTGTGGCGGTGAGCAAAGCGGTAAATCGCGCTGTAATAGCGGTCGTAAAGGTCGGCAAAAGCGGCGGGATTGGCCTGCGCGGCGGCGACGAGGCTTGCTTCACCATGCAACGGGGCAGAAACTAGGGGGGCAGCGACCATGTAGAGCACTCCTTCAGCGACAGATGTCGGGTATAGCACGGCCAGGGTTGTAAACTCACGAGTACAGCAGTTCGATGGGTGCCAACAGGATCGAACAGTCTTGAGTCGGCGGCGTTCAAATGAGGATTAGGCCCGCCTATGAGACCGAAATAACGTGGCGACCCCGGATCAGAAATTACCGGGTGAAACACAATCGTAAGGTCTCAGTAGGGTTATTGTAGCCTGGATCACGGCACCTTAGCATCAGGCAAACAGTGCATCCGGCGGGGTTAAAATGCCGTGGTGAGGCTTAAGGCGGAAGGCGGAAGCTAAAGGGGACATTTGTCCTATACAACAGCGGTTTAAACCCGTGGCGGAGAGCCACAAACGCAGACGAAGCAAGGCGCACAACCCAAAATAATCAACACGCCGATAAACTGACCACCGTCGGCCTAATCCAGGCCGCGTTCGCGGGCGTAGAGCGCCGCCTGAGTGCGCCCCGCAAAGCCGAGTTTTTGCAAGATGCTGCTGACGTGGGCGCGCGCCGTCTTTTCGGCCATACCCAATTGGGCGGCGATTTGCTTGTTGCTGAGGCCATGGCCCAGCAGATGCAGCACCTCGCGCTCGCGCGGACTGAGTGCATCTTCGGGATGGATGGTCGGCTGGGCCATGGCCTGCATCAGGTAGCGCGCCACGCGCGGGGCCAGCGCCACCTCACCGCGCGCCGCCGCCCGGATCGCATCCAGCACCGCACCGGCCCCTTCGGTCTTAAGCAAGTAGCCTTGCGCGCCGGCGCGCATCGCCTGCACCACCCGCGCTTCTTCCTCGGAGCTGGTCAGCACGATCACGCGGGTGTGGGGCACGGCCGTGCGGATCTGAGCCAACGCGGTCAGGCCATCCAGGTGCGGCATCATCAGGTCAAGCAGTACCACATCGGGCTGGAGGTCACGGGCCAGGGCCAACGCCTCTGCGCCGTCCCCGGCTTCGCCGGCCACTTCTAGATCAGGCTGCAATTCGATCACCATGCGCAGCCCCTCGCGCAACACCGAATGATCATCGGCGATCAACACGCGGATCGGTTTCGTATCCTCTGCCATACTACGTATCCTGCTCCTGTCGGCCCAGTTACGGGCAACTGCCGCCAAATCTGCTATATTATACGCGACAAGAGCGAATTACGCAGCCGGGCCGGGGCACCCGTTGAAAGGATCAGTGCTTGTGAAAGAGATACCCGCCGCTGTCAGCGGCACGTTCACGTTAGTCGTAGGCACCGAACACACCGCCGCCGCGCTCGGCAACCCCGGCATGGGCGTGCTGGGCACCCCCTATGTCGTGCTGATGATCGAGGCCGCCGCCGCGCAAGGGGTGTATCCGTTTCTCGACGAAGGGGAAGGCATAGTCGGCACACACATTGACCTGCACCACCTGGCCCCCACCGCCGTGGGCCACCGGGTGACGGCGACGGCCCAACTTACCAAGCGCGACGGTCGCCGACTGTATTTCAGCGGGCGCGTGGAAAGTGGCGGGCAGATCGTCGCCGAGGGCACCTACGAAAGCCGCGTTGTTATCTTGGCCCGCGTGCTGGCCCGCGCCGAAGCGCAGCCGCCCGCCAGGGAGTAAGCGGCTGCGCTTTATGCAGGTTAGTTTAGATCAGATCGCCCGGCAGCGGCGCGGTTGGTTGGTGGGTACGCCAGAGATCAGCGGCCAAGCGGGTTGCGTCGCAGTCCACGCCGTGGCGAACGAAGTAGCTACACACACGGGTCACATCGCGGGCGAATAATTCGTAAGCATTGGGATTCTCGAATGGGCTAACGGCCTGCGGGAAGTCTATGATCCGCAGTTCGCCCTCCCAGTAGAGAATATTGTGCGGCGACAAGTCACCATGCACGCGGTTGTGATCGAGCATCCTGGCAATGTTACTGATCAGGCGGTCGAATAGCGGGCGCGCATCGGCAGCCCCCAGACTCACGTTGTTGAGCGTCGGCGCGGGGCTGCCCTCGTCACCCAAATACTCCATCAGGATCGCGTTGTCGCTGTCGGCGAACGGCTCCGGCACATCCAGGCCCGCGCCGTGCAGCAGGCGCAGGGTGGCGAACTCGTTGCTCAACCAGCTCAGGTGGCGCAGGTTTTGCCCGAAGCGCGTCTTGTTCGCCAGGGCGCGGCCTTCGCGTGTGCCGTGCGTGGCTTTGCCTTCCTCGTCAAGTGTGGCGCGCCCGGCACGATAGACCGCATCGTTGCGGAGGTTGCGGAACATACGCGGGCGGTAGACTTTGGCCGCGATCAGCCCGCCGCCCAAGCCTTCGTGCGCGCGGCAGCAATAGACCGTGGCTTCCTTGCCGCCTTTCACTTGGCGCAGCACATCGGTAATTTGCTGGTCTTCATAAAAGACCTTCAGATAGGTCATGATCCACTCGCGCTCGTGACGTGATGAGTGGAACGAGGGGTTGAAGCCGCCTTCGCCGCCGTCGCTCGGCTCCACTAGGGTGGCGATGGTTTCGCTGCGGCTGCGCTTGCGGCGGGTCGCTTGATTGCCGACCTGGGGGATCGGGGCATCGCCGTCGGCGAGTTCTTGCAAATACTGGCTATACGGATCCATATAGGCGGTAGCTCCTTCGCTATAGGTGAGTCTGACAGGTAAAAAAGAGGGCGGCAACCGGGGATCCCCCAGCGCCGCCGTACCCCGGTGCCGGAGCCAAATAGCCGTCGGCAGCAGACCCACCTCCAGCCCGCCCGGATGGCCCGGCGACTATGAGGTAGAGAGGTATAGACTTGCGTGAAACAGGCAGGGATTCCCCGTTACCGAGGCACAGATCCCCGGAGGGTGTTGTGCCGCAGGTGAGCCAAGAGTGTGTGTGCCATCCAGCAGACCTCCTTTGGGTTGAGGAACGGGTTCCCTAGTCAAATGTCAACAAGTAGAAAGTGCCAAGCGCAACAGACCACGTTGGGCTTCTCGGTCAGTATATGCGCTTGTGGGGCGGTAAGCATCGGTCTTTAGACCGATATTATAATCCGGTCTACCCGCCCAAACTCTTGGCGGCTTCTTCGACCTTAGCGACCACATCAGGTGGGATCTGCGATTGCTCGGCCAACTTGATGAACTCGGCGCGCCCGACGCGCAGGCGCAGCGCGACCAAGCGGGCCATCGTCATCTCTTGCGCGGGGGCGGTCGGCGCGTCGCCGTGGACCACGCTGGTCAGCAGGGCCGCGTCCACGCCTAGCCGCTTGGCATGGGTCAGGAACGGCTCCGGGCCAAGGGCGGTGTAGAGCGCGCGCATCCAATCGGCGGCATCGGGATCGGGCACCAGGCGATGCGACTGCCAGAGTTGATCGAACGCGCCGGCGTAATCCTGGCGCGCATAAAGCGCGGTGCCGAGGTTATGCTGCATTTCAGCCAGCACGGCCGGTTGCCCGCTGCTGCGCGCCAGATCCAACGCCCGGCTATAGTAGCGCTCGGCCTCAGTAGTACGTGAGCGGGCCTGATAGATGGAACCCAGGCTCGACAGATTAGCGACTTGGCCGGGCAGGTCGCCGTTAGCTTCGCAGAGGGCCAGGCTGCGCTTGTAGTAATCGGCGGCGGCGAACAAATCCCCGATCGCTTCACGCAGCGCGCCGAGTTCATGCAGCGTGGTACTCTGGCCCGCCGTGTCGCCGCCGCCGCTCTGCTGCACTTCCAGCGCTTCGTTGAACAGCGTTTCGGCGTGTTCATATTGTTGCGCCTGGGCGCTCATTAGGCCCATCTGGTGCAGGCAGCGCGCGATCAGCGGTCGGTTATCCAATTGGCGGGCGGTATAGAGCGCCCGCGACAGCATATCGGTCGCCAGCGTCACCTGACCGCGCGCTTTCTCCAACATTCCCAGTTCGTAGACGCTCTCCACCCAGCCTGCCTGATCGTTGACCGCCAACCGCAGTTGGATGGCCTGGCGCAGCAGTGGCTCGGCGGCAGCCAGATCACCACGCAGCCGGGCCTGATAAGCCAGTTCATGCAAGACGGCGGCCCCGCCCGCGCGGTCGCCCACGGTCTGGCAGGCTTTGAGCGCCTGCAACAACAGGCCATGTGAAGCGGGAGCATCGCCCTTCGCCAGACTGAGCCGCGCTCGTTCGATCAGTTCCATAGCAGTCTCCCCATGGGCGTTAACGAGTTAGTTCCGGCCTACCGACTCCGCCGGATGAACGGTCCGCTTGTTCTTCGTCTATTGTAGAGACGCTACTGGCGCTTGTCAACCGGGGGAAGAACAGACTGACCAGCCAAGCGGCCAGCGCCAGCCCGGCCAGCGCGATCAGGACCGGGTGTAACGCGGCAGCCAGCGCGCCGATCAGCGCGTCACGGGTGGCCGGCGACAAGCCCACACGGGCGTGCAGATCCAGCAGCAGGCTGGCCGGTCCCAACTGGCCGCCACCTGCCTCCGCCGGCAAATGCGGCAAGCGCACCAGTTCGCCGGCTAAGCCCGCCGTCAGCAACAGGCCCAAGGCGGTGCTACTGAAGGTCGCGCCGATATTGCGTGCGAATTGGTAGAGGCCGGTGGTCGCGCCGCGTTGCGTCCAGGGCACGGCATCTTGGATCGCCATCAAGAACGCCGTATAGGCCAGACCAAAGCCACTGCCTTGCACGGCCAGGGTGATCAGCAGCAACAACACCGGCCCCCCCACACCCAGCGGCACCAATCCGGCCGTGCCCAACGCGATAGCAGCGGTGCCGGCCAGGGCCACCGCGCGGTAGCCCCAGCGCAAAATCGCTCGCCCAGCCAGCGCGGCGGCCAGCGTCCAGGCCACCGACAGCGGGGCCAGCGCCAGACCGGCTTCCAACGGTGTGCCCTGCCACACGCCCTGCACCAACACCGGCAAATATGCCCCGCCCGTGGCAAGCAAGCCGTCAGCCAGCAGCCCTACGCCCACCGCGACGCGCACCAACGGCATCGCCAGCACCGTCAACGGCACCAGCGGATCGGCGGCGCGCCGCTCCACCCAAACGAAGGCGCTGCCGGTGATCACGGCCAAGGCTAACAGCGCCAGAGCCGGTCCGTTGATGCCGTCGCTTTTGCTCAGGCTGAGGGCCAGCAGCGCCGCCGTGACCGCGAGGCTTAACAGCAGCACCCCCGCCCAGTCTAGCGGCGGCAAGAGACGGGTCGGGCGTACCGGTTCGCGCAGGTAGCGCACCAGCACCACCATCGTCAGCAAGCCGACCGGCACGTTGATCAGGAAGATCCAGGGCCAACTCCACAGGCTGACGATGGCTCCGCCGACGGCCGGCCCCGCCACGCCCGCTACGCCCCACACGCCGCTGAAAATGCCCTGGATGCGCGCCCGCTCCTCAGTGGGGTAGAGGTCGCCGATCAGTGTCAACGTGACCGGCACGACGCAGCCCACGCCGATGCCTTGCAGGGCACGGCAGGCGATCAACATCTCCATCGAGCCGGCCAAGCCACAGAGGGCCGACCCGATCAGAAATAGCACAATCCCCACCAGCAGCACCGGCTTGCGGGTATGGCGGTCGGCCAGCTTGCTTGCCAGCGGGATAGCGATGGTGGATGTGAGCAGAAACGCCGTTAGTAACCAGGGCAGCAACTGTAAGCCGCGCAAGCTGCCCACGATGCTGGGGATGGCCGTACCGACGATGTTGGCATCCAGTGCCGACAGCGCGGTGGTGCCGATCAGGGCCACGGTCACGAGTCCTTTGTGCGGCAGGACAGGGTCAGCGGCCAACCGCGAAGACCACCCCTTCGATTGCCAGCAAAGCCCGCTTGTAGGCGATGCCTGGTCCGCCGTAGCCACCGATGCCCCCGCCGGCATAGACCACGCGGTGGCAAGGGATCAGAATCGGGAAGGGGTTGATCGCGCAGGCGTGGCCCACGGCGCGCGCGGCCCGAGGTGCGCCCACCCGACGGGCCAGTTCGCTATAGCTGACCAGGTGACCCCACGGTATAGCGGCCATCGCATCTAACACGCGCCGGTAAAAGTTCGCCGCCTGCAACAGCCGCCAGTCGAGCGGCACGTCAAACGTCTGCGCGGTCCCCGCGAAAAACGTCGCCAACTGCTCTAGCGCGGCAGTCAGTGGCGGGTTGGGCGCGGCAATCAGGCGCGCCCGCACGCCCAACTCGGCATCCAGGCGGGCGACAAAGGCATCCGCCGTGCCTTCACTAGTGCTGACGTGGATCACGCCCTGCGGCGAGGCAGCAACAAACACCGGTCCCAACGCGGTCGCCAATTGGCCCCAGTGAATCGGGGTCATTTCGGTGGGCAGTTCAGTCGCAGCATGGATTGTTTCTGCGGTTTGGGTCATATGGGTCAAAGCTCCTTGCGACCCACCGCCGGCCGATGGGTCCCACTTCCCCGCAACGTGGGTTCGGCGTCCAGCCGGCGGAGCGGGGCGGATCAGCTTTACGCCGGATTTTATGGTATTATACAACACATTCGGATCGCACTACTGCCACAGGAGACTGCCGATGGTCCCTAGCGTTCGCGAGCATATTTATTTAGCTCTGCAATTGACCCGACAGGGCGATATCATTGCTGCGGTCGAGCAGTTCAGCCATGCGCTGGAAGGGGACGCGACTGCGGCCGAAGCTCTGCTGGGACGGGGGCTGCTGCGGATCGAGTTAGGGCAATGGGACGGGGCGTTGACCGACCTCAGCGCCCTGTTGGACCAGCAGCCGGATCATCCCGGCGCGCTGCACCGTCGGGCACTGGTATTACGCGAATTGGGCCGGCCGACGGAGGCCGAGGCCGACCTGGAGCGCGCCGTGGCCTTGACGCCCGCTGACCCCGATCTGCTCTATGACCGGGCGGTATTTTATCAGGAAGTCGGGGATATGCCGCGCGCATTGACCGACTTAAACTGCGCCCTGCGCGCCCGACCCGATCATGTGCCGACGCTCAATAATCGCGGCCTGGCCCGCGCCGTGCTGGAAGATATTCCCGGCGCGTTGGCCGATTTTAATCGCTCCTTGATCCTCCAACCCGACCAGCCGCGCGTACTGAACAATCGCGGCTTGGCCCGGCGCACCACCGGCGATCTGGCCGGGGCAATTGCCGATTTCAGCCGCGCCCTGGCTATCGAGCCGGGCCGGCCCGATACGCTCTACAACCTGGGCGTCAGCCGTGTGCGGGCAGGCAATCCGCTGGCCGGCGTGGAAGATTTCAAGCGCGCGCTGCTCTATTGGCCCGATGATCCTGAGTTGACGTACCGCATCGGCTGGGCCTATGCCCACGCTAACCGCTGCCGCGACGCGCTAGAATGGCTAGGCGAGGCGATTTCGCTGCAACCCGACCTCGGTGCACTGGCCGCCGACGACCCGGCGTTTGAGCCGTGCCGCGAGGCGTGAGGTGTGAAGCATAGTTATAAACTGTGTGATAGAGGCGAGGCAGGAGGCAACCGCTGCTTCCTGCCTCCCAACTTTCGGGTGATTATTGCGCTTCGAGGCGGGTTTTGAGAGTACGAAAGCGCTGCACTACATCGTTGTGTAGCGCCCAACGCATGATCGGCTGCATTAGTTGCCACCCCATGCCGCTGCCGGTTAGTTGGATACGAAAGGTCAGTTGCGTGCCTTGCGCCAGGGGAACCAGGTAATAGGCCGTCTCCACTGCCGGCACTACGCCCGACGCACTGCGGTTCACCATCCGCTGATCGGGCACGAACTCGATCACCATGCTCGTCGATTCGATGCGCCGGCCCATAAATCGGCGCGCCTGGTAAATCTGCGTACCCACCGCCACCGGCCCCAGCGGAATCGGGCGTTCCTCGATCACTTGAGGTTGCCATTCCGGGGTGCGCGCGAAATCGGTGAGCACCGCAAACACGGTCGCGCACGGGCGAGCGATTATGGTGCTATATTCCACCTGGACCATTGGGCGTCTCCTCTTGCTGAAAATCTCGGGCGACAAACGGTTACGCTGTTACCCCTTTAGCATAGACGACCCTAGTGACAACCCTATGTCAGCAGCATAACGGCGCTGCCAAAATCCCAATAGCAAGGCCGCCGGGCTAAGGAGCCACGACGGCCTATTTATGTACACGAGCTATTTCATTAGGTAGGATCCGCAAGACTCACAGCCCACGGCCTACCACCCACCACCTAGTGCGTCAGCCGATAACAGGTCCAGTCGGCTTGGCGACCCAGGTTCCAGGCGCGGGCCGTGGCGAAAATCTGCGCTTTGGCGTCGGTCAATTCGGCGCTGCGGTACGGGTTCCACGCCCCACGCCAGGTGGACGGCACATACTGGAACAAGCCGAACCAGCGGGAGCCGCCACCGACCGCAAAGCGGTTGCCGCCCGACTCGCATTCCATCACCCGGTACATCTTCTCAGTGGATTCGACATAAGGATAGAGTACGCGCGCTTCAGTGATCCATTGGCGGTATTGCGCGAGATCCGATAGCGCCGGAGGCGCGGCGGCAGCGGGCTGGGCAATCGCCAAGAGGTTTAACAGCAGGGCCAACAGGACGCAAAGTAGATAACGCCGCATGAGTAGGGTGTCTCCTTCTGAAGATTGATCAATCCGTAAGGGGCGGGTCTCTCGCTCGGCATCGTAACATACCGGTCGGTAAGCAAACAAGACAAATCGCCGTTGCGCCGCCGATTGTGAGCTATTTGTGAGGTCTACCGAATGCGGCCGGCGGGGCGCAACGGCGGGGAACCTTTCACCCGATACCGGCATCATAAGGGTATAGCCGGCTGAATGATGGTTTCCACAACGGCCTCACAAGGGCCAGGAGGTATCCCCGATGAACCTATGGTATCGCTCCCCAGCGGATAGTAAAGAGAGCCGGCTCACGCATCCGGCGACCCCACCGCCCAACCGCCGACGCCGCAATATCACCGCCGCTCTCCTCGTGGCCGCCGTTGTGCTGGGCGGATTCGCTTCTGCAACGAACCGGTCGGCCCACAGGAACATAGCGATGCTCCAGCCGCAGGCCGCCGCCGTGCCCACAACCAGCGCAGCAATGGCCGTAGCCCCGGCCGCGCGGGACGGCTTGGCCGCCCCGAATTCCGGCAGCGCCGGCAACTCTAGTGCGGCCGGGGGACCGAAAGGTCAGGCCGCGCCCAATACACCGTGGGACCGCATGATTCTACGCACGGCCACGCTAGCATTGCAAGTGAAAGATGTGGGAGCGGCGCTGGATAGCGTGAGCGCGCTGGCTGCTGGGCACAGCGGCTATATCCTGACTACCAACAGCACCGGTAGCGGCGCCGATGCCACAGCGACAGTGGCCGTGCAGGTGCCCGCCGCCGAGTTCGACGGTATCATGCCACAGTTGCGCCGGCTGGCGGGCAAGGTGCTGGACGAGCAAGTAAGCAGCAGCGATGTGACTGAGGAATACACCGACTTGCAGTCCCAACTGCGAAACTTGCAAGCGACCGAAGGCCGGATGCTGACGCTGCAAGCCAAAGCCGAGAAGCTAGACGACATCCTGACCCTAGACCGCGAACTCCGCAGCGTGCAGGGCGAGATCGAGCGCATTCAAGGCCGCGTCAACTTCCTCAGCAAACGCGCCGCCATGTCCACGATCACGCTCACCCTGACCCCGGTGGGTGCGTCGGCACCGGCGCCGGTGCCGGCGGCCGGCTGGAGCCCGGTCGAAAACGCGACTCGCGCTTGGAACGCTTCGCTCGATCTACTAGCCGGAGTTGCCGACGTGGTGATCACCGTTGTTGTGTTCCTCTGGTGGGCCGTGCCGCTGGGGTTGCTCGCCGTCCTGCTACTGCGACCCTGGCGGCGACAGGAGCGGCAGCAGACTGCGGAATTCTGAGGTAGCGGGAGCAGCGGTCAGGGAGCAGGAAGGATAACCTGCCCCCTGGCCGTTGCGCGCATTGACGCAGGGCGCAACAGGCGGGTACAATGGGCGCAAATCTGTTGCAGGAGGCGCAGTTGATGCTCACCTTGGTACCCCCGACGGTAACGTATAGAGACAGCTATTTGGCGGCGGCGCGTGAGTTCGCGGCGGAGGAACGCTACCGCCATGCCGATGTGGAGCAAGTGCGCGCCGATTTTCCCGGCTTTGTCGCCCGGTTGCGCGCGCAAAGCGACCCCGCCAATATCGGGCCGGGCCGGGTGGCCGAGACGGTGTTGTGGCTGGTGCAGGGTGACGAGTACATCGGGCGCGTGTCGATCCGCCACACGCTCAACGAGTGGCTGCGGCGCATCGGCGGGCACATCGGCTATGAAATCCGCCCCAGCCGTCGTCGGCAGGGCCACGGCACGCAGATCCTGCGCCTAGCCTTGCCCTACGCCCGCACCTTAGGTCTCGCGCGCGTGCTAGTGACGTGCGATGCGGATAACGTCGGCTCGCGGCGCATCATCGAGGCTAACGGCGGGCAGTTTGAGAACGCAGTGGTGGAACAGGGCCGCAACGTCCGCAAACTACGCTATTGGATTGATTTATCCGACGCCAATGGAACCACGCAAAACAGGCAGGATCATGAGGAACAAGCGGAGTAATCGGCGAAGGTACATATAAAGATGGGCAAAGCAACCGACAACTGAGGAGGAACGCGACATAGCGGAATTGCATGGCTGACGATTTCTACTGCGCCGAGGTGCTGAGCGGCCATACGCCGGTTACGCGGGTGCTGGTCTTCTACCATACGCGCCCGATCCGTCTGGTCCACATCGTCGTCATTCCCAAGCGCCACATCGCTTCGCTGCTGACCGCGGGCCCGGAGGACGCAGCGCTGTTGCTGGATCTGCTGCGCGCCGTACAACAGGTGGCCGGGCAAGTGGTCGCC
This sequence comes from Chloroflexia bacterium, assembly GCA_038228295.1. Taxonomy (GTDB): domain Bacteria; phylum Chloroflexota; class Chloroflexia; order QHBQ01; family JAICKM01; genus JAICKM01. Next base: position 19,802 of record JBBRPH010000064.1, on the reverse strand, counting down.
GCGCACGGGGCGTGCCGCGTCATCACCAATTGCGGGACATACCAAGACTCGCAGCACCTACACTGGCACATCATCGCCGGCGAAGCCCAGCCGGCCGATACCCGCATCAGCACACCGCAGCTCTAATACGCATCACGTTTCACGTTTCAAGCGCCAGGAGCAACCATGCGAATCTATGTAGATAGCGCCGAGCGCGACGCAATCCAGGCGGCGCTGGCGACCGGTTGGGTGGAGGGCGTGACAACCAACCCAACGCTGCTGCTGCGCGCCGGAGTGCAAGCTGCGGACGTGCCGCGCCTCGTGCGTGACACGTTGGCCGGCGGGGCGCGGGAAATGCACCTGCAAACCTATGCCGAGGATGCGGCGGGCATCGTTGCGGAAGGGCGGGCGTTAGCGGCGCTCGACGCGGTGCGCGGGCGCGTGGTCGTCAAAATCCTGGCCACACCCGCCGGTTATGTGGCGGCGCGGCAACTGGTGGCGCGGGGGCTGCGCGTCACGCTGACGGCGGTCTACACCGTACGCCAGGTGATCTTGGCCGATGCGGTGGGCGCGGCCTACGTCGCGGTTTATCTGGGCCGCGTGCGTGATGCGGGGGGCGATCCATTGGCGCTGGTGGGTGCGATGCAGCAGGCGATCCGGGCCGCCGGCTCCCCCCTGGCGATCCTGGCGGCCAGCGTGCGCGAGAGCACCGAGATCGAAGCATTGGCCCTGCTGGGCATCGCCACTGTTACGCTGCCCCCGGCAGTACTGGGCACCCTGCTTGACGCGCCGGCCACCGCCGCCGCTGCCGCGACCTTTAGTAGAGATGCGAGGGCCATTCAATGACGCGCTTACTCACCTCGATGGGCGAGATCCTGATTGACTTCCTACCCATCCTGGCCGACGGCCAGACGACCGGCTTCACGATGCACGCAGGCGGTGCACCCTACAACGTGGCGGTGGGCATGGCCCGGCTGGGGCAGCCGACCGCCTTTGCCGGCAAGGTAGCGACCGATCTATTTGGCCGCTATCTACGCGGCTGCGCGGCCGGCGAGGGCATTGACCTGCGTTTCCTGCTGGACGATGCGGGGCAAAGCACGCTGGCTTTCGTGGCGAGCGAAGACGGCGAACCAGCCTACGCATTCTACGGTGATGCCGCCGCCGATACGCGCCTAACCGCCACCGAGGTGCCGGACGCGCTGTTCGCGGAAACCGCCATCTTGCACTGCGGCTCGATCAGCCTGTTGCGTGGCAGCACCCCGGCGGCCGTCCTAGCGACGGTGGAGCGGTTGCGCGGCCATGCGCTGATCTCGTTCGATCCCAACCTACGGCCCGGCTTGGTGCGCGACGAAGCGGCGTACCGTGCGTTGCTGGCCCAGATGTTTGCGCTAACCGACATTGTGAAGGTGAGCACGATGGATCTGGGCTGGCTCCTGCCGGGCCGGCCCCTGGAAGCAGCGTTAGCCGATTTGCAGGCGCAAGGACCGGCGCTGGTCGTGATCACACAAGGCGGCGCGGGCGTGTTGGCTTTGCACGGCACGGAGCGCCGGCAGGTGCCGGCGTTTCAGGTGCCCGTGGTGGACACGGTGGGCGCGGGCGATGCCTTCAGCGCGGGCCTGCTAGCCGGCTTGGCCGAGCGCGGCATCACCAGCCGCGCCGCCCTGACCGCCCTGCCTGCTGCGGATCTCGACGACACGCTACGCTTTGCCGCCGCCGTCGCTGCCCTCACCTGCACCCGCGCTGGGGCCGACCCTCCCACGCGCACGGCCGTGCGCGCCTTCTTGCGCCAGGCAGGCCACGCAGATCACGAGGCGTGAAACGTGAAGCGTGAGTAACCCAGCGGCTTAGGGGCAAAAGAGAAGCGCGTAGCGCACCGCAATACCCATGAATAGCTCCTCACGTTTCACGTTTGATGCTTTACGCCTCCCCGCGCATCGCGATGGCGCGTGGCCTATAGCGGGGGCATTGCGCCCAACTTATGGGGGTTTACCACCAGGCGGATAGCGCTGATCAAGCCATCGTGCGGCTCGATCACCACCACGCCTAGCGGCGCACCCTGGTGATAGACCAGCAGCCCCGGCTGCCCATTGATCACCCCCGTGCGCAGCTGCATAGCGGTAGGCGCTTTGCGGAGAATACCTAGCAGGAGCGCGGCGACTTTGGCGGCGCTGTAGATCGGGTTCCGCGCCGCCTGCACCACCCCGCCCCCGTCGGACCACAGGGTCACATCTGCCGTGAGCAAGGCGATCAGCCCTTGGAGATCGCCGGTAGTGCAAGCGTGGATAAATTGCGCCAATAGCTGCTGTTGCTGCGGCCCCGTCGGCTCAAAGCGCGACTGCCGCGCATCCAGTGCTGTGCGTGCCCGCCGAGCGATCTGACGGCAGTTAGCCGATTGCTTGTCTACGATGGGCGCGATTTCGGTAAACTCGAAGCCAAACACATCATGCAGCAAAAAGACGGCACGCTCCACCGGAGTCAGGGATTCAAGTAGCACCAGGAAGGCCAGCGATAGCGACTCCGCCGCCAGGGTTGATGCGTCGGTGGCGGGCACCGAGTCGCCGATCAGCGGTTCCGGCAGCCAGGGGCCGATATATTGCTCACGCCGGGTGCGTGCCGCCCGCAACTGGTCGAGACACAGGCGCGTAATGATCGTCGCCAAGTAGGTTTTCGGTGCGGTCACCTCCGGCGGCGCGGCCCGCTGCCAACGCAGCCAAGTTTCTTGCACCGCGTCTTCGGCATCCATCACACTGCCGAGCATCCGATAGGCAATGCCAAACAGGAGGGGGCGGTGCTGATCAAACACCATCCCCGTTGCGCCAGGGACCATGCCGGCCTCCTTTAGACAGCCACCGCGACCGCCGGCGATGGCGCTGCGGTGCGTTGCGGCACCGTGTTGAGGATCGACTCCGCCGCCTGCGCGGCGCTCGCCAGGGCGGCATCGGCCAGCAGCCCGGTCCGCCCCACCCAATCGCCGGCCACATACAAGCCCGGCGCATCCGGCACGGCGGGGGCGGGGCGCCCCGCTGTACCCCCTGCGGCGGCCGTGACCAGCGCCTCGCTCACTGTCATCTGCGGCAGGAAGCGCCGCACTACGCAAACGTTACGCCAACCCGGCTGCACTCGATCCAGCAACGCTTCCAGCGTCGGAGCCGCCGCTGCACCGTCTTCGCCGGGGGCCAGGTAGCGGGCGACATGGATTGTCGCCGCGCCTTCAGGAGCCAGTCGCGCCCGTGCCGAATGTACGGAGTAGTATAATGGAGTATCCACGCCATAAACAACCCGTGCCTGGGGGCGCGGCAGGTTCCGCAAGCCGACATCTAGGCAGGCGGCCTGGACAGGGATCGCGGCAGCGGCCCAGGCGGCCGGCGTGTCGTGCCCGGCCCCTTGCACCAGACGCGCGGCCGGCTGGGGCCCGACGGCCAGCACCACGGCCGCCGCCTGCCGGGAGGTGCCGTCGGCCAGGGTCACAGTCCAGCCGTTCGGTGCCTTTGCCACCGCTGCCACCCGCCCGCGCGTCTGAATCGTCGCGCCCGCCGCCTGCGCAGTCGCAGCCAGTGCTTGGACTAGGGTGATCCAGCCGCCGTCAAGGTATTCGACGCTGCTGAATAAAACCTGCCGCAACTGATACAAGACGGCCCCCGCACTGACCTGGGCCGGGGCGTTGCTATAGCTGGACACCCGCACCAACAACTCCAGCAAGGTACGCAGGCTGGAATCGTGGAACTCGCGGGCCAGCCACTCGGCCAGCGGCACCCTATCCCAGGCGCAGGTATCCAACCGCGTCAGGCGCAGCAGTAAAGGCAGTAGTTCCCGCCGCCCAGCCCCACTCAGAAACGGCGTGGTCAGAAAACTCCCCAGGCCGGCCGGGAGCGGCCCGATACGCTCGTGCGTCAGACCCGCCGCAGCCGGCGGCACCCAATGCCCCCGGTAGGCGATGCCCAATCGCCGCAGGGTCGCCCGCGCTGCGCCCGCCCGATAGAGCGCGTGCGGCCCGCGATTGAAGAGGAAGCCGCCCTCCTTATGGGTGTGGGCACGTCCACCCAGGGTCGCCGCTTGTTCCAGCACCTGCACCGGGCGCCCCGCCTGCGCCAAGATCGTGGCTGCCGTCAGCCCGGCCAAGCCGCCACCAATCACGATTACACCGTTTACCCGTTCGTCTTCCATCGCTTTTGCCTCCTATATAGGCTAGTATGTATATCTGGTATGCCTCCATCTGCCCAGTGGACGCAGTATCATGCGGTTCATAGAAAGGAGACGAAATAGCGGCGTGGCGTGTGACACAGTAGGGCCGTTCGTGATTAAGCGTTTTTCAAGCGACAGGTGTAGATAATAGCCGTAGCAGACAACAACCGCCCCGTTGGGGCCGCGGCCGCACTACATCGCACTACATCTATGGAAGGAAAGGAACCCCTAATGACTCAAACAATCGCTCCACCCGCCATAACTTTCAACCCGTTCGTTTCCCCGCAACTCAATGATCCGTATCCGGCACTGGCCGCCTTGCGCGAGCACAGCCCCGTCTTCTTCAGCGATTTGCTGGGGGCATGGGTCGTCACGCGCTATGCCGACATCAGCGCCGTGCTGCGCGACACGACGCGCTTCTCCTCGCAAGCGGCGGCCGTGCTACCGCCCAACCTGCCGGCGTCTGTGCAGGCCATCCTCGCCGACGGCTATCATGAGGGACCGCTCGTCAATACCGATCCGCCGGAGCACGAGCGCTGGCGCTCGGCCTTCAATAAATTCTTTTCGCCCCCGCGTATGGCCGCTCTCGCCCCGCGCATCCGCGCCCTCACCGAAGAGTTGGTAGACGGATTTATTGCCGCAGGGCGCGTCGAACTAATGTGCGATTTCGCCTATCCGCTGACCATGCGTGTGCTACTGGATCTGATGGGCTTGCCCGCGAGCGATATGGCGCGCACCAAAGCGTGGTGCGATGCTTGGAGTATGCTGCTATTTGCCCCGCTGTCGCTCGATCAGCAACAAGCCTGCGCGCGGGCCGTCTGTGACTATCAGCGCTATATCTTGGGGGTGGTGGCCGAGCGGCGCGCTCAACCGGGAGAGGACTTTATCAGTGCCTTCATCCAGGCACCGATGGAGGGGGAGCCCCCGGCCGACAGCCTGTACGCCGCCCAAGTCGCGGGCACCATCCTGGCCGGCAACGAGTCAACCACCTGCCTACTCGGTAGCGCCGTGCGTATTTTGCTGCAACAACCTAGCCATTGGGAGATGCTGCGCGCCCAACCCAGCATGATCCCGAAGGCGGTTGAGGAGATTGTGCGTCTGGACCCACCGTTTATGGGCCTGCTCCGCACGACCACCACGGCGAGCGAAGTCGGCGGCGTGATGATCCCGGCCGGAGCGCGGGTGCTGCCCCTGTTCAGCGCGGGCAACCACGACCCGGCGCAGTTCCCTGCCCCGGAGCAGTGCCAATTCGCGCGAGCCGGCGCGAATCCGCATCTGGCCTTCGGGAGGGGCATTCATTACTGCCCTGGTGCTCCCCTGGCGCGGCTAGAAGCGCGCATTGCGCTGGAGGTGCTGACCAGTCGGCTACCTGCACCCCGACTGGCCGATCAGCCCATTCCGTACATCCCCGGCCTGCTGCGCGGTCCTATGCAGTTAGTGGTCGAGTGGGGCGCCGCACCCACCGCCTAGTTTAGCAACGGCCCTATCAGACCCGGTAACGCCAGGCAAATGAGCCGGGCGGCCTCACGACAGCTTGCTGCCGTTCTATTGGATGGTTAAGCAACTCAGTGAAGCCGCCCGGCTCATTTGCCGCTAATTTCCGTCCTTTGGCGAGCACGCTAGGGCAGTGTACGCAACCGTGCCAAGCCGTGGGACAGAGATCAATGGCACCGGACTGCGCCTTTATGGTATGATGCGCCCATGAAACAAGAACTGCGACCGGAGATTGAGGGGCTAGTGGCCGCCTATGTGGCGGCACGGATCGAACGTGAGGCGATGGACCGCGCCACCGCGCCACGCGACTGGGCGCAGGCCGACCTGGACCTGAGCGCGGCGGCGGGTGAGTTGGGCAATGCCGTGCGCGAAGCGGCGCGTAAATTAAGCCTGGTGCGCGACCTGAGCCGTGCGCTGGCCGGGACTGGGGTGGCGGTCAATCGCCTGCTATTCGAGCCGGAGATACCGCACCTGTTGGTGGAACTGTACGGCCGGCCGGACGGCCCCGCCGAGCAGCGCCGCGCCGCCGACCCGCTCACCACCGACCGCGTGCGCGCCGTGACCGAGGAGTTTTTTAGCCGCAGCGGCATGGAAGTCGCGTTTCCCTATGATCGGCTCACGGATTAGCGCAATCTATGTTGCGGCAGCAAAACGGCAGGAAATCTCGGCAGAATCAGATCATCGAGAAGAGAACTCAGTATGGCGGGCACCGCACTAAACATGATATTACGGGGTAAAAGTCAGTTACCCTACTACACCGACCTTGCGTATATCTTTGGTGTGTTGGGCTATCGAGCGCAAACGCTAAACTGGCTGATTACAGATGCAGAGTATAATTGGCTGGGGGGCGAATCCTTTCCACCGGAGTTCAGGTTGGATAGCTCAACGCCGGTATGGATAAGTGGAACACGCCTTCAGCAAATCTTGCAAGAATGCGCGATCCAGTTCAACTGGGGAGTGCTTTCCGGCTTTGATCCCGACATCGTGCTGGACCCTACCCACTTAGTTATCTACCCTTATGCTGATGGTAATAGAGCGTTGTGGACCGAGGCCGCCGCAATTCAGCATCCGCAAGCGCTGATCGAAATTGTTTGCTGGGATAACACACTTACGCTCTTTCTGAGCAAAGATCCTGACCTAAGCAGGAACTTCCAAGCTGCTTTCTCAGAAGCAATGGACTTAGATCTCTACAAGCAAGCCCAGGGCATACTGCGGTCAGGGGAGTAATAGCGGAAAGATGCCAAATTGCGCCGCTACCCTCTATACAAGCGCCGGCCGGATTTGCTATAATGGAGTGTCGCGTGACGGCGATAGGCCGGCAGAGAGGCGAACCCCTAGCCCGTATGGATATTGCCCAAGTTCGCAAACGAATTGAACAGGAAGAATTCACCCGACTTGCGCCACTAGCGGCTAAAGCGGTCGAATCGCGCGGGCGGGTGCGCCCCGAAGCGCCGGATGCGCTCCGCACGGCCTACCAACGGGACCGCGACCGTATCATCCACAGCAAAGCCTTCCGCCGCCTCAAACACAAAACCCAGGTCTTTATTGCCCCCACCGGCGACCACTATCGCACCCGCCTGACCCATACACTCGAAGTCGCGCAGATCGGGCGCACCATAGCCCGTGCCCTGCGCCTGAACGAGGATCTAGTCGAGGCCATTTCACTGGCGCACGACCTGGGCCACGCGCCGTTTGGGCACGCCGGTGAAGACGCACTGCGCGAAATCTATGATCCGACCTACCGCCACAACGACCAGAGCCTGCGGATCGTGGACTACCTGGCAAAAGATGGGCGCGGTCTGAACCTGACCTATGAAGTCCGCATGGCCCTGCCTGATTCCACGCCGGTCAGTGCCGGGATGCGGGGCGAAGGCAGCGGGCAGACGACGGTCGAAGGCAAGGTCCAGAAACTGAGCGACAGCATCGCCTACATCAACCACGATATTGACGACGCAATGCGCGCCGGCCTGATCACCCCCGCCGACTTGCCGGCCGCAGCCGTGCGCGTGCTGGGCGATAGCCATTCGGAACGCATCAACACGATGGTCTGTAATCTGGTGGAGCAAAACTGGGCCGTCGGCTACCCCGCCGCCGCCGCCCCGCCGCGCACGCCGGAAAGCGTCCATCTCCAATTCACCGAAGATGTGCTGCAAGCCGCCGACACACTCAAAGCATTCCTGTTCCACGAGGTCTACACCGGCTCGGCGGCCAAAACCGAAGTGGATCGGGTACATAGCCTGATCCACACGCTCTATCGCCACTACTGCGTCCATTTCGACGAAGTGCCCGCCGAGATGCAACTGAACGCGCGGGATGAATCGCACGAACGCATCGTCGCCGACTACATCGCCGGCATGACCGACCGCTACGCCATTGAGCGCTTCACGACGATCTATGTGCCGAAGTTGTGGTCTATTTAGCACATGAAAAGTAGAAAGTGACGGGAACGGGTGTAACACGCTAAAACCGGACAATACGGCACAATAACTTGCGCGTCTATAATCACTTTCACTTTCTACTTTCACTTAAGGGACCGCCCGTGGCTGAGACCAACGCGATCAACGAAATCAAAGCGCGTGTTGGCATCGTGGATGTGGTGCAGACGCGCACACCATTGCAGCGCAGTGGGCGCAACTTCAAGGGGCTATGCCCGTTCCACGGCGAGAAAAGCCCGTCGTTCGTCGTCTTCCCTGAAACCCAAAGCTATCATTGCTTCGGCTGCGGAGCCAATGGCGATATTTTCGGCTTCGTGATGAACACCGAGGGGCTGGAGTTCCGCGATGCCCTGGCTCGGCTGGCCCGTCAGGCGGGGGTGGATATCGCCCCGCGCGATGAAGGGCAGGCCGCTGCCGAACGGCACCGCGAACGGCTCTATGAAGCCTGCGCCGCCGCCGCCTTGTTCTACCACAACCTCCTGCAACGGGCCTCGGCTGAGGGCGCGGTGACGGCGCGCGCCTACACCCAAGAGCGCGGCCTGACCGACACCACCATTGCCGCCTTCGGGATTGGGTACGCACCCGATAGCTGGGATGCCGGATCGAACTATCTGCGCGAGCGCGGCTACAGCCAAGCCGAACTGCTGGAAGCAGGGCTGATCATCGAACGCGAGGGCAGCGACGCGGGCTATTACGACCGCTTCCGCAACCGGCTGATGTTCCCCATTCGGGATGTGCGCGGGCGCACCACCGGCTTCGGAGCGCGCGCGCTGGACGACCGCCCGCCCAAATACATGAACTCACCGCAAACGGCGATCTACGATAAAAGCGCGACCTTGTACGGCATTGACCACGCTACGGCCGCGATCAAAAGCAGCCACACCGCCGTCATTGTTGAAGGCTACATGGATGTGCTGATCGCCCACCAGACCGGCCACGCTAATGTCGTCGGTGCATCGGGCACCGCGCTGACCGATAAGCAGGCCGACATCCTCCGCAAGCCGGCGCGCGACATTGTGTTGGCGTTGGATGCCGACAGCGCGGGCGATTTGGCGGCGTTGCGCGGGGCCGAGGTGCTGGAAGGCAATATGGAGCGCGTCAGCGTGCCGATTTTGGGGCCACGCGGGCTGATCGGTGTGGAGCGACGGATCGACTCGCAGATCCGCATCATGGCGCTGCCACGCGGCATGGACCCCGACGAATTGCTGCTGCGTGACCCCGCCGCCTGGGACCGCCTGCTGGCCGAAGCGCAACCGGTAGCCGACCACTTCATTAACGTGGTGGCACGCAGCCTCGACCTGACGACCGCGCACGGTAAAAGCGAAGCGGTGCGCCAGATCGCGCCGCTGGTGCGGGCCATCGGCGACCCGGTGGGCCGCGCCCACTATGTAGACAAAGTAGCCCGGCTGACGCAAACGCCAGTGGCCGCCGTAGAGGAGGCGGTGGCTCGCGCAGGCAGCGGCAGCCCCACGGCCGCACGCGGCACCTCGCGCAAGCCCGCTGTCGAAGCGCCGCCGGCATTGCCCGCCCGCGAACTGACCCCGGAAGAACAACTGCTGGCCCTGCTGCTGCGCTATCCCGAAGCGACCTTGCAGCCCGACACCCCCGCGCCGACGCGCTTTACACGCAGTGAAAACCGGCTGATCCTGGAGGCCGTGACCGCCTATATCCTGAGCCTACCGCTCACGCCCGACACACCACTGGCCGTGGATCGCGCCGCGTTGCGGGCCGCCGTAGATCCCGCCTTGCTGGATCAGTACGATTTCCTGCTGGCCGAAGCCGACCGCGAACCCTATGTCCGCTCCTTTATGTTAGGTGGCGAGGTGGCGCAGCGCAGCCGCCGCTTGCAGGAGTACAACGACCGCCTGTGGCTACAGCAATACCAGTTGCTGCTGGCCGAGACGCCGACGGAGGCCGGGGAAGCGGGCATTGATCGCATCACCGCTGCTACCGCGCTGGAAGGCATCCGCCCGCAACTCTACGAACAGATTACGCCCACCCGCAGCACCGTCTTTCGAGATAGTCGAGATTAGCTCCGCACTGCCCCCGCGCAGGACACCCGACGGGTCACACCGGACCAACAGGAGGACGCGATCATGACGAAACGTCGCACACCAACCGAGGAGTCGCCTAGCAAGACCAGCTGCCCACTGCGCGAAGAAGGGCTGCCGTATGCCCTGCCGCCTGATCCGACCGCCACTGATCTGCCGCCCTGGACCGCCTTCATGCGCGAAACCGGCGCGGGCACCACCGGTGCCCCGCCGGCGCCGCAGACGCTACCCACGTCGGAGGCCCAGATGGCGACGCTACTCGCCCAGGCTCAACAGCAAGGCTTCGTCACTGCCGCGCAGATCCTCCAGGTGCAGCCCGCACCGGAGACACATTTGGCCGAGGTAGACGAGATTTATGGGGAATTACTTGACCTCAACGTGGAGATCCTTGACGAGGAGGAATGGCCCGCAGCGGCCGGCCCCGATCCCGAACCGCACCCCGTCCACGGCCCTGCGCCGCTGGACTTGGCCGGCGACACGGACAATCTGAGTACCGACGACCCGGTGCGGCTGTATCTGCGCGAGATCGGGCGTGTGCCGCTGCTGACCGCCGATGCTGAGATCGCCCTGGCGAAACGCATGGAGCGCGGCATCTTCCTTGAACAGTTGATGGCCGATCTGCGGCGGTCCGACGGCAGCACCGGCCCCATGCCCGCCGATGCGATCTGCCGCGAAGTTTACCGCCGGCTGCACGCGCAGTGGCCGCCGGCCGAGGAAGTGTATTGCGCCCAATACGGCGGCTCGCTGCCCGCTACCCGCCATGCCCTGCTGGCGGCGATCATCCCAACCGCGAGCCTGGACCCGGCGATCCTCAAAACGGTGGCCGCACAAACCGGCTGCGCGAGCGCCGCGCTAGAAGACGCATTGCGCCACACGTTGCTCTTGTTTGAGTTGTTGCCGCCGGCCTTGCGCGGGCGCATTGATGGCTGGGAGTGGCCGGTCGCCGCCGACCTGGATGCGCTCACCGCCGATATGAACCGCAGCCTGCGCTACTACTGGACCGACATCGTGGCCGATTCGACCGCCGCCCGCCGCCATCTAACCGAGGCCAACCTGCGTCTGGTGGTCAGCGTTGCCAAAAAATACATCGGGCGCGGCATGACCATGCTCGACCTAGTGCAAGAGGGCAATATTGGTCTCATTCGTGCGGTAGAGAAGTTCCGCTACAGCAAAGGCTTCAAGTTCTCGACCTACGCCACCTGGTGGATTCGCCAGGCCATCACGCGGTCCATCGCCGATCAGGCCCGCACGATCCGCATCCCCGTCCATATGGTGGAAACGATCAATCGCGTGGTGCGCGCCCAGCGCCGCCTGTCGCAAGAATTGGGGCATGAACCGAGTTCCGACGAAGTGGCCGCCGACCTGAACCTGTCGGCCGAGCGCGTGCGCGAGATCCTCAAGATCAGCCAGGAACCGGTGTCGCTCGAAACGCCGGTCGGCGAGGAAAACGACACCCACCTGGCCGATTTCATCGAAGACCACAAAGCACAGGCTCCCGCCGACACCGCCGCCGGCCGCTTGCTGAAAGAGCAGATCGCGCTGGCCCTCGACTCGCTGACCGAGCGCGAACGGCAGGTGCTGCAACTACGCTATGGCCTGCTTGACGGCCGCGCTCGCACGCTGGAGTAAGTGGGCCGCGAGTTCAACGTGACCCGCGAACGCATTCGCCAGATCGAAGCCAAAGCCCTACGCCGCCTGCGCCACCCGGCACGCGCCAAGAAGCTGCGGGACTATTTGGAGTAGTCTTGCGTGTTTAGCTAAAACGTTATCGTGCTGAACACTAACAGCCGGTCTCTGATCCGGCACCGCCCTCGCAACACACAACACGCAATACACAACACTCTTATGGATACTGTTCTCTTCGACCTCGACGGTACGCTAATTGACACGTTAGATCTGATTGTGGCCTGCTGGCAGCACGCAACAGAGCGACACTGTGACCGGCCGATTGCACGTGCGGCCGTGCTGCCAACGATTGGCTTGCCGCTACAGGCGGCGCTGGAAGCCCATGCGCCCGGCAAAGGTGCGGCGTTGTGGGAAGCCTATCAGGATCATAACCGTATTTGGCATGATCAATTGACCAGCTTAGTGCCGGGTACAGTGGAAATGTTGGCGGCGTTGCAGGCGCGCGGTATCCAGACGGGTCTGGTGACGAGTAAGCGCCACGCGGCATTGCAGATGGGCCTAGACTTGTTTGATCTGGAGCCGTATCTGGATGTGATTATTGGCTTGGAAGATGCGCCACGCGGTAAGCCGGACCCCGACCCCATCTGGGCCGCGTTGGTGCGCTTGGGCCGGCAGCCCCATCCCGCCCACATCGCCTACGTAGGCGATGCCGTCAGTGATATGGCCGCCGCACGTGCGGCGGGAGTGCGCCCGCTGGGGGTGGCGTGGGGTGCGGCCCCGCCTGATCTGCTGCGCGCCGCCGGAGCCGATCCTGTCCTAGATCAGTGGACGGATCTGCTGCGCTTGTTAGAGGAGCCGCAATGACTAACGACCGTTATACCATCCGCACCCCCCACGGCGACGAAGAACACTCCGCCGGCGGCGTGGCGGTGCGCCCGAACCCGACCGGTGGCTGGGATGTATTGTGCATCGAACGCCCACGCCGCCGCGACCTAGCCTTACCCAAAGGCCATCTCGAACCCGGCGAAACGGCGGAGCAGGCCGCCTTACGCGAATTGGAAGAAGAGACCGGCGTGCGCGGGCGCATCTTGACCTACCTGACGACGATCCGCTATCAGATCACCGGGCGCAGCGGGCGCCCCGCCACCAAAGTGGTGGACCACTATTTGATTGATCTGCTGCCCGACAGCCCGCCGCTGCACGCCCAGTCGGCCGACGGTGAGGTGCCGCGGTGGCTGCCGCTGCCCCAAGCCGCCGCTGCCATGACCCACCCCGCCGAAGCTGCGTCCATTCGCCGCGCCGCGACGGTACTGCATACCCTAAAGCGGGGCGCGTAAAACGGAAGGCGGTGTGCGGTGTGCGGGCTGGGCGCTACTCCGGTTTTTTACAAATCTTTAGCCGGTTAATTTAAAGCCGGCCAAGAACCACAGTCATTTCGCCTTTCGCCTTCCGCCGTGTCCCGGCCCAGAACTTGCTCACAGCAATAGCCGATGCAGCAAATTCTTGGTGTGCTTCGCCGCTGGGCGCTAAGATCGCGATTCCGTAACCGGCGCGAAGATGGGAGACAGGGGACGAATGTTCTACGATAAAGCGAAAATTGAGATCAAGGCAGGCAAGGGCGGCGATGGTAGTGCGTCGTTCCGGCGCGAGAAATATGTAGCACTCGGCGGGCCCGACGGCGGCGACGGCGGGAGCGGCGGCTCAGTGCGGTTGCGCGTCAATGTACAACTGAACACACTGTTGCCTTTCCATTACAAGCAGAAGTTCAAGGCCGAAGACGGCGGGCCGGGGCGAGCCAAAAAGATGCACGGGGCTAACGCGCCCGACCTGATCATTGACGTGCCGCCCGGCACCTTCGTGCGGGTCATCGAGACGGATATTATTGATCCGACCGTGCGGAAAACCCAGGAATACGATTTGGTGGAACCGGATCAGGAGTTGATCGTGGCGCGCGGCGGGCGCGGCGGACTGGGCAATGTGCATTTCGCCACCTCTACGCATCAAGCCCCGCGCATCGCGGAGAACGGCGAACCGGGCCAGGATCGCACAGTCGAAATGGAACTGAAGCTCATCGCCGATGTGGGGCTGCTGGGCTATCCCAACGCCGGCAAGTCCACCCTCCTCAGCCAGATCAGCGCGGCGCGGCCCAAGATCGGCGACTACCCATTTACCACGCTGGAACCGCAACTGGGCGTGGTCGAAGTAGATACGCAGACCTTTGTTGTGGCCGATATTCCGGGGTTGATCGAAGGGGCTAGCGAGGGGGCGGGGCTGGGGCTGGAGTTTTTGCGCCACATTGAGCGGTGCCGCCTGCTAATTCACTTGATTGACGGTGCCTCGGGCCTCTTCCCCGGCTTGACCGACGAAGATTTGGCCGCGCTACCCACCGGTGAACAGCCCGACCGCGATCCGGTGAGCGATTTCGAACGTATCAACGGCGAATTAGCCGCTTACAGCGCGACCCTGGCCGCGCGCCCGCAGGTGGTAGCAATCAACAAGATGGACCTAGCCGAGACGCAGGCGCGCTGGCCCCGCCTCCGCACCTGGTTCACCACGCATGGTTACAGCGTGATCGGCATCTCGGCCGCAACCGGCCAGGGTATCCCGGAACTGCTGCGCCGCGTGGCAACCGAGCTACGCGAACTGCCGCCGCGCGAAGCACTGGCCCCCGCGCCGCCCACGCCCGCCGCCGACGGCGCTACCCACACCCTGCGCGGCGAGCCGAACGAAGACGCTTTCACCGTGATGAAGGTGGATGAGACGTTCTATCGCGTGTTCGGCACCAAAATCGAGCGTACCGTCAACATGACGCGCATGGACAATGACGAGGCATTAGATCGGCTGCAAAATATCCTGGAGCGCACCGGCATCAGTCGGGCGTTGGAAGCGGCGGGCATTGTGCCCGGCGATACCGTGGTAATCGGGCGGGTCGAACTGGAATGGAACCCCGATCCCTGGCAGACCGACGAGGGGCGCCGCGCGCTGCGCCGGGGCAGCCGCCACAGCGGGCCGGGCAAGCAGCACAGTTGACGAAGTTCTGAGTTCTGAATTGAGCTGTGGGTAGAAGGCGGTTCCACTTGGCGTAGTTTGCGCACCAGCCATTATATTATGTAAAGCAAACCCCGCTTCCTTGTCTAAGGAAGCGGGGTTTGCTCTATTCACATTCGCTATACCTGTCCATCACGGGCTGGTGACCGTGGCCTTGCCGGTGCCGGTCATGAAGGTGTTGTGCGAGGGCAGATAAGTACCATGGGCGTGCCAATCGTCCAGTTTCTGGCCGTTGGCCGCGTAGACTTGGCGATGAATATCGGCGGTGAAGCCGTCCTGCGCGTGTTCGACTTGCAGACTGCGCCCGGCGGCCAGCTTATCGCTCGTCTGCTTGCGCGGCGTTTGGTCCGTTTTGACCATGTTGGTGATCACAGGGTCGCTCACATCCACGCGCCAGCCGGGATTGGTACCCCACAGTTCGACGTGCAAGTTCGCGCCGTCGCCGCGCGCGCGGATCAGCAGCCAGTTGCCGGTGGTATTCTTGAAGCGGAAGTCGCTATCGGGCGGCGAAATCGTCGCATCCAGCCCCTGGAGACCGAGTGGCTTGCGGCCATAGAGCGCGATCCAATAGCTGTGATTATGGCGCTCCACGATGGGCAGACCGGCCCAGAAAACCGGGTGGAACAGCGTCGTCACCACTTGGCAGATACCGCCTGCTTCCGAGGGGATGGTCGTCGCATCGCCCTGCTGCACCAGGATCGCCCAGCCCATCTTGAAGCCGGCTGCCACCGTCAGATCGCCGAGCGCATCGCTAATGCTGAAGGTGCCGCCGGGCGGGATGGCCCAGCCGTCCAGTTTGCTTGCGCCGTAGGTCACGTTCCAATTGCGCTCCGGCGACGAACCGGCATAGCTGGTGTTATCAGATTGCAGCAGATCAGGCGTGCTGATCAGTCCGGCCTGGTCCATCGCGCCAAAGTCCGGCTTAACGGGCACCGTGGGCAGCACCGCCGTGGCTTTGCCCGTCAGCAGCGCATCGCGCAACACGGCAAGCGTCGCGGCCGAGTCCACCCGCAAGCCGTCGTGCGGAGTTTTAACCAGGGCCATGCCCCCGGCACCCATACGATAGGCAGCATTCTGCGCCGGAACGTTGACGTTGAAGGCGATAGTGGAAACCAGGCGGTTTAGATCGTTATCGTTGAGCGTGATGCGGTAGGCTGGGGTCGCGCCGGGGGTCGGCTCTACATACAGGGCCAGCGCCAGCTTGCTGCCCTTAAGCAGGTAGCTGGTATCCCCGTAGGTCAGGCGCAGTCCGTCGCGCATTAGCGTATCCAACTGGTCTTTGAGCGGGTGCAGTGACACCGCCGACACCACCGCCGGCACCGCGTCAATGGTCAGGTCAACTGTGCGCGTGTCGCCGGCGGCAGCCTGTTGCACAGCAGCCAGCGAGGCAGCAAGATTCAACTGCCGGCCGGGCGCGTCAGCGGTCAACGTGGCGAGGGTGGCGTAATTGGGCAGCGCCAGCTTAGCATTGGTCGGGTCGCGCTGCACATCAGCAGCCACACTCTGCAAATAGGTACTGGCTTGGCTTGCATCGAGATCCGGCTTGACAGTCGGCACACCGGCCCCATCTTGCTTCACCTGCAACCAACCGCGCAGTTGGCCGGGGGCCACAGTCCAGCTATGCGAGCTACCGTCAGCCAACTGCCCAGTAAGGACTAGGGGCTGATCCGACAGGCGGTGGATCGTTGCCAGCGCGGGAGCCAACAACGCATCAGACACCTGCGGTGACACCGGCACGGTTGCCACAGCCACTTCGCTGAAGGTCGCATCTGTAGTCGCCGCCGTCAGCGCCTGCCAGGTGCCGTCCGGGTCAAAGCGGCGGCCCGCTTGTGCCGGGTGGACCTCCACCCCATCGGCATCCACGCGGAATTGCGCGTCTTGCGGGGTCAGGGCTAGATCGGTGGCGAGCGGCTGCCACGTCTTCTCGGCCACGCTACGGTCGTGCGTTAAGACCAGCGGCACCTGTAGCGGGCCACTAGGGTCACGCCCCAGCGCTTTCGCTTTCGCCGCAGTTGCGGCCACATCCACGCCAACGCCCAGCGCACGCGCGGGGAAGGTCCAGTGCTTGCCGACCGCCGTCAGCACAATCGGCTGATCCGCCAGCGCGGCATAGCGTGCCGTGATTGCGGCTTCAGCTTGGGGCACCGTCAGCCCCGCCACCGGTACATCTTTGACCTGCACACCGGCGGCGATGCGCTTGGCGGCTTCCTGATCCTGCGCGTACCAAATGCTCCCCAATGCCGCTAATAGCAGTAACACCGGTACTCCCAACAACAGTCGGCGACGTGCGCGTGGGGCAGATGATGCGGTAGCTTGGCCGGATGACGTAGTGGAAAGGGTTTCTGTTGCCATAGCAAGCGGATTCCTCTGCAAATTACTGCCGCAACCGAGCGCACGGCGGAGGCCGGGCATCACCGCTAGGCACGCGGGCGATGGATCAGGTACTACACGACTACTATACCTGAATCAGCCTGCGGCGTCAAACAAAACGACCCATAGTAGCGGGTAAGAAAGCGGGAAAGCCGCCGGCTTCTGCGCGAGGCCGGCGGCTTGTTCCGACAGGTAGTAAGCCACGGATTTTTGTGCAAACAATAGACGCGCTAGGAGCCATGAGGGCAACCGGTAGGCGGGGATCTATCCCCGCCTGCGCGGTTTGGGTGTGCCCGCTGCCACAGCGACCGCTTTATCGCGCCATAAGCGTAACTGGGCGCTATCCGCCAAAACGGTTGCCGGCACAGCATAATAGCGAGTGGCCTTGCCGCTCCACGGCGCGATAAACGGCGCGATGCCGACAGCCTCATAGTCAGGTCGGTTACTGTCATCTACTTTGAAATAGAGTGCATCGTCCACAAGCATACCAAACAGTTGACCGCCGTCATAGAGGCCCACTTCGCCGAACAGGGAACGGGTACGCACCGGCCCTACCTGGGCTAAGTGCTCCGCGATTTGCGCGCGATATTCCGGATTTACCCCCATCGCAGGCTCCGCTGAGTTCCGCCGGCTATCCGCTAACGCCGAGTGCTCATGAGAAATCTACGTAACCTAAGGTTTAGGACCTACTGTCACCACCTGGACGCCCGGCGGCAATTGACCGGGGGTGCCGTTGAGCGGGATCACCTTATTGTTACTCGGCACCACAGTCGGCGGGTTCGGGTCAGGTGTGGCCGTGATCGCCGGGTAATTGGCCGACTTCCAGGCGTTCCAGCCGCCGAGCAGCACTTTTAGATGATCATAGCTAAAGCCGTAGGTCGTGTGTAACTTGAGCGCCGCACGGGCGCTTTCATTTTCAGCCGGTCATTGGCAGTAGGCGATGATCAGCTTGTCTTTAGGCAACTCTTTGACGCGCGCATCCAGATCGGCTTCAGGGAAGTTGATGGAACCCGCGATATGACCCTGGTCGTAATTTTCTTTAGCGCGCACATCCAGGATTAATGGGCGCTGGGCGGGGTTGTCGTAAAGCGCTTTGAAGTCGGCCAGGGCCATACGTGGCACGGCCGCCTGCGCATCCGGGGCGGCGGTCGCAGCGTTCGCCGGCGCGGTAACGGGCACAGCCGCACCGGCAACAGTGGCGACCGGCGCAGCAGCAGGAGTAACGCTATCGCTGCGATTGAGCACGAAGACCGCCATCATCCCCAGCAGCAAAACCACGACGACTGCGCTAACGGCGAGCGGAAAGGTATCACGTTGCGGCGGCCGTGCGGCCGCGCGGCGGGCCGCCACGGTCGTGGGAGTCCGCGTGCCGGCTGGGGGCCGTGCAGCAGCCGGTGCAACTCGTGTAGTGCGCGGAGGAGGAGCGGTACGACGCGGTGAGGGCGGTAGCTCTTCCTCATCACCGTCGTCTGCGCCGTCAGACCAATTATCACTCATAAAATATGGATCTCCTTTACCTAAGGCCCGGTCAAGGGTTGCCGAGCAGGTGTCTCTACGCAATTATACGCCTTGATTAAGCTTGATGTCAATGCGCTTGACGCGCCCGAATGCTTCTGCTAAACTAGATCCCATAGTGCCGCAGTGCCGCAGCACTCGATGGCGTGCCCCGTCCCTGCGGATAGCCCCTTCTATCCCAGTAGCAGGAACCGCATCTATTAATAACCCCCCTAAAGCACTATTGGAGGAAAAGGATGTTATTGAAACGGGTTACCTCAGCACTGTCGCTGGTCACGGTAGGAGCTATATTGCTAACCGCCTGCGGCACCGACACACCTACTGCGACCGTTGTCCCGGCGGCTACCGATACGGCGGCCCCCGCAATGGTCGCCACCGCTACAGCTCCGGCGATGGCTGCCACGGGCACGACTGCTCCCGCGATGGTCGCCACAGATACGGCGGCCCCGGCAATGGTCGCCACGGCCACCACGGCCCCGGCGATGGTCGCTACCGCTACAGGCGCTCCCGCCGGCATGGCAGGCGGCAAGATCGCGATCCTGTTGCCGGAGACCAAGACGGCCCGCTACGAGAGCCAGGATCTGCCCCTCTTCAAGGCCAAACTGACCGCCCTCGGCTTTGATGTCGGCACCAACCTGATCTACTCCAACGCTAACCAGGACGCCAGCGCGCAACAGCAACAGGCTGAGGCCGCCCTCACCAACGGCGCCAAAGTCCTCGTCCTCGACCCGGTCGACTCGGCTGCCGCCGCCGCCATTGCTGATGCCGCCAAAGCCAAGGGCGTGCCGGTTATCTCCTATGACCGCCTGATCAAAGGCAGCGATGCCGTCAACTACTACATCTCCTTCGACAATGAGCAGGTCGGCAAACTCCAGGGCCAGAGCCTGCTGGACGCGCTCAAAGGCAAGACCAACCCCACCGTCGTCATGATCAACGGCTCACCCACCGACAACAACGCCACCCTGTTCAAGAAGGGCGCGCACAGCGTCCTCGACGGCAAGGTCAACCTCGCCAAAGAGTACGACACGCCCGACTGGTCGCCCGACAAGGCGCAGGGTGAAATGCAGCAGGCGCTGACCGCGCTGGGCAACAAAGTGGACGG
>JBBRPH010000063.1:0-31511 GCA_038228295.1 Chloroflexia bacterium | reverse complement strand
GATTTCGGCCGCAGCGACGCGGAGCTGCCCCGCCTGCTGGTCGACCAGATTGACCAAGCGGACCATGAGTGCCCGAGTCGCCGGGTCGGCAATGGCGGCGGGATCAAGGTCGTCCAACATACCCCGATTGTACCTGATTGCTCATTTCCGTGCCATTCCCCTCTTTTCTGAGCAGATACGTAAAACCCATCCCCATGGTAATAGAACCAATAAAAGCTTTACCAGAATTACTGTATAGGCGATAGGGCTTACCCTCCATAGCACTCGTACCTGTCAGTAATGAACTAATGCCCGGTACTAGCTCATCATTTAGTGTAAAGGATGCTAGCCAGGAGCCATGTCGCATCCAGATATGTGCTACCTCTAAGCTAGCTGTACCGGGCCATCGACGGCTGGGTATAGCTCGGTAGATAGTCCAATCTGGTGCCGGGATCTTATCGAGACCGACCTCGCGGGTATCACCTTGAGCGATAGTATTGGTCGCCAGCAGGCCTAGGGTGCCGTCTGGCCGCAACAGCTCTGCGGCGCGTAGGAAAAAGTAAGCGCATAAGTCAGCGTTTCCCCGTGTACCTTTTGCCAAAATATCGACCATATAATCTCGGTAGGGAACGCCTAAATCGCCTGTAATAAGTTTCCCGCCTCTAAATGGTGGGTTGCCAATAATAGCGTCGAACCCCGGCCCATGATCTTCCCCCGGCACCAGCACCTGCTCGCCGGTGAGGGGCAGGGCCACCGCCTGCCCGGTGGCCGGGGTGGCCCAGTGCTGGAAGACTTCGGGGAACTCCAGAGCCCAGTGGAAGGGACGGGTGGTGCCCAGCAGAGCGCCCGCTTCGGCCTGTAACGCCTGCCAGTCGGCGGCGTTGCTCGCCATCCCCCGCGCCCTGCGCGCGGTCGCGCTGCCCCCGGCGGATGGCGAGCAACGCCGAATAGCGGGGCAGCCAAGCATCCCGCAGGCGGGCGCGCTCTTTCCGCTCCGGGGCCAGCGCGCTCGCCGCCAGCAGGTCGCCGCCCAGGCGCAGCAAGGCCAGCGCCTCCTCGGCCTCGGCCAGCATCCGCGCCTTGTCGTCGGCATCCGCTTTTGTGACCGTGGGCTGGCCCTCGATCAGCTGCCGCCATTCGACCGCCGTGCGTAGCGCGGCCTCGACCGGCCCGCTCCACCAGGTCAGTTGGTGGGCCTCCTGCGGCAGCAGGCTCCATTGCAACAGTTGCGCTTTGCTCACCCCCAGCAGCGAGTCGCCGGGGCGCAGGGCGTGGTCCAGGAAGGTGAAAGGCCGGTCTTTTTGCAGCGTCACCAGCCAGAGCGACAGCTTCGCCATCTCCACGGCCAGCGGGTTCTTGTCCACGCCGTACAGGCAGCGGTCGCAGACCAGGCGGCGGGCCAGCGCCAGGCGCTCTTCGGGGTCGCGGGGCAGCGCCTGCTCGGCCAGCGCCCCGGTCGCCGGTAGCCCCTCGGGGGTCACCAGCAGCGTGTTGTCGTAGCGCGCCTCGGCCCCCGCCCAGGCTTCGACCAGCTTGTCGGCCAAATAGCGGCACGCCTGCACGCGGCACGCCTGCACCAGGAACGCGCCGCTGCCCATCGCCATGTCGCAGATCTTCAGCGCCAGGATCTCGGCCGGCCCGCGCAGCGTCGCCGGGCTGGGCGGCGTGCCGTCGGCCATGCCTCGGTAGACCAGCGGATCGAGCGCGTGCTGCACCACCGGCTCGGTCAGGCTGCGCGGCGTGTAGTGCGTGCCGGTCTGCCGCCGGTCGGTGCCCGCCGTCACAAACACGCTGCCCGGTGTGACCACCAGCGGGGTGCCAAAGCTGTCGCGCCGCACCAGCCCGGGGCAAAGGGCCGCACCCGCTCCAGCAGCGCTGCGTCGTTGTCACAGGCGGCGCGGAAGCCGGCCAGGTCTTGCAGTTCGATCTCGGCCGCCAACCCTTTTCGCAGGGTGCCCACCGAGCGCCCGGTCATCTCCTCCAGATACTTCAGCAACCCGGTGTCGCCCCCCGCGTGCAACCGCTCCAGTTCGGCCAGCGCCACCTCCGGCTCGCGATCCTTGCCACCGATCAGCCCCAACACCGGGGCGGCAGCGCGCACGGCCGTGTGGTCCAGCAAGCCTTCGTAGACGTGCCCGATCTGCTCGATGTCGAGCGCGCGGAAGGACAGGCGGCGCGGCTCCGGTGGCCCGCCCGGCACCTTCACCTGCAAGATTTGCAACGCTTCCAGCAGGTGCAGCACGGTGCGGTTATCAATCGGCAGAGGCTGCGCCTCGCTGGTCGCCCAGTGCGTGCCCGCCGCCCGACCTTCGAGGAAGGGGAAGGCATCGGGGTCGAACAGCCGCCCGCCATAGGCCGGCAGGTGCATCCGATCATGCGTCGCCCCGCCATAGACCAGGCGAAAGGTGCCCAGCAGGCGGCTCCAGGCATCGCGCCGCCGCTCCAACACTTCTTCGCCATACTGGTCGGCGGCCTCGCGCAGTTGCGCCCGCAGCGTCGAAACGGCGTAATAGGCATCGTACAGCGCGTCGCCCAGCAGCAACATCCCGCGCTCTTCCGCCGAAAACAGGAATACCAGGCGCATCATGATCGTCAGCGCCGCCTCATACAGGCGCGGCTCGCTCACCCCCGCCAGCAGGGTGCGCTGCCGATCCTTATCCACCGCGTCCAGCCGTTGCACCAGCACCTCGACGGCGCGGCGCACCTGCAACCCCAGCTGATCCGTCACCTCTTGCTGGTTGGCGGCGCTCTCCTGCCACAACGCGGCCAGCGTATCGGCGGCGGCCACGGCAAAAAAGCGCCCGGCAGTCAGCAGGCTGCGGAAGGCTTGCAGCGTCAACGGCTCCTCGCCCCACAGTGCCGCGTACCAAGTGGCCGCGCCGCTGGTCTCGCCACGCGGCGCATGGACCAGCACCCATTGCTCGCCGTTGGTGACCAACCCCAGCGGCACATCCGTCCCGCGCAGCAGATCGATCATGCGGCTAACCGGCGAGGCTTTCCAGCGCGCACCGGCCGGCGGCTTGTCGGGGTCCTGGCCTGCCGGCAACCGTTGCAGCAGCAGCCGGGGCGCGTGTGTCTCCGGATCGAGCAACGCACCATCGGTCCGCAGCGTCTCGCCATGCTCCGCCACCGGCACGGCTAGGGCGCTCGGCAGCGCCGGCCCCTCGGCCAGGAGATCGGCGGGCCACGCGAGGACGGTGTGCAGCACATAAGCGATCCAGGCGCGGTGAATGGCCGGGTCGGGTCGCCGCCCGGCCGCGTTGTCGAGCCATTCTGCGTAGGCCAGGCGCAACTCACGCACCACCGCCGCGTCCAGCCCCTCCAGCCCGTCGGGGAAGGCACGCAGCAGCACCGGCAGGCTCAGGAATGGGCCGGATACATCAATCAGAGCGAGCCACTCGGCGTGATGACGAGCGATGTGCAGATGTGCATAGGATATTACTCGTCTATCTTCCAGTGATTAAAAGTACAATTCACCACTGACTGGGCATCGAGCTTTTGGGCTAGTGCTGTAGGCCTGCTGTTCCCGCTAGCCAACTACGAGCACCACTTTGCCGGTGCTGCCGGCGCGCTCCAGCAGTTCGTGCGCCTTGGCTACTTCCTCCAGCGGGACGGTACGCGTGGCAACCCGCAGCCGGCCGGCTGCCAGATGGCCTAGCAGCGTGCGGTTGGCCTCGGCTTTCGCCGCCAGGCTGTGTAGCGGCGTGTTGAACCCTAGCACCGCTTGGCAGCCTCCGATCAGTTGCTGGGCAGCCAGCCCCGAAGACTGGCCGCTCAACGAGCCGAACACCACCAGTCGCCCAAACGGGGCGAGCGCGGCCAGGCTGGGCTGCAATATGTCACCGCCTATCGCATCGAGTGCTATGTCCACGCCGCGCCCGCCGGTGATCTGGCGTACCTGCCCCAGCCAGTCGGGGCGGCGCAGATCCAGCGCGGGACCGGCGCCCAGCCCGGCGATGACGCTCAATTGTGCATCGGTCCTGCCCGTGCCGATTACTACCCGCGCGCCCATGAGCTGCGCCAACTGCACGGCTATCGCGCCTACACCGCCGGCGGCGGCGTGTACGAGCACGCTTTCGTCCCGCGCGAGCCGGGCGGCGCGGGCCAGCATGAGGTACGCCGTCTGGCCCTGGATGGGAAGGGCGGCGGCTTGTTCAAAGCTGATACCATCCGGGATCGGGGTGGTCTCGCCCGCCAGCGCCAGCGCGTACTCGGCATAGCCGCCCTCGACATGCGCCATGACGGGTAGACCCGCGCGCAAGCCGGTAACGCCAGGGCCGCTAGCCACCAGTGTGCCGGCTACTTCGTAACCCAGCGTAGTGGGCAGTGGCACCAGATTGGGGTAGCGGCCGTTACGCTGCCCAATATCTGCCTGGTTGACCCCGGCTGCCGCCACCTTGATGAGCACCTGTCCCGCACCGGGCCGTGGCACTTCTACCTCTTCTAACGACAGGACTTCCGGGCCGCCCCGGCTATGAATGCGTACTGCTTTCATTTCTCATACCTCGTGTTCTTGATCTATGGTCGGCGTCTCACGATCGCTGCCGGCGCGTCCTATTCGCTCTTTGCGCGCTGTTCACCCTGTTCCCGCTTCCGGCGGTGGGCCGGTTGGCGCGCTGCTGCCGCCCCAGTGGAGAGGTACGCGATGAGCGTCTGAAGCGCGCCGGCTACCTGATCGAGGGGGCGGCGGCTGCGTTGGGTGCGGCACAGCAGGATGCCCCCCTCCAGCGCGGCCAGGGTAAGTGTCGCCAGTTCCGCGGCCCTCTCCGGTCGGACCCCGCCCTCCGCGAGTTTGCGCCTGAAAGCATCGTGCCACGCGGCGTAGATGCGCTCGCAACAGCAACGTAGCCGCTCGCTGGTGGCGGCGGTCTCCAGGGCCACGGTAGTGATCGGCCCACCGGCCTTGTATCCGGATGCCTCGACATTCTCGGCCACCAGCCGGATGAAGCCGCCTATAGCATCGCTGGGCGGGCCAACTGCTCGCAGGTGCGTCTCGATGCGCCCGAGCACGATGCGCCCCACGTGCTCCAGCGCTTCTTCGGTTAGCTCCTCTTTACCTCCGGGGAAGTAGTAGTAGAGCGAACCCTTGGGGCTGCCACTCGCCCTGATGATTTCGTTCAGCCCCGTGGCATAGTAGCCCTGGAGGTCCAGTAGCTCGCAGGTTGTCTGGAGTAGCTGATCACGCGCCGCAGCCATATGGTTCCTCCCATGCTATTATACCAACTGGTCTATATATTATCAAGCCCGATTGCTAGCGAGTGCCCTGGGGCCTGGTGACCAGTGGTGCGCCGCGTCCCCTCATTGCCGGAGGCCGGCTATGCTTTGCCGCACATGGCTTAGTCGCCTTACTGCACGAGGTGTTCAGCGGAGGCGTGCGCCGCGATGCAGCAGGTGCGGCCTGATCTTGGGAGCGTAGTGCCGCCCCCATGCCACCTTCCTTCGGGCAGGGCAAAGCCGGCATCCGCCGAGCCGCAGGGGCCATCGTCCAGATGCGGGAAGAACTGGATTTACTGTACTGTCAAGTTAACCCACAACGGGGCCAGCGGTAGCGGCAAAGTGGGGAACGACCCCTACTGCGCCAACACCAGACGCGGGCGGTGGAAAGGTGCTGGCCCGCGTGCAGGATGCCGAGCGGCGGCGCGGCCTGATCTGGCACACGCAGGGTAGCGGCAAAACCCTGACCATGATCACCATCCCCGCCCGCCTGTTGCGCGAAAGCGGCGAGCGCGACAAGCCCACCGTGCTGCTGCTGGTGGAACGCAACGAACTGGAACAGCAACTGTTCCGCAACATCCAGGGCTACGGCATCCCGACCGTGGAGGTGGCGCAGAGCAAGGCAGACCTGGAGCGCATCCTGAAGGGCGACTATCGCGGCTTGGTGATCTCGATGATCCACAAGTTCGACGGATTGCGTGCCGACATCAATCTTCGTAGCGACGTGGTGGTGCTGGTGGACGAGGCGCACCGCACCACCGGCGGCGACCTGGGCACCTATCTGCTGGCCGCGCTGCCCAACGCCACCTATATCGGCTTCACCGGCACGCCGATTGACCGGCTGGCGACCGGCCGCAGCACCTTCCATGTGTTCAACAACGGAGCCGACCGAGAGGGCTACCTAGATAAATATTCCATCGCCGAATCGATTGACGACGGCACGACCGTGGCGCTGAACTACGCGCTGGCCCCATCGGACCTGCGGGCGGACCAGGAGACGCTGAACCGCGCTTTCCTGTCGCTGTCGGAAGCCGCGGGCGTGGCCGACCTGGATCGGGCGGTCGAGCTGCGCGAATTGATGAAAGCGCCGACACGGGTGGCCCAGATCGCGGCCTAGTGGCCCAGTGCTTCCAGGAGAATGTGGAGCCGCTGGGCTTCAAGGCGTTTCTGGTGGCCGTGGACCGCGAAGCCTGCGCGCTCTACAAGGCGGAACTTGATAAGCATCTGCCGGCGGATTACAGCGAGGTAGTCTATTCAGGCGCGCATTAATGATATAGATGTAGGTGCCGGTTAACGGGACCGCCCGCCTGAGCGACGGCACCTGGGATTTGAGCGCGCCCGGCAATGGCAGCGCCACCCGCACCAGCAACTACGCCTATGATCCGACCTTCCACAGCTTCTTGACGTAGATCGATCCCCCGCCGGCGAGCGTCGGGGCTACCCCGCTCACCCAGTGGGCCGGGTATGGTTACCGCATGGGAACCCTGACCGCCATTACCGACACTAATGGTCCAACGGCGGCATCTATGCGGAATACGATACCTTCGGCCGTCAGATCAAGACCATTAAGCCCGGCGACAGCAGCAGTGCGCGACGGTGCAGGCCTATTACTATGATAATTCGCTGCCCCCGTATCGCTACCGCGTCGGCCAGCGCCA
This sequence comes from Chloroflexia bacterium, assembly GCA_038228295.1. Taxonomy (GTDB): domain Bacteria; phylum Chloroflexota; class Chloroflexia; order QHBQ01; family JAICKM01; genus JAICKM01. Next base: position 24,660 of record JBBRPH010000063.1, on the reverse strand, counting down.
GACGACCGGCGGCGCGTTGAGCTATACTAAAACCTTTTATGATGGCTTGGGGCACCTGATTCAGAGCAAGCGCCAGACGGAGCCGGAGGCGACTCCCAGCAAACAGGGCCGCAACAGCGTGGTGGATACCGCCTATGATGCGTTTGGGCAGGTCACTGCCGCGTCGCAGCCTCGCTATGTGTTTGAGACCCACTCTAGCTACGACCGATGCTCGGAGTGCCGGGGATTGCGGACGGCCTTCACAAACTCCGCGTAGCCGCCAGATGACCGGCTTACTCTCGTACAAGGTGTCGGCGGTTGTAAAAGTCGGTAAGGTGCGCTTCCCCCGCCGCCCCCTTTGTCGATCTGCCGCCACTGCCCGCTCGCGTACTGCACTATATCGCCGCCCAGGTCGCCGCCGCTGCTGCCGCCGCCGGGGACGTGCCGACGCTGCGCGTGACACTCACCACTGCCCAGCGCCCGCTCCGCCCCGCCGACGGCGATTCCCGCGACCTGATCTAGGAACTTTATCAAGGGGCTATTAAGAAGACGGAGGGATCTCAGATTTGATGCTACGATTATTAAGTTACTTGGTACCTTATTGCACCGACGTTGGCTTTAGACAAACTTTGATATAATAATCGTCAATTCTTCACCAATCTGTTTATATAGAACAATATATATCAACTTATAAGTTGATATATATTAACTGAAAAACGCAATTACTGAATTGCAAAGTCACAAGTCACACCTAATCTGTAACCCTGCACTAGGGCACGAAGAAGAAGCCGACCGCCAGGATCGCGTAGGCGGCCAGCAGTTGCACGCCTTCGAGCCAATTGCTCTCACCGTCCTGCGCGACCAGGTGCGTGAGCATCAGGGCCACGCCGATGGCGACCAGTTCGAACAGAGTAAAAACCAAGTTCATGGGGCGGCCCATCAGTAAGCCGACAAACACCAGCGCCGGGGCGACAAACAGCGCGATTTGCAGCGCGCTGCCGGTGGCAATCGCCAGCGCCAGCTCCATGCGGTCGCGCAAGGCCACGGTCACAGCGGTCAGGTGTTCAGCGGCGTTGCCGATGATCGCGACCAGAATCACACCGACAAAGGCACTACTCCAACCCAGCGTCGTGGTCAGATACTGTACCCCCTCGACCAGCAGTTCCGATAGGCCGGCGATCAGCACAGTGGCCCCGCCTAGCACAATCAGCGCGTGGCGCGGGGTCCAGGTCGCGCCGTGCATAGCCGCTTCTTCGCTATCGTTGTAGAGGTGGGCGTGCGTTCGCAAGAAAAAGACCATTTGCGCGACATAGGATAGCAGCAGAATCATCGCTACACCCAACGAAATAGCTTGGCTGGTGGGCAGGTCGGCTTTGTGCGTGGCGATAATATAGAACTGCGGCACAGCCAGCCCAACGGCGGCCAACGCGAACTGCGAGGCGTTGGCGCTAGCTCCGGTGCGGTTGAACACCTGCCGTTCGCGGCCCAGCCCGCCTAGGAACATCGCCAATCCTAGCACGAACAGCACATTGCCAATGATCGATCCGACTAGCGAGGCTTTGACCACTTCGACCAGTCCGGCGTTGAGCGCGACGATGGCGATAATCAGTTCGGTGGCGTTGCCGAAGGTGGCGTTGAGCAATCCGCCCAGGCCGGAGCCGACTCGCGCCGCTAACTCCTCGGTCGCCGTGCCCAGGATCTTCGCCAGCGGCACAATCGCCAGCGCGCTGGTGACAAACAGAGCTACCTCGCCCAGTTCCAGCAAGCGGACCACTGCCGCGATAGGGATAAAGACCAGCAAGCTATAGATGATCCGTTCAAACCAGGACGCGCGGTCGGGACCGCTCAGATTCAGGCCGATATAGCCCAGCAGGGTTGCCGGCCTCATGAGCGATCGCCGGCAGGAACCAGGGCAGCCGCAAACGCCTGCCCAAAAAACTCGGCCAAGCGCGGCAAGAGCGTGTGCAGGTTGGCGGGCCGACTGATGCCGTGGCCTTCGTCGGCAAAGACCAGCGTCTCATAGGGGATTTTCGCCGCTTGGAGGGCGGTTTCCACCGCCCGCACGTTTTCAGGCGTCACGTTGGGGTCTTGCGCGCCCTGCACAATCAGCAACCGACCCTGGATAGCGGTCACAAAATGGATGGGCGACCGTTCACGGTAGCGGTCGGGCACCTGATCCGGGCGCCCACCCATCATCTCTTCGCTATAGGGGCGCAAGTCAGGGCGTGTTGTCTCATAGTCCACTACTAAGTCCGTCATGCCGCAGATCGGCGCGGCGGCGGCCACCAAGTCGGGCGGCATGTGCGTGATCTGGCACCACGACGAGTAGCCGCCATACGAGGTGCCGGTCACGCCGACACGCCCGCGCTCGGCCCAGCCCAGGGCGATCAGTGACGCGATACCGCTGCGGATGTCGTCCTGCTCACGCCCGCCCCAGCCGTCCACTTTAATCGCGTCGCGGAACTCCAAATTAAAGCCGGTGCTGCCCCGGTAGTTGGGGTCCAGCACATTGAATCCCTGGCGCACAAAATACTGGATCTGCGTATTGACGGCATCGCTGCTATGATAGGTCGGCCCACCGTGGATGGAGACGATAGTGCCGCGGGCCGGCGGCGGGGCGGCATACCACCAGCCCTGGATGCTGCGCCCATCCGGGGACTCCCAATGGATACTTTGGGCGGCCGCCAAATCCACCGGACGGATGTCGGTCCGCTTCCATAAATCGGTCAGACTAGTAAAGGAGCCCGGCTGCGGATTGCTGAGGTCCACCTGCACCAGATCGGTCGGCTGTTGCGCGCTGCTGTAGAGAGCGATCCAGTGCGGATTACGAAGTGCGGAGTTCTGCGGTGCTGCCGCGCCGGTAGCCGCGACAGGATCACCGACCGGGTGCAGAGGAATGAGATTGCCGGGGACGGCGGGGACGGGGTATTCTGTGCCGCTCTCGGTATCAAGCAGGGAGGCGTGCGCGCCGGCATCGCGTACTTCGACCAGCACAGCGGTCCGCCCGTCGGTGCCGGCCGGAATGAATACGTTTTCGATGTTACGCGCCGGGTCGTCAAGCAGGACGCGCGTGCTGCCGGTGAGGCGATCCCACACTTCAACCCGCCGGTGGGTCGGTGTTTCAGCCAGCACAACGGCCTGCCGCCCATCAGGGAACCACGAGGCCCAGACCTTGACGGCGGGACCATAGTTCAGGATCTCGCGGTCGTCGCTCCCCTCAATATCCACCAACCAGACCTGATTGCCGGCGGGGTCCAGATCCTGACGGTTGTAGAGGATATGCGTGCCTTGCTCGTTCAGGTCGGGCTGGGGGTGGCCGCCGTGTTCAGGACGGGCCAGCACGCGGCGTTCACCGGTTTGCAGATCGTGGCGATAGACCCAAGTTGCTTCGATCTGCTGCCCCGTGGCAACATCAAAGTTAGCCGCGTAAAGCAGCCAGCGTCCACTAGGGTGCAATTCACCGCCGTGCAAAAAGTAGGCCGGGTGGGCCTCGGTCAGCGGTTGCAACTCGCGCGGGTGGGCCACATCTACCCGGAACAGGCGCACGCGCTCATCGCCGTCGTGATCATAGCCCACGATCACGGCGCTGCCGTCGGGGGTCCAACTGACGGCGTGGGTATTCTCGCTGGTGTCTGTTAGTTGGATGGGCGGCGTAGAGCCGTCGGTCGGTGCTGCATAGACTTGCATAGTCGGCCCGACCCGCATCCAGGTCCAGGCTACCCAGCGCCCATCGCGCGAAAAGATCGGTCGCACTAAACCGGGCAGGCGCAATAGCGCCTGGAGATAGGGGTCAGTTGTGCGCTCAGGATTCATAGCGAGTCCTTTCAAGGGGCGCGATTGTACCGGACGGCAGTTGCGCCGGCAGGTAGACGGTGAAGGTCGAACCGGTCCCCGGTGTGCTGGCGACCTGAATGGTGCCGCCCAGCAGCTCGCACAAGCGGCGGCTGAGGGCCAGCCCTAAACCGGTGCCACCGTAGCGGCGGGTACTCGACGTGTCGGCTTGCGTGAACGGCTGAAACAGCGCGGCGATTTCGTCGGCGGTCATACCGATACCGGTATCTGTCACCCGACACTCAATTCCATCGCCCCGCTCCGCGTTGCGGCGCACCGTCAGAGTCACCACACCATCCTGGGTAAACTTGCCGGCGTTGCCCAAGAGGTTGATCAGGATTTGGCGCAGCTTCATGGGATCGCTATAAATCAGACCTAGATCCGGTGCGATTTCCACCACCAAACGATTATCGTTACGCTCTACCAACGGCAGCGCCGCCGCCGCTACACTTTTAAGCAGATCGGCCGGCACAAACCACTGCGGATTCGCTGCCATACGATCGGCTTCGATCTTCGAGAGATCCAGTACATCGTTGATCAGGCCCAGTAGATGCGACCCAGCCGAACGGATTTTGTCGAGATCGGGTAACAAATCGGCGAATCCCTCTTCGGCGGCCTCATCAATCAACATCTCACTGTAGCCGATGATGGCGTTGAGGGGGGTGCGCAGCTCATGGCTCATATTCGCAAGAAAGGCCGATTTGGCCCGGCTAGCAGTTTCGGCTGCCTCCTTAGCCACCAACAGTGCGTCTTCGATCCGCCGGCGGTCGCGTAATTCCGCACTCACGGCGTTGTGGAGCCGGGCGTTGACCAGCGCCAGCGATGCTAATTGGCCGAAGTGTCGCAACAGTGCAACAGTATCATGACCGAAGCGGCGATCCGGGTCCAGGTAGGCCAGCCCAATCACGCCCGCTACTTGGTCGCCCGACCACAGCGGGATACCGACGAGCGCACGGATCTGTAGCGCATCAAGGTCGGGTCGTCGCTCCGGCCAGTCCAAGTAATCGTCCACCGCCAGCGGCCGGCCGCTAGCGGCCACCCGGCCGGCCAGCCCCGCACCCCAAGCCAACCGGTAGCCGATGTTGCCCATAAATACGCCGGTGCCCGCTTGGACGACCAATTCGCGGCGGTTCGGCTCCACCATATAGATGTAGCCGTGTTCGGTGCCGCCCAACGTGCCGGCTTGGGTCACCACCGCTTCCAGTAGGCTGTCGGGGTCTAAGCGGTGGATCAGGTCCAGCGTGGTCTCTTGCAAGGCGGCCAGCTCAGCGTTTTGCCGGCGCAGGCTCGCTTCAGCCTCGTGGCGTTCGGTGATGTCATGAATGATCGAATAGAGCAGCCTGCGTTCGCCCAGCATCACTGGGCCGGTGTGGACCTCCACATCGCGGATCGCACCGGAAGCCAAGCGGTGCTGAAAGACAAAATAGCTACGACGCGCGGTGAGCGCACGCACCATTTCGCCCTGAATTTCCACCGCCGGGCGCGTATTGATCGCGGTAAGCGGCATCCCCCGCAATTGCTCCAATGAGTAGCCGTAGAAAGCCGCCGCCGCCGGGTTGGCATCCACAATGCAGCCGGTTTGGGGATCGGTCAGCCATTGCACCGCAGGGTTGTGGGCAAAAATCTGCGTGTACAGATCCGTCCGCGGTGCGGACGACGGATCGGGCAGAGCGTCAGGTAGGCGGTGATTCACGCCGGGCATCCTCTAGGCGCGTAGGTTCTTGAGCGCGGTATCAATCCGCGCTTGGCGCGCCGCCGAGTCCCCGGCCAACACGGCCTGGCGTGCGTCAATGGCGGCTAGGCGATCTTCGCTGGTACTCAGTTGGCCGAACAGCTTTTTGCGAAGCGCACCTTCCTCGCCGTTGCTGCCCAGCGCGGCCATGTTTTTACGGATCTGCTCCTGGCGGGCAAACAGACCGTCGCGTTCGCTCTGGAGGCGCCCACTCTCGGCGTTGTTATCGGCAATGCCCTGCTGCGCATCCAGTAAGGTTTTGAGGCGGGCCAGCGTCGCCTCGTCTAACAGGCGGTTTTGCAGATAAGTACGTAATTGGTCGTAGTTTTGGTTTAACACGGTCTCTTGCCGCCAACTCAGCCGCCGCGCAGTCACGACCAGGGTAGCGGTAGCGCGCGCCGGGCAAGTGACCGCCCAGCGGTAGAAATCGGCGTTTTGTTCGACCGGCGGCGGCGTGTCCACCAGTGGGGCGCCGGCATCCACTCGTCCCTCCACGGTGACCACACGCGACTCGTCTAGGCTACTTTCGAGCGTATAAGTCGTCGTGGTGTAATAGGCGTATTGGATGTTGAAATATGCGCCTTCGATGTTAAGGGCGGTGACTTCGTTGCGCCCCGCACTCGCTTCGCTGACCTTGATGCCCAGTTCAACCGCAAACGCCAAGTAGACTTCGCTACCGGTTTGGCTGAAGGCCACCATGGCTTCGCCGCGATAATCGCCGTCTTCCAGCACCGTGACCGGGCCACGCTCCAAGACCAGGCCGCTGCTGTTCTGGAAGCGTAGCGCCGCCACGGGGTGAGCCGGGAACTTGGCCCCATTATAGAGCAATTGCCGCTTATACGGGATGCGGCTGCTAAGGATCGGCACCAGCGCGCTTGCGCCGCGCTTGACCGTGACGGGGGTGGTTACGTTGTACTGGAACAGTTCCCCCTGGTCCGTACCGGTAGCAGCGGCGTTGACGCTGCCGCCGTAGTCGCTCATACTCATCATTGGTTCGGCGGCTATTGGCGCGGGCATTGGCGCGGGCATTGGCGCGGTCATCAGCGCCGACCGCATGAGAACAGTCGGGGTCTCGGCATCGCTCGCTTGCGCCCGTTTCGCCTGTCGGGGGGCCATGGCCGCGAATTCGACCGGGGCGGCAGCCACGCGAGTCTGGTCTTCGACGGTGGGCCGCTCTGGGATATGTGAGGTCGCTAGGTCGTAGATAAACGAGATCGGCTGTCCGGCCACCAGGGCCACTGTCACGTCGTCAAGGTCTTCTTCCAGCCGGTTATCAAACAGCCCCCAGCCTTGCAGCAACAGTTCGCCCTGCGCCGCGCCGATTCCCTCTGCGCCGGGTGTGCTTTCGGCGATCAGGCGGTAGCTGACGCGCCAGGTGGGACTGGGGATCAGATAGGAGACGCGCAGATCGTGCGCGCCGGGGCTGAGACGGATGTGGACCGTGCGGTGCGACTCCTCGTTCATGCTGGTATCGAGAAAGAAGCGCAGGTCGCTTGCCGTGCGCTCATCCAGCAGCTCGACCGCCGTCAGCCGGGCCAACGGGAGGTTGATGATACGATTACCCGTGGCTTCCAGCAGCGCTACCCGCGCCCGGCTCACTGGTTTGTCCTCCACCACTTCCACGCCCAACAGCCGGCCCGTATACTCGCCGGCGGCCGTGCCCTCGCCTACCGTGAGCCGCACCTGCCAGCCGCGCAGGGCGCGCAACAGGTCAAGCAGGGTGTGGTCGGCCCCCAGCACAATGCCGCTTTCAGCCAAGCGCGCAGCGCGATCGGCGGGCGTCTCATAATGGATACCCAACACCTGCCCGCCGCTACGATCCACCGCCAGTAGGCTTTTGAGCGCGTCGTTCACCTCGTCGGCGCGAAACACCAGGGCTACGCCTTCGCCGTCTAGCGGCCCGCCGCGCTCCACAAAGCCGACCCCATGCTTATATAGCGTCAGGCGACGGATCGGCAGTTTCTGATTCGCATCGGGCATAGCACGGTCTCCTCTAACTGACTACCGAGTATGATAAAGGCAGACAGGGACATTCCATGCAGCATAGCACAGTGCGCGGGCTGGTGTCAAACATCAATTCTGGTATAATGGTCCCATGTATACGTTGACTCCTGAGGACCACGCCTGGTTTGAGCGCGAATTGGCCGCGCGGCGCGACCGGGTTTACGCGCTGCTGCTCGATCCGCGCTACGGCACCGCGTTTGAGCCGCCCCATTCGCGGGAGGCTATTTATCACTACCTGGAACAGCGCGGCAAGGCGTTGCGCCCGCTGATGCTGCTGCTCAGTTGCGGCGCGGCAGGCGGCGACGAGGAGCGAGCGTTGCCCGCTGCCGCCGCCGTCGAACTGTTCCACACCTGGACGTTGGTTCATGACGATGTCATTGACCGCGATGATCTGCGGCGCGGCCGGCCTACCGTCCATGCCGCCTTTGCCCGCCGCGCGGCCGCCGAGTGGGGCTACCCCGCTGACGAGGCCGCGCACTACGGCGTGACCACGGCGATCCTGGCCGGCGACCAGCAACAAGGCTGGGCCTACGCCTTGCTGGCCGAACTCCCCGCACGCGGGGTGTCGCCCCTGGTTGCGCTGGAACTGGTGCGCGATTTGGCTTTGCGCCTCGAACCGGGTCTGCTGGCCGGCGAGATGCTTGACGTGCAATACTCACACCGCCCTATCAGCGAATTGGACGAGGCAGCAGTGCTGGATATGCTGACGCGCAAGACGGCACTGCTCTACAGTTATGCCGCCCGCGCCGGCGCGCTGATCGGCCTCGACGCAGCAGGGCACAGCGCCACGCCTGCCGGGGCCACCCTGGTCGCCGCGCTGGAGCGGTTCGCCGGGTTGTGCGGCACGGCGTTTCAACTGCAAGACGATTTGCTGGGCATCACCGGCGACGCGGTGCGGCTGGGCAAGCCGATCGGATCGGACCTGCGCGAGGGTAAAAAGACGCTGATTATCTATCACGCCCTCACCCACGGCGCGGCGGAACCGCTGGCCCGCGTCACCGCTGTGCTGGGTCAGGCCGCTGCCCCGCCCGCCGCCGTGGCCGATGCCGTGCGCGCCCTCGACGAGATCGGCAGCCTCGCCTATGTGCGCGCCATGCAGGAGCAGTATGTGGCCGACGCTTATGCCCAACTCGCGCACCTGCCCGACACGCCTAATCGCAAACTGCTCTATCTCTGGGCGCGCTATCTGGTCGCCCGCGACGCTTGACCCGCGTTCTGAGTTCTGAATTGATGACTAACGACTGGCGACTGACGACCGACGACTGACGACTGACTATGCAACACCTCACCAGCGTATTCCGACAATTCTGGGCCGCTTTGCGGGCCGGTCCCGGCGGAGCCGACGGCGGCGCGGCGTGGGATACGGCGGAAGCGCGAGCCTTACGCGAGTCGCTATTCCGGCGCTACCCGTTCACGGCAGAGGGGGCGGCGTATCTGCGGCAGGCCAGCCATATCGCCGTAGCCGACTTGCACAGCACGACGGGCGGCGGCTACTGGGATCCGGGCCGGCGGTTAGTCTTCCTCAATACGGCGCAAGACGAAGCGGCGCTGCACGAACACGCCCACGTCTGGTGGCACGAACGCCGCCTGCAACCGGGCCAGGCCGAGGGCATGATCGCCGCCGTGATGCGTCTGAGCGAGGAACGCGATCCGCAGTATGCGCCGGCGCAACGGTTGGCTTACGACTACGTCCACGGTATCGCCGCACAGGGTTGGGCCGGAATGCTAGTGGAGCGCAACGACTGGGAGATGTTCGCCGGCCTCGCCAGCGGCACCATGGGCGATTTGCGCCGGCTGCCGCCTTATGTGCGAGTGTTTTATCACGGCCTATTTGCGGAGCCGTGAGCCGTAGGCTGTGGGCCGGACTAGGTTTCGCGCAATCTGTGGACCTTTATGATGGAGAAGCCGCACCATATGAACAGCAATCAGCGCCCCGACTCCAACGAGTATGCCCCCTATTACGCCGGCTATGTCCAGCAGGTGCCGGAGGACGACATTCAGGCATTGCTAGTCGCACAAGCAACGCACCTGCAAGACCTGTTGCGCGGGGTGACGGAGGCCCAGGCGGAGAGCCGACCGGCCCCCGGCGAGTGGACGCTCAAAGAGATCATCGGCCACCTGAGCGATGTGGAGCGGGTGTTTGCCTACCGCGCTTTCCGCTTTGCGCGTAACGACGCTACACCGCTTTCCGGCTTTGAGCAGGACGACTATGTACGGGCGGCAGGCTACAACACACGCACCCTGACCGATTTAATAGACGAGTGGATTTTGCTGCGCCAAGTCAGCGCCCACTTATTCCGCACCCTGCGCCCAGAAGATTGGCTGCGGCGCGGGCAATCCAGCACCGCAGAGTTCAGCGTGCGCGCCATCGCCTACATCCTGGTCGGCCATGCCAGCGGCCACCTCACCGACATCGCAACCAAGTATCTGGGCACAGCCGGCGCAGCCGGCGTAAGCAACGCCCGGTAACGGCAAGCCCGTTCCGCCGCCCGCGACACTAGGGCTTGCAGCCGAGCCACAAATTGTGGTACAACATAGCACTAATAAATAAGTAAGAGTAAGGACCTACCTAATCACGTTTCGCATTTCACGGCCCACGGCCCACGGCCCACGGCCCACGGGGAGCGCGCATGGACATCTACCGCGAGAAACTGGCTCAGGCAGCAACGTTGCTAACGGCACAGGGCATTGATCTCTGGCTACTGTTTGTGCGCGAGACGGGCACCCTGAAAGATCCCAGCATGGACCTGCTGTGCGACCTCGATTTCACTTGGGAGACCGCAATTTTCATCAGCGCCGATGGGCGGCACGCAGTGCTGGCGGGCTTGCACGACTGTGATAGCGTGCAGGCTAGTGAGCTGTTCACTGAGGTAGTACCCTATACCCAAGGCATGAGTGCCACCTTACGCAAAATGCTGGTCGCGCGCGATCCGCAACGCATTGCGCTCAACTACTCGGCCGGCAACGCCGCCGCCGACGGGATCACGCACGGAATGTGGCTGCGGCTCAACGAGATGCTGGCCGATACTCCCTACCAGGCCCGCTTAGAGAGCGCCGAGCTATTTGTCAATGGGTTCCGTGCTACAAAAACGCCGGGCGAGCTGTTTCTGATGCGGGCCGCCTTGCGCGACGCGGAAGAAATCTTCACGCGCACCGGGCGGTTTCTCAAGGTCGGCAAGAGCGAGACCGAGATCGCAGATTTCATGCACGCCGAACTAGAACGCCGCCGACTCGCGACCTCCTGGCAGCGTGAGTACTGCCCCATCGTCCACGCAGGTACCGACTCGAGCAAAGGCCATGCCCGCCCCAATGCCGCCCGGTGCCTGGAACCGGGCAAGCTAGTCAACATTGACTTCGGCGTGCAGAAAGACGAATATTGCACCGACCAACAGCGGATGTGGTATTGCCGCGCGCCCGGCGAAACTGTGGCCCCAGTGGAGGTGCAGCGCGCCTTCGACACGGTGGCCGGCGCGATCCAGGCGGCAGCGACAATCCTACACCCTGGGATGCACGGCTGGGAAGTGGATGCCATCGCCCGCCGCTTCGTCACCGATGCGGGCTACCCGGAATACGGTCATGCCCTGGGCCATACTGTGGGCCGCACCACGCATGACGGCGGCACGTTGCTCGGCCCGCGCTGGGAGCGCTACGGCAGCACGCCTGACGGCACCGTAGCAGCCGGTCAAGTCTACACGCTGGAACTCGGCGTAGACACCCCCGCCGGCTACTGCGGCCTCGAAGAAGAGGTGCTGATCACCGACACCGGCTGCGAATTTCTCTCGCCCCCGCAAATGGAGTTGCTGTATTTTTAGCGCCTACGGCGTAGCACGGCGCGTCACAGCCCCCGTTTGGGCATCTACTATGAACTCCATGGGATAGGGTGTGCCATAGGACACCCGCCAGACCGGCCGCGTGGGCAGTGCATTTGATCCAGCCCTTGCCGATACAGCCAGCGCTAATCCAGGACCATAGGGGGCATCGTCCACTGGCGGCGGTTGAGTAAGGGCTGCTCGGCGGGCTAGTGCTACTTGGTTTAGTACTTCACGGGGACCAATCTGTAGAGTCGCAAGCTGGGTACGCGCACGCTCCAGGGCCGCGTCCTCGTAAGTGAACGAGCTATAGCCGGCGATATTGACTCGTAACGTCGTCGCCGGGGCGGTGTCCACAAACCCGACCGCTATAGCGCTTTGTAGTAAGTTACCGCTCTGTGCCAGCCGCGTCGCGCTGTAGAAATTAAAGTTGAGTACGAGCGGCACGCCATCCCCTGTCGCCCGGCTATTGACTACCCGTTCAGCATCAATGTCTACCAGCACTGCCGCCGGATCAATGGCGTGCGCCGCATCCTGTGCCACACGCAGTTGATCGGCCCAAGCCACCGGCGCACCCACCGGCACCCCCTGTGGGGAATTCGCCCAGCAGCGCCCGTCATTACAGGCCCACAAATCCACCAGCACGCCCAACGCAACGAGTACCACCGCAAGAACGGTGATCACGCCAACGCCTGGAGGAAAAGGGCGCGCTACTTGCGTGCCAGGGATGGGCGGGGGCATCTGGCGTTGGCGCGACTGTAACCAGACCAGCGGCGGATAGGCCAGCACGTAGGATAAGAGCAGTCCGCTCCCCACCCCAATTACGCCGCCCACCACCAGGAGCGCCAGAACCATGATCCCCAGGCTGCTGGGCGGTTGGGGAAGCACAGCGGAGTAGAGCAACCCCGTGCCGCCCCAGAGGAGGCCCATGGTCACCGCCCAAACACCGCCCCAAGCCGGACGGTGCAGGGCATTGGATTGGATCAAGCCAAAGGTCAGCCCGCCGGCAAACCACGCGAGTTGGGCTATCCAATCGGCTGGGGGCAACGAGTAGGGATAGTGATCACTGAACGGCAAGAGCAACACCGTCGTCATCGCCCATTGGCCGATCCACGCCAGCACGGTCACAACCGCCCAGCCGCGCGCCGCCGGATCGCCATGGCTTCGCAGCACGGCGGCTTGGATCAGGCCCAGCACTGCGCCACCCACGGCGGCTGTCGGCAAGCCCACCAACCCGGCATAGGTCCAAAGATCGGGGGTCTGCCCGATGGGGCTATGGGTGTAAACCAGCCATAAGCGGGGCAACGCGGTGAGCAAAAAGCCCATCGCCAGCGCCACGCCCCACCACAGCGGAGCAAGTGGGCGCAACAGCACCGGGGGCGGGGGCGCGGCGAGCGGCGGCCCCATAATATGCTGCTGCACGCGCCCCGCCCATGCGCCAAAGGCGGGACCCCAGCGCAGCCCCAGCCCATTCAGCAAGCCGATGAGCGCACCAACAGGCAGGGCCACCAGCACAGTAGCCATTAGGCTGCCATCCGACTGTGCCAGCAGTAGCGCGTATAGCACAGCCCCCAGTCCCCAACCGGCAAGATCAAACAGCAGCCGATAAGGGCGCTTGACCCCTGTATTCAGCGCGCCCGCATTCTGCCAGTTAATAGCGTAAAGCGCCGGAAACAGCCAAACAAGGAACGTCAAGGGATAGCCGTAGTCTTCGACCATAATATGGGTCTGGTGTAGGCGATAGCTAAAGAAACTACTGCTGTTCATCAGCACTAACGCCCAACTGAGCGTCCAGCCCAGCACCGTCCAGCGGAACCACAAGCGGGCGGAAGGGTCGCCCTGCGCCACGAGGATACGCCATTGCACTGCCGCTACCACGATGCCCCCGGCCAGCACAAACAACAGCGCCTGCCCGGCCAGCAGCCAATCGTTACCGTAATCTGCCGGTTTAAGGGCACGGAAATCGGAAAAGGTCAGGGCCGGCAGATGCCCCAGCGCCGTCACGGCCAGTCCCAATGCCACGGACAAGGACCAACCGGCTACCGCTGCCCAGCTAAACGAGCGCATCTCCGGGGCGGCTGTTTCGACCATTGCCATCGTTCTTCCTGAACCTGAAATACCTTGCGGATCGCTATGGTTTAAGCATACACGCAAAACGCCCAGATTATCACCAATAAGAGACAAACCTTTATCAAATGCTTATACTATTGTCTATACTATAGGCGCTGAATATAGCCATATTTTCGCGCCTCTTCGCGTCCCTTCGCGGATCAATTCATTCTTCGTGATCCTTCGTGTCCTTCGTGGATCAACCAAATAGCAGTTTGTCCCGCTCGCGCCCCTATGGTATAATCAGCACGCCATATCAGCGACAGGAGAGCCACACCGCGCATGGATCCGAAGAACACCCAATCAAAGACCCCCACACACCCGCAGACGCAGGTGGCGTGGGCCGACGAGCCGGGCCTACTACCGGTCGTAGATGCAGCAGGCAAGCCGCTACAGACCGCCCCTAGCCTGTCGGTCTTTTTCCCCTTCTATAACGACGGCGGCACCGCCGCGAGCATGGTCCTCACCGCGCTGGAGACTTGTGCCCGCTTAACCCCGGACTACGAAGTGATCGCGATCAACGATGCCAGCCCCGACTACACCGCCGATGTGCTGAACGATCTGGCGACGCGCTATCCCCATCTGCGCGTGATCCATCACGAACACAACCGGGGCTACGGTGGGGCGTTGCGGTCAGGCTTCGCGGCGGCGCGCAAGGAACTGGTCTTTTACACCGACGGCGACGCGCAATACGATCCGCGCGAATTGGTGGCCCTGTGGGCGCGCATGAACCCGCGCGTGGATTGGGTGCAGGGCTACAAGATCGCCCGCCAGGATCCGATCTTCCGCATCGTCATCGGCAAGGTCTATCACTGGGGCGTGAAGTGGCTGTTTAGCCTGCGCGTGCGCGATACCGACTGCGATTTTCGTATGATCCGTAAAAGCGCACTCGATCGCATCACGCTGGAGTCCACCAGCGGCACCATCTGCGTGGAACTGGTGAAAAAGCTGCAAGATAGCGGGGCGCGCGTAGCCGAAGTGCCGGTCCACCACTACCATCGCGTTCACGGCAAGTCGCAGTTTTTCAACTTTCCCCGCCTCTGGCGCACGGCCACGCAACTGCTGGCGCTGTGGTGGAAGCTGGTGGTGCAGGGCGAGAGCCGCCGGACGGTGAGAGAGCGTGATATGCAGGCTGATGGGCACCGCCGGACCAAATAAGGAGCTAGCCATGACTGTGATCTCGGCCGACCGAACCATCCCGCTCAACGACACCCGCCCGCAATACCGCGCTATCGGGGCCGAAATCCGGGCGGCGATGGATGCGGTGCTGGAAAAGAGCTGGTTTATCCTGGGCAGCGAAGTAGCTGCCTTTGAGCAGGAGTTTGCCGCGTTTTGCGGGGTTAAGCATTGCGTGGGAGTCAGTAACGGCACCGATGCGATCCATATCGCCGTGCGTGCGCTAGGCATCGGTCCCGGCGATGCCGTGATCCTGCCGACCCACACCGCTACGTTCAGCGCGCTGGGCGTGTCAATGGCCGGGGCGACACCGGCCCTGGTAGACGTAGAATCCGACACGGGCAACCTGGACCCGGCGCAGTTAGATCGCGCGCTGACCCCCAACGTGCGCGCCGTGATGCCGGTCCACCTCTACGGCCAGGCCGCCGACATGGACCCGATTCGGGCATGGGCCGACAGGCACAGCCTACCGATTATTGAAGACGCAGCACAAGCGCACGGCGCGACCTATAAAGGCCACACGGCAGGCAGCCTGGGTCGGTTGGCGGCGTTCAGCTTCTATCCCACTAAAAACCTCGGCGCGTATGGCGACGGTGGGGCCGTCACTACGGACGACGATGAACTGGCCGGCATCATGCGCGAGCTCCGCAACGGCGGCCAGCGCGACCGCTACCATCATGTACGACTCGGCTTCTGCAATCGGCTTGACGAGATCCAGGCCGCGGTCTTGCGGGTCAAGCTGCGCTATCTGCACGCCTGGAACACCGCCCGCGCCGAACGCAGCGCATATTATGACAAGCTGTTGACCCAGGCCGGCCGGCCTGTCACTCCGCTGGCGCAACGCGACTACGGCACGTCGGCGCACCACCTGTATGTGGTCCGCACACCCCATCGCCGCACCGAATTGATGGCCGCACTGAAAGCCGCCGGCATTGACAGCTATATCCACTACCCCGTGCCGGTGCACTTGCAAGAGGCGTATGCCGACCTGGGGCAGGGCGTGGGCCGGTTCCCGGCCGGGGAAGCCCTCGCCAACAGCATCGTCACCCTGCCGCTCTACCCCGAACTGCCGTTCGAGGACATTGAGCGTGTGGTGGCGACGATCACGGCCTTTTATAGCTAATACGTGAAATGTAACGGATCACGGACTACAGACCACGGCGCACCGACGAATGACAACTGGGAGCAAACGATGGACATCCTCATTTTGGGCGGCACGGTGTTTCTGGGCCGGCATTTGGTGGAAGCGGCGCAGGCCCACGGCCATCGCGTAACGTTGTTCCATCGTGGGCAGCATGGAACTGAGTTGTTCCCGGCGGTGGAGCGCATCATTGGCGACCGCAACGAATCGCTGGACGCGCTGCACGGTCGGCACTGGGACGCGGTAATTGACACGTCGGGCTTTTTCCCCCGCCAGGTCAAGGCGACCACCGAGGCACTAGCCGAAACCGTGGACCATTACACATTCATCTCCAGCGCCTCAGTCTATAGCGATCCCAGTGTGCCGGGGCTAGATGAAACCGCGCCGGTTGGGACGTTAGCCGATCCCACGGTGGAGGAGATCACCGGCGAAACCTACGGCTCACTGAAAGCGTTATGTGAGGGGGCGGCTAACGCGGGCCTGCCGGGGCGGGTGCTGATCGTGCGCCCCGGCCTGATCGTCGGCCCCTACGATCCGACCAACCGCTTTGCCTATTGGCCGCGTCGCCTGGCCGCCGGCGGGGATGTGCTGGCGCCCGGCAGCCCCAGTGACCCGGTGCAGATCATAGATGCACGCGATCTAGCGGCCTGGATCATTGCCGGTGTGGAAGCCAAGCGCACAGGGGTCTATAACGCGCTGGGGCCGGACTACGAGCTGACGATGGGCGATCTGCTGACGGCCTGTCAGGCCGCTGGAGATGCGAATGCGCGCATCCATTGGGTGGCCGAGGAGTTTCTGCTGGCACATGAAGTCCAACCCTGGTCCGAATTGCCGCTCTGGATTCCGGCCGGCGATCCCACCACGGCCGGCTTCAGCCGCATGAGCAATGCACGGGCGCGGGCGGCGGGGCTAACCTTTCGCCCGCCGTCCGCCACAGTGCAAGACACCCTGGCTTGGGACCGGGCCGGCTTGCCGAGTCCTAACGACCGTCCGCGCGTGACACTCACGCCGGAGCGCGAAGCCGTTCTGCTGCAAGAGTGGCAGACTCAGCAGGGCGCATAATGCACCCGACGCGGCAAGCTATGAGGGGGAGCCAAGAATCGAACCACAAACCGTCAGCTTGAATAAGAGTCCTGCACCTCAACCATCGCTGGCGACACCACCGCTAGTAGGTACGGCATTGCTGCCCCCCGATGGGCGGGGACTAACGGTGATCATTCCGGCGTACAATGAGGGCGAATCGATCAGCTATGTGCTGGGCAAGATTCGACAGTTGAAACCCGCCGCCGAGGTAGTAGTGGTGGACGACGGCTCAACCGACAACACGGCGCAAGCGGCGTTAGCGCTAGGGGCGCGCGTGGTGCGCCACCCCTACAACAAGGGCAACGGTGCGGCCGTCAAAAGCGGCCTGCGGGCAGCCGGCGGTGAGGTGGTCTTGCTGATTGATGCGGACGGTCAGCACCAGCCGGAAGATATTGAGCGCGTGCTGGCCGGCATCGGCGAATACGACCTGGTAGTAGGCGCGCGCACATTGGGCGCGGCGCGCGGCAGGGTACGCGATCTGGGCAACGGCTTCTTCAATCGGCTGGCCTCCTATCTAGTGGGCCACCCTATCCCCGATTTGACCTCCGGCTTCCGCGCCATGCGCCGCCCCCTGATCATGGAGTTTATCCACCTACTGCCCAACGGCTATTCATATCCCAGCACTAGCACACTGGCGTTTATCAAAGCCGGCTATAATGTGCAATTTGTGCCCATCCGGGCGAAGAAAGCGAGCGGCAAGAGCCAGATCAAGATCGTCAAAGACGGCACCAAGTTCGTGGTGATCATCCTGCGGATCGTAACGCTATTTAGCCCGATGAAGGTGTTTCTGCCCATAAGCGCGGTGCTGTTTGGTATCGGGCTGCTCTACGGGCTGGGCAATGTGGCCTTCGTGGGGCGGCGTTTCCCCAACGTCGCGGTTATTCTGATCATGACGAGCGTGTTTATTTTCCTGTTCGGCCTGATCTCGGAGCAGATTGCTGCTATGCGTCTAGAACGCACGCAGCGCTACGATAGCCCGCCGCCACACAGCGGCACGGCGGTCGAGTTGCGTGGATTCACCAACCACCCCGCGTCGCTGCCAAAAGAGGCGGGAGAGCTAGATGACCCCACTCTCGTCTCCTCCGCTACAGGAAGAGCGGAGCCGGTCGCACGTTCGCATGACCGCTAATCGCTCGCCGTCCGACCCCTCTCCGCACACCTCCCTTGAAGCGGGCGCGGAATCGCATACTCCTAATTCAGAACGCAGAACGCAGAGCGCAGAGCTGCCACAAGGCGGGGTGAGGGCGGCGCGCCGCGCTTGGCTATTGCGGGCGGCAGGGTTGGGGCTGCTGTCGGCATTGATCGGCTTTCTGGTCGCGCGCGACCAGTTGCGGCCCGCCGACATTGTGCGCGTGTTGGGGCAGGCCAATCCGCTATTAGTGGCGCTGTCTGTCGGCCTCTATTTTCCTTTTGTCTGGATCAAAGCTGAACGCTGGCGCATCCTGGCGCGGAGCCTGGGTGTGCCCATGAGCATGGGCGAAGCGTGGCGGCTCTACGCGGTCGGCCTGGGCGCGGGCGCTTTCACGCCCGGCCAAGCAGGCGACCTGGTGAAAGCCTGGGCCTTACAGGCACGCGGGCATCGCCTGGGCGCGGCGGTCGCCAGTAGCATTTTGGACCGTCTGTTCGACCTGGCCGGGCTGGCCCCACTGGCCGCGCTGGGCCTTGCCGTCTTCGGCGCGGAATTCGGTGGCGGAGTCGGTGCGGTCGTCCTCCTGAGCGTTGCGGCCATCGCCGCCGTGATCGCTGTGGCCCGCCGCGACGTGTTGCTGCGGATCATTGGTCGGCGGTCGGCAGACGACGATAATGGTATGAGCGCAAGCGGTGAAACGCCGAACACCGAACTGCGAACGCCGAACTTATTAGTGGCGACGGCCTGGACCGTGGCGAGTTTTGCCGTCAGCACCGTGCGCGTGTGGCTGTTGGCCGCGGCGATTGGGCTGCGGCTGGGGGCGGCACAGGTCGGCGGGTTGGTGGGGTTGACCACTGTGGCCGCGCTGGTCCCGGTCAGCGTCAGCGGTGTGGGCACGCGCGATGCGGCGATGGTTGCCCTCTTGGGTCGGCTGGTGCCCGATCCCACAACGGCAGCCGCGCAGGCGGTCGCACTCTCCACACTCATCCTCGGCCTCAACGTGGCTAATGCCTTGTTCGGCTATGCTGTCTGGTGGATCGAAGCCCGGACCGGGCGTGCCCCGGCCCCACAGGCGCACCCGTGAGCGCTATCCTCTGCACCACCAGCGCGCAAATTGCTGCGGCTATTGCCGGACTATGCGCGCTGGTCGGGGTGCTGTTGATCGGGACGGGCCTACAGCGCCGCGCCACAACGCGGTTTGCCGGGCGGGCTAGGGCGGCGGGGGGATTAGTGCTGCTACTAGGTATGGGCGCGGCAGGCTTCGCAATTACTCGCCCTTGTCCGGCAGACACAGCCGCCGCTTGTACCGGGATCGTGCTCACGGGCAGTCACAACTTGCTGGCAAACCCCGCCCTCGCCTCCGGTGCCGCCGCTACGCCCGTCGCCTACTGGACCATCAGCGGCACCCTGACGAGCGGCGCGCCCGCCGGCTGGGTGGGGTTAACGGGCGGCACCGATCTGCAAGCAGCCCGCATCGCCGTGCGGTCCGGCACAACCCTGTGCTACGACGTAACGACCGGCGGCAGTGGTCATGCCCAGGCTATTGTGCAATGGGAAAAGCAGACCCTGGAACCGCTGCAACGCAGCGGCAGCTACAGCGCGGGACCACCACAAACCGCCGGGCAGCCGTTGCGTGGGGCGGCCACTGCACCTGCCGGCAGCAGCTACGCCCAACTCTGGCTGCGGGCGTTGGACGGCACACCAACGGTTCATGCCCCAGCGCTAGGCCAGCTTGGCTTAAGGATCGATCCCTGGCCCAACGGGGCACGGGCGGCGCTGGCCTTTTCCTTCGACTGGGAAAGTGCGATGGGCGGGCTGATCCATTCCAAAAGCGGGCACGATCTCGCCTACGCCGAGACACGCGGGCGCAATATGCGCGCCGGGGCCGACATCTTGGCCGGGCTGTTCGCGGGGTATGGTATCCAGGCGACCTTTTACGCCACCGGCTACAACTTGCTCGACGGCAACCCTGACCATCGCCTTTTTGCCGGCAACCCCACCTATCCGTTCGGCACCCAGTGGTACTGGAACACGGACTACTGGCTGACCCATCCCTGGTATGGCGACGATCCCTACGGCACGGTTGCCAGCGACCCAGCCTGGTATTTCGGTGACCAAAGTGACCGGCTGGCGGCGGCGGGGCACGAAATCGGCAGTCACACCTTCGGCCATCTCTATGTGCGCGGCACCAAGCCCAGCGCGCTCACGCTGGATCTGGATGAGTGGAACCGGGCAGCGCAAGCCCGCAAGCTGCCGCCGGTGCGCTCCTTCGCTTTCCCCTGGGAGTCGTCGAACAGCACCACCGCCGCCACCTACAAGATATTGGCCGATCACGGCATCCAATCGGTCACGCGGCTCTACAGCACCCGGATCAACACCGACATCCCTGCCCACGATTACTACACCCTCAGCGCGATGCCGCTCTACCCCAGCATTGCCGTCATGCCCGACCTGTTGTTGGGCGCGGCGGGGCCGGATAGCGGCGACAGTGCCGGGGTGGTAAGCGTGCCCGGCGCCATCCAGGGCCGCGCCGTGATCAGCGAGACGATTGCCCGGCGCGGCGTAACCTCGTTCTGGACGCATCCTGAAGAATTGACCAAGCCGGCGGTACACGATGTCTGGGCCGCAGTAATCGCCGCCGCGGCCGCCGCCCGCGATGCGGGCGACCTTTGGATCGCGCCGGTGAGCACATTGGTGCAACGGCAACGCGACATCGCGCGGCTGGACGCGACTACAGACACGACGGGCGCGGATACTTTCCGCACCATATTCACCAACCATAGCCCAGATGCGCTGGCCGATGTCTGGATCACCCTACCCCGTGCCGCCCGCAGTGTGCAAGTAAACGGCGTAGCCATCACGCTCGCCACGCCCGAACGGGTGCGACTGCCGGAGATTGCCGCCGGGGGGCAGGCGCGGCTAGAGGTAGAACTCCTGGCCGCAGGCACACCTTGATGTGGCGCACTGCCCGCTTATCGCTGATCCTGGCTGGATTACTGCTGGTGACAGTCCCGGCAGTGATATGGGCTGTCTACCGCTTCACGCCGCCGGCTTGGACAATCGCGGCCGGTGGTCCCTTTAGCGGCCCGCTGATCAGAGACAACAGTTTTTATGCCGACGAAGCTGAAGATGCGGGACGCACGCACACGCGCTGGAGCCGCGCCACAGGCACGTTGACCCTGACGGACATTGGTGCCACTACATCCGTGGTGCTAAGTTTTCGCGCCTCGTCGCCGCGCCCCGTCGCTGCGCCTCCCGCTGTAGTCACGCTCACCGTGGGCAGCCGCATCGTAGGTACCTACCAACTGGGCAGCCAAACCGCCGTCTACAGCACCGCGCCGATTAGCCGCCCGTTCGGCGATCCCAACCTGACGGTCGGGTTCAACACTGTGCCTTTCCGGCCGGCGGGCGAAGGGCGCGACTTGGGCCTCAAGCTGGAATGGCTGCGGGTCGAACCGGCGCCCGGTACGCCGGCTCCGTTGCCGCCGTTCACCCCGCTGTGGGCAGTGACGCTCGGCGTGCTAGGCACGTATGCAGCGTTGCTGCGCCTGCGCCGCCCCTTCCTGGCGGCGGGCGGCGCGATCACTATCTTGGCGGCAGGAGCGGCGGGCCTGACGCAGGCCCGCCCCCTGATCACCCCCTGGCTGCCGGCACTTGGCATCGCCCTGGGGGCGGTCGGTGTATTAGTGGTGGCCGCGCCCCGCTTAGGCCAAGTCATCCACCGCATCCGACTACCACTGCGCCTGCCCGACAGCCGAACCGTGCCGCCCCGCATTGTCCGCTTTGCTATCCCATTGCTGCTCATGTTGTTGCTGGTGGGATATGCCGCCTACGCACTTGCGATCATCCCGCAGGTAGATTGGATCGGGCACGCCGACTATGCGGAGAACGCTGTGGTGGCGCGTAACTTGGCGGCAGGACGCGGGCCGGTGGTAGACTATGTGGCCCAATTCTACCGGCTGCATCCCGGCATTACCCACCCCGCCGAAACTTGGCCCCTGATGCAACCACTACTCACCGCGCCATTCTTTGCCCTGCTCGGATCACAAACCTGGGTCGCCAAACTGCCCAATCTCGCGCTGCTGCTGCTGCTCACGGCCGCCGGCTACGGGTTCGCCCGCCGTTGGTGGGATCACCGCGTCGCCTTCGTCGCTGCCGGCCTCACGCTGGGCCACCCCTACTTTTTCCAAACCGTGCTGCTGCCGATCAACGATCTCGCCTTCACCCTCTGTACCCTGCTCACCATCGGCTGGGGCTGGGAGGCGGCGGTCGGCAGTCGGCGGTCGGTGGTCGGCAGTCGGCAGTCGGCAGATGACGATAATATTGTGAACGCAAGCGGTGAAACGCCGACCGCCGAACTGCGAACGCCGACCGCGGCCAGGCCCGCACTCCTCGCGGGTTTGGCCGCCGGGCTGCTCATCTGGAGCAAGGGGCCGAGCGGGGTGGTGCTGTTGGGCAGTTTGGTGATCGCGCTGGCCCTGAACGAGGCGACGGCGCGCTGGGCGGGGCGGCGTCCGACCTGGGACTGGCGTCCGGCGCGCTGGGCGGGAATCGTGTTTGCGCTAACGCTTGCTCCGCTGCTGCTGTATCACCTCCTCACCTTTCAAGCACTGTTCTACTCGACCGAAAGTACGGATCTGTGGCTGCTACGCCTGACGACGAGTACCAGCGGGCCGGCCTGGGAGCGCATTTACGGCAACTATCTGGCTGGACCATTGCCGGGTCCGGCATTGCTGCTCAACAGCTATGCCGATCTCTACAGTGCGGTCGGCACAGGCATCAGCGCAGTCTGGACGGCGGGCATCAGCAAAGGCGAGATCCTGGGCGGGGGCAAGCCGTTGTGGCTAACGTTAGCGATCCTGGCGACAGGCGGGCTGGGCTGGTGGCTGGCTCCGCAGCGACTACGCGGCTTAGCTCTGGCCTGGATCGGCGCGTTCGGCGGCTATAGCGTGTTTGTGCTGCTGGCCTGGCACTATGAATCACGCTACGCCCTGGCCCTGGTGCCCTGGATTTATTTGGGCGTGGCGGTGGCGTTAGTGCGCGTGCATGACGGCATCGCAGGGCGCGGCACGTGGGGGCGGCGGGCCGTCGCCGGTGCGCTGCTGTTAGCGGCGTTGGCCCCTATCCTTTTGGCCGACCGCGACGATATTGCCAAGCTGGCGGACGGCAGCGCACGATCCGACAACTTTGCCGCCGCCGGACGTTGGGCGGCGGCGAATTTACCCGCCGACGCAGTAGTGATGACACGCAATCCGTGGGAGTTCAACTGGTACGCGCAACGCCGAGCGGTGATGATCCCTGAAGGGGGTCTGGCCGACATCCAAGCGATCATCCGCCAATACCACGTCACCTATCTCTGGCTAGGCGGCGCCGCCGACTCGCTAACCGCGCCCACGCCGGTGCGCCGCGCCCTGGCGCCGCTCTACCGCCGCCCCCACGTGCCGCTGCCCGGCTTACCCGCCACGCTGCTCTATGATCAGAATTACCTGATCTACCGACTGGATACAGGCGGCTAACGCTGCAGCAACCGAATAAGGGCCAACAACGCGGCAGGGCTGTCAAGCACTCAGGTACGCGGCGGGTGGTCCGCAAGAGGTCGCAGTGAGCAGCCGGTCTGCGTTATGCTCAGGATAGCCCAGCCGCTGTTCGCCACGGTGGTCGGGCGAGGAGGGCGTAGGCTCCCCGCGACCGGACTGCGCCCAGTGGGACTGCGCCGGGGCACACGCCCTCCACCAAAGCTCCAACTAAGAAGCAGGCGTAACCGATGGCCGCGCCTTGTACCTCCCCCCCGCGAAAGGATCTCTCTCATGCAAAGCCGAGTGCTGATCGTCACCGGCGCATCGAGCGGTATTGGTTGGGCGGTAGCGCGGCAGGCGGCGCGGCAGGGTTGGCGTGTGATCGTGGCGGCGCGGCGCGGCGCGCGGTTGGCCGAGTTGGTGCGCCGCATCGAGGCGGACGGCGGGCAAGCGCTAGCCGTTCCGCTGGACCTAGCCGAGCCGACCGGCCCTGAACGGCTGATCGCGGCGACGTTGGCGGCTTACGGGCGGCTGGATGCGCTGGTCAACAACGCCGGGCTCCCGCTGGCCCAGCCGTTCCACGCGGCTACTGTAGACGCCTTACGGCAGCAGTGGGCAGTTAACGTGACTGCGCCTGTCGTGCTGACGCGACTGGCCTTACCCCATTTAGTGGCGACGGGCGGCACCGTGATCAATATCGGCTCCGGGTTAGCGCGCATTGCCATGCCGGGCATGGGCAACTACAGCCCCAGCAAGATCGCCTTCACCGCGTTCACCGAGGCGCTGCGCTGGGAACTCGCTCCGCATGGCGTGCGCGTTTGTCTGGTGGAGCCGGGGCCGATTCGCACAGAGTTTCACGCGCGGGCCGGGCGGGGTCAAGTTTTGCCGCCGGCGTTAGTCCTCACACCCGCCGCCTGTGCCGGGCCAATTGTGCGGCTGCTCGATCACCCGCGCCGGCGGCTCGTCGTGCCTAGATGGCTTACCCCGGTGCTGGCGGGCATTGAGTGGCTGGGTCGCCTTGTGCCGCCGGTCGCCGACTTTCTCGCCACGCAGCACGCCCGTCGGGGCCGTCCCCTCGCCTAACGCCTGTTTACACCCCCCAGAGACACAGCGACAGGGAGGCTACACAAACCGCCGCAGCAAATGGTTGG